>NZ_CP059900.1:3109888-3731866 GCF_014126825.1 Tomitella gaofuii | reverse complement strand
CGTCGTCGGCTTCGGCATGGGCCGCACGCTCACGGTGGAGGAGTTCGACGAGCACGTGGCGGCGGCGGGGCTGCGTGTGCGGCAGCGGTTCGGCACCTGGGACCTGCAGCCGTGGACGCCGGCCTCGGACTTCGTCGTCAGCATGCTGCACCGCGGCGAGGCCTGACCCGGCAGGACCGGCATCACAAGGCCGCGGCCTCCGGAATCCCGGTACGGTCGGGCAGATGCGCACACGGTGGCGGGCGCGGGCGGCCCGGATGCTCGGCGGCGGCCCGTCGGGGCGGGTCCACTACCTGGTCTCGCCCGCCGGGCACCCCAACTACGGGGACGAGCTCATCGCGCGCACGTGGCTCGAGCACCTGGCGCGCGTGCGCCCCGACGACGAGGTCGTGCTCGACTGCCACACCCCCGGCCAGGCCGCGCTGCTGCTGCGCGGCGCCCACCCGCGCGTGACCTACGTGGACACGTTGTGGCGGATGATCGGGCTCGCCGCCGAGAACGCGCGCCCGGGGCCGGTGTGGGAGTGGTGCGCGCACGCGGCGGTGACCCTGGGCGCCGAGCCGCGCATCGACGAGGGCGTGGCCCTGCTGCAGCGGGCCGACACGCTGCACCTGCTCGGCGGCGGCTATCTCAACGCGGTGTGGCCGCACCACACGGCGCTCGTCACGGCGATGGCGGCGCTGGCGCGGCGGTTCGGGATCCGGGCCACCGCGACGGGGCAGGGGCTCATGCCCACTGCGGAAACCGCCCCGTGGGAGGCGCTGGTGGACGCGGCCCGGGCGTTCGCGGTGTTCGACACGCGCGACCGCGCATCGTTCGAGGCGCTGGCCGGCGTGCCGGGGGCCTCGCGCACCGGCGACGACGCGTGGCTGGGGGTGGACTGTGCTGTTGGAGCAGCCCCGCGGGAACCGGTGCCGGACGCCGGGGTGGTGCTGTGTCTGCAGTCCGACCTGACCGAGCACTTCGCCGGCGACGGGCGGACGGGGGCGGATGCGGTGGCCCACTGGGCGCGGCGGGTGCTCGACTCCTGGGAGGTCCCGGGCGCGGCGGTCACCGTGGTCGAGGGCATCCCCGGCAAGGACCGTCTGGTGTACGAGCGGCTGGGTGAGCGACTCGACGGGGCGCGGTTCGTGCCGTTCCGGGACCTGTGGCACCACGGGGTGCCGGCGCGGGCGGGGCAGACGTGGCTGAGCACCCGGTTCCACCTGCACCTGGTGGCGGCCGCGGCCGGCGCCGCGGGCGTGGCGGTCGCGACCGAACCCGGGTACTACGAGGTCAAGCACCGCTCACTGCTGGACGCCGGCTCCCGCTGGACGCTGGTGACGGACGGCGACACGCTCCCGGCCCGGCCGACCGCCGGCGGATTCACCCCCGAGCGCCGGCGGGCCGCGGTGGCGGCGAAGACGGCGCTGGCGGGCCGGCTGTACCCGCCGCGGTAGGGGGCGGTGACACGAACTCCACATTCTGTGGCCCCCGGACGGTGGTTTCCCACCGTCCGGGGGCCACAGAATGTGGATCTTGTGTCAGGGCCGCGGCCGGTCGCCCGCAGGCACCGACCGCGCAGTCCACACCCGGCCGCCCGGCGTCACCGTGGTGGCGGACGAGCCCACGATGAGCAGACAGCGCATGTCGATCGCGGCCGGATCGAGCTCCCCGAGCGTCGTGACCTCCAGCGACTCCCCGGCGCGGCCCACCGAGCGGCCCACCACGACGGGGGTGGCCGCGCCGCGCTCGTCGACGAGCACCGCGCGGGCGCGCGCGATCTGCCCGGTGCGCGAGCGGGACGCAGGGTTGTAGATCGCCAGCGCCATGTCGGCGGCGCTCACCGCGCGCAGCCGGCGTTCGATGACCTCCCAGGGTTTGAGCCGGTCGGACAGGCTCAGCACCGCGAAGTCGCCGCCCATCGGGGCGCCGGCGCGCGCGGCCACGGCCTGGAACGCGGACACGCCGGGGAGCACGCGGACGGGGACGGCGCTGTAGGCGGGGTCGGCGGCGGCCTCGAACACGGCGGCCGCCATGCCGAACACGCCGGCGTCCCCGCCGGAGACCACGGCGACCGATTCGCCGGCCAGCGCCAGGTCGAGGGCCAGGCGCGACCGGTCCAGCTCGACGGTGTTGCCGCTGGCGTGCCGCTGCTGGCCGGGGCGCACCGGGACCCGGTCGACGTACGGCCCGTAGCCGACGACGTGGCGCACGGAGGCGAGGGCGCCGGCGGCCTCGGGGGTCAGCCACGCGTCGCCGGCGGGCCCCAGGCCGATGACCAGCAGTTCCGCGGGCCCGGGTGCGGCGGCGGCCGGGACCGTGCGGGACTGGGGGGTGCCCGCGACGCCGGAGGTCAGCGCGCCCTTCTCCCCGGCCCTGCGCACGTCGTCGCCACCGGTGAGGACGACGGAGAAGTACGGCACCCGCTCCGGGTCCACGTCGCGCACGGGTGCGATGCGCTGCTCTCCCGTCGACGCCCGCTCCACATACACCGCGCCGTCGAGCCGGCCCGCCTGCGCGAGCGCCGAGCGCACCGCGGGGAACGTGCGCCCCAGCTTCATGATCGCGGCGCCCTGGGTGTCGGCCAGCCGGCGGGCCAGCTCGGGCGCGGGCAGGGTGCCGGGCAGGACCGTGAGCACGTCGTCGCGGCGCACCAGCGGCTGCGCGGCCGCGGCGGAGGCGGCGGACACGCTGGTCACGCCCGGGACCACCTCGGCGACGAACCGGCCGGCCAGCCTGTCGTGCAGGTACATGTAGGAGCCGTAGAACATCGGGTCGCCCTCGCAGAGCACGGCCACCGTGCGGCCGGCGGCCAGGTGCTCCGCGAGCCTGGCGGCCGCGGCGTCGTAGAACTCGGCGATCGCCGCCTCGTACCCGCCGGGGTGCGCGGCGGTGCCGGTGGTCACCGGGTAGACGAGCTTCTCCTCGATGGCGCCGGCGGGCACCAGGTCGCCGGCGATGGTGCGGGAGATGGACCGTCCGTGGGTGCCGGAATAGTAGGCGACGACATCCGCGCCCGCGATGATCCGGGCGGCCTTGCGGGTGATCAGCTCGGGGTCGCCGGGGCCCACCCCCACGCCGTAGAGCAGGCCTGCGCTGCCGGGGCGGCTCATTCTTCCTCCTGGGCGAGTGCGTTGACCGCGGCGGACGCCATCGCGGAGCCGCCGCGCCGGCCGTGCACCGTCAGGTAGGGGATCCCGGCGAGGTGGTCGGCGAGGGCGCGCTTGGACTCGGCCGCGCCGATGAAGCCGACGGGGATGCCGACGATCGCGGCGGGCGGCGGGGCGCCGTCGTCGAGCAGCTCGAGCAGGTGGAACAGCGCGGTGGGGGCGTTGCCGACGGCGACGACGGCGCCGGCGAGCCGATCCGCCCACAGCGAAACGGCGGCGGCGGAACGCGTGGTGCCCCACTCGGCCGCGAGCGGGGGCACCCGCTCGTCGCGCAGCGTGCACACCACGTCGTTGCCTGCGGGCAGTCGTTTCCGGGTGATGCCGGAGGCCACCATGTGCGCGTCGCACAGGATCGGCGCGCCGCCGCGCAAGGCGCTGCGGGCGGCGGCGACGAGGCCGGGCGCGATGTCGAGGTCGCGCGTCAGGTCGGTCTGGCCGGCGGCGTGCACCATGCGCACCGCCACCTTCTCGGCGTCGGCGGGGATGCGGCGCAGGTCCGTCTCCGCGCGGATGGTGGCGAACGAGCGCGCGTAGATTCCGGCGCCGTCGGCGACGTAGTCGTACCTGCGGGTGGGACGCCGGATCACGTGGGACTGGGTCACTTTCTGCTCCCTAACTGGAGGAGGGTGTGGGGGCCGCGCGGTGCGCCGCATGCGCGGGGGCAGCCGACGACGTGGACGGGGAGGGTGACGTGGGCTGGGAGGGTCTGGAAGGGGCCGGATGAGACCTGGCCGGGCGGGCCGGCGGCCGCGGCCCGGGCGGCCGCGTGGGTGTCGCCGGCGGACTTGGCGCAGCCGGGGGCGCCGACACACGCGGTGACCCGGGTCCACGGGGAGTCGGCCGTGGTCGCCAGGCCGGAGTCGGCGAGCCGGGCGAGCGCGCCGCACCGGGGGGCCTCCTGCGGCACCACGACGATCCCGCGCCATGGCGTGACGATGAGCGTTCCGTCGCCGCCGGCCGCAGCGGCGAGCGCGTCGCCCTGCTCCGGGGTGAGCACGCCCAGCGGCGCCAGCACCGACAGCGCCCCGCCGGGAAGCGCACCGTACGCCATCGCGGGCGCGGGGGCGTACGGCAGTGTTCCGGTGGCGTGACCGTCGAGGAGTTCCGCCCCGCGGCGGGGGAGTTCGCGCACCCGCCAGCGCCCGTCGGCGGCACCGGCGAATCCCCGTGCGAGGGCGATGAGCGCGCCGGGCACCGCGTGCAACGGCACGGCCGGGCCCGCCAGGTCGCCGGCGACGATGCGGGCGCGCCCGGGAGTTTCGGCGAGCGCGAGAACGTCGCAGCCCATCCCCGCGACGTCGCCGCGGCCGTCGTCGATGCCGAACAGGAAACGCCCCGGCAGCGCGGCCAGCCCGGGGTCCGCGCACAGGGTGCGGTCGAGTGCGCCGGCGAGCCCGCGCACGTCCGCGCGGCCGCCGGCGATCCCGGACAGGGGCGAGCAGACGATGTTGCGCACCCGCTCGTGGCGCGGCGAGGGCAGCAGACCCGCCGTTCGCAGAACGTCGACGATCCGACCGGGCAGCTGACCGTCGGGGCCGGTCGGCAAGGCTCTCAACTGCACGTTGGCGCGCGAAGTGAGGTGAATCCGTCCATCGCCGAACTCGTCGGAAACGCTTCGCAAAGCTGCGAACATCTCTGCGGTGAGCGCACCCCCGGGCACGCGCAGCCGCACCAGCGCGCCGTCGTCGGCGTGGTGCGGGCGCAGCAGTCCGGGGCAGCGGTCGGCCGCGCCGGACCGGGGAGGGGGAGGGAGCACCGGCACATAGTGGCACAGGCGTGCAGGCGCCTGGACGGCGTGGTTTACGCTCATCGAAGCCATGGTGAACGGGAAGCCGGTGTGAATCCGGCGCGGCCCTCGCCACTGTCATCGGGGAGTCCCGCGGACTCCCCCGCCGCCCGGGTGCATGCCACGGCGGCGGGGACCACTGGGCGCGCAGCGCCTGGGAAGGTCGTGCGCGGGGCGTCGATCCGTAAGCCAGGAGACCGACCGTGGCCTGATTGTGTCCACGAGGGTTTTGGAGAATCGACATGTCCTGGCGGCTGCCATGACGCGGATCGCACTGCTGTCCACGTCCGATACCGACCTGCTGTCCGCACGCGCCTCCGGCGCCGGTTTCGCGCTGGGCAATCCCGCGCGCACCGACGTCGCCGGCACCGGGCCCGGCTCGCTCGACAGGCTGCTCGACGGCGCCGCGCTGGTGGTGGTGCGCATCCTCGGTTCCGCCCGGTCCTGGCAGGACGGGCTCGACGCGGTGCTGGCACGGGGCGTCCCGGTGGTGGTGCTCGGCGGCGAGCAGGCCCCGGACGCGGAGCTGATGGGGCACTCGACGGTTCCCGTCGGCACCGCGGCGGAGGCGCACCGGTACCTGGCCTTCGGCGGGCCGGAGAACCTCGCCCAGCTGCACGCCTTCCTCACCGACACGGTGCTGCTCACCGGCGAGGGTTTCGCGCCGCCGCGGGAACTGCCCGAGTGGGGACTGGGCGAGTGGCGGGCTCCCGGCGCCGCGGCCCCGGACGGCGACCGCCCGCGGGTCGGGATCCTGTACTACCGGGCCCATCACGTCAGCGGCAACCGGCGGTTCGTCACCGACCTGGCCCGGGCCGTCGCGGAGCAGGGCGCCGAGCCGGTGCCCGTGTTCTGCGCGTCGTTGCGCACCCCGCCCGCCGACCTGCTCGAGGCGCTGTCCACGTTGGACGCGCTGGTGGTCACGGTGCTGGCGGCGGGCGGCACGCGCCCCGCGCACGCGCAGGCCGGCGGCGACGACGAGGTGTGGGACGTCGACGACCTGGCCGCGCTCGACATCCCGATCCTGCAGGGGCTGTGCCTGACGTGGGACCGCGAGACCTGGGCCGGGTCCGACGAGGGCGTCTCGCCGATGGACGCGGCCTCGCAGATCGCGGTGCCCGAGTTCGACGGTCGCATCATCACCACCGCGTTCTCGTTCAAGGAGTTCGACGACGACGGCCTGCCCCGGTACGTCACCGACCCGGAGCGGTGCCGACGGGTGGCGGGGATCGCGGCCGCCCACGCCCGGCTGCGGCATGTGCCGGTGGGCGAGCGGCGGATCGCGGTGATGCTCTCGGCCTACCCGACGAAGCATGCGCGGGTGGGCAACGCCGTCGGCATGGACACCCCGGTCTCCGCGGTGCGTCTGCTGCGCGCGCTCGCCGCGGCCGGGTACGACCTGGGCGAGGAGTCCGAGCGCCCGTGGCTCGCCCTCGACGGCGCGGACGGACCTGACGGCCCCGAAAGCGACGACACGGCGGCCGGCAATCGGCTCATCCACGCGCTGATCGACGCGGGCGGGCAGGACGAGGACTGGCTCACCGCCGCACAGCTGGCGGGCAACCCGGTGCGTGTGACTGCGGGGCAGTACCGCGAGTGGACGGCCGAGCTTCCGGACGGCCTCACCGGCGCCATGCGCGCGGCGTGGGGCGAGGCGCCCGGCACGCTGTTCGTCGACGAGTCCGGCGACGCCGCGGACGGCGGCGACATCGTGCTGGCCACCCTGCGCGCCGGGAACGTGGTGCTCATGATCCAGCCGCCGCGCGGGTTCGGCGAGAACCCGGTGGCGATCTACCACGACCCGGACCTGCCGCCCAGCCACCACTACCTGGCCGCGTACAAGTGGGTCGAGCGCGGGTTCGGCGCGCACGCGGTGGTGCACCTGGGCAAGCACGGCTCCCTCGAGTGGCTGCCCGGCAAGAACGCGGCGCCGTCGGCCGCGTGCGCCACCGACGCGGCGCTGGCGAACCTGCCGATGATCTACCCGTTCCTGGTGAACGACCCGGGCGAGGGCGCACAGGCGAAGCGCCGCGCACATGCCACCATCGTCGACCACCTCATCCCGCCGATGGCGCGCGCCGAGTCCTACGGCGACATCGCCCGCCTGGAGCAGCTGCTGGACGAGCACCAGAACATCTCAGCGATGGACCCGGGAAAGCTGCCGGCGATCCGCCAGGAGATCTGGACGCTGCTGCGCGCGGCGAAGATGGACCAGGACCTGGGCATCGACGAGGAGCTCGAGGGCGAGGCGTTCGACGACATGCTGCTGCACGTCGACGGCTGGCTGTGCGAGATCAAGGACGCGCAGATCCGCGACGGCCTGCACGTGCTCGGCCAGGCGCCGGATCCGGGCCAGCGCGTGGACCTGGTGCTGTCGATGCTGCGCGCGGCGCAGGTGTGGGGCGGCACCGCGCACGCGCTCCCGGGGCTGCGGTCCGCGCTGGGCCTCGCGGCGGGAGCGGATCTCGCCGCCGTCGACGCCGCGGAGTCCCGGGCCCGCGCGCTGGTGCAGGCGATGGAGGACGCCGGGTGGGACCGATCGGCGGCGTCGGGGATCGTCGCGGCCCAGGAGGTGTCCCGGGTGCCGGGCGCCGACGCGGCGGAGACGGTGCGGGTGCTGGAGTTCGCGGCGGAGCAGATCGTGCCGCGGCTGGCCCGGACCACCGACGAGATCGACGCGGTGCTCCGAGCCCTCGGCGGCGGGTATGTTCCGGCCGGGCCGTCGGGGTCGCCGCTGCGCGGGCTGGTCAACGTGCTGCCGACGGGGCGCAACTTCTACACCGTCGACCCCAAGGCGATCCCGTCGCGGCTGTCGTGGGAGACCGGGCAGGCGATGGCGGAATCGCTGGTGCAGCGGTACCTGGCGGAGACCGGCGGCTATCCGGCCTCGGTGGGCCTGTCGGCGTGGGGCACCTCGGCCATGCGCACCGCGGGCGACGACATCGCCGAGGTGCTCGCGCTTCTGGGCGTGCGGCCCCGCTGGGATGCGGAGTCCCGGCGGGTCACGGGCCTGGACGTGGTGGGCCTGGCCGAGCTGGGCCGCCCGCGCATCGACGTCACGGTGCGCATCTCCGGGTTCTTCCGGGACGCGTTCCCGCACGTGATCGACCTGCTCGACGACGCGTTCGCGCTCGTCGCGGGGTTGGAGGAGTCCGATGAGGACAACTTCGTGCGCGCCCACGTCCGGGCGGACACCGCCGCGCACGGGGACGAGCGCCGCGCCCGCACCCGCATCTTCGGCTCCAAGCCCGGTGCCTACGGGGCGGGCATCCTGCAGGTGATCGAGTCCGGCAACTGGCGCGACGACCGCGACCTCGCCGAGGTGTACACCGCGTGGGGCGGATTCGCCTACGGGCGCGGCCTGCACGGCGCGCCGGCGGCCGACGACATGCGCGCCAACTACGCGCGGATCGCCGTGGCGGCCAAGAACACAGACACCCGCGAGCACGACATCGCCGACTCGGACGACTACTTCCAGTATCACGGCGGGATGATCGCGACGGTCCGCGCGCTCACGGGCCGCGCGCCGCGCTCCTACATCGGCGATTCGACCAGCCCCGACGCGGTGCGCACGCGTTCACTCGGAGAGGAGACCGCGCGCGTGTTCCGGGCCCGGGTGGTCAACCCGCGGTGGATGGCGGCGATGCGCCGGCACGGCTACAAGGGGGCCTTCGAGATGGCGGCCACCGTCGACTATCTCTTCGGCTACGACGCCACCGCGTCCGTGGTGCCCGACTGGATGTACGAGTCGCTGGCGCAGAACTACGCGTTGGACACGGTGAACCAGGACTTCCTGCGCGAGGCGAACCCGTGGGCGCTGCAGGGCATCATCGAGCGGCTCACCGAGGCGGCCGACCGCGGACTGTGGGCCGAGCCGGACCCGGCCACGCTCGACGCGATGCGCCGGGCGTACCTGGAGGTCGAAGGGGACCTGGAGGATCGGGGGTGACCGGCCCGGCGGGCGCCCGTCGCCGGGTCCTGGTCGTCGGCATCGGCGCGGGCGGCCTCGACCAGGTGACGGTCGAGGCGGTCCGCGCGCTGAACGCGGCGGACGTCTTCCTGGTGACGGACAAGGACGGCAGCGGCGGCGCCGCGGGCGCCGGCGATCTGGTGCGCCTGCGTGAGGCGGTCATCGCGCGGCACCGCACCGGCCCAGGCCGCCGGATGGTGCGGGTGACGGATCCGCCGCGGAACCGCGCACCGCGCGACGACGCCGAATACGGTGTCGCGGTGCAGGACTGGCATGCCGCCCGTGCACGCGCCTGGGCGGACGCCCTGACAGGGGCGCTGCCCGACGGCGGGACCGCGGTGGTGCCGGTGTGGGGCGATCCGGCGCTGTACGACTCGGCGGTGCGCGTGCTCGAGCGGGCGCGCGTCCTGGGCGCGGACCTGGACTACGAGGTGATCCCGGGGGTCAGCAGCCTGACCCTGCTGGCCGCGCGGCACCGGCTGGTGCTCAACAGGATCGGCGGAGCGGTGCTCGTCACCACGGGCCGTCGGCTGGCGGCCGACGCGGCGGGCGGCGCGGACGACCTGGCGGTCATGCTCGACGGCGGACTCGCCTGCGCCGGCCTGCCCGGCGAGTGGGACATCCACTGGGGCGCCAACCTGGGCACGGACGACGAGGAGCTGGTGGCCGGGCGGCTGGCCGAAGTGCTTCCCGCCATCCGCGCCGCGCGGGCCCGCGCGAAGGCCGCACGCGGGTGGGTGATGGACGTGTACCTGCTGCGCCGGGCGTAGCGGGGACCACCGGTCTGCACCCGGCTGCTATCCGTCCCGCAGCCGGTCGTGCAGCGCGCGGGCGACCCCGGCCATCGCGGCCTCGGCGGCCGGCTGCGCGGCGGCAGGCACCGACGAGGCGGTCATGGCGACGACGGCGAACGCGGCACCGTCGTCGTGCTCGACGACGCCGGCCTCGTGCCGGTAGTGCAGTATCGTGCCGGTCTTCGACGACCAGGTGGTCGCGTCGGAGTCGAAGTCGGGGGCGAGCCGGTTGCGGATCATGTTCCGCGCCATGTGCGCGCGCATCTGCGCGGCGACCGGCGCCGGGACCGTCGACGGGCGCCAGAGCATCCCCAGCAGGTCGGCGAACGCGCCCGCCGTGCCGGTGTTGGCGGACGCGACATCGAGCTGGGCGATGGCGTGCCCGTGCGCGGGCGAGCCGGATCGGATGGCCAGCTCCTGCGCCAGGAGCGCGTCGTCCGGCCCCAGGCGTGCCGCGGGCGTGTCGCCGAGATCGCGTGTGCGATGACGGACCGTGATCCCGTCGACGCCGAGCCCGCGGAGGTGCGCGGTGACCTCGTCCGGCGGCACCAGGGTGAACAGCGCGTCGGCCGCGGCGTTGTCGGAGACGGTGAGGGCCAGGTGCACGAGGTCGTCGACGGCGATGCGGCTGGGCCGGCGGAACCCACTGGTCCCGCCGGGGCCGGGCCGCGGACCTGCCGGGTCGGGCAGGACGTCGACCATCCGGGCGCCGTCGAGGCGACCGGTGTGCACGGCGTGCAGCACGGCCACCGCCAGCGGCACCTTGACCAGGGAGGCGATCGGCATCTCGGCGTCGGACCCGAGACCGATCTCGGCGCCGCCGTCCAGATCTCGGACGAGGAACCGGCCGCGCAGGCCGGCCCGCTCCATGTCGAGGCCGAGCCGGTGCAGCAGGCGCGTCGTGTTCACCGCTCCCCGCTCCCCGGAAGCGCGCCGAGGCACCGGCCGACCTCGTCCCCCAACACGTCCCGAAGCAGGCGCCGGTCGCCCGCATGCCGGGCGACGGGTGCGTAGCCACGGCGGATCGCCTGGTCGTGCAGCGGGCGCCAGGACAGTCCGAGCTCGTCGGCGTCGGCGGCGGAGCACAGGAGCATCCCCCCGGACCGGAGGGCCGCGGACGCGGCGTCGACAGGGGAGGAGCCGACGGTGAACTGCGCGGGCGACAGGGCGGCGCGGTGGCCGAGCCGGGCGAGCCGGTCGCTGATGTGGGGCACGTCGTCCTCCGGTGGAATGTGCACCGTGCGGGCAGCGGCCGTGCCGCGCCCGGGGCGCAACGATTCTATGCGCAGTGGGCCGGAGCCCTCGTCGTCGGCGGTGGCGACGCCCAGCGGCACCTGCCAGGCGGCGCGGTCCGGCGCCGCCGGCATCAGCGCGGCGCGCACCCGGCCCCCGTCGAGCGCGGCGGTGCGTGCGGCCCGGTGGGCGGGGCGCAGATCGAGCACGACGCCGTGCACGTGCGCGGCGCGGTGCAGCATCACCAGGCTGCGGGCCGGGCACCCCTCCGGCACGGCGACGGCCACCGGCTCCAGCCGCGCCTGCTCGGCGTCGATCTCCAGGGTGTCCGCTAGCCGCACAAGACGTTCGGCCGGGCCCATCATGGCGCGGCCGAACGGCGTCGGCACCATGGCGCGGCCGGACCTGTCGAACAGCGCGGCGCCCAGGTGCCGTTCCAGGGCGGCGATCCGGCGGCTGGCGGCCGGCTGCGGCATGCCGATTGCGGCGGAACCGGCGGTGACGCTGCCCCGCTCGGCCACCTGCACGAAGACGCGGCACGCGCTGACCAGATCCATGATCAGCCATCATGCCGAGAACGCATACTACGGTGCAATCCGGCCTTTGCGTGCATCAGCGGGCGCGGGCACGCTGCTCGCCATGGACGGAAAAGGACGACTCGGACTCTGCGCATCGCTCGCCGTGTCGGCGGCGCTGCTCGTCGGCTGCGGTGCGCAGGAGACCCCGACGCAGGAGCGGACCCCGGGACCGGCGGCAGCGGCCGCCGCTGCCGCGGAGCAACAGGACCCGGCCGCGGAATTCGGCGCGCTGGAGCGCAAGTACGGCGCACGCCTGGGCGTGTACGCCGTGGACACGGGGACCGGGCAGGTCGTGGGCCACCGGGTCGACGAACGGTTCGCCTACGCGTCCACCTACAAGGCGCTGCTGGCCGGGGCGGTGCTCGCCGGCGCATCGGACGAGGACCTCGCGCAGACGGCCCGATACACCGATGCGGACCTGCTGGACTACGCCCCGGTGACGTCGCAGCACGTGGCCACCGGGATGACGGTGCGCGACCTGGTGGCGGCCATGCTCACGCAGAGCGACAACACGGCGGCCAACCTGCTGCTCGAGCGGCTGGGCGGCCCGGCGGAGCTGCAACGGCGGTTGCGCGCACGGGGCGACGCGACCACGAACGTCGACCGCATCGAGCCCGCGCTGAATTCGGCGGTGCCCGGCGATGTCCGCGACACCAGCACGCCGCGTGTACTCGCCGAGGACCTGCGGGGGTTCGCGCTCGGCGATTGGCTGGCACCGCAACGGCGGGCGCGATACGTCGAGTGGATGGTCGCTAACACGACCGGTGACGAGTACATCCGCGCGGGAATACCCGCCGGCTGGACGGTGGCGGACAAGACGGGCGCCGGCCACTACGGCACGCGCAACGACATCGCGGTGGTGTGGCCGGACCGGGGCGCACCGATCGTGCTCGCCGTACTGTCGGATCGGCAGCAGGATCGGGACGCGCAGTCGCAGGACGCCCTGATCGCCGACGCGACCGCGGCCGTTGTGGCGGCGATGAGGTGAGGCGCCGGGCATCCCACCCGCAAACTGCGGACGAAGCGGGTCACCACCCTGTCGGGGGTGCAGCCGTTGCCGGCAACAAGATACTTATTGCGTTTCCTAACGCATCGGCATACCGTCAATAAGGTACGAATACGTATCCTAATGAGGGACGGGGTGCAGCCATGACCACCCGCACAAGGACGTCGCCGCCGGCCTCCGATGAGCGCTTGTCACCGTCGACCCGCAAGACGCTGTCCGTACTGGTTTTCGGTGGTGCCGCGGCGATACTCGACTCCACGGTGGTCACGATCGCGCTGGACAGGCTGACCACTGCGCTCGGGACGTCGACCGGCACGATCCAGTGGGTGGTGACCGCGTACCTGCTGGCGGTGGCGGTCGCGGTGCCGATGAGCGGCTGGGCGCAGGCCCGCCTGGGTGGGAAGCGGGCCTGGATCGCCGCGTTGCTGGTGTTCGTCGTGGCCTCGGCGGCGTGCGCCGCATCGTGGAACGCGGGCAGCCTGATCGCCTTCCGCGCGTTCCAGGGGCTCGGTGCCGGGGTGATGATGCCGCTGATGCAGACCCTCGCCGTGCAGTCGGTGGGTACGGCCGGCGGCAAGGTCATGAGCAAGGCGGTGACGGCGGTGACCGTGCCGCTCGCGCTCGGGCCGATCCTGGGCCCCGTGCTCGGCGGGGTCATCCTCAGCCAGCTGAGCTGGCGGTGGATCTTCCTGATCAACGTGCCGGTGGTCTCGGTGGGGGTGGTCCTGGCGTGGCGGATGCTCGCGCCGGATCCGCCCGCGCGGGACGGCGGGGCGGGCAAGCTGGACGTCGTGGGCCTGAGCCTGCTCGGTCCCGGTCTGGCCGGCCTCGTGCTGGGGCTGTCCAACCTCGCTTCCGGCGCGCATTTCGCGCGCACCGGCACGTGGCTTCCGCTGCTCGGCGCGCTCGCCTTGCTCGTCGCGTTCACATGCTGGTCGATCCGGCGCCGGGGACGTGCGCTCGTCGACGTCACCCTGTTGTCCGGCCGCTCCCTGTCCGTCGCCTCGATCGTGCTGTTCACCGCGGGGGCGGTGCTCTATGCGGGCATGGTGCTCCTTCCGTTGTACTGGCAGCAATTGCGCGGGGCGACGGTCCTCGAGACCGCGTTCCAGCTGATCCCCATGGGCGTCGGCGCGCTGTTCGCCCGCGTCATCGCCGCACGGTTGGCCGCGCGCATCGGGCCGCGGTGGGTGACGGTCGGCGCGTTCCTGGTGACGGCGGCGGGGACGGTGCCGTTCGCCTTCGCCGGCGCGCACACCGGCCAGTGGTGGCTCGGCGCGGTGCTGTTCGTCCGCGGGCTCGGGGTGGGCGCGGTGGTCATGGCCCCGATCATGGCCGCGTATGCGGATGTTCCGTACGAGCAGATGCCGCACGCCACGATGCTCACCCGCATCACGCAGCAGATCGGGGCTTCGTTCGGGGCCGCCCTCGTCGCCGTGATCCTCCAGTCCCGCGCGGATCTCGGAGCCGAGGCGGCGTTCCACTACGTATTCTGGTGGACGACCGCCCTCACCGTCCTGGCGCTGATCCCCGCGTTGGCATTCCGCCGTGCGGCGCTCGCACCAGCAGGGGAACCCGATCGCGTCGACGGGCGATAACCGTGGTGACGGGCAACTGCGACAGTGAGGGGGAGACGATGGGCGGCAGCGGTCCGTCGCGGCGGCGCGGCGCCGAGCTCGAGCGCGCGATCCTCGACGCGGCGTGGGACCAGCTCGTGGCCGAAGGTTACGGCAGGTTCACCATCGAGGCCGTCGCGGCGCGGGCACGCACCAGCAAGCCGGTGCTCTACCGGCGGTGGCGGACCCGCGAGGAGCTCTTCCGTGCGACGATCCGGCACCGCGGCGCGGTGCACGTGCCGTCGGTGCCGGACACCGGCGGCGTCCGTGGCGATCTTCTCGCCGTGCTGCGCGGCGCGAACTCCGGCCGCAGCAATGTCACCGCTTTACTGTCGGTGCTGGTCACCAGCAGTTTCGAGGACATCGGGATGTCGCCTTCCGAGCTCCGGGCGGAGCTGATCGGAGACCGGGCGACGTCGGTGGACGTCATCCTGGACCGGGCGCGGGAGCGCGGGGAGGTCGACGCCGCGAAGCTGACGCCGCGCATCGCCGACCTGCCCTTCGCGCTGCTCCGCCACGAGTACTTCATGACGTTCCGGCCGGTGCCGGAGGAGGTGCTCGCGGAGATCGTCGACGAGATCTTCCTTCCCCTGGTCGTGCCGGGCGCGGCTCAGTAGATCCGGCGCACGATGTGGATCGGCGGCTCGTCGGCGAGCGGGGTGAGCCCGATGGGCACGCCGTAGTCGTAGGCGTTCCACACCTGACCGAAGCCCGCGTAGATGCCGATGTGCGTGTTGTTCTCGCGGAAGATGATGAGGTCGCCCGGCTGGATATTGTTCAGCGGAACAGGGACGCCGTCGTGGATCTGGTCGAACGTGGTGCGCCCGATGTCGATGCCCAGCTGCCGGTAGGCCCACCACACCAGGCCGGAGCAGTCGTAGCTGTTCGGGCCCTCGGCGCCCCACTCGTAGGGTTTGCCCACCTGCGTCATGGCGGCGCCGAGCGCGACGAGTCCGCGGGGGCTGGGGATGGGCAGCGCGCCCGCACGCTCCCCGATGCTGCCGGTGGATCCGGCCGAGCCGAGCGACCCCAGCGACCCGGTGCTGCCGGACGACCCGGCGCTGCCCGACCCGAGGCTTTCCGACCCGAGGCTGGACGAGGGCGCGGCGAGGGCCGCGGTGGCCGGGGCGGTGACGGCGACGGCCGTCACCGCCGCGCCGATGGCGGCACGGCGGAGGGCGGGGACGACGACGGGCTTGCGGGGCGCGCGGTGCCGGGGCGTGCGGCGGCGGAGGGGCGCGGGGGTCGCAGATTTCACGGTGGTCATTCGGGATGCAGCGTGCTTTCGGGACACAGGGGTGCTCCGATCTGTCGCGGGGCCGTGCGGACGCGGCCGGCCTGGACGATTCCGGAAGGTGAGCAGTGCGTGCCGTCCCCGACGACGGCGGTGGCCGGCGCACCTATGGCGCCGGTCACGATCTCGAATCTATAACGCCCCGGGGCGTCACGCGGAGGTTTTCGTGAAGTGCGAGGGGTGTGGGGTGCGGGGCGGCACGGACGGACGATTGACATATGCACAACTATGCATATGATGAGCGGCATGGGGAACACACACGACCATGGCGGCCACTCGCACGGCATCACCGCGGACGCGGACCGGCGGTACCTGTGGATCGCCCTGTTGCTGATCCTGGGACTGATGGCCGGCGAGGTGGTCGTCGGCTTCCTCACCGGCTCGCTGGCGCTGCTCGCGGACGCGGGGCACATGGTCTCCGACGCCGCGGCCATCGCCCTGTCGCTCGGTGCGATGGCGCTCGCGGCACGCCCCGCCTGGGGCTCCTACACCTTCGGGCTCAAGCGCGTCGAGATCGTCTCCGCCCTCATCAACGGGGCCACGCTGCTGCTGCTCGCCGTTTTCTTCACGGTGATGTCGGTGCTCCGCCTGCTCGACCCGCCGGAGGTCGAGGGCGGGGCGGTGGTGATCGTCGCGCTCATCGGCATCGCCGTGAACCTGCTGGCCACGTGGTCGCTGAGCAAGGCCAACCGGCAGAGCCTCAACGTGGAGGGCTCGTTCCAGCACATCCTCACCGACCTCTACGCGTTCATCGGCACGGCGGTGGCGGGCACCGTCATCTACTTCACCGGCTGGGTGCAGGCCGACGCGCTGGCCTCGCTGTTCGTCGCCGCGCTCATGTTCAAGGCCGGGTACGGGCTGCTGCGGGACGGCGGGCGGGTGGTGCTCGAGGCCGCCCCGCGCGGCGTCGACCCGGACGAGATCGGCCGGCGCATGGCCGTGCACCCCGACATCGACGAGGTGCACGACCTGCACGTGTGGGAGGTGACCTCCGGGTTCCCGTCGCTGTCGGCGCACGTGATCGTCGCGGACAGCGCCCCGTGCCACGCGGTGCGCGCGGAGCTCGAGCACCTTCTGCACGACGACTTCGGCATCACGCACACCACGCTGCAGGTCGATCACGCGGAATCGCGCGACGACCACGCCGGCCACCACGGCACCGACTGCCCCGAGCCGGTGAGCGGGGCGGACACGCGCTGACCAAGCGAAAACTGCTGCTTCCGCCGCAAGGATGTGCGGAAAGCGCTTGGTGGGCGGGAGTCCGATGATCCGTCAGCCGGGCAGGCCCTCGTCGAGGGTGACGGGGGCCTGCCGGACGGCGCCGGCCGCGTCGACCCACTCGAGCTCCACCACGTCGCCGGGCCGGTGCCGGTCGATCGCCGAGCTCAGATCGTCGGCCCCGGCGATGCGTTCGCCGTCGAGAGCGGTGACGACGTCGCCCGCCCGCAGGGGAGTGGACGACGCGGCGCTGCCGGGCACGATCTCCACGACCACGGCCCCGCGTGGGGGTTCGGCGGTGCGGCTGCGCACGCGTACCCCGAGCTGCGCGGTGGGGCCCACGTGCACCGTGCCGTGCTGCGCGGCGCCGCCGGGGCCCGCGGCGGCCGCGCCCAAGACCACCCGTGCCACGCCCAGCGCGTCGCCGATCGGCACCGCATAGCCCCGGCCGCCGGCCGCCTCGGCCTGCGCGGATTCCGACTTGGCGGTGTTGATGCCCACCACGCGTCCGGTCATGTCCACCAGCGGGCCGCCCGAGTCGCCGGGGTTGATGTCGGCGGCGATCTGGATGACGCCGTCCAGGTTCTCGGTGGTGCCGTCGCTGTCGGTGGCGCGGATCGACTGGTCGAACGCGGTGACGGTGCCCGGCGAGGTGACGAGCGAACCGGTGCCGCCGGCGTTGCCGAGCGCGATGACGGGCTGCCCCAGGTGCAGTGCACCGGCGTCGCCGAGCGCGGCAGCGGGCAGGCCGGCGGCGGCCGCGCCGTCGGGGCCGGTCAGCCGGAGGATCGCGATGTCGCGCGTGCGGTCGTAGCCGAGGACCTCCGCGTCGAACTCGGCGCCGGTGGACGGGACGGTGACGGAGATCGATCGGGAACCGGACACGACGTGGTTGTTGGTGAGCACCACGCCGTCGGCGGTGAGGATGATCCCGGTGCCCGCCCCGCGCGTGCGCAGCCCGGCGATGTCGTCGGGGATGTCGGTCCACACGGTGACCGTGGTGGGGATGACGGCGGCGGCGACCTGGTCCACCGTCGGGTCGGGGGGAAGAGCGGGCGCGGGTCCGCCGAGCGCGATCGACGCGCCCAGCGGTGCGCCCGCGTCGCCGATGGCCGAGGTGGTGGGGGATGCGGGCGCGGTGGCCGTGGCGGAGGGGGCCTGCGCGCTGTGCCTGACGGAATCCCATTGGTCCAGGCCGAAGCCCACGGCGCCGCCCACGACCACGGCAGTGATGATCGCCGCCGCCACCATGCGAAGCGTCCCGTGGCGGCGCGGCCCGCGCGCAGGGCCCATGCCGTCAACCCTACGGCGGGCTTGCGGCGGGCATGCCGGGAACCGCTACGCCCAGAACCGGAACAGCATGTACCCGATGGCCGAGTATCCGCGGGGCACGCCGAAGACCTCGACGATCCGGTAGATGACGTCGAAGAACACCGCGTTGACCTGGCGGATGGTGAGCAGCGCGAACACGGCGATGATGCCGAACGGGGCGAACTGCGCGAACGACCGGCGGGTGGACGGCGACAGGTGCGGCTCCAGTAGCGCGTAGCCGTCGAGGCCGGGGATGGGCAGCAGGTTCAGCACGGCCGCCATCACCTGCAGGAACCCCAGGAACGCGAGGCCGTAGACCACGCCGCGGGTCGCACCGCCGGGAGAGCCCGCGTCCGTGCCCGCCAGGAAGTGCACCGTCACCAGCAGCACGACCGCCAGCAGGGCGTTGGTGAGCGGGCCGGCGAGGGATATGCGGCGTCGCACGGCGGGCGACAGGTGCCCCGTCTGCAGATACACCGCGCCGCCGGGCAGCCCGATGCCGCCGAGCGCGATGAACAGCACCGGCAGCAGCAGTGAGAGCACGGGGTGCGTGTAGCGCAGCGGGTTCAGCGTGAGGTAGCCGCGGGCGGCGACGTCCGCGTCGCCGTGCCGGTAGGCGGTGTAGGCGTGCGCGAACTCGTGCAGGCACAGCGAGACCACCCAGCCGCCGACGACCATGACGAACACGGCGACACGCATGGCCGTGAGGTTGCCCTCGAGGTTCCACGCCGCGACGCCGGCCGCTGCGGTGGCCGCGACGATGGCGAGGAACAGCGGGCTGGGCCGGACGCTCGGGCCCTGCAGGGATCTGGACCGGACGTGCACTCAGCGCACCAGCAGCCAGTCGACGTTGTGCCGGTAGAACGTGGAGCGCTTGAGACGCTTCGGCTCGGGCACGCCGTCGCGCGTCACCGCGATGGCGTCGCCGCCCGTCTGCGCGGCCCGGCCCTCGATCCATTTGCGGCGCATCCGGCCCAGACGGGCGGCGCGCAGGCCCGGCGCATGCCCCGTCGGGTGGATCTCGATGCCGGCGGCCTCGCCGGCGAACAGCGGCCGGTGGTCCACGTAGGTCTCACCGGTGAGCCGTGCCCCGTCCGGGCCGGTGAGCTGCGCGCAGCCCACGAGGACCACGCCGAGGTCGTCGCGGATGAGGGGGGTGCCGTGGGCGGTGCCCTCCATCGCCGCGCGGCCGGCCTTGGCCCCCTTCTCCAGTCCGTGGATGCGGGTGGCGTCGGTGCGGGAGGCGGGGACGAAGGCCACCTCCACGTCGAGGCGCTCGGACCGCAGCAGATGGGTGAGCACCGAGGCCAGGGCGGCGTCCTGCCCGGCGATGATGATGCGCTGCGGCATCTCGGTGCGCGGGAGGTGCTCGGCAAGCTCCTCACGCGTGGGCACGTCCGACACGGCCACCGCGCCCTCGGAGGGCAGCGTGACCGGGATCGGGGCGTCTCCACATCGCAACAGCACGCAATTCATCGTATCGGCAGTGCGGGCGACGGGCACCGGCAGCCGTACCGACCGGTAGTGACGGCGCCGGCGGCTGCCGCGTCCGGCATCGCCCGCCACGCCCGGCGGAGCTGGAAGGGGCGGCCGCAGGGTGCTGGGATAAAGTGAAGCACCGGCTGTGTTCGGGGACCTGCACGATGGATCACGGCGCCGTGCGTCGGCGCGCGATCGAGTCCCCGGCATCCGCAAACCGAACACCCCGGTTCCGGCCGCAACGCCCGGGACCGAACGTAGTAGGAGACACGATGCCGGCGATCGTTCTGATCGGTGCCCAGTGGGGCGACGAGGGCAAAGGCAAGGCCACCGACCTGCTCGGCGGGCGGGTCCAGTGGGTGGTGCGCTACCAGGGCGGCAACAACGCCGGGCACACCGTCGTCCTCCCCAACGGGGACAACTTCGCCTTGCACCTGATTCCCTCGGGCATCCTCACCCCGGGCGTCGGCAACGTCATCGGTAACGGAGTGGTGGTGGACCCCGCCGTGCTGCTCGACGAGCTGGCCGGCCTGGAGGACCGCGGCGTCGACACCTCGTCGCTGCTGCTCAGCGCCGACGCCCACCTGCTCATGCCGTACCACGTGGCCATCGACAAGGTCACCGAACGGTTCCTGGGCAACAAGAAGATCGGCACAACCGGCCGCGGTATCGGCCCCTGCTATCAGGACAAGATCGCGCGCGTGGGCGTGCGCGCGGCCGACGTGCTGGACGAGAAGATCCTCACCCAGAAGGTCGAGGCGGCCCTGGAGCTGAAGAACCAGATCCTCGTCAAGGTGTACAACCGCCGCGCGCTCGACCCGCAGCAGGTGGTCGACGACGTGCTCGCGCAGGCCGAACGCTTCCGCCACCGCATCTCCGACACCCAGATGACCCTGGGCGCGGCGCTCGAACGCGGCGACAACGTGCTGCTCGAGGGTTCGCAGGGCACGCTGCTGGACGTCGACCATGGCACCTACCCGTACGTGACGTCGTCCAACCCGACGGCCGGCGGCGCCGCGGTGGGCTCGGGCATCGGGCCCACGCGGATCACCACTGTGCTCGGCATCCTCAAGGCCTACACCACGCGCGTGGGCTCCGGGCCGTTCCCCACCGAGCTGTTCGACGAGTGGGGCGAGTACCTGGCCAAGCACGGCGGCGAGGTGGGCGTGACCACCGGCCGTTCGCGCCGATGCGGGTGGTTCGACGCGGTCATCGCCCGGTACGCCACCCGCATCAACGGCATCACCGACTACTTCCTCACCAAGCTCGACGTGCTCTCCGGCCTTGAGACGGTGCCGATCTGCGTGGGCTACGAGATCGACGGCAAGCGCGTCGACGAGTGGCCGATGACGCAGACCGACATCCACCACGCGGTCCCCGTCTACGAGGAACTGCCCGGGTGGTCCGAGGACATCACCCACGTGCGCTCGTTCGAGGAGCTCCCCGCCAACGCGCGCCGGTACGTCGAGCGCATCGAGGAGCTCGCCGGCGCGCCGGTCTCCTGCATCGGCGTGGGGCCCGGGCGCGACGAGACGATCGTCCGCCGCGACGTCATCCACTGAGGCGCGGCCCCGGTCCGAGTACCCGGTGGGCATTCCGCGCACCGGATATCGGCGCTGCAGCGAGATCCGGTGCGCGGACCGGGGCGGCCGGACCGGGGCGGGTCACCCGCCCTGGGCGTCCCCCAGCCTGAGCCGTTCCGCCAGCACGGGGCCCACGGTGTCCAGTGCGGCGGCCCGGATCATCTCGGGGTGCGTCAGGGGCAGGTCGTGGCCCTCGATGACGCCGGAGACGTGCGGCAGCCAGGAGTCGCGGTGCAGCCAGGACTCTGCGCGCGGGGCGGCCGCGGTGAAGAACAGCACGTCGCCCTTGAACACCCGGTGCTCGTGCTCGCGCATGAGCCGCGCGTTGTTGGTGACGATGTCGATCACCGCGGACAGCGTCTCCTCGCCGAGGCTGCCCAGCGCGCTCCCGCCGCGGCGCAGCCGGTCCATGACGGCGGCCCGGCCGGATCCGGGCCCCTCGTCCGGGTCCTGGCCGGCCATGTGCAGCAGCGCCCGGAGCGCCTCGTCCTCGGTGGGCGCCGCGAGCCCGCGCCACTGGTCGCCCGGGTACGCGTCGAGCAGGGTCAGCGACGCGACGGTGCCGCCGGACTGCTGAATCTGCACCGCCATCTCCTGCGCGATCACCCCGCCGACGGACCAGCCCAGCAGGTGGTAGGGGCCCTTGTCGCCGGAGCCGCGGATCGCGGTCACGTACTCGGCGGCCATGGCCTCGATGCCGGCGGGCAGTGCGCCGCGTCCGTCGAGCCCCCGCGCCTGCACGGCCATCACCGGCCGCCCGGGCGGCAGCCGGCGTGCGAGCCCCGCGTAGCACCAGCCGAGCCCGCCCGCCGGGTGCACGCAGTACAGCGCCGGGTCCGTCTCTGCTGCGCCGGCATCGGATCCCGCCCCCGAACGCAGCGGGAACAGCACGTCGAGCGAGCGGTCCGGCGTCCCTGCGTCCAATTCCGCGGCGAGTGAGCGGGCGTCGGGCGCGGCGAAGACGGTGCCGACGCCGACGTCGGCGCCCAGCGCGTCGCGGATCCGGCGCACCAGGGCGACGGCCGCGAGCGAATGCCCGCCGAGGTCGAAGAAATCGTCGGTGGGCGCGACGGATCCGAGCCCCAGCACGTCGGCCATGAGTTCGCACAGGGCCTGCTCGCGCGGCGAACGGGGTGCCTCGGATGCGGTGTGCGCCGCTTTGCCGTCGGCCTGGGGGGCCGGCAGCGCGGACCGGTCGAGCTTTCCGTTGGCGGTCACCGGGAGCGCGGCGAGGGGCACGATGTGCGCGGGCACCATCGCCGCGGGGAGCCGCTCCGCCAGGCCCCGGCGGACGGCGGCCGGGTCGATCGTCGCGCCGTCCTCCGGCACCGCGTAGCCGACGAGCATCATCGGGCCGTCCCCGCCGGCCCGGGTCGCGACGACGGCGGCCTGCGCCACCCCGCCGAGGCCGCGCAGGACCGCGGCGATCTCGGCCGGTTCGATGCGCACCCCGCGGATCTTCACCTGGTCGTCGTCGCGCCCCAGGTACTCGACCGCGCCGTCGGACCGCCTGCGCGCCTGATCGCCCGTGCGGTACAGCCGTTCTCCCGCGCGCCCGAACGGGTCGGGGACGAACCGCTCGCGGGTGAGGTCCGGCCGGTGCAGGTAGCCGTCCGCCAGCTGGACGCCGCCCAGGTACAGGTCGCCGGCCACGCCGGGCGGGGCGGGGCGCATGGCCGAATCGAGCACGTGCAACCGCGTGTTCCACACGGGGTGTCCGATGGGGACCGACCCCGATCCCGTGGCGTGCCGCCACCAGCTCACGTCCACCGCGGCCTCGGTGGGCCCGTAGAGGTTGAACACGGGCGCGCCCAGCAACGACTCCGCAGTGTCCGCCAGGCCCGCGTCGAGGGCCTCTCCGCTGCACACGATCCGCCGCAGTGGCGTGGTGCCGGGCCGGCGCTTCAGGGAGGGCTCGCCGCAGAACGCCTCGAGCATCGACGGGACGAAGTGGATCGTCGTGACGCCCTCGTCCGCGATGAGCCCGGCGAGGTATGCGGGGTCGCGGTGCCCGCCCGGCTCGGCGAGCACCAGCACGGCCCCGGTCATCAGCGGCCAGAAGAACTCCCAGACGGACACGTCGAAGCCGGACGGGGTCTTCTGCAGCACGCGGTCGTCGGCGCCGAGGCCGAAGGCATGCTGCATCCACGCGAGCCGGTTGACGATCGCCCGGTGCCCCACCACGACGCCCTTGGGGGCGCCGGTGGAGCCGGAGGTGTAGATGACGTAGGCGGGCCTGTCGAGCAGGTCCGAGGGCCGGGTGACGGGATCCGCGGGCGCGGCGAGCGCGGCGGCGACGGCGGGGGCGTCGAGCCGCACGACCGGTGCGGCGGGGGTGTCGGGGAGCCGGGCAGCCTCGGCGCCGGTGGTGACCACGCATCCCGGCCGCGCGTGATCGAGGAGGTAGGCGATCCGGCCGTCGGGGTAGTCGGGGTCCACCGGCAGGTAGGCGGCGCCGCACTTGAGCGTCGCGACCAGCGCCACGACCAGCTCGAACGAGCGGGGGAGGGCGACGGCGACGATGTCGCACGGCGCGCCGTCGGGCGTGTCCCCGCCGCCGATGCCGTGCTCTCTGCGCAGCAGGGCGGCGAGCCGGGCGGCGCGCGCGTCGAGCTCCGCGTAGGTGAGCGTCTCACCGCGGAAGCGCAGCGCGGGCGCCCCGGGGGTGCGCCGCGCGGCGGCCTCGATGCGGTCGATGAGGGTGGTCGGGTCGACGTCGTGCCCGGTGTCGTTGCAGGCGTCGATCATCCGCAGCTCGGCGCGGGTGGCGACGTCGAGCGTCCGCACCGGCCCGGGGGCCGTGCCCGTGGCGGCGCGGGTGACGAGCTCGTGCAGCCGGGCGTGGTGCGCGGCCAGCTCGTCGGGTCCGTAGAGGTGCGGGTTGGCGGTCATGTCGAAGCCGAGCGCGCCGTCGGGGGCGGCGGTGTGCACGGTCAGCTCGATGTCCTCGACCGGCCCGGCCGCCAGGTAGTGCACTGCGGCCCGCCGGCCGCCGAACCGGAGCGGATACCCGAACGGCTTGATGTTGATCTGGGGCCCGGAGAGCCGCCGGTTCCCGCCGACCAGGCCGAGGTCGCGGCGCAGGTCCTCGTGCCGGTAGCGCTGGTGCGCGCGGGCCGCGGCGATCCCGTCGTGCACGGAACGGGCCAGCGCGGGCAGGTCGTCGTCCTCGCCGATGGTGAGCGGCAGCGGCAGCACGTTGACCGTGGTGGTGGGGACCTTCGCGGCGGCGGAGCCGGTGCGCGCGAGGACCGGCAGGCCCAGCACGACGTCCGCGGACCCGGTGATGCGGCCGACGTAGGCGGCGGCAGCGGCGAGGGTCAACTCGGGCCAGGCGACGCCGTGCGTGCGCGCCGTCGTATCCAGCGCGTGCGCGGTCGCGCGGGGCAGTGTGCCGCCGTGGCGCAGCACGTCGCGGGCGGCGGGCTGCGCGCGGTCGGCCAGGCTGCGCGCGTGTCCGCGGCCGGCGAGGCGGTCCGCCCAGAACGCGCGGTCCGCGGCGAAGTCCGGCGATGCGCGGTAGTCGTGCTCCTCGGCGAGGAGCGCGTCGAGCGGCGCGAAGGGGCTCGCGGAGGGCTCTTCTCCGCGTTCGTACGCCGTGAACACCCGCGCGGTGCGCCGGATCACCGAGGAGAAGCCGAACCCGTCGAGCACGATGTGGTGGGCGCGCAGGTAGAGCAGTACATCGCAGCAGCAGCCGCCGCCGGCGGGGTGCCCCAGCGTCAGGATCATGGCCGTGCACAGCCCGCCGCGTTCGAGGTCCGGAGTCTCGTCCGTCGCGTCGCGCATCACGCGTTGCGCGGCCGCCTCCGGGTCCGGCTCGCCGGACAGGTCGAGGATGCGGATCGGATCGTCGAACGCGGCCCCCAGCACCTGGCGGGGCTCGCCCTCCGCGCCCGGTGCGCCGGCGTCGAATCGTGCGGTGAGCGTGCCGGTCTCGGCGACGACGCGGCGCAGAGCATGCCGGAGCACTTCCAGCGCGGCGGCATCCATCGGGCCGCTGATGCGCACGTACTCGGCGCAGTGGAACGCGGGGCTGCCCGGATCGCGCTGCTGGGCGAACCAGATCCCCGACTGGGCGCGGGTCAGCGGCAGGGTGCTGCTCATGCGCCCGGGCGGTCGCCGCGGGAGACCAGCGCCAGCCAGGCGTCCAGCGACGGCTCCTCGATGAGTTCGACGAAGCCGACCTCCACCCCGCGCTCGTTCCACCGGGTCACCAGCGTCATCATCCGCATCGAGTCGATGCCGAGCTCGAGAAGGTCGTCGTCGCCGGCGAGGGTGAGCACCTCCGGGTCCTCGAGGATCTCGCTGACGTCGCGGCGGAGTTCCTCCAGGGTCGCAGGCAAGGGGGTGGTCATGCGGATGCGCCGCCTTTCAGGTTCGGAATCGGGTGGGAACAGGCTGGGGAGGGAGTCACTCTCCGGCGCGGCGGGATTCGGCCAGTGCGCGCCGCAGCTGCGCCCTGCTGATCTTGCCGACCCCGATCACCGGAAACTCGTCGACGATCTCCACCAGGTCGGGGATCTTGTACGCCGCCAGGCCGTCCCGCCTCAGGTAGCGGGTGACGTCCCGGGGGCCGAGCGCGGGCACGTCGGACTCCTGCGCCGGGCGAGTATGCGCCGGACCTGCCTGCGCGCGGCGGGGGATGACGAACGCGCAGGTGCGCTCGCCCAGAGCGTCGTCCGGCACGGCGACGACGGCCGCGTCGTGGATGCCGGGGTGGGCGAGCAGGCGTCCCTCGACCTCGTCGGGTGAGACCTTCTCCCCGCCGCGGTTGATCTGTTCCTTGGCGCGGCCGACCACCGCGAGGTTGCCGTCGGGCCGCAGCACTGCCAGGTCGCCGGTGCGGTAGAACCCGTCGTCGGTGAACGCGGTGCGATTGGGGTCGGCGGGGGAGCCGGAGCCGGGAACGGACGGGTCTGCGGCGCCGCCGTCGCCCCGGGCGGGTTCGAAGTATCCGCGGATGGTGTAGGGGCCGCGGGTGAGCAGGTGCCCGGGGGCGCCGTCGGGCACCGGGGCGCCGGCGTCGTCGACGATGCGGATCTCGTCGGCCGCGGAGCACGGGCGGCCCTGCGTCGCGACGATCACCTCGTGCGGGTCGTCCAGGCGGGTGTAGTTGATGAGCCCCTCGGCCATGCCGAAGACCTGCTGCAGGGTGGCGCCCAGCTCGGGGCCCACCCGCCGCGCCAGGTCGGTGCCGCACGCTGCGCCGCCGATCTGCAGGACCTCGAGGGTCGACAGGTCGCGGTCGGTGGAGGCCGCGGCCGCCAGCCACGACAGCGCCAGCGGCGGGACGGCCGAGGTGATGGTGACGCGCTCCGCTTCGATGAGCGCGAACACCACGTCGGGGCTCGGCACGTGCGCGAGGACCACGGTGGCGCCGGCGTGGAACGCGCCGAGGATGCCGGGGGAGACGAACGGGAAGTTGTGCGCCACGGGCAGCGCCCCGAGGAACACCGAGGACGCGTCCAGCGGGCAGGCGTCGAGGCTCTCGCGGATCGCGCACAGGTAGTCCTCGTGGCGGCGCGGGATGAGCTTGGGCACGCCCGTGCTGCCGCCGGACAGCTGCAGCAGCGCCACGTCGGAGGCGACGGGGGGATCCGGGAGCGCGGCGGCGGCGTCTTCCCCGTCGGCCAGATTTCCCGCGGCCGAGTACAGCGCGTCGAGCCGGACGAACCCGTGCGATTCGCCGACGGGCCCCGGCTCGCCGGCCACGATGACGTGCCGCAGCGCGGGCAGGTCCGCCGCGATCTCGGCGGCGAGCGCGCGGTAGTCGAATCCGAGGTGCTTGTCGGCGACGATGTACGCGACGGCGCCGGTGTGCCCGCAGAACTGCGCGATCTCGGTGCGCCGGTGCGCGGGCAGCGCCAGCACCGCCACGGCGCCGAGGCGCAGCAGCGCGAAGAAGGTTTCGACGAACTCCGCGCCGTTGGGCAGGTGCACCACCACGTGGTCGCCGCGCCGGATGCCCGTCCGGTGCAGCCCCGCCGCGAGGGCGTCGACGCGCGCTGCGAGCTCGCCGTAGGTCAGGCGGGTTTCGCCGGCGACGAGCGCGAGCCGGTCGCCGTGCGCGGCGGCGCGCGCTCGCAGCACATCGCACAGCGTTTCGTCGCGCCAGAGTCCCTGCGCGCGGTAGCGGCGGGCGTAGTCCTCGGGCCAGTCGGGGTAGCGGGTCCGCGTGGTGGTGCCGGCCATCAGTTCGCCATCGCCTCGTCGACGTCGTCGAGCATGGCCATCGCGGCGAGCGGGCCGCCCAGGCTCATCCACTGCGAGCCGTCGACGGTGCTGACGTGGCCCTCCTGGACGGCGGAGAGCGCGGCGAACGACGGGCTGGCCATCGCGGCGTCGAGCGCGTCGACGTCGTTGCCCTGCCCGGAGAGGGTGCCCACGAAGATCCAGTCGCCGTCGATGGCGTCGAGGTTCTCCATGCTCAGCGGCATGCTGTGCTGCGCGGTCTCCTGCTGCGCCTCGGGGCGCTGGAAGCCGAGGTCGTTGAGTACGCTGCCCGCGAAGGTGCCCTTGTTGATGGTGCTGGGCCCCTTGGGGTTCCAGCGCACCACGCTGACGACGGAGCCTGCGGCCGGGCCCAGGTCCTGCTGCACCGACGCCACCTTGGCCTGGTAGTCCTCCATGAAGGCCTGCTGCTGGTCGGTGCGGCCGAGCGTTTCTCCGATGGTGGCGAACGCGTCCTTCCAGTTCTCGCCGAGCTGGAAGGTGACGACGGTGGGCGCGATCTGGCGCAGGCGGGCGAGCACCTGCTGGTCGCGCACCTGGCCCGCGAGGATGACGTCCGGGTCGGCCTTGATCACCTTGTCCAGCTCGGGACCGGTGACGGTGCCGACCATGGTGACGCCCTCGGCCTTGTCGCCCAGGTAGCGCGGTGCGCCGTCCTGGCCGCGTCCGGCCGTCGCGCCCACGGGCGTCACGCCGAGGGCGAGCGCGGCGTCGAGGTCGAGCTCGCTCAGCGTCACGACGCGCTGGGGATCGGCCGGCACCTCGACCTCGGTGCCGGTGGCGTCGGTGATGGTGATGGTCTCCGACGAGGCCGCCGCTGCCGCATCGGCGTCTCCCGACCCGCCGGATCCGCTGCCGCAGGCGGTGAGCGCGAGCATCAGTGCCATGAGGGCGGTGAACAGCGCGGCGACGCCGGACCTGCGGCGGCCCCCGCCGGTGCGGCCCCGGGGCGCGGGGTGGGCGCCGATCGTTGATTGCGGCATGAAAGCTCCGTATCGTTGTCGTGGATCTCGCTATTGTCGTCGTGGATTCCATCGATCCTGCGATGGAATCCCGCGTGGACGCGCGACCTGTCCCGGCCTGCCGGAGGCGTCGAGCCCGGCGGGTCCGCGTCGTCCCGCTCGGCGGGGGCCGTTCGACCCCGCCGCATCGGTTAGCTTAGGCTAACTTCATGATCGTCGATCATGCTGCCACGGACCGCCGCCCCGGCGCCAGGGGGGTGTCTCCTACCCCGTTGGGCGGCAAGCGGAACCGGTTCGGCACACGGCGTCACGTCGTGCTGGCCGCACTCCTGCTGCTGGCCGTGCTGTTGGCCGCCGTGGCGTCGCTGCTGTTCGGGTCGGGCGACACGGGCGTGTGGCGCGCGGTGCAGTTCCTGGTGGGCGGCGGCGACGCGCGCGCCGACGAGCACCTCCGCATCGTCGTGATGGACCTGCGCTTGCCGCGGACGTTCGCCGCACTCCTGATCGGCGTGGCACTGGGCGTGGCCGGCGCACTGCTGCAGGCGGTCACGCGCAACCCCCTCGCGGAGACCGGGCTGCTCGGCGTCAACGCGGGCGGCGCGCTGGGGGTGGTCTCCGGCATCATGCTCGGCGCCGCGGGGACGGGGACCGCACGGCTCGGGTGGGCGTTCGCCGGTGCGCTCATCGTCAGCGCCCTGGTCCTGCTCATCGCCGCCAAAGGGTCCGGCGGGGCGTCGCCGCTGCGCCTGGTGCTCGCCGGCGCGGCGATCGGCGCCACCGTCCGCGGCGTCACCGCGTACCTCCTGTTGGGTAAACAGGCCAGCTATGACGAATACCGGTGGTGGATCCTCGGATCGCTGTCCGGGGTGTCGGCCGAGTCGGTGGTCGACGTCCTGCCGTTCGTGATCGTGGGCGTCGTCATCGCGCTCGCCTCCGCCCGTCCGCTGTCGGCGCTCTCGCTGGGCGACGAGACGGCGCGGTCGCTGGGGCACCGGCCCAAGCTGATCCGGTCGGTCGTGGTCGTCGCGGTGACGCTGCTGACGGCGGCGTCGGTGGCGGTGGCGGGGCCGGTGGCCTTCGTCGGGCTGCTCGCGCCGTACATCGCCCGCGCGGTGGTCGGCACGGCGATGGTGCCGCAACTGCTCTTCGCGGGGCTCGCCGGCGCGCTCGCGGTGCTGGTGGCGGACGTGGCCGCCCGGCTGGTGATCGCCCCGTACGAGGCGCCGGTGGCGGTGCTGCTCGCGCTCATCGGGGCGCCGCTGCTCATCGTGCTCGCCCGCTCGCCCCGGCTGCTCACGCTGGGCGCGTCGAAGCAGGGGGCGCTGTGACGGCGGCCGGAGGGCCGATGCGGGCCGAAATCGCGTCGCCGGCCGCAAACCCGCTGCCGGACGGCGACGGTGCGGGGGACGGCGCGGCGGCTGCGCGGCCCCGGACGGGTTCGTGGTCCGCGTCGGCGGCTACTCCGTGGTGCTCGCGCGGCGGGGGAGCCTCGTCGTCGCCGTGATGGCGGTGTGCGCGGCGGCGCTGGTCGTGGCGTCACTGCTCACCGACTCGGCGGGGTTCGGCACCGGGGAGTTGCTCGCCGGGTTGTTCGGCCGCGCCGGTGACGGCGTGAACCTGCTTGTGCAGCAGATATTCCTGCCCCGGGTGGTGTGCGCGCTGCTGGCGGGGGCGGGCCTGGGCGCCGCCGGGTGCCTGTCGCAGACGCTCGCCCGCAACCGCCTGGCCACCCCCGACATGCTCGGCGTCAGCGAGGGCGCCACCACCGCGATGCTCGCCGTCGCGGGCGCCAGCGTGACCGGGCTGGTCGGCGCGTGGTGGGCGGGGCCGGTGGGAGCGGCGGCGGCCGGGCTCGTCGTGGTGCTGCTGGCCGGCGGAATGGGCCGGGCCGGCTACCGGGTGCTCATCGTGGGCGTCGCGCTGACCACCATGCTCTCGTCGGTCACCCAGCTGGTGTTGGCAACCCAGAACATCAACTCCGCGGGCGGGTCGTTCCTGTGGACCATGGGCAGCCTCAACGGTCGCGGCTACGAGACCGCGGTGCCGGTGGCGGTCGGCATGGCCGTGCTGTTCCCCCTCGCGCTGCTGATGGCGCGGAGGCTGGGGGTGCTGCGGCTCGACGACGCCACCGCCGCGACGTTGGGGCTGCGCCCGGACCGCACCCGGCTGGCGGTGCTGACGGTGGCCGTCGGCATGGCGGGCCTGGCCGTCGGCGTCGGCGGCCCCATCGGGTTCGTCGCGCTGGCCGCACCGGTGATCGCCTCGCGGCTGGCCGGCCCGGCGCGGGTCCCGGTGCTCTCGTCCGCGGTGGTGGGCGCGGTGCTGGTGGTCGCCGCCGACCTCGCCGCCCGGACGCTCGCCCCCGTCGAGATCCCCGCCGGCGTGGTCACCGCCGTGCTGGGAGGGCCGTTCCTGCTGTGGGTGCTGTTGTCGCGAGAAGGAGAAGGCCGATGACCGAAGCGACTGCCGCCGTGGGCTGGAGTCTGGAAGTGTCCGGGCTCAGCGCGGGCTATGCGGGCGCGCCCGCGGTGCGCGACGTGTCGTTCACCGCGGGGGCGGGGCGCGTCGTGGCCATCGTCGGGCCCAACGGCTGCGGCAAGTCCACACTGCTCCGGTCGATCGCCCGTCTGCACAAGCCGACCGCGGGCGCGGTGACGGTGGGCGGCGAGGACCTGTGGCGGATGCGTCCGCGCCAGGCCGCGCACCGGGTGGCGCTGCTGCCGCAATCACCGCAGGCCCCCGAGGCGCTCACCGTGGCCGGCCTGGTGGGCTACGGGCGGCATCCCCACCAGGGTTTGTTCCGCCAGTGGTCGCACCGCGACGAGCAGGCTGTGACCGCCGCGCTGGAGGCCACCGGCACGACGTCGCTCGCGGGGCGGCGCCTGGACGAGCTGTCCGGCGGCCAGCGGCAACGCTGCTGGTTCGCCATGGTCATGGCCCAGGAGTCGCCGGTGCTGCTGCTCGACGAGCCGACGAGCGCCCTCGACCTGGGGCACGCGGCGAGCGTGCTGGGGCTCGCCAGGGGGGTCGCCCGGGACGGCCGCACGGTGGTGATGGTGGTGCACGACATCGGCGCCGCCGCGCGCTACGCGGACGACGTGCTGGCCATGCGCGACGGCGAGGTGGTCGCGTGGGGGCCGCCGGGCGAGGTCGTGGACGCGGCGTTGGTGCGGACGCTGTTCGACATCGACGCGGACATCCTCACCGCGCCCAGCGATGGTGCACCGGTGGTGGTGACCAAGGAGCCGCCGGTCGGCGGAGCGGCCGGCGATTCCGGGGCGGACGTGGTGCACGGCCCCCCGCCTGCGGCGGTGCACGCGTGACGGCGTCGCGCGCCGCAGTGCAGCGCCACGCCACGCCGCCGCGGTCGCCCCGGCCCGCACCGGCGCCGCTGGCGGCCAGCCCCCGCATCGGGCGCCTCGAGGAGGAGGTGAGGCGGGGCGTACCGGGCGCGGTGGAGTCCTTCTGGGGGCAGGTCGCCGAGGAAGGGGCGCCGCTGGTCGAGGCGGTCCCGGGCGGCGATGCGAACGGCGGCACGGCCCGGGCGGACGAGGTGATCGCCACTTTCGTCCACCGCGGCGGGCCGGCCCTCGCCATGGTGAACAAGCTGCACGACCGCGCGGACCCCGCTGCCTCGCGGATGCGGAACGTCACGGGGACCGACGTGTGGTGGCTCGCCTACCGGCTCCCGGCCGACTGGCGGGGCAGCTATCACCTGGTGCCGGGCGACGGGCCCGGCGACCTCGCCGCGGCCGTACCCGACCCGCACGGCCCGCGCCGGCTGGCGCAGCCCGGCGGCGCAGACAAGAGCGTGGCGGCGATGCCCCAGGCGCCCGCGGACGACCACCTGGATCCGCCGCCGGGCACGCCCGCCGGCGCGGTGGCGGTGCACGCACTGCCCAGCACCGTGCTGGGCAACAGCCGTCGCGTGTGGGTGCATGTACCGCACGGCCGCTCCGGGGCCGGCGTTCCGGTGGACGGATATCCGGTGCTGGTGCTCCTCGACGGCGCCACCTGGTTCGAGACCGCGCCGATCGCGCCAGCGCTCGACCACCTCTACGCGCGAGGCGAACTGCCCCCGATGGTGACGGTGGCCGTCGACACGCTGGGGCCGTCGGTGCGCGGTGAGGAGCTGACCTGCCACGTGCCGTTCGTGCGGTTCCTCACCGACGAGCTGCTGCCGTGGGCGGAGCGGCGATGGCGGATCGCACGGGCACCGGAACGCACCATCATCGCCGGCCAGAGCCTGGGCGGGCTGGCGGCGGCGTTCGCCGCGGGCTCGGCGCCGGAGCGCATCGGATGCGTTCTGGCGCAGTCGCCCTCGCTGTGGTGGCGGGGACGCGGTCCCGGTGGGGAGGCCGTGCCGGACGGGCGCGAATGGCTCACCGACTGGTACGCGCGGCGCGCGCGGCTTCCCGTGCGTTTTCACCTGGAGGTCGGCCGCGACGAGTGGGTGAACCTGCTGCCGGCCCGCCGGTTCCGGGACGTCCTCGAGCGCAAGGGGTATCCGGTGGTGTATCGGGAGTTCGGCGGTGGCCACGATCTCGCCTGCTGGCGGGTCGGCATCGCCGGCGGGCTCGCATCGCTGACACGCGGATGGTAGCCGGACCCGTTGAGCCGCTTGGCGACCCGGCATCGGATCTGTTAGGTTAGGCTAACCAAAACGTTGATCGGAGGGTGCATCGTGGACGCTGCCGAGTTCGCCGGCCGGGTGGCCGTGGTGACGGGGGCCGCGGGCGGGATCGGCGCGGCCGTCGCGTCGGGCCTCGCCGCGCAAGGCGCCGTCGTCGCGGCGCTCGACCTCGACGGTGCCGCGGCGCCCGCCGGCGGCCGCGGATACGCCTGCGACGTCGCCGATTCCGCGTCGGTCGACGCGGTGATCTCGCAGGTGGAGGCGGAGCTGGGGCCGGTGGCGATGCTCGCGAACGTGGCCGGGGTCCTGGCGACGGGCGACGTCGTCGACACGACCGATGCACAGTGGTCGCGCCCGTTCGACGTCAACGCCACCGGCGTGTTCACCGTGTCCCGGGCGGTGGCCCGGGTGATGGTCGCGCGTCGGGCCGGCGCCATCGTCACGGTCGGCTCCAACGCGGCGGGCGGCCCGCGCGCGTCGATGGCGGCCTACGCGGCGTCGAAGGCTGCGGCGACGATGTTCACCAAGTGCCTGGGGCTCGAACTGGCGGCGCACGGCATCCGATGCAACGTGGTCTCGCCGGGGTCCACCGACACGCCCATGCAGCGGGGGATGTGGAGCGACGGCGCAGGCGCGGAGGCGGTGATCGCCGGTTCTCCGGAGCTGTACAAGGTCGGGATCCCGCTGGGGCGCATCGCAGATCCGGCCGACGTGGCCGATTCCGTGCTGTTCCTGCTGTCGGACCGGGCGCGGCACATCACCATGCACGACCTCTACGTGGACGGCGGGGCGACGCTCAAGGCATGAGCCATCCCGCCGCCGGCGGCCGGACGGCACCGGCACCCCGAACGTGACTCTGCACTGCTGACGACACCGCCGCCGGAACCCGGCGCGCGACGACAGGAGACGCGATGACCCTCTCGACCACGATGCGCACCGCTGCGCCGGCCGGTTCCGGCGCGGTCGCGCCGCTGGACGCATACGCGCCCGGCGACTTCTACTTCTCGGCCGGCGGCCGGGCGATGCTGGGCAGCGGCGGGGTGGCGGTGGCCGCGGGCGTGCCGGCCGCCGTGTGTGCGGACGCCGTGCGTGCGGCGCTCCGCGACGCCCCCCGCACCGGGGCCCGGCCGCCGCGCGTCGTCGGGGCGATTCCGTTCGATACGGAACGCCCTGCCCACCTGTCGATTCCGGAACGGCTCCGGACGGTCGACAGCAGCGGTGGCGGTGTTGCGAGCGCCGGGGCCGACGGCGATCGCGTCGCGATGGGCGTCGGTGCCGCATCGGCGGGAGACGCACCGGCCCCGTGCGAGGTCACCGCAGTCCCGAGTCCTGACGACCACATGGCGGCCGTCGGCGAGGCGCTCAGCGTGATGCACCGGGCCCCCGAGCTGCACAAGCTCGTCCTCGCCCGGACGCTTCACCTGCGGCCCGACGGCGCCGTCGATCCCGGGAGCGTGCTGCGCGTGCTGGCCCGCCGGCACCCCGGGGCCTACACGTTCGCCGCGGACCTCCCCGCGGCCCGGGACGGGGGGCCGCGCACGCTGGTGGGCGCCAGCCCCGAACTGCTCGCATCGCGGCACGGCGACGTGGTGCGCTCGTGCCCGCTCGCCGGATCCGCGGCGCGCAGCGACGACCCCGCGGAGGACCGGCGCCGCGCGGAGGCGCTGCAGGCGTCGGCGAAGGACCAGGTGGAGCACGCCATCGTCGTCGACGCGATCGCCGAGGCGCTGCGCCCGCTGTGCGGCGGGCTCGACGTCCCGGTGCGGCCCCGCCTGGTCGCGACGCCGACGATGTGGCACTTGGCCACCCCCATCGCCGGGACGGTCGCGGACCGCTCCGTCACCGCGCTCGATCTCGCCCTGGCCCTGCACCCCACCCCGGCGATCTGCGGGGCTCCCACGGCGGCCGCCCGCGCGGAGATCGGCCGGATCGAAACCTTCGACCGCGGCTTCTACAGCGGCTTCGTCGGCTGGTGCGACGCGGACGGCGACGGCGAATGGGCCATCGCGATCCGCTGCGCCGAGGTGGACGCCGACGGGGCGCGGCTGTTCGCCGGCGGCGGCATCGTGGCCGGATCCGATCCCGCAGCCGAGCTGGCGGAGACCTCCGCCAAGTTCCGCACCATGATCGACGCCGTCGACCAGGCGGTGGCCGCCGCCGCAGCGCGCGGCTGACGGGCGACCGACGCCCACAGACCCGACACACGCCCTACTGCAGAGACGGAGTCCGACGCAGCCATGCCGATCCCCGCGATCACCCCCTACCCCGCGCCCTCCGCGGACCTGGATGCCAACCGCGCCGACTGGCGCCCGGAACCGGGCCGGTGCGCACTGCTCATCCATGACATGCAGAAGTACTTCCTGGACGCCTACGACGCCGCGCAGGAACCGATCCCCGAGCTCTACCGCAACATCGCGGCGCTGCGCGCGGCGTGCGCGGAACAGGGGATCCCGGTGCTGTACTCGGCGCAGCCGGGCGGGCAGGACCCGTCGCGGCGCGGGCTGCTGGCCGACTTCTGGGGTGAGGGGATGGCCGACGATCCCGCACAGACCCGCATCGTCGACGCGCTGGCCCCCGGCCCCGACGACATCGTCATCACCAAGTGGCGCTACAGCGCGTTCCAGCGCACCGAACTCGCTGACACTCTGCGGTTCCGGCGGCGCGACCAGCTCATCATCACCGGCGTGTATGCGCACCTGGGGTGCCTGGCCACCGCGACCGAGGCGTTCATGCGCGACATCCAGCCGTTCTTCGTGGCCGATGCGGTGGCCGACTTCACCGCCGACGAGCACCGGATGGCGGTGGACTACGCGGCGCGCCGCTGCGCCACCGTGACGACCACCGCACGCCTGGTCGATGCGCTCACCCCGGCGCTGCAGCGCTGACGCGGGCCGCCGCCATGGCCACGCAAGCCCTTTCAGCAGCACATACCTTTTCAGTAACACAGGGAGAGAAGAGAACACACTGATGAACACCACTCGGAAGACGACGGCGCGCATGCGGCGGATGCTCACCATCGCGGCGGCGGCCGGCCTCGTCACCGCCACCGCTGCCCCCGCGCTGGCCGCTCCCGCGGATCCGTTCGGCTCGCTGGCACCGTCGCCGGAGCCGGCCGTGCTCGACACGTTGCAGGTGGGCGACGGCAACTACGAGGTGGCCGTGGACCCGATCCACAACCGCGCGTACCTGGCGAGCCCCGGCGCGAAGGCGATCACCGTCCTCGACGCCACCACCAACGCGACGCTGCAGACGATCGACCTCGGCCACGCGCCGTACGGCGTCGCCGTCAACCCGGTCACCCAGACTGTGTACACCTCGGACACGCGGAATGAGACGGTCACCGTCATCGACGCGGTGTCCGGCGCCGTCACCGGGACGATCCAGGCGGGCAAGGGGCACGGGATCGAGGTGGATCCGGTGCGCAACCTCGTCTACCTGGCCGTGCCCGGCGACTCTGCGGTCAAGGTGATCGACGGGGCGGCCGGCGAGGTCGTCGCGACCGTGCCGACGGGTGAGACGCCGGTGCAGATCGAGGTGGACGAGCTGCGCGGCAGCTACTGGGTGTCCACCACCGGCGACGCCACGGTGACCGAGTACTCGTCGGACACCAACGCGAAGATCGCGTCGGTGACCACCGGTGAGGGGCCGCAGAACATGTACCTGGACGCCGTGCGCGGCAAGCTGTATGTCGACGCGTTCAAGGCCGGCACCGTCGACGTCGTCGACGTGAACACCGACGCGGTGGTCGACAGCATCGAGGTGGGCGCGCAGCCCATCGGCATCGACTGCAACCCGGTGAGCGCCGTGTGCGTGGTGCCGCACTTGACCGCGAAGGGCGACGGCGGCAAGGGCAGCACCGACCCGGACGATCCCGGCCGCGTGTCCGTGATCGACGCGGACGCCGGCACGAAGATCGCCGAGCTGCACATCGGCGGCGTGCCGCTGGGCGTCGGCTACAACCCGCTGACCTCGACGGCGCTGGTTACCGACCGTGGGAGCGCGGACGTGGCGGTGATCGGCGCCTGACCAGGCCCGCCGTACCGACGCTCCGGCGCCGAGGGGAATCCCCTCGGCGCCGGAGCGTTTCGGCGGGCGGTGCGCCGGACCGGTCCGTTCCTCCTACGCCGTCACGGCCAGGTAGGGCGCCAGTGCCAGCAGGGCGACGATGAGGGCGCGCTTGAGAGCGTGGGTGGGGATGGCGTGCGCGATCCGCCAGCCGAGGAACACCCCGGCCAGCTCCGGGACCCCGACCAGCAGGGCGAGCGGCCAGTCGATCGCGCCCTGCGCCGCGTAGCCGACCGAACCGAGGGCGGCGATGACGATGGACTGCACCTGCGCGGCCGCGAGGGATTCGAGCACCGGAACCCCGCATGCGATGAGCAGCGGCACGGCCAGCATGGGGCCGCCGATGCCGACGATGCCGCCCGTGACGGCCACGGCTGCCCCGATGCCGACAACGGCCGTGGTACCGGGATACCGCGGGGGCGCACCGTCTCCCGTGGCCGCAGGCCTCTCCTGCCCATCGCCGCGCCGTTCCCGGAACCAGAGCAGCAGCGCGACGGCGGCGACGACGGCGGCGAGGACGTAGCCGAACGCGCGCTGGGACAGTCGCGCGTTGACCAGGACCCCGACGGGTGTGCCGACGACTGCGGCGCCGGCGAGGATGAGCGCCGTGCGACGCGTGTGTACTTGGCGCAGCTGGCCGGAGCGCGCGAATGCCGCCGTGCCGGCGATGCCGGTGGCGACGTGTGTGACCAGGGCGGTTCCGGCCACGGCGGGGGGCGGAAAGGCCCGTCAGCGCGAACAGGCCGATGGTGGGGAGCACGCCGCCGGGGCCCAGCGCGGTGATGCCGATGCCGCCGGCCAGGCTGATGAGCGCCAGCCCGACGAGGACGGCCGGGGACAGCCCGGCGATCAGGATGCGGCGTCCGGGCCGGCGGAAGCGTGCGTGCGGCCGCGCTTCCGGTCGCCGGCGCGCAGGAGGTTGCTCGCGCCGGGCTTGCCGACGACCTCCTCGGCGAGCGCCGCGGCGGCGAGCGCGGAGTCCAGGTCGATCCCGGTGGCGACGCCCGAATCCTCCAGCAGGTAGACGAGCTCCTCGGTGGCGATGTTGCCGCTGGCGCCGGGGGCGAACGGGCAGCCGCCGAAACCGCCCACCGACGCGTCCAGCCACGTGACGCCCTCCTGCACCGCCGCCCACACGCGCACGCCAGGCCCGCGCCGCGCGTGTTGTGGAAGTGCGCACCCAACGGGAGCGGGGAAGCGGCAGTCGGAGTGAGCTCGGCGCGGATCCGGCGGAGGAGGGCCGTCACGCGGCCGGGCGTCGCGGTGCCGATCGTGTCCGCCACCGCCAGCGCGTCGGCCCCGCGCTCCAGCGCCCCGGCCGCCACCCGCACGGTGCGGTCCGGTTCGGTGGGGCCGTCGAACGGGCAGTCCCAGGCGGTGGCGATGATGACCTCGAGCCGGCCGCCCGCGCCGTGCACGATGTCCGCCACCTCGGATGTGCGTGCGAGCGCCTCGGCGGTGGTGGCCTTGACGTTGGCGCGGCTGTGCCCGTCGGCCGCGGAGACGACGTACTCGACGGCGGTGATGCCCGCGTCCACGGCGCGGCGTGCCCCGCCCGGGCTCGCGACGAGCACCGAGAACTCCGGTCCGGCATCGCCGAGAGCGAGGGCGGCCGAGGCCATCAGGTCCGCGTCGGCCATGGCGGGCACGGCCTTGGGTGAGACGAATGCGGTGAGCTCGATGCGTGGAACGCCCGTCGACGCAAGCGCCTCGAGCAGCCGCACCTTCGCCTCGGTGGGGAGAGGCGCCTCGTTCTGCAGGCCGTCGCGCAGGCCCACCTCGCGGATGCTCACGTGCTGCGGCAGTCCGTCCATCAGATCGTGTCCTCCTCACGTAGCGCCGCCCGCTGCTCCTCCGAGTATCCCAGCAGTCCGGCGTACACAGCGTCGTTGTCGCCGCCCGGCTCCGCCGATCCCGCGGTGCGCACGGACCCCGGGGTGCTGGAGAGCCGGGGAACCACGCCCGGGCCCAGCACCGCCTGGCCGATACGCGCGTCGTCGTGCTCGACGAACATGCCGCGGGCCCGCAGCTGGGGGTCTTCGACCACCTCGGCCACGGTGTTCACGGGCCCGACGACCACCTGGGCCTCGGTGAGCTCGTCGATGATCTCCTGCGCGGAGCGGCGCCCGGCCCACGCGCCGATGATCCCGTCGAGCTCGTCCTGATTGCGCCCGCGCGCCAGGTGGTCCCGGAATCGTGGGTCGTCCGCCAGCTCCGGGCTGCCCAGCGCGCCGCACAGCCGCCGGAACAGCGTGTCCTGGTTGGCGGCGATCACCACCCACTTGCCGTCGGACGAACGGTAGATGTTCGACGGCGCGATCCCGTCGAGCCGCGTGCCCGACGGCCCGCGCACCACGCCGCCGCGGTCGAAGTCGGGGATCGTCGACTCCTGCACCGCCAGGCACGCCTCGGTGAGCGCCACGTCCACCACCTGGCCGCGGCCGGTCGACTGCCGGGCCAGCAAGGCGGCGAGAATGCCCTGCGCGGCGAACATGCCGGCGAGCGTGTCGCCGATCGACAGCGACAGCCGCGGCGGCGGCTGGTCCGGGTAGCCGTTGAGGTGCCGCAGCCCGCTCACCGCCTCGGCCACCGAGGCGTATCCGGGGCGGCCGGCGAGCGGGCCCGTCTGCCCGTAGCCGGACACGCGGGCGAGCACGATCCCCGGATTGCGCGCGCTGAGCACGTCGTAGCCCAGTCCCCAGCGCTCGAGCGTGCCCGGGCGGAAGTTCTCCAGCACCACGTCGGCGTGCTCGACCAGGTCCAGCAGCACCGCGCGGCCGGCGTCGCCGCGCAGGTCGAGCGTGATTGACCGCTTGTTGCGCGCGTGCACGGTCCAGAAGAACCGGTGCCCGTCCTGCTCGGCGTTGCCCCAGGTGCGCAGCGGGTCGGGGCGGTCGGGCGCCTCGACCTTGATGACGTCGGCGCCCATGTCGCCCAGCAGGCGCCCCGCGAAGGGGCCGGAGATGAGCGTGCCGAGTTCGATGACGCGGTAGCCGTCGAGGGCCCCGGGGGTGTCGGTCACCTGTCCGCCTTCCGTCGTCGCCGCCTCGACGATACCGGCCGGCGAGCCCGGTCAGGAGGCGCAGTCCCCCGCGTCGGGAACCCCGTCGAGCCGGTCGTTCATCCACGTCAGCGCCTCGGGGGCCGCGATCGGCATGGCCGCCACGTGGTTGACGAGCGGGGCGATGTCCGGCGTCGGATAGTCGCGGAACGTCACCGTCCCGCCGAGGGAGCACCAACCATCGACCATGGTGCGCACAGTGCGCGCGGGGACGATGTCGTCGCCGTCGCCGGTGACCACGAAGACCGGCACACCAGGACGGATCGTGCCGATGGTCTGCGTGGCGACGACCGACTTGATCGGCTCGGTGCCCAGCAGCGACTCGATCGGCTGCCCGGAGGCGGTGAACTGCGTGCTGTGGGCGCCGCCGAACTCCTCCTCGGTGGCCGACGTGCACTGGGTGGCCACGTCGCGGAGCATTGCCCGCCCCCGGTCGTTCAGCTGCGCGTCCACCGACGGGACGATCTGCGGGTAGTCGGCCTCGAGGCCGTTGATCGCGTAGCCGATGGCCCCGGCCAGCCGGCTGCCGTCGACGCGGGAGGTGGTGACGGCGAGGTTCGCCGGCGGGGCGCCGGCGAACGCGCCGCGTACGCCCAGATCAGGTGCGTAGGCGTCCACCTGCTCGGCCGCCGAGGCCACCGCCCCGCCGCCCTGCGAATAACCCCACAGGCCCACCGGTGCGTCGGCCGGGATCTCCGGATCGTGGAGGTTCTTCGCGGCGCGGCCCATGTCCAGCACGGTGTGCGCCTGCGAGAGCCGGTTCATGTAGGTGTGGATGCCGGGGGTGCCCAGGCCCTCGTAGTCCGTGACCGCCACTGCGTAGCCCTGCACGAGGAACACGCCCGCCTGGGCCAGGTTGTCGACGGACCCGCCGCCGGGCATCCGCCGCGACGGCGCGCACTGGTCGCCCTGCCCCTGGGTGCCCGGCGCGATGACGACGAGCGGGCGCGGGCCGGGGCGCGTCCACGGCATGTCCGGGGCCATGACGGTGCCGCTGACGGCGATGGGGTCCCCATGCGTGTCGGTGGAGCGGTATAGGACCGTGGTGGCGTGCACAGGCAGGTCGAGACCGGCGAAATCGATGGTGGTGGGCCGCGCGCGCAGAACGTCGCCGGGACGGGTGCCGGCCAGGTCGGCGGGGGAGTCGTAGAAGGCGTCGGGTGCCGCCTGCGCCGGGGGGCCTCTGTGCGCGACCCGGCGAGCAGGCCGTTGAGCATGGTCTCCGGGCCGGACACGGGGGCGGCGGATGCGGGGACGGCGAGTGCTGCGGCGGCCGTGATGACGGTCGCGGTGGCCAGCGTTGTCAGAGGCGCAGCGAAGCGGGGGAGCGTGCGTGGGAATCGGGTGCGCATCCGGGATCCTTCCGCCGGGCACGTGGTGCATGTGCTGCGGCGATCCGCCGGGCTGGACCGTCGATGACGTGCCGTATGTCACGGTAGCGGAATTCTGGACGCACGTTCGTGAAACGGGGCGAATTGTGGTGGCGCGGCCCGCCCCGGGACGCGGCTCCGCCCCGGCGCCATGATCGGGTGCCGGGGCGGAGCGGGCCGTTCAGGTGGTGATCAGGCTCCGTGCGAGGCGCGGAGCATGTCCTCGCGCTCGACCACCTTGACGCGCTCTCGGCCCTCGTCCTCGCCGAGCCCGCGCTCGTACGCGTCGAGCTTGTACCAGCCGTCCCAGGTGGTGTACGGGTGGCCCTTGGCGTCGAGGAACTCGATGATCGCGTCCTCGCCGGTGTTCTCCGGCTGCGGCAGCCGGCCCGCGTCGAAGTCCTCGATGAGGCAGGCGACCGTCTCGTTGGCATCGCCCTTGGTGGAGCCGATGAGCCCCACGGGGCCGCGCTTGATCCAGCCGGTGACGTAGGTGGCGGTGAAGTGCGCGCCGTCGTCGCCGGTGACGCGGCCGGCCTCGTTGGGGATGGTGCCCGCCTGCTCGTCGAACGGCAGCTTGGCGATGTTCTGCGACAGGTAGCCCACCGCCCGGTACACCGCCTGCACCGGCCACTCGTTGAACCGGCCGGTGCCGCGCACGTTGCCGGTGCCGTCGAGCTCGGTGCGTTCGGTGCGCAGGCCGGCGACCCTGCCGTCCTCGCCGAGCACCTCCACCGGGTTCTCGAAGAAGTGCAGGTGGATGCGGTTCAGGCTCTCGCCGGGGTCACGCAGCGCGTAGTCCTGGATGATGTTGGCGACCTGGTCGACGATCTTCGAGTTGCGCCGGGCCACCGCGGAGGCCTCGTCGTAGTCGATGTCCTCCGGGTCGACGATGACCTCGATGTTCGGCGAATGGTTGAGCTCCTTGAGCTCCAGCGGCGTGAACTTGGCCTGCGCCGGGCCGCGGCGGCCGAACACGTGCACGTCGGTGGCCTTGTTGGCCTTGAGCCCGTCGTAGACGTTGGCGGGGATCTCGGTGCGCAGCAGCTCGTCGCCGGTCTTGGCCAGCACACGGGCCACGTCGAGGGCCACGTTGCCCACGCCGAGCACCGCCACCGACTCGGCGTCCAGCGGCCACTCGCGCGGCACGTCGGGGTGTCCGTCGTACCAGGAGACGAAGTCGGCCGCACCGTAGCTGCCGTCGAGGTCGATGCCCGGGATGTTCAGCGGCCGGTCGGCATTGGCGCCGGTGGAGAAGATCACCGCGTCGTACATCGAGTGCAGGTCGTCGAGGGTGACGTCGCTGCCGTAGTCGATGTTGCCGAGCAGGCGGACCTGCGGCTTGTCGAGCACCTTGTGCAGTGCCGAGACGATGCCCTTGATGCGCGGGTGGTCGGGGGCGACGCCGTAGCGGATGAGGCCGAACGGTGCGGGCATGCGCTCGAAGAGGTCGATGCTCACGCCACAGCCACAGGTCGCGGTATCGGATTTCATCAGGGCGTCTGCGGCGTAAATGCCAGCAGGCCCTGCTCCAATGATTGCGACACGCAGTGGACGATTCACTTCAGACCCTTTTGTCGAGTTGGCGGTTCTATGGACATTCCAGTCTAGGGCACCGAAGGCTTACCTTTGTGATAGAGGTGACACTTGTCTCCCGGTTTCAGGTGCGTGAGTGGCATCACATCGACCGGTGCGGGGCGCGCGGCCAACCCTGCGATGCGTGGCCGCCGCGCGCGGTGACACACTGGAACCGGCCCGGCCCGAGGTGCGCGGTGGGGCGCGAAACGTGATGCGGGATGCAGATGGAATGCACGGGCGGGAGGCTCCGGTGATGGCGGATGGGACGAACCCGCAGGGGGCCGGCTACGCGGGCGATGTGACGCCCGCCCGCGCCTGGGAAATGCTCGGCGACGATCCGCGCGCCGTCCTCGTGGACGTCCGCACCGGTGCGGAGTGGCAGTTCGTGGGCGTTCCCGACCTGTCCGCGCTGGGGCGCCGCACACGGTTCGTCGAGTGGATCGACTACCCGTCGGGCGCGCCCAACCCGCGGTTCGGAGAGCAGCTGCACGCCGAGGTCGCGGCCGAGCGGGGAGCCGTGCCGGGCGGCGACGCGGACGGCGCGGCGTCGCCGGTCCTGTTCCTGTGCCGCTCCGGGCAGCGGTCCATCGGGGCCGCCATCGCGGCCACCGGCGCGGGCCTGGGGCCCGCCTACAACGTTCTCGAGGGGTTCGAAGGCGGACTGGACGCCCAAGGGCACCGCGGCAGCGCCGGATGGCGCGCGGCCGGCCTGCCCTGGTGTCAGTCCTGACCGCTCCCGACCCCGCGGCGGCCGCAGCGTTCCGGCTGTCCTCGACGCCGCACTCCTGACGCCCACTGTTCTTCCCGGCCCGCCGAGACGGCCGGGCCGACCCGCCCCACGGAGGCAGCGACGATGTCCGATCAGCCCGCGCACGACCAGAACCCGCCCCGGCTCCCCGACGGGGTGCGCCCCGCCACCGTCGGCATCCGCGGCGGGGTGATGCGCTCGCAGTACCAGGAGACGGCCGAGGGGCTGTACCTGACGTCCGGCTACGTCTACGAGAGCGCGGAGGCCGCCGAGCGCGCGTTCACCGGCGAGGACCAGCGCTTCGTGTACTCGCGCTACGGCAACCCCACCGTGGAGATGTTCCAGGAGCGCATGCGCCTGCTCGACGGCGCCGAAGCCTGCTATGCCACCGCCACCGGCATGTCCGCGGTGTTCACGGCGCTGGCCGCGCTGTGCGGGAGCGGCGACCGGCTCGTCGCGTCGCGCAGCCTGTTCGGCTCGTGCTTCGTGATCTGCAACGAGCTGCTGCCGCGCTGGGGCGTCGAGACGGTGTTCGTCGACGGCACCGACCTGGACCAGTGGCGCGAGGCGCTCTCGAAGCCCACCAAGGCCGTGTTCTTCGAGACGCCGTCCAACCCGATGCAGGAGATCGTCGACGTCCGGGCGGTCTCCGAGATGGCGCACGCGGCCGGCGCCACCGTCGTCCTCGACAACGTCTTCGCCACCCCCGTGCTGCAGAACAGCCTGGAGCTGGGCGCCGACGTCACGGTGTACTCCGGCACCAAGCACATCGACGGCCAGGGGCGCGTGATGGGCGGGGCCATCCTGGGATCCGAGGAGTTCATCGGCGGGCCGGTCAAGCACCTGATCCGCCACACCGGCCCGTCGCTGAGCCCGTTCAACGCCTGGACCCTGGTCAAGGGACTCGAGACCATGGCGATGCGCGTCGAGCGGATGGCGGCGAGCGCGCTCGAGATCGCCGGGCTGCTCGAGGCGCACGAGGCGGTCAAGTGGGTCAAGTACCCGTTCCTGCCGTCGCACCCGCAGTACGAGCTGGCCCGCTCGCAGATGACCGGCGGCGGATCGGTGATCACCTTCGAGCTCGACGCCGCCGAGGGGCAGGGCAAGGCGCGCGCCTTCGAGTTCCTCAACCGGCTGCGCATCCTCGACATCTCCAACAACCTGGGCGACGCCAAGTCCATGACCACCCACCCCGCCACCACGACGCACCGCGCCATGGGCTCGGAGGGGCGCGCCGCCATCGGGATCACCGACGGTGTGGTGCGGCTGTCCGTGGGTCTCGAGGACGTGCGCGACCTCAAAGAGGACATCGCGCAGGCGCTGGGCTGACGTCCGGCGGCACGAACTTCACATTCTGTGGCCCCCGGATGGTGGGAAACCCTCATCCGGGGGCCACAGAATGTGAAGCAGGTGTCACAACCGGGCCTGCCCCCCCTGAGAACACCGGCGGGGCCGCGGACGGCCGGCGGGTAAACTGCCGTCCGGCCGGCGCCGCCGGTCGCCGTGGGTGCCAGTGAAGTCCGGTGCGATGCCGGCGCTGTCCCGCAACTGTGAAGCCGACGCCGCGCGGATGCGCTCGAGGCGAGTCGGATGAGCCAGGTCAGCTGGCCCGCGGCCACACGACGCCCCTCGGATGAAGGAACGGCTCTGTGCTCCACCACCGTCTTGTTCACTCCCGTCGCGCGGCGCTGCGCATGTGCGCCCTGGTCATCGCGCTGCTGCTGGGCATGGTGCTCACGGCGTGCGGATCGGGCGCGGAAGATCCGGCCGGCGGTTCCGGCGGCGACGCCCCCGGGGCAGCGGCGGAGGCGCCCGGCTCCCCGGGCGACGCGCCGCAGCGGATCGTCTCGCTGAGCCCGTCGGCCACCGAGATCCTCTACGCGGTGGGCGCGGGCGATCAGGTGGTGGCGGTGGACGACCAGTCGGACTATCCGCAGGGCGTGCCCACCACCGACCTGTCCGGCTACACCCCCAACCTCGAGGCCATCCTGGGCTACCAGCCGGACCTCGTGGTGTTCTCCGACGACAACGGCGACCTGAAGTCCGGCCTGGACAGGGTGGGCGTGCCGTACCTGCAGCTGCCCGCGCCCGGCGATATCGAGGGCGCCTACGAGCAGTTCGCACAGGTGGGCGTCGTCACCGGGCACGCCGACGAGGCGCACGAGCTCGTGGGGGAGGTGCGCGAGCAGATCTCCGCGGCGATCGACGCCGCGGGCGGCGCGGGCGAGGGGCTCACCTACTTCCACGAGCTCGACCCGACCCTCTACACCGTCACCTCCGCGTCGTTCATCGGGCAGGTGTACTCGCTGTTCGGTCTGCAGAACATCGCGGACGCCGCGTCCGGCGCGGGTGCGTATCCGCAGCTGCAGCCGGAGTTCGTCGTCTCGGCGAATCCGGACCTGATCTTCCTGGCCGACGCCCAGGCGGGCGGCGAGTCACCGGCCTCGGTGGCGCAGCGGCCCGGGTGGGCCGGCGTGACGGCGGTGCGCGACGGGCAGGTGCATGCGCTCGACGCCGACATCACCAGCCGCTGGGGGCCGCGGATCGGTGACCTGGCCCAGCGCATCGCGCAGATCCTCGCGGACCGGCCGGGCACGTGACGGCCACGGCGGCCCGCCCCGGCGGTGTCGTCGCGCGCCGGAGTCGCGGGCGCGGCGCGGCCATCATCGCGGCCGCGGCGGCGGTGACCTTCGCGGTGCTGTTGACGGCCACGCTCGTCGGCGCATCGGGCCTGTCGCCGTCATCCGTGCTGGCCGAACTGGCCGACGCGCTGCCGCTGGTGCACATCGATTCCGGTCTCACCACGCAGCAGCAGGCCATCCTGTGGCAGATCCGGTTGCCGCGGGTGGTGCTCGGCGCGCTGGTGGGGGCGACCCTCGCCGTGGCCGGGGCCGCCTACCAAGGCGTGTTCCGCAATCCGCTGGCCGACCCGTACCTGTTGGGCGTCTCCAGCGGCGCCGGGCTGGGTGCCACGGTGATGATCGTGGCGGGTGCCGCCGGTGCGGGCATGGGTTCGCTGGGCGTGCCGGTGGCGGCGTTCGCCGGGGGCATCGTCGCCGTCGCCGCCACGTATCTGCTGGGCCGCAGCGTGGGCGGGGGCCGGGGCGAGGTGGTGATCATCCTCGCCGGGGTGGCCGTCGCGGCATTCGCCAACGCCGCGCAGACGTTCGTGCAGCAGCGCTACCAGGATTCGCTGCAGAGCGTGTACGCATGGCTGCTCGGACGGCTGAGCACCGACGGCTGGTCCGACGTCACCCTGGTGCTGCCGTACGTGGCGGTGACGATCGCGGTGATCCTGCTGTTCCGGCGCACGCTCGACGTGATGTCGGTCGGCGACGTCGAGGCGGCCAGCCTGGGCATCCGCCCGGCGCGGGTGCGGCTGCTGCTCGTCGCGGTCGCCACGCTCGGCACGGCCGCGGTGGTGAGCGTGAGCGGGCTCATCGGGTTCGTCGGCATCGTGGTGCCGCACGCGGTGCGCCTGGTCGTGGGGCCCGGGCACCGGCTGCTGCTGCCGCTGTCGGTGCTGGCCGGTGCGTCGTTCCTGGTGCTCGCCGATGTCGTGGCGCGCACGATCATGTCGCCCGCGGAACTGCCGATCGGCGTGGTGACGGCCGCCATCGGGGCGCCGTTCTTCCTCGTGGTGCTGCGGCGCGGCACGGGGATGCAGTGACGGCGGGGGATTCGGCCGTCGCCTGCGCGGGCCTGACTGTGGCGCGCGGCGGTGCGACGGTGGTGGACGACGTGACGCTCACGATCGGCCGGGGCGCATGGGTCTCGGTGGTGGGCCCCAACGGCGCCGGCAAGACGACGCTGCTGCACGCGTTCGCCGGGCTGCTCACGCCGGCGGGCGGCACCGCGGCGGGGGGAACGGTGACCGGCGCGGTGACGGTGGCGGGCGCCGACCCGCGCAGGACCCGGCGCCGGGCGATGGCGCGCAAGGTGGCGCTCATGCCGCAGCGGCCGGTGGTCCCGGAGGGGATCACGGTGGCCGAGCTGGTGTCGCTGGGCCGCACCCCGCATGTGCCCCGGTTCGGGGTGGAATCGGCGGCGGACAAGGCGGCGGTGGCGCGGGTCCTGCGGCGGCTCGATCTGGAGGAGTTGGCACCCCGGCAGGCCGCGCAGCTCTCCGGCGGCGAGCTTCAACGGGTGGTGCTGGGGCGGGCGCTGGCCCAGCAGCCGGAGGTGCTGCTGTTGGACGAGCCGACCAGCGCCCTCGACATCGGACACCAGCAGCAGGTGCTGGATCTGGTGGAATCGTTGCGGGCCGACGAGGGGATCACGGTGGTGGCCGCGATGCACGACCTCACCCTGGCCGCCCACTACGGTCGACGCATGGTGATGATGGCCGACGCCCGGGTGATCGCCGACGGCGCGCCCGAGGACGTGCTCGAACCTGCGCGGATCGGCCGCGTGTACGGCGCCCGCGTCGAGGTGCTGCGGCGGGGCGGCACCGTGGTGGTGCTGCCGGAGGGGCTGGGCGCCGGGGCTGTCGGGCGTGCGGCGCGCGGGACGGCGGAATGAGCGGCGGGGAGATGCGAGACGGCGGGGAGGTGGTGCTGCTGGGCAGCGGCGCCGCCGACGGGTGGCCCAACCCTTTCTGCGAGTGCGCGTCGTGCCTCGCCGCGGCCGGGTCGGGGCGGGTCCGCGGGCAGACGTCGGCACTGGTCGACGGCCGGCTTCTGCTCGACTGCGGGCCGGAGACCCCGCGCAGCGCGGTGCGTGCAGGACGGTCGCTGGCGGGGGTGCGACACCTGCTGCTGACCCACTCGCACCCGGATCACCTGGGGCCCGCGGCGTTGCTGTTCCGGCACTGGGCAGGCCGCCGCGACCCCTTGGACGTGGTGGGCCCGGCCGACGTCGTCGCGCAGTGCCGGCCGTGGGCGGCGCCCGACGATCCGGTGCGGTTCATCGAGGTCGCAGCGGGCGACGAGGCGGTGCTGGGGGAGCCGGACGGTGCGCGCTACCGGGTGCGGGTGCTCGCGGCCGACCATGCTGTGTGGATAGCCGGAGACGCGGTGCTCTACGACGTGGCACGGGAGGGCGCGGTCGGCCGCATCCTGTGGGCCACGGACACCGGGCCGCTGCCCGATCCGACGGTGCGGGCGGTGGCGGGGGCCCGATTCGATGCGGTGTTCCTGGACGAGACCTTCGGCGACCGCACCGACCTGGACGGCGGGCACCTGAACCTCGCGACGTTCCCGCGCGTGCTCGCGGAGCTGCGGCAACGCGGGGCCGTCGTCGAGGGCACGCAGGTGGTGGCCGTGCACCTGAGCCACCACAATCCGCCGCCGGACGAGCTGGACCGGCGGCTGCGCCCGTGGGGGGTCCGCGCGGGGGAGGACGGGATGGTCGTGCCGGTGCCGGGCGTGGAACGTCGGGAGGACGTCGTCGGACACCGCCGGACCCTGGTGCTGGGCGGTGCGCGGTCGGGCAAGTCCACGCTGGCCGAGGAGGCGCTGGCCGACAGTGCCGACGTCACCTACCTGGCCACCGGTGGCGCCGGCCGTGACGATCCCGAGTGGCTGGAGCGGGTGGCCGCGCACCGCGAGCGGCGCCCCGGAACGTGGCGCACCGTCGAGACGACCGATGTGGCCGGGCTGCTGCGGTCGGCGACGGGCCCGGTGCTGCTGGACTGCCTGGGCACGTGGCTGACGGCGCGCATCGACCTGCACTCGGCGTGGGAGGGCGGGCCGCTCGAACGGGTCGAGGCCGATATCGACGAGCTCGTGGCCGCGTGGCGCGCGTGCCCGGCGCCGGTGGTGGCGGTGAGCAACGAGGTGGGCAGCGGCGTGGTCCCCGCGACCGCCTCGGGACGGCTGTTCCGCGACCTGCTCGGCCGGCTCAACGCGCGCATCGCCGCCGCGTCCGACGAGGTGCTGCTGGTGGTGGCGGGGCTGCCGGTGCGGCTGCGCTGACGGCGCCTCGCCCGGCGGTACGTTTTTCGGTGATCGCGCGGCGATTTCCACCGAAGAACGTACCGAGCGGTAGGGAGTCGCGGGTCTCGGGGAGGACAGCTGCCTAGAAGCGCACCCCGAACCGGCGGCCCAGGATCCGCTCGGTCACCGACTCGGGCAGCATCCGCTTGAGCGCGAACGCCGCCCGCGAGCCCCCGCCCACCGCATACAGCGGCCGGGGCCGCCGCGCACGGATCGCGTCCATGATCTGCGCGGCGACCTCCTCGGCGGGGATGCCGGCGGCCTCGCGCGCGTCCAGACGCGCGATCACCCGCCGGTACTGCTCCTCGAACACCGAGCCGGGCCGCACCAGGTGGGTGCGGCGCTCGCTGATGCCGGTGTTGATCGAGCTGGGCTCCACGGTGGTCAGCCACACCCCGTACGGCGCGAACTCGGCCCGGGCGGCGGACGCGAACGTGCGGACGGCCGCTTTGGACGCGCAGTACGACGAGCGGTAGGCCAGAGGCAGGCTGCCCAGCATCGACCCGACCATGACGACGCGTCCGTACCCGCGCTCGCGCATGCCGGGCAGCACCTGCTGGCTCAAGCGCACCGCGCCGAGCACGTTGATCCGGAACAGCCGCTCGAGGTCGTCCGGCAGCAGCTCCTCGAACGGCCCCGACTGGCTCTCGCCCGCGTTGTTGACGAGCACGTCGACGGGGCCGGCCTGGGCGGCGCAGCGCTCGATGGATGCAGTGTCGGCGAGGTCGAGCGGCAGGTAGTGCACCCCGGGCACGCGGGCGTCGTCGGGCAGGTTCTGCGGTGCACGTCCGGTGCCGTACACGGTGTAGCCGGACGCGACGAGGGCGCGTGCCGTCGCCAGGCCGATGCCCGACGAGGCCCCCGTCACCAGTGCGGTGCGGTGCCGATGCGGTGCGGTCATGGGTGGTCCCTCCTGCGGGCGGCGTCGGGGTGTCGTCAATGGGATTCTGGCAGCAGCGGGCCGGCCGCCGCGCGTCGTCGCGTATTCCGGTGAGCAAGTGGCGGCGCGTGGTCCGCGGGCGTCGATGGTTGAATCGAGGCTGACTGTCATCGGCGAGGAGGATCTGGACATGGCGAAGCGCCCGCTCAAGCTCGGCTACAAGGCGTCTGCGGAACAGTTCGATCCGCGTGAACTCGTGGAGATCGCGGTGGCGGCGGAGCGCCACGGGATGGATTCGGCGACGGTGTCCGACCACTTCCAGCCGTGGCGGCACGAGGGCGGGCACGCGCCGTTCTCGCTGGCGTGGATGGCCGCGGTGGGCGAGCGCACCGAGCGCCTGCAGCTGGGCACGTCGGTGATGACGCCGACCTTCCGCTACAACCCGGCGGTGGTGGCCCAGGCGTTCGCCACCATGGGCTGCCTTTTCCCGGGCCGGGTGATGCTGGGCGTGGGCACCGGCGAGGCGCTCAACGAGATCGCCACCGGATACAAAGGCGAATGGCCGGCGTTCAAGGAGCGCTTCGCCCGGCTGCGCGAGTCGGTGCGCCTCATGCGCGAGCTGTGGACCGGCGACCGCGTGGACTTCGACGGCGAGTACTACTCGACGTCCGGCGCCTCCATCTACGACGTGCCCGAGGGCGGCATCCCCGTCTACATCGCGGCGGGCGGCCCCGTCGTCGCGCGGTACGCCGGGCGTGCGGGCGACGGCTTCATCTGCACTTCCGGCAAGGGCATGGAGCTCTACACCGACAAGCTCATGCCCGCCGTCGCGGAGGGTGCGGCCAAGAAGGAGCGCGACGTCGACGAGATCGACAAGATGATCGAGATCAAGATCTCCTACGACACCGACCCGGACATGGCGCTGGAGAACACCCGCTTCTGGGCGCCGCTGTCGCTCACCGCCGAGCAGAAGCACTCCATCGACGACCCGATCGAGATGGAGCGGGCCGCCGACGCGCTGCCCATCGAGCAGATCGCCAAGCGATGGATCGTCGCCTCCGACCCGGACGACGCGGTGGAACAGGTGCGCCAGTACATCGACGCCGGCCTGAACCACCTGGTGTTCCACGCGCCCGGCCACGACCAGCGGCGGTTCCTCGAGCTGTTCGAGCGCGACCTGGCGCCGCGCCTGCGCGCGCTGAGCTGACGCCGGGCACCCCCGGATCGGGGGACCGGGCGGATGGCGCGCGCCACTAGTCTCAATGCCGCGCAGTTAGTTGTCGTGTCTGGTGTCAATGATGCCCGGTAGGTGTGTCGTGATGCGGGTCCGATAGTTCGTGCGGTCGACGTTGCCTTTCGCGCGGTGTTTGGAGATGGCCCGTTTCGTGACTCTGGGGCTCGAGCGTGATCGGCGGGCGGGCATGACCGCTGCCAGTGCTGCTCGCCCGATGCGGCCGGTCAGGTCGGTGCAGGGCCCGGCGAGGATGAGACCCGCATCGTGGATAGCGTCGCGGGCGGTGGTCAGGGCGATGGTGAAGCTGAGCCGGTCGGGAGCGATGTCGCCGGCGGCCAGGGCGGTGTCGGCGATCGCGGTGCGCAGCGCCTGGTGGACGATCAGGACGGCGTAGACCTCCTGGGCGACGCCGGCCGGGGTGCGTGCTCGCAGGACCCGGCCCGCGAGGATCGTCGCTTTGGTCTCCCGGTAGCTGGTCTCGATCTCCCATCGCTGGTGGTAGAGCTGCACGATCTGCCGTGCGGGGTAGCGGTCCGGGTCGGTCAGCGTGGTGATCAGACGGTAGGTGCCGGTGCGCCGGCCGCCGGCCGGGTCGAGATCGACGGTGATCTGGGCGTCGATCAGGCGCACCCGCAGATCGCCGATGGCCACGATCTGGGTGCCGTCGTCCAGGCGCTCGAGGACCTCGAACCTGCGGGCGTTCTTGCACCGTATGAGCAGGTCTGCGCCGGTGGCGGCGAACTGCTCGATCAGGGCGGCGGCGGCGAAGTTGCGGTCGCCCAGCAGCAGCATGCCGGGGCGCAGACTGTTCGTCAGGGCGGGGGCGTAGGTGGTCTCCCCGGCCCGGTAGGAGCCGAACACGGCGTCGATGACCGTGCGGGTGCCGCATGCGACGATGCTCACCAGCCGCAGCATCGGGTATCCGGCCGGTGCGTCAGGGCGGCCGGACTGGCGGCCGAACGCGCCGGTGTTGGCGCCGGTGTCCGCCACGAACATCGTGGTGCCGTCGATCGCGCACACCAGCAGGCCCCGCCAGCGCGAGGACCCGGCCGCCGGGCCGCGGACCAGGTCGAACAGTTCGGCAAGCGGGCCGGTGCCGATCCGCCGGAACGCCTGGGACAACGCCGAGCTACCGGGCGTGGTCAGGCTCAGGCCGGCGCCGCGGGCCAGGCGCGCCAGTACCTGCTGGTAGCCCACGCCAGTGAACAGCACCCCCGCGAGCAGCACGTACATCACCACCCGGGTGGGCAGGCGGCGCACCCGTTTCTGCGCCGCTCCGGCAGCCTCGATCGCCGCGTCGACCAGATCGAATGACACGATCCGGGTCAACTCGCCGAGATGACCCGCGGCGAAGGGATCCGCCGGCGCGGGCAGCGGGGCAGGGATGACAGACTGGGACGGCAACGGAACTCCTTTGGTAGCAGGGCGTCTTGTGAGGACACCCCTTGCCTACCGTGGAGTTCCGTTGCTCTTCGCCCGACACGCCGCAGTCACACTTGCCACACCAGCCACACCACTAACTGCGCGGCATTGCCACTAGTCTGGGGTGATGCCCTCTGAGTCTCCTTCAGCCGCGCCGCCGCGCCCGGTCTCCGAGTCCCCGGCGCCGAGCGTCTTCCTCGCCTCGGCCGAGGGGAACACCGGCAAGTCGGCGATCGCGCTCGGCCTGCTGCACCTGCTCGCCGAGTCGGGCGCGCGGGTGGGCGTGTTCCGGCCGATCACCCGCAGCGCGGACGGTCCCGACCGCATCCTCGAGCTGCTCGTGCGGCACGCGACGGCCAGCCTCGACTACGCCGACTGCGTCGGCGTCACCTACGACCAGGTGCACGCCGACCCGGAGGCGGCGCTGAGCGAGATCGTCGCCCGCTACCACGAGGTGCGGGCCTGCTCCGACGCCGTCGTCATCGTGGGCAGCGACCACACCGACGTGGTCAACCAGTCGGAGCTCGCCTACAACGCGCGCATCGCCGTCAACCTGGGTGCGCGGGTGCTGCTGGCGGTGAGCGGGCACGACCGGGAGCCGGGGGCGACGGCGGAGCTCGCGTCGCACAGCATCGCCGAGATCCGCTCGGCGCAGGCGCACGTGGTGGGCGTCGTGGCCAACCAGTGCGATCCGGACGGCCTCGACGCGATGGTGGCAGCGCTGCGCGGCACCGGGCTGCCGGCCTGGGCGCTGCCGGAGGTGCCGGTGTTGTTCGCGCCGACGATGGCCGAGCTGTGCACCGCGGTGGGCGGCACCGTCTACGCGGGCGACCCGGCGCTGCTCGCCCGCGAGGCCACCAGCGTGATGGTGGGCGGCATGACGGCCGAGCACATCCTGGAGCGCATCACCGAGGGGCAGGTGGTGATCGTGCCCGCCGACCGTTCGGACGCGCTGCTGGCGTTGGTGGCCGCCCACGAGGCCGAGGGGTTCCCGTCGCTCGCGGGCATCGTGCTCAACGGCGGACTGCAGCCCCACCCGGCGATCGACGCTCTGGTCAAGGGCACCAAGCCGCGGCTGCCGCTCATCCGCTGCGAGCAGGGCACGTTCGCCACCGCGGCCATCGCGTCGCAGACCCGCGGCCAGATGACCCCGTCGTCGCTGCGCAAGGTGGACACCGCGCTGGACCTGATGGAACGGCACGTCGACGGCGAGGCGCTGCGCGACCTCATGCGGGTGGACATTCCGCAGATCGTGACGCCGCAGATGTTCCAGTTCCGGTTGCTGGCGCGGGCCCGTGCCGACCGGCGCCGCATCGTGCTGCCCGAAGGCGACGACGATCGGATCCTGCGCGCCGCCGGCCGGCTGATCCGGCGCGGCATCGTCGACCTGTCGATCCTCGGCGACGAGACCCGCGTGCGCCAGCGCGCCGCGGAGCTCGGTCTGGAGCTCGACGGTGCGCAGGTGATCGATCCGGCGTCCTCCACGCTGCGGCACGGTTTCATCACGGAGTACGCGCGGCTGCGCGCGCACCGGGGCGTCACCGAGGACGTGGCCGCGGAGGTGATGCGCGACTCGTCGTATTTCGGCACGATGATGGTGCACATGGGCGCGGCCGACGGCATGGTCTCCGGTGCCGCGCACACCACCGCCCACACGATCCGCCCCGCGTTCGAGATCATCAAGACGCTGCCGGACGTGTCCACGGTGTCGTCGATCTTCCTGATGTGCCTGGCGGACAGGGTGCTCGCCTTCGGCGACTGTGCGGTGGTGCCCGACCCCACCGCCGAGCAGCTCGCGGACATCGCCGTCTCGTCGGCGCGCACGGCGGCGCAGTTCGGCATCGACCCGCGCGTGGCGATGCTGTCGTACTCGACGGGCGAATCGGGCTCGGGCGCCGACGTCGACAAGGTGCGCGCCGCCACCGCGCTGGTGCGCGAACGGGGCACCGGGCTGCCCGTGGAGGGGCCCATCCAGTTCGACGCGGCCGTCGAACCGTCGGTGGCGGCGGCCAAGATGCCGGAGTCGGCGGTGGCCGGGCGGGCGACGGTGCTCGTCTTCCCGGACCTCAACACGGGCAACAACACCTACAAGGCGGTGCAGCGGACGGCGGGGGCGGTGGCCATCGGGCCGGTGCTGCAGGGGCTGCGCAAGCCCGTCAACGACCTCTCGCGCGGCGCGCTGGTGGAGGACATCGTCAACACCGTGGCGATCACCGCGATCCAGGCGCAGGTGTCCGGCCGCGCCTCCGACCCGACGGAAGGGGCTGGCCGATGAGCCGCCTTGTGCTCGTGATCAACTCGGGATCATCGTCGATCAAGTACGAATTGGTCGACGTGGCCGGCGAACGTGCCGTCGCGTCCGGTCTGGTCGAGCAGATCGGCGAACCGCAGGGCCGGCTCACCCACGAGTACGACGGGCGCACCAGCGAATGGCGGGGCGAGATCACTGACCACACGCACGGGCTGACACTGGCCTACCGCACGTTCGCCGAGACCGGGGCTGGACCTGGACGAGGCGGGCGTGGCGGCCGTCGGTCATCGGATCGTGCACGGCGGCAAGGTGTTCACGCAGCCCACACTCATCACGCCCGAGGGTGGTCGAGACCATCGATCGGCTGGCCGACCTCGCACCCCTGCACAACCCGGCGAACATCATCGGCATCGAGGTGGCCCGCGAACACTTCCCCGACGTGCCGCACGTGGGCGTGTTCGACACCGGCTTCTTCCACACGCTGCCCCCCGCGGCCGCCGCCTACGCCATCGACGCGGACGTGGCAGAGGAATACGGAGTGCAGCGCTACGGGTTCCACGGCACCTCGCACGAGTACGTCAGCGAGGAGACGGCACGGCTGCTGGGGCGGCCCCGCGACGAGGTCAACACCATCGTGCTGCACCTGGGCAACGGGGCGTCGGCCTCGGCGGTGCGCGGCGGCGTGGCGGTGGAGACGTCGATGGGGCTCACGCCGCTCGAGGGGCTCGTCATGGGCACCCGTCCCGGAGATGTGGACCCGGGGGTGCTGCTGCACCTGGGCCGGCACGCCGGGATGGACATCGCCGACATCGACGAGCTGCTCAACCGGCGCTCGGGGCTCAAGGGGCTCAGCGGCGTCAACGACTTCCGCACCGTCACCGAACGACGGGAGGCCGGTGATCCGCGTGCGGCGCTCGCCTACGACGTGTACGTGCACCGGCTGCGCAAATACGTCGGCGCCTACATGGCGGTGCTCGGACGCGTCGACGCGATCACGTTCACCGCCGGCGTCGGCGAGAACGCCGCATCCGTGCGCGAGGACGCGCTGGCCGGGCTCGAAGGGTACGGCATCGAGGTGGACCCGGCCGTCAACCGCGTGCGCGGCGACCACGGACGGGTGGTCTCGACCGCCGCATCGAAGACCGCGGTGCTGGTGGTGCCGACGAACGAGGAGCTCGCCATCGCGAAGGCCGCCTGGGAGTTCGTGGAGTAGTCGTCGCGCGGGGCGTTTTTCGGTGGAATCCGGGCGCGGAGCACCGAGGAACATACCGAGCGCGGTGGCGCCGTGGCGCGCCGGCGGTTCACCCGGGCAGGCCGGCGTGGAACCGGTCGATCACCGGCCACGTGTGCGCACTCGCCCCGCTGCCGGCGACCATGCCCAAATGGCTGCCCGGGACAGTCTCGACCCGTACCCGCGGCGAGCCGGTGAGCACGTCGGCGGCGGCCGCGACGCTGGCCGCGGGCGCCAGCACGTCGGTGTCGCCGCAGATCGCGAGCACCGGCACCCGCAGGTCGGCCAGCTCTACCTCGTGTCCGCCCATGCGCACGCGCCCTGATGCGAGCGCGTTGCCCATGATGAGGTTCTTGTGCATCTGGGTGTAGAAGCGTGCCGGGTACCCGGGCATTCCTGCCATGAACCGGTCGATCGCCTCCATCTGGGCGAGCGCCGTGGTGTCGGTGAGGTTGTTGGCGATGAACCACGGCCGCGTCAGCTCCCGGGTCAGCGCCGTCGAGCGGTAGCTGAGCTTGACCAGCGGCGAGGGGATGCCGCCGGCGGTGCGCACCACTCCGCCGACCACCGGCAGCGGCGCGAGCGAGCCCAGGGCGCGCAGCGGCGCGATGGACGGGTTCTTCGCGTAGTCGATGGGCGTGCCCATGGCGACGATGGACCGGATCGGCAGCTCGGGGTAGTGGGCGGCGGTGAGCAGGGAGAGCGTGCCGCCCAGGCTCCAGGCGACGAGGTCCAGTGTGGGATCGGCGGCGGCAGGGCCGTTGTCCGCGTCGCGCAGCACCGCTCCGATCGCGGTGGGGATGATGCGGGCGAACCAGTCGTCGAAGCCCATGTCACGGTCGGCGTACCGGATGCGGCCGTAGTCGACGACGTAGACGGGCCGGCCCGATTCGACGAAGTGCGCGGCCAGGCTCTGCCCCGGTCGCAGGTCGTAGCAGTCGATGGACACGGCCAGCGGGGGCACCAGCAGGACCGGCGCCCCGTCCGCCCCCGGCGCGCTGTACCGGCGGACGGTGCAGTGGTGCGCGTCGTGGACCACGGTGGACGGCAGCGGCGCCGGCCGCTCGATGCCGTTGCCGAACGGCGTCAGCGCCCACGCGTTGCGGGCCGCCAGCGTGAGGGCCGCGGTGCGGGTGCCGCGTTCCTGCGGGCCACGTGCGTCGCGCTGCGGGGCGAGCGTCGCTGTCATTTCGGCTCCGATCTCGTCTGCTCCGGCCGGGAACACCAGTATTGTATCCGTGAACAATAGTACTGCCTGTGTGACCCCCGGCACGACGTGGCAGACTCGCGTGTGATCGGACTCCACCCATGATCGAGAACACCCACCCACCCTGATCGAGAACAGAGGTGCACTGATGCGCGTCGGCATGACCCTCAACTACAGCGGCGGATTCGCCGAGACGGCCGCCGAGGTGGCGGACCTGGAACGGGCGGGACTCGACATCGCCTTCGTCCCGGAGGCGTACTCGTTCGACGCGGTCAGCCAGTTGGGGTTCCTCGCGGCACGCACCACGCGCCTGGAGCTGGCGTCGGGGATCCTGCAGATCTACACGCGCACGCCCACGCTCACCGCGATGACCGCCGCCGGGCTGGACTACGTCTCCGACGGGCGCTTCACCCTGGGGCTCGGCGCCTCGGGGCCGCAGGTCATCGAGGGCTTCCACGGCGTCAAGTACGACGCACCGTTGGGGCGCACCCGCGAGATCATCGACATCTGCCGTCAGGTGTGGCGTCGTGAGAAGGTGCAGCACCAGGGCAAGCGATACCGGATCCCGCTGCCGGCCGACGAGGGCACCGGGTTGGGCAAGTCGCTCAAGCTGATCAACCACCCTGTGCGCGAGCGGATCCCCATCGTGCTCGCGGCCCTGGGGCCCAAGAACGTCGAGCTCACCGCGGAGCTGGCCGAAGGCTGGCAACCGATCTTCTTCTACCCGGAGAAGGCGCAGGATGCATGGGGCGACGCGCTGGCGGCCGGCAAGGCCAAGCGCGATCCGTCGTTGGGCGAGCTCGAGGTGTATGCGGGACCGGCGGTGGCCATCGGCGACGACGTGGACCACATGCACGACTGGGTGCGCCCGCACCTGGCGCTCTACATCGGCGGCATGGGCGCCAAGGGCAAGAACTTCTACAACACGCTGGCCACCACGTACGGCTTCGGCAAGGAGGCCGAGGTGGTGCAGGACCTCTACCTGGCCGGCAAGAAGGAGGAGGCCGCGGCGGCGATTCCGGACGAGCTGGTGCGGGCCGTCAACCTGATCGGGCCTGAATCGTATGTGCGCGAACGGGTCGCGGCGTTCGCCGAGGCCGGCGTGACCACGCTCAACGTGGCCCCGATGGCGGCGGACGCGGCCGGGCGGGTGGCGCTGATCGAGAAGCTGCGGGGCATCTGCGACTGAGGGCCCTTCCCGGGGCCCCGGCCTACGCTCCCAGGGCCGGGCCGATGACGGTGAACCAGGACTCGCGCAGTTCGGCCTCGAACAGTCCCCAGGTGTGGGCCCCGCGGTCGCGGTGGACGAACGTGTGCGGCACGCCCACGTCGTCGAGCCGGCGGGAGAACGCGGCGGTGCACGCATCGGCGATCGCCTCGACGGCCCCGCCGCCGGTGGCCGCGCCGAAGAGCTGGTAGGGCGCCAGCGCGTCGACCTCCCCGGGGATGCCCGATGCGGAGCCCAGGTAGACGGCGGTGCCGCGCAGCTCGCCGGCCCGGGCGAACTGGTCGTGCGCGGCCCAGCTGGCGCTGCCGGGCGGCCCCCACATGTTCGAGGCGCTCCCGCCGCCGGCGAGCACCACCGACGACACCTGCGCGGCGCCGAACATGCCGCCGTTGATGGGGCAGCCGCTGTACGCGCCCGCGGCCTGGTAGAGCTCCGGCGCCTGGATCGCGAGGTCGATGGCGGGGCCCGCCGACATGGACAGGCCTGCAATGGCGTTGCGGCCGGTGGTCGCGAACTCGGCGTCGATGGCGGGCGGGAGCTCGCGTGTCAGGTAGGTCTGCCACTGGTTGGCGCGTGCGGGTCCCAGGACCGGGTCGTCGAATCGCCAGTCCGTGTACTCGCTGAACGGGCCGCCGATGGGGGTGACGACGGTGACGTTCTTGTCCGCGAAGAACTGCTCGTAGGCGGAGTCGTTCCGCCAGGAGACGCCGTCCGTGCCGCCCTTGACGCCGCCGAGCAGGTACAGCACCGGAGCGGGGCCGCCGCCCGGGGGACGCAGGACGGTGTTGGAGATGACGCGGTCCATGCTGGGGGAGTACACGTCCACCTGCAGGACCTGCGGCCCGAGGTTGCTGACGCCGGTGACGTGCGCGGGCGGCGCGGCACCGGCCGGTGCCGCGGCGAGTACGGCTGTGAGTGCGGCTGTGACCGCGACGAGCACGGTGAACAGGGTTCGGACGGCGGCGGTACGGGTCTGCGTTGTGTGAGTCCGCGTCATCGTGCACCCCGATTCGATCGAAGAGGCCGGCGCGATTCCCCGGTGCCGGACGGTGCCCTTGAGACTGTGCACTGTACGGCACCGGGCGGCGCCCCGCAGCTCGAAGCGGGTCGACCGTATTGTTCCAGCCTCCCGTGTCCGTCGGGGCGGTCCGCCCGCCGTCTGGCCGACCCGCGCACCGTCTGTGCAACCCGCGCACGCGATATCGGCCATGCGGCGGGAAACGGTGCTCGCCTCGGCGGGATCTGCGGCGCCGGCGGTTCCCCTACACCCAGGTACGGGGCCGGACCCGGTTGGCCAGGTCCACCAGCCGGTAGCGGCGCTGGTTCTCGCGGACGGACCGCGCCAGGGTGCGCAGCGTGCGCTCGGTGTCGGTGCGCAGCCCGTGCTCGGTGAACCGGGTCCCCAGGAAGTGGGTGTGCTTGGGGGTGCGGCCGTGGCGCAGCCATTCGAGCGCGATCCCCATCGCCAGCGCGCGCAGCTGCAAGGTGCGCCTGTCGTCCGCGGGCAGCAGCTCGATGCGCCTGCCGGCGTCCTCGAGCTGGTCGTCGGTGATCGAGGTGACCGCGCGCTGGTCGATGAGCGTGAGCACCGCCGTCATCTGCGCCTCGTCGCGGTGCCGTGAGCTGACCGGCACCTGGTCCAATGCGGCGACGGCGCCGGTGATGTCGCCGCGCTCCACCAGCTGCCGGGCCAGGCCGAAGGCGGCGGCCACCACTGCGCGGTCGGCCTGCCACAGGCGCCGGTAGTAGCGTTCGCCCAGCCCGCGCCATGCGTCGGGCGCGTCGCTCTCCCACGAGTCGAGGACGATCTCCGCGGTGGCGGCGGCGGCGAGCTTGGGGGCCGCTTCGCCGGGCAGCGCGGTGAGCACGGCGTCGAACGAGGTGAAAGCCTCCTGGTAGTCGCCGGACTGCAGTCGCGCGACCCCGCCGAGCCAGTCGAACCGCCAGTCGGGCATCCGCTCGGCACGCAGCCTGTCGAGCAGGTCGAGCGCGTGGTCGGGTTCGCCCAGATCGAGGAATGCGCGCACCTCGGCCAGCGGGATCTCGATGCTGTCGTGCACGGCGGGGTCGTCGTCGTCGCGCACCCGGCGCAGCATGTCGAGGACCTCTTCCGGGCGGCTGTGCACGGTGGACGCCAGGCGCGTCGCGGCCGGGTCGTCGGCGGGGACGAGCGGCACCGGGAGCGCCTGGGCGACGGTGGCGGGACGCACCCGCGGTTCCTCGGCGTGTTCGTCGACGAGCCTGTCGGTGCGGGCGATGGCGAGGTCGGTGCCGAACGTGGTGCGCGGCGGGCTGAACAGCGACGACATCGCGGGGTGGGGCGTGCCGGTGTGGGCGGAGACGATCTCGCGGAGGACCCCGCGCAGGTCTCCCGCCAGCGCCTGCGCGCTCGGGTAGCGGTTGTGCGGCTCGGGGTCGGTGCAGCGCATGAGCAGCCGGTAGAAGAACTCGTGCTCGGCGAACAACGGCTCCTCGGAGGGGCGGGGGATGCCGTCGACGTAGCGCCCTTTGTCCTTGGCGATGTCGACGGTGAGCACGGCCAGGGTGCGGCCGACGGTGAAGATGTCGGTGGCCGGGGTGGGGCCGGTCTCCATGATCTCGGGGGCCTGGAAGCCCTGGGTGCCGTAGATGTACCCGTAGTCGCCGATGCCCGCGACGGCGCCCATGTCGATGAGCTTCACCTGGTCCTCGCCCACCATGATGTTGTCCGGTTTGAGGTCGTTGTAGACGAGGCCGCTCGAGTGCATGTATTCCAGCGCGGGCAGGATCTCGAGGACGTACGCGATGGCATGTTCGAGCGGCATGTGCTCGTCGCCGGACGAGCGTTTGAGGGTGGTGCCGCCGATGAACTCCATGACGATGTAGCCCACCGGGGTGCCGTCCGGCCGGGGGTGCTCGACGAAGTTGAAGATCTTCACGATGCTCGGGTGGGTCAGCTCGGCGAGGAACTCGCGCTCGGCCACCGCCACCGCCTGCGCGGACGGGTCCTGCGAATGCAACAGGCCCTTGAGCACCACCCACCGGTCGCTGACGTTGCGGTCCATCGCCAGGTAGATCCATCCGAGCCCGCCGTGCGCCAGGCACCCGCGCACCTCGTACTGCCCGGCGATGAGGTCCCCGGGCTGGAGCATGGGCGTGAAATCGAACGGCGCGCCGCACGTGCCGCAGAGCCCGGCCACCGGGCCGGCGCCGGCCGCGGTGGCGCGCCCCACCGGTTGCCCGCAGGTGCCGCAGTACCTCTTGCCCTCCGCCACGACGGGGCTGTCGAGCAGCGCAGTTTCGGGGTCCGTCTGCTGCACGATCGGAACCTCGACGAGGCCGCCGGCCAGCCGGGCGGAACCGGTGCGCGCGCGTGCACGCCGCCGGCCCGCGGTGGTGGCGGACCCGGGCGACGCCCAGGACGGTGCCGTCCCGGAACGCAGCGACCCTTGCGTTCCGGAGCCGTCCGGGCTTCCGTCAGGGCGGCGCTCGGAGCCGCGCGTCGGCTCGTCGCGCAGCGAGGGGGCGGTGGCGCCGGGGTCTCCGGGCCGGTCCGCGGCTCTGGTGCTCATACCGCCCAGCCTGTCACCTCGGCGCGCGGCCGTGGCCGTTCCCACGTTCCCGGCCGCCCGGGTGCGCTGTCAGTCCACATAACGGGGTGCGGGAGGTTCGGGCGCGGGCCCCAGCACGGCGAGCCACCGGTCGTAGATGCGCTGCCAGGTGCCGTCGTCCCGGATGCGCTCCAGCGTTCCGTTGACGAAGCGGACCAGCGCGTCGTCGCCCTTGTGCATGCCGATGCCGTAGGGCTCCTGCTCGATCGGGTCGCCGACGATCATGAGGTTGGGGTCCTGCGCCACCATGCCGGCGAGGATCGTGTCGTCGGTGCTCACCGCGTCGACCTGCCGTTGCTGGATGGCGACGAGGCAGTCGCCCCAGCTGGGGACGGTCATGATGCGCGCCGCGGGCTGCACGTGCCACAGCGACGGGATCGAGGTGGTGCCGGCCGCCATGCAGACCGTCTTGCCGCCCAGGTCCGCCTGGCCGCGCACCGCCGAATCACGCGGCACCAGCACCCGTTGCGCCGCACGGTAGTACACCGTGGAGAACGCCACCGACCGGGCGCGCTCACAGGTGATCGTCATCGTCTTGATGACCATGTCCACCGTGCCCTCGCGCAGCGCCTCCTCGCGCTGGGCGGAGCTGAGGAAGTGGAACTCCACCCGTGCCGGGTCGCCGAACAGGTCCCGCGCCACCTGGTGGGCGATGTCGACGTCGAAGCCGAGCAGGTCGCCGCTGAGCGGGTCGCGGAAGCTGAACAGGTTGCTGCCCTGGTCCAGCCCGACGATGAGCCTGCCGCGGTCGCGGACCTGCTGCAGACGCCCCGACACCGCACCCTGCACCCCGGGCCGCAGGCTGCCGGTGGCGTCGCAGTCGGTGGGAGGGGCCGGGCGCTCCGTGGGCTGCGGGAGCACGGTGGCGGCGGCGGGCAGCGGCGGGCCCCCGGGCTGCGGCGTGATCGACGGTGCCGCGGACGGCGAGGCGCAGGCGCCGGCGGCGAGCGTGAGGGCCACGGCGGCGGAAAGCCCGATGCGGCGCGCCCTCATTGGTACTCGCTCAGCCGGGGGCGCAGGCCGAAGATGATCGCCAGCGCGGCCACGCCGGCGAGGATCCCGGAGCCGACGACGAGGAATCCGGTGGCGCGGGCCGAATCGTCGACGAGCCGCTGGCCGCTGGCACGCAGCTCACCGATGCGGTCCTCCAGTGTGGCGTCGAGCGCGACGAACTGCGTGCCCGACGACATCCCGTCGGTGCCGATCGCGACGTCCACGGCCCCCGTGTAGTCGCCGCGGGCCAGGTGGTCGCGCATCTCGCCGTGGGCGGCCTGCCACGCGTCGAGGTTGCGTTGCGCGCCGGCATCGCTGTCGCCGCCGTCGTCCTGGTCCAGGGCGTCCTGGATGGTGGCCATGCGCTGGCCGAACATCTGCGGCATCGCGGTGTCGTCCCCGCGGGCCAGGAGGTTGCGGGTCTCGTCGGTGCGCGCCTGCTGGGCGGCGATGCGGGCGGTGGTGACCACCGAGAGCGGTCCGGTGCTCTCGGCGGCCGCGCGCTGGCTGAACGACGCGGAGACGAGGCCGGCGACGAGCGCCCACGCGAACATCAACACGATTGCGACGGTGGCCGTCACCAGGCCGAAGTTGAGCCGCCGGTTGCTGCGGCGGGCCAGGTAGAACTGGAATGCCACCAGCAGGACGAGGGTGAGCGCGATGACGAGCAGCGGAAACCAGTCCACCGAGGCGTTGCGGTGTTCCAGGTCGACCACCGCCGCCGACTGCTCCGAGTACAGCCGTTGCGCGTCGGGCAGCAGTTGCGTCTGCATCATGTGCGAGGCCTCGCCCAGGTAGTTGACGCCCACCGGGTTGCCGGAGCGGTTGTTGGCGCCGGCCGTGGCGATCAGGCCGGTGTAGACGGGCAGCCCGGTGGACAGCGACGCCAGCAGCGCACGTGCGGTGGTGTCGCCGTCCCCCACGCCCATCGTGGCGGTGGCGAGGGCGGCGCTGGCGGCGGCCACCGCGGAGTCGTAGCGGTCCACCATCACCTGGGGCTGCAGCCCGCCGGCGAGGAATGCGGTGGAGGCGGACGCGTCGGCGATCGACAGTGACGCGTACAGGTCCTGGGCGGCGTTGGCGAGTGGTTCGGCGCTGCCCCGCAGCGTGTCGACGCGCGTGTCGCGGGCGTTGACGGCGAGCCCGATCGACGCACCGGAGGCCAGCGCCAGCAGCACCAGGACGAGCCCGATCGCGGCCAGACGTCCCGGTGTGGAGAACGCCTGATCGCGCCAGTGGCCGGCGCGCGTCATCAGGACGTCCTCGACCACGGCCGCAGCCGCGCCGCGGCGGCCGTGCAGTCGTGTTCCGCCGTCCACTGACACCTGTCCGCTCCCCATGTCGACCGGTCGTCCTGCGCCGGGTCCTCCGTCACGATGCGATCCGCCGGGATGCCGTTCGTCACGTTGTGCGTCGTCACGATGAGGATAGAAGACCGCCGGCGGCGCAGCGGCAGGTCCCTGACGAACACGCGCGGCGCGCCGCCCGGCCGGTCGGTCCGGTCGTGCGTCCGGGCCGACCACGGCGGAACCCGCGGCCGCCGCCTACGCTGGCCGGGGAACTTGCGGAGGTGTGCGGACGATGCGCGGAGACGGCGACGGGTGGGCGATCGGCCCGGACGGACGGCGGCATTGGGGCCGCCACGGCGCGGCCGGGCTGCTGCTGCGGGCGCCCGGGTCGGGGGGACGCCCGCACGTGCTGCTGCAGCACCGTGCCGCGTGGAGCCACGAGGGCGGCACGTGGTCCATCCCGGGCGGCGCCCGCGACAGCCACGAGGACGCGGTGGCGGCGGCCGTGCGGGAGGCGCACGAGGAATGCGGGCTGCCGGCGGAGCGGATCGCAGTGCGCGCGGACCTGCGCACCGCCGGCGACGACGCCACCTGGTCCTACACCACCGTGGTGGCGGACGCCGACCAGCCGTTGGCCACCGTGGCCAACCGCGAGAGCGTCGAGTTGGCCTGGGTGCAGGAGGACGACGTGGCTTCGATGCTGCTGCACCACGCCTTCGGCGACGCCTGGCCCCGGCTGCGCACGCGGCCGCTGCGGCTGATCGTGGACATGGCCAACCTGGTGGGGTCGCGTCCCGACGGCTGGTGGCGCGACCGGGCCGGCGCGGCGGAGCGGATGCTCGACGCACTGGAGCGCGGCGTGCCGCGCACGGTCTCCCTGGGACCGTCGGGCTTCGGCTGGACGACGCAGGTGATCGCCGTGACCGAGGGCAAGGCGCGCGCCGCCGGCGACCGCGACTCCATCGACGTCGAACGGGCCCCCGGCAGCGGAGACGACACCATCGCGCAGTGCGCCGCGGGGATGTGGGACGGGGTGACCGCGGTGGTCACCGCGGACCGCGGGCTGCGGGCGCGGCTGCCCGCGGACGCCGAGGTGATCAGCCCCGGGCGGGTGCTCGGCTGGCTGTGAGCGCGGGCTGCGCACGGCCCGCCCTGCTCACCCTTCGCCCCGCCCCGCGTTTGGTGGACATCTGGTCGAAAATCCGCCGATCTCCGACCAAATGTCCACCAAACGTGCACGGCGGATCCGCCTAGTCCACGTGCTCCCGCAGGAACCCGGCGAGGATGCGGTTGACGTCGCCGGCGGCCTCCATCTGCACGAAGTGCCCCGCGCCGGGCAGGATCTCCTGCACGGCGAGGCCGGGTACCGTGGCCGCCATCGTGTCCAGGCACCGCGACCCCAGCATGGTCAGCACCGGGTCCTCGGCGCCTGCGATGAAGGCTGTCGGCGCCGTCACCTGGGCCCCGTCGTGCGGCGCGTTCTGCTCCCAGGCCAGGTCCTGCGCCCGGTACCAGTTGAGTCCGCCGGTGAACCCGGAGCGGGTGAACTCGTCCACGTAGAAGGCGAACTCATCGGCGGTCAGCCACGGCCACGGCAGCGGTGGCGCCGCGGGCAGCGAGGGGATGTAGCCGGTGGCCGCCCCGTCCTCGTCGGTGCTGGGACGGCGCCAGCACGCGTAGTAGTCGCCCTGGCCGGACAGCGCGAACATCAGCCGGTGCAGGAATGCGCCCGGCGCGGCGTCCAGTTCGGCCTCGGCCACCCCGGGCGCCTGGAAGTAGTGCTGGTGGAAGAAGTGCTGTTCGGCGAGCATCGCGAACGCCTCGGACGGGCGCAGTGGTGAGTGGGGCATTCGCGGCACGGCGAGCTGCGCCAGGCCGGCCACCCGGTCCGGCAGCCACAGCGGCAGGTCCCAGGCCAGCGCGGCGCCGAAGTCGTGGCCGGAGAACACGGCCCGGTCGATGCCCAGCGCGTCGAGCACGGCGGCCATGTCCGCCACGGTGGTGCGCCGGTCGTAGGCGGCCACGTCGGCGGGGCGCAGCGACGCGCCGTAGCCGCGCATGTCCAGCGCGATGGCGCGGCGCCCCTGCGCGGCGAGCGCGGGAAGCTGCGCGCGCCAGCTGAACCAGGAGCCCGGGAAGCCGTGGCAGAACACGACCGGGACGCCCCGCGGCTCGGCCACGGGGATCTCCACGGCGTGCAGCGCACCGCCGTCCACGGGCACGCTGTGGGCGACGGCACCGTGGTGGCGCATCCAGGCCGTGCCTGCGTCCGGCCCTGCTCCTGCGTCCTGCCCTGCGCCGGCGGTCACGCGAGCGCCGAACGCAGCGTGCGGGCGGCGGACTCCGGGTCCGAAGCCCCGGTGATGGCGCGGACGACGACGATGCGGCGCGCGCCCGCCTCGCGTACCTCGGCGGCCCGGGTGCCGTCGATGCCGCCGATCGCGAACCACGGCTTGGGCTGGTCCTCGGCGGCGACGGTGCGCACCAGATCCAGCCCCGGGGCGTCGCGGCCCGGCTTGGTGGGGGTGGGCCAGCAGGGGCCGACGCAGAAGTAGTCGACGCCGGGGGCGGCAGCGGCGGCCTGCGCCTGCGCGGCGTCGTGCGTGGAACGGCCGATGAGCATCCTGTCGCCCACCACCCGCCGGGCGTGGGGGACGGGGAGGTCGTCCTGGCCCAGGTGCAGCACGTCGGCCCCCGCGGCGAGGGCGACGTCCGCGCGGTCGTTGACGGCCAGCAGCGCGCCGTGGCGCCGGGTGGCGGCGCGCAGCACCGCGAGCGCGGCGAGCTCCTGGCGCGCCTCGAGCGGGCCGTGCTCGGCCTCGCCCGCCGAGCCTTTGTCGCGCAGCTGGATCACGTCGACGCCCCCGCGCAGCGCGGCGTCGGCGAACTCGTCGAGGTCGCCGGTGCCGCGGCGCGCATCGGTGCACAGGTACAGCCGCGCCCGGTCCAGCTGGTCGCGGGGGTGGCGGGACCGCGGGTGGCCGGGCGCTGCGTTCATGACTCCGACCGTAGCGTCTACGGTGGAGGCACACACGGGAGTCCCCGGGATCGTGGGGCTGAGAAAGGGCGCGCCCGCCCTGACCGTCGGACCTGATCCGGATCATGCCGGCGCGGGAAGGTGGAGGACTGTGGATTCGGCACCCGGCATTGCACGCGGAGCGGCCGGCACGCGGGTCGACGTGATCGGCGCCGGCGTGGTCGGCGCGGCCATCGCGTGGCGCGCGGCCCGCGCCGGGTACGCGGTGCGCCTGTTCGATCCGCTCCTGGCGCCCGGTGCGGCGCAGACCGGCGCGTCGTGGGCGGCGGGCGGCATGCTCGCACCCTTCAGCGAGGGGCGGCCGGGGGAGGGCCGCGTGCTGGCGCTCGGCGCGGCGTCGCTGGCCCGGTGGCCGCGGATGGCACGCGAGCTGCGCGAGCAGACCGGCGTCGACGTGCTCAGCGCGCGCGGCACGCTCATGGTGGCCGCGGACGGCGCCGACGCGGACGAACTGCGCGCGGTGGCCGCCTGGCTGGGCGGTGCGGACGGCGCGGCGGTCGTGCGGACGGAGCCGCTCACACGCGCGCAGGTCCGCGCCCGGCACCGGCCGCTGGCACGCAACCTGCGCGGCGGACTGTGGCTGGCGGGGGAGCTGGCGGTGGACAACCGTGCCCTGCTGCGCGCACTGCGGCGGGCGGCCGTGGACGCCGGCGCCGTTCCGGTGGCGTCGCGGCGGGAGTCGATCGCCGATGCGGACGCGGACCACGTGGTGGTGACGGCCGGAACGGATGCGGCTGCGCTGCTGCCCGGGCTGCCGGTGCGGCCCGTCAAAGGCGAGATCCTGCGGTTGCGGCGCCCGCCCGTCGTTCCGCCGCCGCCCCCGTTCACGGTGCGGGCGGCGGTGCACGGACGGCACGTGTACCTGGTTCCGCGCGACGACGGACTGGTCGTGGGGGCGACGATGTACGAGCACGGCGAGGACCGGGCCGTCACGGTGGGCGGCGTGCGCGACCTCATCGCCGACGCGCAAACCGTGCTGCCGTCGATCGCCGAGTACGAGCTGGTGGACGCGATGGCGGGGCTGCGACCGATGACGCCGGACAATCTTCCGATCATCGGCCGGGTCGAGGATGGCCGAGACGGGGGCGGCGCTGCCGAGGACGTCACGGCGGGAGGCGGCGGGCCGCGGGTCATCGCGGCCTGCGGGCACGGCCGCAACGGCGTGTTGCTCACCGCCGTCACCGCCGACGCCGTCCTGGCGGAGCTCGCGGGCGCTCCGTTGTCCGAGGTGGACGGGTTGGGCCCGTGCAGGTTTCGACGGGACGACCGGCAGCAGGACGGTGGTCGCCGGGACGGGATCCGAGAAGCGGGATGAAGGAGGCGGACATGCAGGTGCAGGTCAATGGCACAGTGCACGAGGTGCCGGAGCCGTGCACGGTGGCCCGGCTGTTGGACGGGCTGGGGCTGCCGGATTCCGGGGTGGCGGTGGCGCGCGACGGGATCGTGCTGCCGAGGTCGGCCTGGGATGCGCCGGTGGCCGACGGCGACGGTTTCGAGGTGCTCACGGCGGTGCAGGGTGGCTAGCACGGCGACTGCCGGGCCGCGGACGGGTGCCGGCGCGGCGGACCCGCTGGTGATCGCCGGCCGGGAGCTGCCGTCGCGCCTGATCATGGGGACCGGCGGCGCGGCCAACCTGGAGCTGTTGGAGCGTGCGCTGGTGGCGTCGGGCACGGGGCTGACAACGGTGGCGATGCGGCGGGTGGACGCGCAGGCGGGCACCGGTGTGCTGGAGCTGCTGCGGCGCTTGGGCATCGGCCTGCTGCCGAACACGGCAGGCAGCCGCGGCGCCGACGAGGCGGTGCTCACGGCCCGCCTGGCGCGCGAGGCGCTGGGCACCGAGTGGGTCAAGCTGGAGGTGATCGCCGACGAGCGCACGCTGCTGCCCGACGCGATCGAGCTGGTCGCCGCCGCCGAGCAGCTGGTGGACGAGGGTTTCGTCGTGCTGCCCTACACCAACGACGACCCGGCCCTGGCCCGCCGCCTCGAGGACGCCGGGTGCGCGGCCGTGATGCCGCTGGGCGCGCCCATCGGCACCGGTCTGGGCATCTCCAACCCGCACAACATCGCGATGATCGTCGAACAGGCGGGCGTGCCGGTGATCCTCGACGCCGGGATCGGCACCGCCAGCGACGCGGCGCTGGCCATGGAGCTCGGCTGCGACGCGGTGCTGCTGGCCACCGCCGTCACCCGCGCGGACGACCCGGAGATGATGGCCGCGGCCATGGCGGCGGCGGTGCGCGCGGGTCGCCTTGCGCGCCGGGCCGGCCGGGTGCCCCGGCGGTTCTGGGCGCAGGCGTCGTCCCCGGCGCCGGACGGGCGCGGCTGAGGGCGGCTGCCGCGCAGGGCAAGGCGCCGCCGACCCGGTCCCCGTCCCCGGCCCCATCCGGTGCTGCGCGGAACGGGGGTATCCGGCATGCTGGTGACCATGATCGAAGTCCGAGGACTGACGAAACACTACGGCTCCACCGTGGCCGTCGACGACCTGACATTCACCGTCAAGCCCGGCATCGTCACCGGCTTCCTGGGGCCCAACGGCGCCGGCAAATCCACCACCATGCGGATGATCCTGGGGCTCGACCGGCCCACTGCGGGCACCGCCACCGTCAAGGGCGTGCCGTACGGGCAGTTGAGCAATCCGCTCGGCACCGTCGGTTCGCTGCTCGACGCCAAGTGGGTGCACCCCAACCGTTCGGCGCGCAACCACCTCAAGTGGATGGCCGCGTCCAACGGACTGCCGCGCGAACGCGTCGACGAGGTCCTGGGGCTCGTCGGCCTGTCGGATGTGGCGGACAAGCGGGCGGGCGGTTTCTCGCTGGGCATGTCGCAGCGGCTGGGGATCGCCGGTGCGCTGCTGGGCGACCCGGAGGTGCTGCTGTTCGACGAGCCGGTGAACGGCCTCGACCCGGAGGGCATCGTCTGGATCCGCAAGTTCATGCAGCACCTGGCCGCCGAGGGGCGCACGGTGCTCGTGTCCAGCCACCTGCTCTCGGAGATGGCGCTGACGGCGCAGAACCTCGTGGTGATCGGCCGGGGCAGGCTCATCTCGGATTCGTCGGTGCAGGAGTTCGTGGACTTCGCCACCGACACCACGGTGCGCGTGCGCGGCCCGCGCCTCGAGGAGATCGAGCGATGCCTGCGCGACGGCGGGCTCGGGGTGCGCCGGGAGCCCGCCGACCCGATCCACCCGCCGCACCTCGTCGTCTCCGGCGCCACCACCGACCAGGTGGGCGACATGCTCGCCGCGCGGTCGCTGGCGCTGCACGAGCTGGCGGGCCAGAGCGGCTCGCTCGAGGACGCGTTCATGAAGCTCACCGGCGACCAGGTCGAGTACCACGGGGCCGACGCCGACGCGATGCTCGGGCACGTGCCGGCGGGCGGCCCTCCGGCGGGGCCGCCGACCGCCGGCGGAGCGCCCGCAGGGAACGGGCCGCCCGCGGGCAGGCACGCCGCGCACGGGCAGGACGCAGACAGGGAGGTGCGGTGATGGGAGTCGTCGCAGCGGAACGCATCAAGCTCACGTCCACACGCTCGCCCTGGTGGTGCGCCGCGCTCATCGTCGTGCTGGGGCTCGGCATAGCGGTGCTCATGGCCGTGCTCTCGCACAACACGGAGGCGACGCAGGGCAGCGATGCGTTCGTCCTGTCCGCCACGTCGGCCACCGGGGGCGTCAACGGGTTCGGCGTGATGATCGTGATGATCATGGCGGCGCTCACCGTCACCACCGAATACCGGTTCGGCGTCATCCGCACCACCTTCCAGGCGATCCCCCATCGCGCCCAGGTGATCGCGGTGAAGGCGGCGGTGGTGTCCGTGGTGTCGGCCGCCATCGTCGCGGTCACGGCGTTCGGCGCGTTCTTCCTGGCCAAGGGCATCGCCGGGTCCGGCCCCGCCATCCAGATGGACCTGGACGCGGAGACCTGGCGGGTGCTGTACGGCGTGGTCCTCTACGCGGCGCTGGCCGCCGTGCTCGCGGTGGCGGTGGGCGCGCTGCTGCGGCAGACCGCTGCCGCCATCGCACTGGTGGTGCTGTGGCCGCTCGTCATCGAGCAGCTCTTCCTGCTGTTCGGCGACGTCGGCAAGGACATCTACGTGTTCCTGCCGTTCGCCAACATCAACCACTTCCTCAGCGCGCACGGCAGCACCACCGCGGACTTCCACTGGGGGCCGTGGGGTGGACTCGTGTACTTCGTCGTGTTCACCGCGATCGTGTTCGCCATCAGCGTGGGCGTGGTGAACAAGCGCGACGCGTGACGGACGCTTTCGCCGCCGCTCGTCGCGGTCCCGCATCGCATAGTGTGAGGGCGTGAGCGTCGACACGGGGACCGGTGGCACGGCAGACGACGGTGATGTTCCGGCCGGGTCGGCGCACCGCGTGGCGGAGTTCCTCGACGGCGTGCGGTCGTCGGCGCGCCGGGTCGACCGGTCGCCGCAGCTGGTGGGCCTGGTCCGGCGTGCCCGCCGGGTGCTGCCGGGCGACCAGGGCTTCGGCGACCCGCTGTCCGTCGCGGGCGACGGCGGCGCGCGGGCGGTGGCCCGCGTAGCGGAGCGCGTGTTCCCCGATTCCACCGGGGCGTCGCGGGAGGCCGGCTTCGCCGCACTGCAGGTGTGGCAGGCGGTCCGCGAGTGGTCGGGCAGAGGCGAGGGCGACGCCGAGGTGACCCTGGTGTTCACCGACCTCGTCTCGTTCTCCACGTGGGCGCTCGGCGCGGGGGACGAGGCGACGCTGCGGCTGCTGCGGGCGGTGGCGGGGGCCGTGGAACCCGAGATCGTGGCGCGCGGCGGACGCGTGGTCAAGCGCATGGGCGACGGGCTGCTCGCGGACTTCCGCTCGCCGGAGCGGGCCCTCGAGGCGGTCGTGGCCGCCCGCGCGGCGCTGGCGGGTGTGGAGGTCGACGGCTACCGGCCGGTCGTCCGCGTCGGCATCCACAGCGGCCATCCCCGCCGCATGGGCGACGACTGGCTGGGCGTGGACGTCAACATCGCGGCCCGCATGATGGAGGCGGGCCGCGACGGCAACGTGGTGATCTCCGAGGCGGTGCGCGACATGCTCGACCCGCTGTGGCTGCAGGACCAGGACCTGCGGCTCAAGGAGCACCGCCGGTTCTTCCTCCACCGTGCGCGGGGCGTGCCCGAGGACCTGAGGATGTTCCGGGTGGAGGGCGCCTGACCGGTCAGCGGAACGGCCCGAACACCACGCAGGCGCTGCCGAGGTTGACCCCGATGCCCACGTCTGTGGTGAACACCTCCGTGGTGCTTCCCGAGGTCGCACGGACCTCGTACGTGCCCGGACCGAATGCCGGTGTCCAGTGCGTCACCGCGGTTCCGGGCCCGACGGTGGACTGCACGTCGAAGGGCGTCCAGTAGGTCTGGTCCGTCTTGCGGTAGTCGAAGTTGACGGTGGCGGTGCTTCCGGTCTGCACCGTCGTCTTGTACGAGCAGCTCGTGCCGTACGGCGTGCCGACGCCGATGCTGAGCCCGGGCTCGACGGTCAGGGCGTTCAGCGGCGCCGCGGATGCGGCGGTCGCGGTGAGCCCCAGGATGCCGGCCGCGCCCGCACCGGCGGTCGCCAGTGCGACGGCGGTACGGAAGCTGCGGCCCCGCGGGGCGATGGTGCGCGTCATGGTCGGCTCCGATCCGGCGGGGGATCCGCCTGGGATGGCTCTCCGGCGGCGCGCCTGGCGGCACGCGGGCGGGGAGCGTGCGGTGTGGTGGGAGGGGCCGAGGATCGGAACAGGGCCGGGGAGAGGATATGACGCGGCCGGCGATACCCGCGCCGATGGGGACGGCGGCGTTGTCGGCCGCCGCTGGTGCGCACTCTGCGGAGGCGGGGCCGGACGTTGCCGCAATGGCCGATCTCGGCATGTCCGACTGTCGTGTTCTCCGACCGGTTCGTGGTCCGCCGGCGGTGGACGGCGTCCCCGCATCGGTGCACCCGGATGGCTGTGCTGAGATGTCCACACTAGCAGTAATTCAAACTATTGCATAGGGCGCGGGCTATTGCCTAGGGCGTGGGTGACCGGAGCGCGCCGCTACTGCAACCGCCACCACGGCGACACCGGGCCGTGCCCGGCGCCCAGCGGATACGCCCACCGCAGGCACCGCGTCACCCAGTCCTTGCCGTGCGCCACGGCGTCGGGCATCGCCGCCCCTGTCGCGAGCGCGCAGGCGACCGCCGCGGCCAGGGTGTCGCCGCCCCCGTGATCGTCGCCGGTGTGCACACGCGGGCCGGAATATTCGAACCAGTCGCGGCCGTCGTACAGCAGGTCGGTGCTCTCGGCGGCGGGCCCGTCGGCGTCGGCGCGCAGATGTCCGCCGGTCACCAGGGCCCAGCGCGCGCCGAGGTCCACGAGCGCGCGCGCCGCATCGCGTTGCGTCGCACCGTCGACGACCTCGATGCCGGTCAACAGCCGGACCTCGTCGAGGTTCGGCGTGACCAAGTCGGCCAGGGGCACCAGAAGATCGCGCAGTGCGGCCAGCGAATGCGGTTCCAGCAGGGGGTCGCCGTGCATCGACGCGCACACCGGGTCCACGACCAGCGGAACAGTGCATCCGTTCGCGCCGTCGTGCGGTTCCGCGGAACCGTGCCCGCCGCCGATGCCGACGTCGACGCAGGTCTGCACGATCGCCTCGATGATCGGCGCCTCGGCCACCATGCCGGACTTCGCCGCATGGATCCCGATGTCCTGCACCACGGTGCGGATCTGGCCGGCGACGATCCCGGGCGGTATCGGGTGCACCCCGGTGACGCCGGTCGTGTTCTGCACGGTCACCGCGGCCACCGCGACGCACGCGTGCACGCCGGACATGGCCATCGTCCGCATGTCCGCCTGGATGCCCGCGCCGCCGCCGCTGTCCGAGCCGGCGATGGTCAGCGCGCGCGGCGGCGTGCGGCCGGGCGCGGGCACAGGAAGGACGGTCACGCGTCCGCCGACCCCGCGGACGACTCGGCCAGTGGCAGATACACCCGCGAGCCGTGGTCGGCGAACTCCGCGGACTTGCCGGCCATGCCGCCCGCGATCGCCGCGTCGATCTGCTCCTGCGTCTCCAGCCCGTGCTCGGCGGCGTACTCGCGCACGTCCGCGGAGATGCGCATCGAGCAGAATTTGGGTCCGCACATCGAGCAGAAGTGCGCGGTCTTGGCGGGCTCGGCGGGCAGCGTCTCGTCGTGGAAGGCGCGCGCGGTGTCGGGGTCCAGCGACAGGTTGAACTGGTCGATCCACCGGAACTCGAAGCGCGCCGTGGACAGCGCGTCGTCCCGCTCCTGCGCTCGCGGATGCCCCTTGGCCAGGTCCGCGGAGTGCGCCGCGATCTTGTAGGTGATCACGCCGGTCTTCACGTCGTCACGGTCCGGCAGGCCCAGGTGCTCCTTGGGGGTGACGTAGCAGAGCATCGCGGTGCCGGCCTGCGCGATCATCGCGGCGCCGATGGCCGAGGTGATGTGGTCGTAGGCGGGCGCGATGTCCGTGGCCAGCGGGCCGAGGGTGTAGAACGGCGCCTCCTCGCACCACTGCTCCTCGAGCCGCACGTTCTCCGCGATCTTGTGCATCGGCACGTGCCCGGGGCCCTCGATCATCACCTGCACGCCACGCGATTTCGCGATCCTCGTCAGTTCGCCCAGGGTGCGCAGCTCGGCGAACTGCGCCTCGTCGTTGGCGTCGGCGATCGAGCCGGGGCGCAGGCCGTCGCCCAGCGAGAAGGTGACGTCGTAGGAGCGCAGGATGTCGCACAGCTCCTCGAAGTGCGTGTACAGGAAAGACTCCGCGTGGTGGGCCAGGCACCACGCGGCCATGATCGAACCGCCGCGGGAGACGATGCCGGTGACCCGCTTCGCCGTGAGCGGCACGTAGCGCAGCAGCACCCCGGCGTGCACCGTCATGTAGTCGACGCCCTGCTCACACTGCTCGATCACCGTGTCGCGGTACAGTTCCCAGGTGAGGGCCGTCGGGTCGCCGCCCACCTTCTCCAACGCCTGGTAGATGGGCACGGTGCCGACGGGGACGGGGGAGTTGCGCAGGATCCACTCGCGCGTGCGGTGGATGTCCTTGCCGGTGGACAGGTCCATGATGGTGTCGGCGCCCCAGCGCGTGGCCCACACCATCTTCTCCACCTCGTCGGCGATGGAGCTGCGCACGGCGCTGTTGCCGATGTTCGCGTTGATCTTCACCGCGAACGCCTTGCCGATGATCATCGGCTCGGACTCGGGGTGCCGGTGGTTGGCGGGGATCACCGCGCGGCCCGCGGCGACTTCACTGCGCACCAGCTCCGGCTCCGCGCCCTCGCGTGCGGCGATGAAGCGCATCTCGTCGGTGATGATCCCCGCCCGGGCCCACGCCAGCTGGGTTGCGGCGCCGTCCACCGGCTCCGGGCGCGCCCATGCGTCGCGGGCCCGTGGCAGGCCCGCCTCCAGGTCGATGGTCGCCGCGTCGTCGGTGTAGGGGCCGGAGGTGTCGTAGACGTCGTGGTGGGTGCCGTCGGTCAGGTGGATGCGGCGCACCGGGTACTGCAGTGCGGTGCCCTCGACCGGCAGGTGGTGTTTGGCGGAGCCCTCGATGGGGCCGGTGGTGACGGTGCCCGTGGTGATGGGGCCGGTGGTGATGGGGCCGACCTCCGTGGTGGAGACGGATCCCGTGTTCGAGGCAGACGTGGCCATGGTGATTCCTCCCTACGCCGGCATTACCCGGTCAGGTTCGTACGGTCGACGGCCCTGATCGCTCGAAAAGAGCTAGCCGTCCTCTCAGCCCGCTGGCGCGAGCACCCGTGATGTGCAGTTGTCCCCGTAAGGGGCCCCGGCGCGGGCGGGGCCCGGATGCCGGATGTCATTCCACCGTAGACCAGAACTCCGCGGATCCGGTAGCGGCCGCCTCGTCATCCGTGCGGCCCCGAGACCGGCCGGCGTATGCGGAACCCGTCGTTTCCAGGCCCTGAGCGGAGGTTTGCGCATACGCTCGGCCGAGGGTCACCCCAGCTCGACGATGACGGGCGCGTGGTCGCTGGCACCCTTGCCCTTGCGCTCCTCACGGTCGATGCTCGCCGCGGTCACGCGGGCCGCCAGCGCGGGGGAGCACACGGCGAAGTCGATGCGCATGCCCTCCTTCTTGGGGAACCGGAGCTGCGTGTAGTCCCAGTAGGTGTACTGGTCGGGGGTGTGGGCGCGGGTGACCTCGACGTAACCAGCGTCGGCGAAGGCGTCGAAAGCATCGCGCTCAGGCTGCGAGGTGTGCGTCTTGCCCTCGAAGAACGCCGGATCCCACACGTCGTCGTCGGTGGGCGCCACGTTCCAGTCTCCGGCGAGCATCACCTGCGCGGACCCGTCCTGCTCGAGCCACCCGGCCGCCTGATCGCGCAGCTTCGCCAGCCAGTCGAGCTTGTAGGTGTAGTGCGGATCGTCGAGCTCGCGGCCGTTCGGCACGTACAGGCTCCACACCCGCACGCCGTCGCAGGTGGCGCCCAGTGCACGCGCCTCGACGGTCTGGTCCTGCGCCGGGTCCTTGTGGAAACCGGGCTGGCCGGGGAACTGCGTCGCCACATCCTCGAGCCCCACCCGCGAGACCACCGCCACGCCGTTCCACTGGCTCACGCCGAAGTGCGCCACCTCGTAGCCGAGCTCGGTGAACCGTTCCGCCGGGAACTGGGCGTCCTTGCACTTGGTCTCCTGCATGGCGAGGACGTCGATGTCCTGGCGCTCGAGGAACGCGGTGATGCGGTCGATGCGGGCGCGGGCGGAGTTGACGTTCCAGGTGGCGAAGCGCATGACAGTGAGGTTAGCGGAGGCGCGGCGCCGGCGGCCTGGGCGATCCTTCCGGTGGCGTCCGTGCTCCGCCGGGCCGTACGGCTCCCCGGCGGTCCCCGTCGCCCGAGGCCGCGCACCTCTTCCACTCTCCGGCCCGGGAACGCGTGCTCGGCGTGGGTAAGAGGTGCTCGGCGTGGGTGGGGCAAGCCTCAGAAGAACCCCTGCACCGCGACCAGCGCGCGTTCCCGGTCGGCGGCAACCAGGCCGATGCGGGTGCGCCGGTCCAGTACGTCCGCGGCGTCGAGGGCGCCCTCGCAGGTGAGCGCGAACTCCACCTCGGCGCGGGTCACGTCGATGCCCTCGACAATCGGCCCCGCGGGGTCGGTGCAGGTGGCGCTCTCGAGCACCTCGGGCGCCTCGTCGCCGAAGCGTTCGCGCAGCGACTGCGGCCCCGCCGGCGCGGACGGATCCGGGGAGGTGGTCCCGGTGGCCGGGTGCATCGGCGCGCCGACCAGTGCGAGGTCGCGGGTGCGGCAGGGTCCGCCGTCGACGTCGCGTTGCGCGATCACGCGGTCGACGGTGTCCTCCGCCATGTACCGGTATTCGGTGAGCTTGCCGCCCACCACGCTGAGGACGCCCTCGGGGGATTCGAGCACCGCATGCTCGCGCGAGAGGTCCGAGGTGCGTCCCTCGCCCGAGTCGATGAGCGGGCGCAGTCCGGCGTACGCCCCGAGGACGTCGTCGCGGGTGAGAGGCGCGTCGAGTGCGGTGTTGACGGTGTCGAGCAGGAAGTCGACCTCCTGCGGCGACGGCTGCGGCTCGTCGGGGATGGGGCCGGGCGCATCCTCGTCGGTGAGCCCCACGTACACCCGGCCCAGCTGCTGGGGCAGGACGAAGACGAACCGGTTGGTCTCTCCGGGGATCGGCACGGTGAGCGACGCGGTGGGGTGGCCGAAGGTCGCGGAATCGAGCACCAGGTGCGTGCCGCGGCTGGGGCGCAGGCTGATCGACGGGTCCACCTCGCCCGCCCACACGCCGGCGGCGTTGACGACGGCGCGGGCCCGCATTTCGAACGACTCGCCGGTCAGCGTGTCGGTGAGCGTCGCGCCGGAGCCGGTGACCGTGGAGGCGCGGACCCGGGTGAGGATCCGCGCGCCGTTCTCTGCAGCGGTGCGTGCGACGGCGACGACGAGGCGCGCGTCGTCCACCAACTGCCCATCGTGGTTCACGTAGCCGCCGGCGAGGCCCGTGCGGGCGACGGTGGGGGACAGCGCGATAGCGGTGCGTGCGTCGACTTTGCGGGACCTCGGCAGCACTGACGCGGGGGTGCGGGCCGCGGCGCGCAGGGCGTCGCCCGCGAGGAACCCCGCCCGCGTCAGATAGCGCTGCGCCGCGCCCATGGACGGCAGCAGCGGCACCAGCTGCGGCAGGGTGCGGGTGAGATGCGGTGCGGTGCGGGTCATGAGGATGCCGCGTTCGACGGCGCTACGTCGGGCGATGCCCACGTTGCCGGAGGCGAGGTACCGCAGTCCTCCGTGCACAAGCTTGGAGCTCCAGCGGCTGGTGCCGAAGGCCAGGTCGTGGGCCTCGACCAATGCGACGTCGAGTCCGCGCGCCGCCGCGTCGAGCGCGACACCCGCACCCGTGATGCCGCCGCCGATGACGAGCAGGTCGACGACGCCGCCGTCCGCCAGGGACTGCAGCTCCGTGGCGCGGCGTGCGGCGTTGAGTGAGGATGCGGGGTGCGCGGTGCTCATGGTGCGAGGTATCCGTTCAGTGCGTGGGCGAGCTCGTCGGACAGGGCATGGGTATCGAGGATGGGCGCGACGATCCCGGCGGACTGCATCGCCGACTGCGCCATGAGCAGGACCATGGTCGCGAGCTGTGCGGGGTCTCCCGCGCGCACCTCGCCCTGTTGCTGCAAGCGGGCGATGTGCGTGGTGAGTACGTCGATCAGGGCGCGCTGGCTGGTGCCCAACCGGGTCAGGACGTAGGTGCGGAAGACCTCGGGGCTCTGGTGCAGCACGGCGTGCAGCACGGTGTGATCTGCCAGCCTCCAGGTGATGTCCACGACGTGATCGACCAGGTCGGCGCGGTCGCGGGCGAGGGCGGGCCGGTCGTCGGCGATGCGCAGGATCTCCCGGGTGAGCAGCGCTGCCAGGACTTCTTCCATGCCCGACCAGCGGCGGTACACGGTGGGACGGCTGACCCCCGCGCGCCGCGCCACCTCCGCCACCGTGAGGCGGTCCACGCCCAGGTCCACCACCGCGCGCGCGGTGCTGTCGAGGATGGCGTCGTCCACCGGGTGGGTGTCCGGGCCGGGCGCCGGCGCCGGATCGAGCGCCGGTTCGTGCGCGCGGGCGATGTCGGCCGCGGCCGCGGGCCTCCGCCCGGCCGTGACCCCCGAAGCGCCGTTACGGATTGACAACATGTGTAATACTGTAATGCATGCGGCGGGCGGATGCAGCAGCCGCTGCTTGGACCGCCATCGCCCGGTTCGCCGCTGGTCCGCGCATGACGGCTGACTGATCCGCCCACCACCGACCCGACAGATCGCGAGGGACACGACGATGGACGATTCCACCACCGGCGGTGCTCGATCCGCGTTTCCGGCGCATACGCTGCCGCTGCCCCCGATGAAGTGGGACGCGTGGGGCGACCCGTCCGCCGCCACGGCGCTGTCGGACGGCATCCGTTCGCTGCTCGAGCAGGCGTTGGGGGTATCGGTGGCCGACGCCGCGCGCCGCAGCCCGGCGGAGGTGGAGCTTGCGCCGTCGGCCCTCCCCGCGGCGGACCGCGACGCCTTCGTGGAGATCGTCGGCGCCGGACACGTCGGTACCTCCGACGGCGACCGGCTGTCCCGCGCAGGCGGCAAATCCACCCCGGATCTGTTGCGCCGCACCCGTGCGCCCAGGCAGGATGCGCCGGACGCGGTGCTGGCGCCCGGCACCGACGACGAAGTCGCGCGCGTCCTCGCGCACTGCTCGCGGCGGTCGATCGCGGTCGTGCCGTTCGGCGGCGGCACCAGCGTGGTCGGCGGGCTGAACCCGGTGCGCGAGGGCCACACGGCCGTGGTCTCGCTGGACCTGCGCAGGTTCGACCGGCTGGAGGCGCTCGACGAGGTCTCAGGGGAGGCGGTCCTGGGTGCGGGGGTCACGGGCCCCGAGGCGGAGCGTGTGCTGGGCGAGCGCGGGTTCTCGTTGGGGCACTTTCCGCAGAGCTTCCAGTACGCGACCATCGGCGGGTTCGCCGCCACCCGGTCGTCGGGGCAGGCGTCCGCCGGGTACGGCCGCTTCGACGACATGATCAGCGGGCTCACCCTGGTCACCCCCGCCGGGGTGCTCGAGACGGGCGGGCCGGCTCCGGCCAGCGCGGCGGGCCCGGACCTGCGCCAGCTCGTGGCCGGGTCGGAGGGCACTCTCGGGGTCATCACCCGGGTCCGGCTGCGCGTGCACCGGGTGCCGGAGTCCGTGCGGTACGAGGCGTGGGCGTTCGACGACTTCGCCGCGGGTGCGGAGGCGATGCGCGTCGTGGAACAGCAGGGGGCCGGCCCCACGGTGATGCGCCTGTCCGACGAAGCCGAGACCGGCATCAACCTGGCCACCACGGAACACATCGGGGCGCAGCAGATCACGGGCGGGTGCCTGGCGGTCACCACGTTCGAGGGCACCGCGGCGCACGCGGAGTCCCGGCACGCGGAGACGCGCGCGTTGTTCGAGGCGCACGGCGGCCGGTCGCTGGGCGAGCAGCCCGCGCGCGATTGGGACGCAGGCAGGTTCTCGGCGCCCTATCTCAGGGACGCGCTGCTCGATGCCGGCGCCTTGTGCGAGACCCTCGAGACCGCCACGTCCTGGTCCAACCTGCATGCGCTGAAGGCGGAGGTGACGACCGCGCTCACGGACGCCCTCCGGCAGACGGGCACGCCGACGCTCGTCATGTGCCACATCTCGCACGTCTACCCCACGGGCGCGTCGTTGTACTTCACCGTGGTCGCCGGTCAGCGCGGTGACGCCGTCGAGCAGTGGGCGTCGGCCAAACGGGCGGCGAGCGACGCGATCGTGGAGCACGGGGGCACGATCACCCACCACCATGCCGTGGGGGCGGACCACCGCGAGTGGATGACCCGGGAGATCGGCGAGCTGGGCGTGGCGGTACTGCGCTCGGTGAAGCGCACGCTCGACCCGGCCGGCATCCTCAATCCCGGAAAGCTGATCCCATGACGGCCGCCCGCCGCGGCGCCGGGCCGCATTATGCGATGCTCACGAATCCGTATTCGGGTCACGGCAAGGCGCGCGACATCGCCGAGCGTGCGGGGCGGCGCCTGCGGGCGTCGGGCGCGTCGATCACCGAACTGATCGGTGACGATGCGGACGACGCGCTGCGGCTGGCACGCAAGGCGGTCGCCGAGCGTCCCGATGTTCTCGTGGTCACCGGAGGCGACGGCGTGATCGGCATCGCACTGCAGGCCGTGGCGGGCACCGGCGTGCCGCTGGGGATCATCCCCGCAGGCACCGGCAATGACCATGCGCGTGAGTACGGCATCCCCATCGGCGATCCGGAGGCCGCCGCCGACGTCGTCACCGCCGGCACCGTCATGGAGGTCGACCTGGGTCGGGTCCGCACGGGGGACGGCGCGGATCACTGGTTCGGGACGGTGCTCGCGGCCGGGTTCGACTCGCTGGTCAGCGACCGCACCAACCGCATGACCTGGCCGCACGGACGCATGCGCTACAACCTGGCGATCCTCGCGGAGTTCCTCAACCTGCGGCCGCTGCCGTTCCGCCTGGTCCTCGACGGTGCCGCTGCCGAGCCGGGCGACGGCAACGCGGGGGAGCCGGGCAGGGTGATCGAGGAGGACGTCGTGCTCGCCGCGGTCGGAAACACCCGCAGCTACGGCGGCGGCATGCGCATCTGTCCGGATGCCGACCCGGCCGACGGCCTGCTCGATGTCACCGTCATCCGCTACATCCCCCGGCGCACGCTGGTGCGGCTGTTTCCCACCGTGTTCCGCGGTACGCACGTGCACAGGCCCGAAGTGATCACCACGCGGGCGCGCCGCATCGAGATCTCCTCACCCGGCATCAACGCCTACGCCGACGGCGACCGGTTGGGGCGTCTGCCTGCGGTGATCACGGCGGACCCGCGGGCGCTGCGGCTGCTGGCCCCGGCGGAAAGGGCGGCTCCGGCGCAAGACTCAGGTGAATCATGACCGGTTCTCAGGTTTCGGTGCTAGAACGGTCGTGAGTGCGGCAACGCGCTCGTCGACCCACATCGGGAGGTGCGATGAACGCGAACGACACGGCGGCCGGCCCGGGCACCGGGACGCCCGCCTTGGGCCTGGTCGAGAACACCGCGCAGGACCGCTTCGAGCTGCGGGTGGGTGACGAGCTCATCGGCATCCTCGGCTACGCGGTGGAGACGCCGGGGGAGAGCGCTGCCACGGCCGGCGTCGGCACGCAGGTGGCCTTCATGCACACCGTGATCATGGAGGATCACTGGCGGCGTGGGTTGGCGGCGGAACTCGTCGAGTTCGCCATGACGGCCGCGCGCGACCGCGGCTGGCGCGTGCGACCCGTGTGCACCTATGTGCAGCGCTTTCTCGTGAAGAACCCGGACTTCCAGCACATCACGGTCTAGACGGGCCCGGGTCCCCTCAGAGGGCCGGGTGCAGGCGGACGTACCGGCACCGATGGTGATCGGCGAAGCCCAGCGCGCGCACCGCGGCGTCCTCGAACCCGATCCGCAGATCGTGGCGATCCTCACCGGTTGCGGCACTGTCCGCGTCGCCGCCCGCTTTCCCGGCAGCGTCCCCGCCCGTGACCCCGTCGGACCCGAGCACGGCGAGCACCGCGCCGGCCGCCCCGGAGCGGGCCGCCCACCGGCACAGCGCCTCCACCGCTGCGCCCATGCCGTCGGCGCCGTCATCGTGGGCCGCTCCGGCCGCGCGCCCGCGTTCCCGTTCCGCAGACTCGACCGTGAGCACCGCCCACACCCGGCCGTCGGAACCCTCGGAGATCCGTGCCGCGACATCCATCGGGCACCCGGCGGCGTCGAGCGGGACGCGCGCCGCGCCGCCATGCCCGGCGGTGGCCGAGGCCGTTGCCCCGGCGGTGACCCTGGTGGCCGGCCCGGTGACGGCGCCCGTAGGCCGACCCGGCACGCGCAGCGGCAGATCCGCGGTGAGCACGAGGTGTTCGCCGAAGCTGTGCCACTCGGCAGGCGGGCGCACGAGGCGATCGGGCAGGCGCAGGGTGAGCGGCAGGTCGCGGCCGGTGAACCACGCGTCGAGCCTGTCCAGGGTGCGGGTGTCGAGAAGATCGTGGAAGAAATCTCCCTCCGGCATCGACGGGTCCGCCAGGGGCGTCGCCGTGCCTCCGGCCAGCGGGTCGGCGCCGTCGGCCCGGGCCACCCACCCGGACACCCACGCCGTTTCGATGTCCGGGCGCGACCACGCGATCGCGGACTCGAGGGCGCGGATCGACGACGTCCGCACCGGCCGCGGCGGCACGGACTTGAGCACCACCACCCGACCCGGTTCCACCGACACCTCGGAGCCGTCGGCCGTCCTCACCCGCACGAGCGGGCTGAGCGCGACCAGCGTGCCCAACGCGTCGGACTGCGACGGCACGGATCCGGGCTCGCGCCGGAACCGCAGCACCACACGGGAGCCGACGGCGGGCGTCGGATGCCTGCGGCCAGGGCCCATCGCGTCGTCGCCTCCCGTCAGCGCATCGTCGTTGCGGCCGGTTCCGGTCACGCCCGGCCCGGTGTCAGTAGCCGAACGGGTCGTCGTCCTCGCCGGGGGTCCAGCTGTTGCCGGGGGCGCCCCACCCGTTCTGCTTGAGCATCTTCTTGGCCGCGCGCTTGTTACGGCCGATCAGCGCATCAAGGTAGAGGAAACCGTCGAGGTGGCCGACCTCGTGCTGCAGGCAGCGGGCGAAGAACCCGGTGCCCTCCACGGTGACCTGCTCGCCGGCGGCGTCCAGCCCGGTGACCCGCGCCCAGTCGGCGCGTCCTGTCGGGTACTGCTCGCCGGGCACGGACAGGCAGCCCTCCACGTCGTCGTCCTCGTCGGGCATGGTCTCGGGGATCTCGGAGGTCTCCAGCACGGGGTTGATGACCTCGCCGCGCCGCCGCTCGCCGCCGCGGTCCGACCGGTCGTCGGGGCAGTCGTAGACGAACACCCGCAGATCGACTCCCACCTGATTGGCGGCCAGGCCGACGCCGTTGGCGGCGTCCATCGTCTCGTACATGTCGCGGATCAGCTCGGCGATGTCCGCCGGGTCGCCGTCGAACGGCTTCGTCGGCTGGTGCAGAACGGGGTCGCCGACGATGCGGATGGGAAGGATTGCCATGGTCATACAGGATAGTGCGCGCCGTCCGCAGCGCTGCCCCGGCCTGACCGGTGCCGTGCGGAGCCCCGACACGACCCGGCCAGGTCCCCTGGGTGACCGGGCGACCGTGGTTCAATGGCCGCAGGAATCACAGGGCTGTCATTCCTGACCGGGTTCGTTCCTGATCGGGTCGGCGCCGGGCGGTGCGGCACGCATTCCGTGCGGCACGGGGCCGTGAGAAACGGGGAGTCGAGGAGACGATGGACGGCGCAGCAGCGCGAGAGACGACCGGCGACGACGCGCACCAACCGGAGGACGGGCTCACCCGCCGCGAGCGCGACATCCTGGCCTTCGAGCGCCAGTGGTGGAAGTTCGCGGGGGCCAAGGAAGAGGCCATCAAGGAGACGTTCGGCCTGTCCGCCACCCGGTACTACCAGGTTCTCAACGCCCTGGTGGACCGCCCGGAGGCGCTCGCGGCGGACCCCTTGCTGGTGAAGCGGCTCAGGCGCTTGCGTGCCAGCAGGCAGAAGGCGCGTGCGGCCCGGCGCCTCGGAATCACCATCACCTAAACTCGCTGCGGTGAGTACCCCTTCCCCCGAGCCGTCGGGACTTCCGCTGCGGGCACTGGCGATGGTGCTGCTGTCCGCCGCGATCGTGTTCGCCGGTCTCGGGTTCCTCAGCATGTCCGGCTCCGACGCGGACGCCGCCGCGTCGGGTTCGTCCGCGCCCACCACGGCCGCGCAGGGCGGATCCGGCGGAACGGCACGGGCCGCCGATGCGGCGCGGCAGACGCGGAGCGCCGCGAGGGGGACGACGGCGGAGCCGACCGGGACGGCTGCGGAATCCACGACCGCCCCGGAATCCGGGACGACGGGCGCCGCTGCCACGACCACGCAGGCCGCGGCCGCGGGAGCAGCCGGAAACGTCAGCGACGCGGAGGCCAAACGGACGCCGGTGCGGGTCTACAACAACAGCACCGTCGAGGGACTCGCCGGTGACACGGCCGGCACGCTGGAATCCGAGGGGTGGTCCGTCGCCCACGTCGGCAACTACAACGACGGCGAGGTGCCGCGCAGCGCCGTCTACTACGGCGACGGCGCGGCCGAGAAGGCGGCGGCGCAGAAGGTGGGCGCCGAGCTGGGGCTGCCGGTGGAGCCGCGCTTCCCGGGCATCATGAGCGCGTCGCCCGGGGTCATCGTCATCGTCACCGCGGACCGGTGAGCCGGAGGCCGGATCACCGCGCGGTCCGCGGGCCGCGGCGGCGGGAGCGCACCACCGTCCCACGCCACGAGCCCGCCTGATTATGCTCAGGGCACTACTTCGAGGAGGCCGACCCATGACCAACCGTTCGCACAGCCACCTTCGGCGCAGCCCGTGGCTGGTGGCGCCGGCCATCGCGGTGGCGGCTGTCGCGCTCACGGCGTGCAGCAACAGCGAGACGTCCGCCCCGGCGGACGCCACCTATGAGCTTCCGGCCGTGTTCACCGGGGCACCCGACCCGGCGGCCGCGGACGGCGGTGCGGTGGGCGCCCACAACGAGGCGGCCGGCACGGACGGTGACGCCAAGAAGCCGCAGGTGGCCTACGGGTTCACCGCCGCGCTGAAGAACGCGGCGGGCGACCAGGTCGGCACCGTGCAGCTCGGCGACAAGCAGGGCGGCCTCACCGTCAACGTCGAGGTGGATGACAGCGACCTCGACGCCGGCATCTACAAGGTCGGCATCACCGACAACGGCGCGTGCGTGGCGGCGGACCAGTTCCAGTCGGCCGGGCAGGTCCGCAGTCTCGGCGGCGGCGAGGGCGGCACCACGCTGACGTTGCCGATCTCCGACGCCGGCGACGGCACCCTCGACACCACCGTTCCGGGCGTCCAGGTGGAGCAGCTCGCGGCGGGGCAGGGCAGCGCCGTGGTCGTCATGTCCGCCGATGACACCCGCGTGAGCTGCGGCGTCGTCGAGGGCCGCTGACCGGGCACCGGACAGAGCGCTACCCGGGCGCCGCACGTGTCCATCGCGTTCGCCGGCTCGCCGCGGCCCACCATCGGGGTCGAGTGGGAGCTCGCCCTGGTGGACCGCCGCACCCGCGACCTGCGCAATGACGCCGAACGGTTGCTCACGGCGGTGCGCCGCGAGCAGCCGTCGCAGGCGGCGCGGCTGCACGGCGAACTGCTGCGCAACACCGTCGAACTCGTCACCGGGGTGTGCGTCGACGTCGCCGAGGCGATGGCCGACCTGCGCGCAGGGCTGGCCGCTGTGCGGGCCGCGGCGGACCGCGCGGGCATCGACCTCATCTCCGCCGGCACCCACCCTTTCGCCCGCTGGGACGTGCAGCAGCTGACCGGCGGCGAGCGGTACCGGGAGCTCATCGAGCGCACGCAGTGGTGGGGCCGGCAGATGCTGATCTGGGGCGTGCACGTGCACGTCGGCGTCTCCTCGCAGCACAAGGTGTTCCCCATCCTCGGCGCCCTGCTGCTGCAGTACCCGCACCTGCTGGCGTTGTCCGCGTCGTCGCCGGTGTGGTCGGGGCACGACACCGGCTACGCCTCCAACAGGGCGATGATGTTCCAGCAGCTCCCCACGGCGGGGCTGCCGTTCCATTTCGACGACTGGTCCGGCTACGAGGGGTTCGTCCGCGACCAGCTGGCGACGGGCGTCATCGACGACATCACCGAGGTCCGCTGGGACATCCGCCCCGCGCCGCACCTGGGCACCATCGAGGTGCGGGTGTGCGACGGGGTGCCCACCTTCGCCGAGTTGCAGTCGATCGTCGCGCTGATCCAGTGCCTGGTGGTGGACCTCGACCGGCGGCTCGAGGACGGCGAGACGCTGCCCGCGCTGCCGCCGTGGCACGTGCAGGAGAACAAGTGGCGGGCGGCCCGGTACGGCCTGGACGCGGAGGTCATCGTCGGCGCCGACAACGCGGAGCGGGCCGTCATCGACGACCTGGACGACCTGCTCACCCGGCTGCAGCCGGTGGCGCGGCGGCTCGGCTGCGCGGACGAGCTGGCGGGCGTGGCCGAGATCCCACGGCGCGGAGCCTCTTACCAGCGGCAGCGCCGGGTGCGCGAGCAGTACGGGGGCGACCTGTGGGCGGTGGTGGACTCGCTGACCGGCGAACTGAGGGGCTAGCGGGGGTCGCCGGGCCCGTCAGCGTCGGAGTCGAGATCTGCGTCATCAGAGTCGTCCTCGTCGAGACTCTCGTCCACCACTTCCGGCTCCGCGGGCATCTCGTCGCGTGTCATCAGGTCCACGCGCAGCCCGCGCTCACGGTAGGCGGAGCGGCCCACCAGGTGGGCGAACACCGGCGAGACGATGACGGTGAACAAACCCGCCAGCACCAGCATGCCGATGTCGACGCTGCCGCGCAGCCGGATGCCCGCGCCCGCGAGCACCAACAGCAGGCCCAGCACCTGGGTCTTGGTGCTGGGGTGCATGCGGCTGACGGTGTCGGGGAAGCGGACCAGTCCGATGGCCGCCGTCAGCGCGAACAGCGAACCCAGCAGCACCAGGATCGCGGCGGTCCAATCGAGCGCTGCGTTCATTCTCGATCACTCCTGCGGAACCGGGGCACGGAGATCGAGCCGATGAAGCCGAGCAGCGCGAGGGCCACCAGCGCGGCGAGCACTGCGGAGTCGACGCTGTAGGCGGCCCAGGCGCCCATGCCGGACAGGCACGTCGACGCCGCCATCTCGGTGGCGACGAGCCGGTCGAGGGTGCTGGGCCCGGCGATGAGGCGGTACACCGCCAGCAGCGCCGCCGCGACCAGCGCGCAGCCGGCCAGAATCCATACGACGCTCATCGGTGCGGCCCCCTCTCGTCGTCCCCGGGCCACAGTGCGTCGCCCGGCGCGCCGCCGCCGGTCGCGCCGGGCGCGGGGATCACGCGCGGCGTCGGCCGGCGGACGCGTTCCTGCCAGTCGCCTTCGCGTTCGAAGGCCCTGATGAACATGCGCTCGAGCCGCGCCACGCTGGCGTAGAACCGGTCGACCTTCGCGGCGCTGTGCGCGTCCAGCACGTGGATGTAGAGCACGCGGGCGCGGCGGTCGACCTCGAGGACGATGGTGCCGGGCACGACGTTGATCGCGTCCACGAGCAGACCCAACACGAGGTCGGACCGGACGGACACGTGTGTGCGCAGGATGGCGGTCATCGGCGGCGGCCCGGGCCGGACGGACAGCCACGCCACCTCGACGGACGACACGACCAGGTCGAACGCCACGCGCAGCACGAGCAGGATCGCGGACAGGGGGTGCAGCCGACCCTCCACGGGAAGCTGCGGAAGCGGGGCGAGGATGAGGATCGCCAGCGACACGGCCAGGCCGCCGAGGACGTTCGCGGCGGTGACCTCTCCCCACAGCAGCACCCACACGAACGTCAGCCAGGAGACGACCCACAGGCGGATGAGCACGTCGCGCACGGTGAGCGGCGTGCGCATGCGGCGGGCGAGCGACTGCGCGAATGCGGTCATCGTCCGACCTCCGTGCCAGCGGGGGCGGAACGCGGGCCGCCCGCCGTGGACGGCTGCGAGGACGAGGCGTCGGACAGCCCGGTGTGCTCGGCGGGCCCGCTGGCCTCGGGCAGTTCGGCGGCCGCCTCGGGCCCCAGCACGGTGCCCACATACACCGACCGGTCGACCAGGTTGCCGGCCGCGCGTTCGGTGTAACCGATGAGCGGGCCGGCGACGACGGTGAGCGCGATGCCCACCAGTACGAGCGCCGCCGTCGACCCGACCATGAGCGACGGCATCCGGCCGACGTCGCGGCGTTCGGCCAGCGCCACGTCGCCGACGTCGTCGAGAAGCACCGCGGGCCGCGCCGCGACCATGTCGCCCTCCGGGGCGTCGTCCCGCGAACGCCAGAAGGCCTTGGTCCACACCCGCATCACCGCGTAGAGGGTGAGCAGGCTGGTGACCACGGCTCCCGCGACGAGCACCCACGCGAGCGGCGTCCCGACCTGCACGCCCGCCTCGAGCAGCGTCACCTTGCCGATGAACCCGGAGAACGGCGGGATGCCGCCCAGGTTCAGCGCGGGGATGAGGTAGAGCACGGCGAGCACGGGGCTGGCCGCGGCGAGGCTGCCCAGCCGGCGCAGCGACGCGGAACCGGCCTGCCGTTCGATCAGTCCCACCACCAGGAACAGCGTGGTCTGCACGACGATGTGGTGCGCCACGTAGTAGATGGCCCCCGTCAGCCCCAGCTCCGTGGACAGGCCGATGCCGAAGATCATGTAGCCGATGTGGCTGACCAGGGTGAACGAGAACAGCCGCTTGGTGTCGGTCTGGGCGATGGCGCCGAAGATGCCGAAGAGCATCGTCGCGAGCCCGGCGACCAGGAGGACGTCGTCGAGAGCGCCGCCCGGGAACAGCAGCGTGTGCGCGCGGATGATCGCGTAGACGCCCACCTTGGTGAGCAGGCCGGCGAACACCGCGGTGATGGGCGCGGGGGCGGTGGGGTACGAGTCCGGCAGCCACGACGAAAGCGGGAACACGGCCGCCTTGATGCCGAATGCCACGAGGAACACGGCGAAGATCGCGATGCGCACCCCCTCCGGCACCCCGCCGAGCCGCACCGCCAGCTGGGCCAGGTTGAGGGTGCCGGTGGCGGCGTAGGTGAAGGCGATGCCCGCCAGGAACACCAGCGACGACAGCATCGACACCATCACGTAGGTGACGCCGGCGTGCACCCGGTCCGCGCTGGCGCCCAGCGTGAGCAGCACGAAGCTCGAGGCCAGCAGCACCTCGAACCCCACGTACAGGTTGAACAGGTCGCCGGCGAGGAACGCGTTGGAGATCCCCGCCGCCATCACCAGGTAGGTGGGCTGGAAGATCGACACCGGCTGATGCTCGTCGCCGTCGCGGATGCCCTGCCCCACCGCGTAGACCATCACCGCGAGCAGGACGACATACGCGATGACGAGCATGAGAGCGGAGAGCCTGTCGCTGACCAGCGTGATGCCGATCGGCGCGGGCCAGCCGCCCACTTGGATCGCGGTGATGCCGTTGCGGTCGGCGAGCACCAGCAGTGCGCCCGCCACCACGGTGCCCAGGGCGAGCACGATGATGCTGAGGATCCGCTGCAGGCGCGGATGACGGCCCAACGTCATGGTGGCGGCGGCGCCGAGGAACGGCAGGAGCACCGGCAGCGGGATGAGCCATTCGATGGCGGCGACCTCCGTCATGGCTCCTCGCTCGCGTTGGCGGGGCCGAACTGGTCGCCCGCGCGGGTGATGCGGCCGGTGACGGGGTCGGCGGTACGGTCGCGCTGCGGGGACTCGTCCTCGCTGCGCAGGCCCACTTTGGTGTCCTCGGGGTCGTCCTCGACGTCGTCGTCGGTGTTGGTGGCGGTGAACGCGCGGTAGGCGAGCCCCAGGACGAAGGCGGCGAGCCCCATCGAGATGACGATGGCGGTGAGGATCATCGCCTGCGCCAGCGGATCCGCGTCGGTGTCGTAGATGCGGCCATCGCTGCCGATGATGGGCGCGTTGCCCGCGCCGCCGCCGGCGAGCACCAGCAGCAGGTTGATGCCGTTGCCACCGAGCAGCAGGCCCAGCAGCATCTTGACGATGGAGCGTTCCATCAGCAGGTAGACGCCGCAGGAGACGAGCACGGCGACCACGACGAGCAGTCCGATGTCGACGGTCACTGCAGCTTCACCTCCGCCCGTGAGTCCAGGTGCGCCCCCAGGCTGCGCAGGATGTCGAGGGTCATGCCCACCACGATCAGGTACACGCCGGCGTCGAAGAACAGCGCGGTGACGAGCTTGATGTGGCCGAGCACCGGCAGCGTCACCTCGAGGATCGCCGACGACAGCACCGGGGCGCCCATGAGCAGCGACACGGCGGCGGTGCCCGCGGACAGCAGGAACCCGGCACCGAGGATCTTGCCCGCGTCGATGGGCAGCGTCTCGCCGATCTCGTAGCGCCCGCCGGCCAGGTAGCGCAGGGTCAGGGCGAGCCCGGCGGTGAGCCCGCCGGCGAACCCGCCGCCCGGATGGTTGTGGCCGGCGAAGAAGAAGTACACCGACAGCACCATGACCGTGGGGAAGACCAGGCGCGTGGTCATCTCCAACACCAGCGAGCGGGTCCGCGGATCGGAGATGCGGCTGCCGACCAGGCGCAGTGAACTGGTGACCGGGCCGTTGCGCAGTTCGGCGGGGGCATCCTGGACGCGCAGCGCGCCGCCGAGCCGGTGGTGCCGGAACACCAGGCTGGCGACGCCGGTGGCGGCGACGAGCAGCACGGAGATCTCGCCGAGCGTGTCCCACGCGCGGATGTCGACCAGCAGCACGTTGACGACGTTCTTGCCGCCGCCGCGGTGGTAGGCGGCGTCGGGCATGGCGTCGGAGATCGGCCGCGCAGTCCGCGAACCGATCGCGTAGGCGCCGACGAGCGCGACGGTGACCCCCACCAGGCCGGCCAGCGCGACGCGGGCCGACCGCAGCCGGAACAGCCGGCGCGTGGGTACCGGCGTGGACGCCTCGGCGGGCAGCTTGCGCAGCACGAGGACGAACACCACGAGGAGCAGGGTTTCGACGAGGAACTGGGTGAGGGCCAGGTCGGGCGCACCGTGCAGGGCGAAGAGCATCGCCATGCCGTAGCCGGTGAAGCCCACCATGAGCACGGCCGCCAGGCGGTTGCGCAGGACGGTGGTCGCGATCGCCGGGCCGATCATGAGCAGGCCGATCGCGAGCTGCCACGGCGAGTCCCACCCGGCGGCCCGCACCTGGGGGACGCCGAACAGCAGCAGCGTTGCGGCGGGCAGCACCGCGAACGTGGCCAGGATGATCGCCTGGGTGATGGGCAGCGAACCGCGCTGCACCGTGCCGGTCATGCGCAGCGAGATCCTGTCCGCCAGCCGCAGCGCTCCCTCGTAGACCCGGTCGGCGTTGCCCAGCGGGGGCCTGCCGGGGCCCCACCTCTTCAGTGTGCTTCGGGCCGTGAACATGCCGGCACCCACGCCGAACACGAGGATCGTCAGCCACACCGGCAGACCCCAGCCGTGCCAGAGTGCCAGGTGGTACTGGTGCGGGCCGGCGTCGGGGAGGGAGTCGGCGTAGGGGGCCAGCAGGGTGTCGATCCAGCCCGACGCGAACCCGGCGGCGAGCCCGGCGGCCGCGAGCAGGGCGGGCGCGGCGAGCAGGGCGACGCCCGGCGCGTGCATGCCGGTCACGGCGCGGGTGGGGGCGCGGTCCTTGCCCGCGAACGCGCCCACGAGGAAGCGCACCGAGTAGGCGACGGTGAAGATCGACCCGACGGTCATGCCGGTGAGCAGTGCGACGGCGGCGACGGGCGCGTGGTCGAGGGCCTCGAACGCCGCCTCCTTGCCGACGAAGCCGATGAACGGCGGTGCGCCGGCCATGCTCGCGGTCGCCGCGATCGCGATGATCGCCAAGCCGGGATGCGCACGGCCCAGCCCCGCGAGCTCGCGCATGTCGCGCGTGCCGGTGGCGTGGTCGATGGCGCCGACCACCATGAACAGCGCGGATTTGAACAGCGCGTGCGCCACGACCACCGCCGCGCCCGCCAGCGCGGCGTCGCGCGTGCCCACGCCCATGAGCATCACCATGGAGCCGAGCTGGCTGACGGTGCCGAAGGCCAGCACCAGCTTGAGGTCGTACTCGCGCAGCGAACGCCAGCCGGCGAGGATCATCGTGACCAGGCCCAGGGTGAGCACCACTGGACGCCAGTACGGAGTGGCGGCGAAGGCCGGCGCCAGCCGCGCGATGAGGAAGATGCCGGCCTTGACCATGGCGGCCGCGTGCAGGTAGGCGCTCACGGGCGTGGGCGCGGCCATGGCGCCGGGCAGCCAGAAGTGGAACGGGACGATGGCCGACTTGCTCAGCGCGCCGACGAGCATCAGCACCACGGCGATGTTCACGATGGTGCCCGACGGTGGGTCGGCGACGATCTCGGAGAGCAGGAAGGTGCCGGCCCGGTGCCCCAGCGCCACGATGCCCACGAGCATGGCGAGCCCGCCGGCGGTGGTGACCAGCAGCGCCTTGGTGGCCGCCTGCCGGCTGGTGGCGCGCTCCGCGTAGTGCCCCACCAGCAGGAACGACAGGACGGTCGTGATCTCCCAGAAGATGTAGAGCAGCAGCATGTTGTCGCTGAGTACGAGGCCCAGCATTGCGCCGCCGAAGGCGGTGAGCTCGGCCGCGAACAGTCCCAGGCGCGGCTCGGAGTCGCGGAAGTACCGTGCGCAGTACACCAGCACCAACGCGCCCACGCCGAGGACGAGGACCGCGAAAATCTGCGCCAGCGCGTCGTAGCGCAGCACGAAGTCCATCGACAGCTGCGGCACCCAGCGGGCGTCGACGGCGGCGGCGGAGCCCCACGCCGTCGCGGCCCACACCGTGCCGCCGGCGGGAACTGCGGCCAGCGCGTAGAAGGCGTTCCGCCCCCAGACCCGCACCAGCAGGGGAGCACTGGCCGCCGCGATGAGATACGCGACGAGCAGTGTGATCATGCAGCGCTCCGACGTGACGGCGTGGACGGGGACTCGGAATGATCCTAATGGAGCGCACGACGCCGTCCGGCGGCGTGTGGCGGGCCTGTGGATGAACTCCTCGCCCGTCCGGCCGGTGCGTGTTAGGTTGGCCACCGTCCGTGGGGTGGACGGGAAACCGAGGGGGGAATGTGACGGGGATCAGCGGCGCCGGTTTCGGTGCAGGATTCAGTAGTGGGGCAGGCGGCATGGTGGTCGTCGAGCCCGCGGCCATGGTGGCCGCTGCCGTGGAGCTGGACGCGGTGGCGGAGGGGATCGACGCGGCCCGGCACACGCATGCGCCGGCGCTGCACGCGGCGCCCGCCGGCGCGGAGGAAGTGTCCCTGACCGTCTCGCGCAATCAGCACGTGGTGGCGGACAGCTTCGATGTCGCGGCAGCGGCCGGGGCCGCCGAGCTGCGGCGTGCGGCGCAGGCGCTGCGCATGCAGGCAGCCGCGTACGCATCGTCGGACGGTGCGGCGGCGTCGGCGGTGGGCGCGCTGTACTGAGTCGGCGCGTCCCGGCCTGCAGGGGCCGGTTGCCGGGCGCGCGGCCGCGGGAGGGCGCCCGTGCGCACATTGTCGAAGGGGGAGATTGTCATGGTTGGATTCACAGGGGTGGTGTGGTTTCCGCGCGGGGCCACGGTCAACTCGACCACGTTGTATGCGGGGCCGGGGCCGGTTCCGATGTCGGCGGCATCGGCCGCCTGGACGGACGTGACCGCGCTGCTGGGCGCGGGCGCCGCGGCGCTGACGGGTGCGGTCGGCGCACTGGGGGCCGGCTGGCAGGGCCCGGCGGCCGGCGCCGCCTACACGGGGTTCGCCGGATTCGGCGCATGGCTTGCGGAGACCATCGAACACGCGGGGCGCATGGCGGTGACCACCGGCGCCGGTGCCGCGGCGTACACCGCGGCCGCGCTGGTGATGCCTAGCCCGGTGGAGATCGCGGCGACGCGTGCGGCGCTGGCGGCGCCACCCTGCGGCCGCCTCCACCGGCGTGGGCCTCGGGGCGGGTGTCGCGGCGGCCGAGGCCGCGGAGCGCGAGATGGACATCCGTGCGGCGATGGCGATGGACGGCTACGAGGCCGCGTCGACGGTGCTGTCGGTTCCGGAGCCGTTCCGGCCGGCGCCGCCGATCACGATCCCGGAACACCACGGACTGTCGCTGGTGGACACCGTCGCCCGTGACCTCGCGCGCGCGGCCGAGTCCTCCGGAGGCCGGCCGCGGGCTGCGGCCACGGAGTTCCTCGAGACCGGGGCGGTGGACCCGGGCGCGCTCGGCGACGCCGCCGCCACCGTGACACGCGCCGCGGCGGCGGCTCCGGCACCGTCCGCGGGGCCCGGCGGGCACGCCGCGGCGCCCTCCGCCGTCGACGTTCCGGCGTCGGCGGTGCATGCGGCCGGTGCGGCGTCCGGCGCGGCGCCGGCTCCGGTGCAGGGGGGCATACCCGCGCGGGCGGCGGCGACTGCCGCGTCGTCCGGCATGGCGGCCGGGCGGCCGGAGCCCGCGCCCCTCGCCCCGGTGGCGTCCGGGGCGGGCCACGCGGCCGGGGCGCAGGGCACCGCGCGGCCAGGGCCGCACGGCACGGCATCCGGAGAGCAGACCTCGTCCTCGCCCCGATCGGCCGTGCCTCCGCGTCCGCGCCCCGGTACCGCCGCCGGCGGTGAGGACGACCACGAGGCGGAGGACCGGCTGCGCGGCCTCGATAGGATCGACGACGGCCGCCTCGTCGTCCCCGCGGTGCTGGGGGACCGGGGGCGGTGAGCGCCGTGCCCGGTCCGACCACGATGCCCTTGGGGCACCTGCAGCGGTACGCCGGGCTGATCGGCGTCGAGGAGTTGCCGGTGGTGCTCGGCCGCGACGGGCGGGGCGGCGTGGTCGGCGCGGACGGCGTTGCGCAGTCGGCCGCCGAGGTCGACGCCGCGCTGCACCGCCGAGGCCTGCTCGCGGCGGCCGGGGACGGCGCCGCGCCGGAGCCCTGCGCCCCGCTCGCGGAGCAGGTGGCCGCGCTGTGCTCGGCGCCGGACGAGGTCGCGGTACGGCGGATCACCGGGGGCGGCATCGCCCGGTTGTGCCTCGCCGCGGGCGCGCAGGCCGCCCGCCCGGACGGGGCCATCGGAGCGGGCGCCGGATCCGGGTGTGCGGCGGCGACGCGGGCGCCGGGCGATGACGCTCCGGTCACGCTGTCCTGGGAGCGATCCCCGCACGCCGGGCTCATGCGGTTCCTCGGGGCCGCGGAGCTCGCGGCGGTGCCGGGGCCGGTCCGGGTGCCGCTCGAGGAGCTGCAACGGCGGCTGGGCGGAACGTGCCCGGCGGCACCGGACGATGCGGACGCGGCATCGCGGGGAGAGTGCGCGGCGGCGTTCACCGCATGCGGAGTGCCGCCGGACGCGGCGGACGTGGTCGCCTCGGTGTTGTGCTCGGTCACCGCGTGGAGCGAGGTGGTGCTGCTGCACCGCGGGCGGGGGCCCGAGGCATCCGGGCTCCGCTCGTCGGCGCTGCACGGAACCGCGCCGCCCGCCGCGATGGTGGTCTACGACTCGCCCCTCGGACGGCTTGCCGCCACGCCGGAGCGCACGCCCGGCGGGGTGCTGTGGGTGACCTTCGGGCCCGGCGATACGGCGCGCATCGGCCGCGGGCTGGCGGCGCTGGCGGCGCTCGACGGGTAGCGCGCTGCGCCGGTGGGGCCGTGCCGCACGCGGTGCGGCGGCTACTGCGGCCGGCCGATCAATCGCGCCTCGTCGGGGATCGACACCACCGAGACGGTCGATGCGGTGCCGTGCACGAGAATATGCAGGGTGTTCGGGTCGTCCGGGTCTTGACGCACCTGCGCGTCCGCGTCGGCGGTGCCCGCCGTGCCGAGTGGGGCCACGCGGATCACGGTGGCGTCGGCGGGCACCCGCGGAAGCGGTCCGGACGCGCGCAGGCAGTCCACGACGATGACGCCGTAGCGCAGCATCGTCGACGGCGTCAACGCTCCGGCCGGCCCCGTCGTGACGCCGGAACCGGTGGCCGTGCCCGCGACCACGCGAAGGGCCGACGGCTCCGCGATCTCCGCTTCCAGGTGACGCCATTCGCCGGGCCGATCGGTGACCACCAGGATGCGTGCCCCCGTCGCCAGCGCGCGGAGCACCACCTGGCGGGCGAGGTAGGGCCGCCCAGCCACCTCCATCGTGCGCACCCACGGCCCGGCCAGCGCGGCGAGCACCGCCCTGCCGGACGCGTCGCCGCCGACGAGCTGGCCGTGCCCGGCCACGGGAATCGTGAGCCGGTGTGCGGCGGCGAGCGGGATCTCGGCCGGCTCCGCGAGCCTGTCGAACCGGCTGTCCCCGCGGGGGCACGTCGCCCGTAGCGCGTCGAGCTGCCCGCCGTCGAGCCGGCGTGCGCCGGGCACGCGCGGCGCCGGCGTCGGTGCGTCGGAGACATAGCGGATGAGCGCGCCCACCCGCGCGTGGCCGGGGGAGCGTGCACGCCCCACCCGGACCGACAGAACCGATACCGCGCACGGCGGCTCCCAGGCGCCGTCCCACGGGTGCGCGCCGTCGCCGGGCGCCTGTGTGGGCAGCGCGAACACGGTATGCGTGCGGTGCGCGGCGTCCCCTGCCCCGCCGGAGAGGAGGTGGTCCCACCTCGGCATCGGCTGACCGGGGTCGTCGTCGCAGGTGAAGCGGTGCACGGCACCGTCGAGTTCGGCGGCGGTGAGCATCGTGGCGGCGAGCCCGGCGCGGTCGATCGCGCGGACGATGCGGGCGGCGGCGACGCCCGCGGCGCGCACCGCCCCGCCGCGCCGGGCGATCGCCGCCGGACACAGCTGCGGGTCGAGACGGACGACGACGATGGTGTCGCGGCGGACCGTGGCAGGCAACCTGCCCACCAGGCGCGCGTGCGCTGCGGCCGCGGCCGCCGGTCCCGCCGTCCGCACGCTGCGTGTGTGGATGTCGATGCCGGACAGGCGGATATCGAACTGTTCCAGAAGGGGTGCGAGCAGTCCCGGAGACACCGCGGCCGCCGTGCCGCCGCGGCGCTGCGCTGCGCGGCCGGAGGCGATCGTCGTGACGGCCCCGACGGGGTCGGACACCTGCATGGCGCAGACAAGCTCGGCCGCGTCCCACCGGAACCCGGTCGCAGGGGGAACGGCGAGACTGCGGTCACCACCGGGGCCGGCAGTGACGTCCTCGCGCCCCGTGGCCCGGCCGCCCGCCCGAGACCCGCCGTCCGGTCCGTCCGCGGCGTCGTCGCACCCGTCCGAGCGCATCGCCGGGCCGGGCGGTGCGATCGCGAGGCGTCCGCGGGATTGCAGCAGGTGGCGTGAACGGAGCGCCGCGACCCCCGCCAGCGAACGGCGGCGGAACGGCATGACCGCACCGAGCGCCGCCAGCAGCCCGGCCCCCACTGCGACAGGAACGACGGAGCCCGCCGCGATGAGCGCGAGTGTCGCTGTGATGCCGACGATCTCGGCGACCATGATGATCGTGACCGGCCGTGCCCCCACCGTGATCCTCCCCCTTGGATCGGCTGTCCGGCCCCCGCGCCGGACGCCGACTACGGTAGTGTCCGCCGCGGGGGAGCGCGAGAACGGGGGGTGCCATGCCCGCGCCTTTGACGACCAGGCCGCAGGTGAACGGCTACAGATTCATCATCCGTCGCATGGAGCACGCACTGGTGCGGCGCGACGTGCGCATGCTGCACGAGCCGATGCGCAGCGCGTCGCGCTCGCTCGTGGTGGGCGCGGTGCTGGGGACGCTGGTGATGGCGGGATTCGGCATCGCCGCGTGGATCAGCCCGGCGCCGGACACCGATGGCGCCGACATCCTGCTCGCCGAGGACAGCGGTGCGCTGTACGTGCGCGTGGACAACGAGCGGATCGCGGCCCCGGGTGCAGGGGCCGGCACCGTCGGGGAGGTGTTGCACCCCGCCCTGAACCTGGCCTCCGCCCGGCTGGTCGCCGGATCGCCCGCGGCGCCGCTGGGGGTCCCCGACGACCACCTCCCGGACATCCGGCGCGGGCCGGTGGTCGGCATACCCGGTGCGCCGCAGATGCTTCCCGCGCGCGCGGATCAAGTCGCCGGACCGTGGACGGTGTGCGATGGATTCGAGCGCAGCGCCGTCGCTCGGACCACCGTGCTGGTGGGAGGGGATCACGCCGTGTCCGGCGCGCTCACCGGCGGCGCGGCGGTCCTGGTGACGGACGGCCAGCGCGAGTACGTGGTGTTCGACGGCGCGCGTTCCGCCGTGGACCTGGGGGATCCGCAGGTGGTGCGCGCGCTGGGGCTGGGCGGGACCGTGCCGGTGCGGGTCTCGGCGGGGCTGATGGCCGCGTTGCCGGAGGGGCGGGAGCTTCGCGCCCCGCGCATCGACGGCGCCGGCCGGATTCCCGGCTTCCCGATGCCCGATGTGCGGGTGGGCGACGTGGTCCGCGTGGACAGGGGAGCGGATGCGGACGGCGACCGATACGTGGTGCTGCGCGACGGCTTGCAGGAACTCCCCGCCACCGTCGCGGACCTGATCCTGTATTCGGGTGCAGGGCAGGGGCTCCGGCTACGCAGCGTCGGGCCGGAGGCTGTGTCCGGAGCTCCGGTGACCCGGGATCCGTTGCCGTTGGACGGCTACCCGCGCGGCAGGCTGCGTCTGCGCGATGTGGTGGACGGTGCGTTGTGCGCGTCGTGGGTGCCCGGTCCGCACGGCGGCGGATGGACAGTGGGCACCGGCGCCCCGCGTGCGGCCCGCGGTGCGGCGGTGCAGCTGGTGGGCGCCGACGGCGCGGGCCCGTCGGTGGACCGGTTCGTGATGACGCCGGGCGCCGCGGCGCACGTGTCCGCGCTGCGTGGCGGCGGTGGCGGCGAGGGCGCAGGCGGGCCGCGGTTCCTCGTCGCGGAGACCGGCGTCCGCTATGGCATTCCCGACGCGGCGACGTCGAAGATCCTCGGCCTGGGCGCAGCGACCGACCCGGCCCCGTGGTCGATTCTCGGGCTGTTGCCGGCCGGCCCCGCCCTCACCCGCACCGACGCGCTGGTGGTGCACGACGGGCTGACGCCCGACCCTGCGCCCGGGGCGCTGCTCACCGGGGGGTGAGCCCGGATGCGCCGTGCGCGCGGGCGCGGCGCAGGATCCCGGCGCCGATGCCCGCGGCACCGAGTGCCGCGGCGGCCGCCGCGGCGGCGAGCAGCGCACGATCGCGGGCGGCGGTGTCCGGCGTCTCCGGGCCCGACGCCGTCGCCAACGCGGCGGTCCGGCCGCCGGGCCCGCCGTCCGGTCCGTCCGCGCCGGTTCGCAGTGCCCGAAGCGCGGCCGGCGTCGTGGTGAGGGCGGCGAGCGGGTCGATCACGCCGTACCCGACGGTGGGTTCCCACCCGTGCGGGCCGGGGACCGCGGTCGCGACGATCCGCTCGACCACCTCGGTCGCAGACAACGCGGGGAAACGCGACCGGATGTCCGCCGCCAGGCCTGCGACCAGCGGCGCGGCGAAGCTCGTGCCCTCGATCGCCGTAACGCCGCGCTCGGTGCGCACCCGGCCGGCCAGGCCGCCGTCCGCGCTGTTGGCGAGCGACACGATGCCGGTGCCGGGCGCGGCCACGGTCACCCACGGCCCCGCCACGCTGAACTCCGAGGGCGACCCGTCGGCGTCCACCGCGGCGACGGTGAGCACGTGGTCCGTGTAGTGCGCCGGCGCGACATCGGTGAACGCGGTGTCCCACCCGCGCGAATCCGGCCGCAGCGGGTCGCGCTCGGTGGGGTTCTGCCGGCAGGCTCCGCCGTCTCCGCGCGTGTTCCCGGCGGCTGCGACGATGACGATGTCGTGCCGCGCCGCATAGGCCACCGCATCGGCGAGCGTGCTGGTGCGCAGCGCGCCGACGCCCCTGCCGCAGGCCACCTCGGAGATGTTGATGACGGTGGCACCCTGGTCGGCCGCCATGCGTATCGCCCGGGCCAGCGTGCCGATGGTGCCGGTACCGCGGCCGGTCTGCCCGTCCGGGCCGCCGTCCGGTGCTTCGGACGCGCGAGCCGAGTCGGTGAACTTCGCCGACGATTGGCGGATCGACAGGATGCGCGCGTCGGGGGCGACCCCGGCGAAGCCGTCTCGCGGCGAAGGCGCGGCCGCGATGAGCCCGGCCACGATCGTGCCGTGCGCGTCGCAGTCCGTCAGTCCCGGTCCGGCGCCCCGACCGCCGGGGGCCACCAGGTCGCCGCCGGGGACGAGGTTGCGCAGCCGCGGATGCGGCGCGACGCCGGTGTCGATGACGGCGACGGTCTGGCCTTGGCCGGTGCCGAAGCGCCACAGGTCGGCGACGTGCAGACCGGCCTGCACGGGCGGGACGCCGATCGGCGGCGCTCCGGGCGCGCGATCGGCGATGGCGCACGGGGCCGTCTGGCGCACCTCCGCGGCGGCCGGCGCGGCGGACGCCACGGCCGTCAGCGTCGCCAGTACCACGGGCACCGCCGCCGCCAGGGCGCCGCGCCGCGGCGTCACAGCGACCGCATGGCGGAGTAGGCCCCCATTACCCACAGCGCGAGCGGCAGCACCGAGGCGATCAGGGTGTACTCGGCCAGTTCCACGGCCCGGCGTACGACGGGCGAGAACCCGATCCGCTGGGCGGCGACGCCGAAGTACAGCGCCGCCGCCACCGCCGCGGCGGCGAGGGCCGCCCCTATGGCGGCGCCGGAGCCGGTCGGCGGCGCCGACCCGCCGGCGGCCACGGCCCCGATGGTGATGATCGCCGTGAACGCGCCGCCGGACACCAGGATCGCGGCGGGCGCCGTGTCCGCGTGTCCGCGCCCCCGGAGCATGAGCACCGCGCACACCACGGCGACGAGCCCGATGCCCGGCCACGACGGCGGTGCGGTCGGCGGCGACACCGTGAGCGCGCCGGCCGCTGCGGTCGCCGCCGCGCCCGCGCAGAGCCCGGCGAGGCAATGGCCGGCGTGCACCGTGTCGTCGACCAGCCGCGGCGCGAGGCGCGCGGGTGCAGCGGCGTCGTCGGCGAGGTCGGCGCGGATGTCCCGCGACGGCACGGGCGGCATCGGCAGGCGCACGAGCAGCACTGTCAGCCGCGGCGCGACCGCCGGCACGACGACCGCCGCGACGAGCAAACCCGCCCCCAACGCCGGCGGCGCGGGGTGCACGAGGATCGCCACCGCCGCGGCGGTACCGATGGTCAGGCAGGCGGTGACCGTGGCCGCGTGCACCGGCACCCCGGCGCCGCCGGCGCGGGCGCAGGCCACGGCGCAGACGCCTGCGAAGGCGCATCCGGTGAGCAGCCCGGCCGGCCCCACCAGCGGCTGCGGCAGCAGCGCCCCGGCGGCGAACGCGAACGGGAGGGCACAGAATCCGAGCACCATGCCGGCCCCGGCGTCCCGGTAGACGCGCGCGAGCACCGGGCACGCGATGGCGGCCAGCACCGCGCACGCGGCCGCGACGGCCATGCGCGCGGCATGCGCTGCGGTGCCCGGCACGGCGCCGGGGACGCCCGCGGTCCACGCCGTGCGCGGCAACAGCGGAAGATCCGGCAGGGAGGGCGCCAGCAGCAGCCATGCCCCGGCGGACGCGGCCGCCACGGCGACGGCGAAAGCCATGCGCCGGGCCGCCGCCGGGCCCCACTGGGAGAACCGCTGCGCTCCGGCGACGGACACGGCGTCGACGACGTCGTCGAACAGCGGCTCCGGCACCGCTGCGGCGGATCGCTGCAGGTGCAGCAGCGTTCCGTCGACGACACCCTGATCCGCGAGCGAGCCCTCCGGCGACAGTGGAGCGGCGCCGACCGGTGCGAGCACCCAAGCGGAGTCCGCCTCGCCGTGCGTGTGCGACGGGGCGATGGTGGGCCGGCGCGTGGCCGTCAACGCCACGAGCTCGGGAATCAGTGCCGCGACCGGCACTGCGGCCGGGACGGTGACGTCCATCTGCGTGCCCGGTGCGATCAGCGAGAGCGAGCACGACTGCGGTGACAGGGCGTGCCCGGCCTCCGCCGCCCCCGGCGAAGCCGATTCCCCTGCGACGAGCGATGATCCCACGCGAAGCCCCCCGGCGATGATCCGATGCGCGGACGTGGCCGCGCGATGTCCCCCGGCGCCTGCGGCGGCGCCCTTCCCCCGTGCGGTGGCCACCGTACAGCACCGCGCCCGGTGGCCGAATGCGTCGGTGGGCTCGCATACGATGCCTTCGATCGCCGGGGAGGGCGGTCACGGACCCGGTCAGGGGCGCTGCACACCCGCGCGGCGAGGGCCGGCCGAGCCGAGGGGGGATCCCATGACGACGCGCGACTTCATCCGGCGTCCGCGCCTGCCCGCGCCGCAGGTGCCCGGCGGTGAGATCGAGCTGCAACCGCCGCCGTCGGTGCCGCGGCCTGTTCCCGGGGGTCTGCTGCAGCGCCTCATGCCCGTCGTCATGGTGGTGGCGATGCTCGGCATGGTGGCGCTCATGGTGGCGTCCGGCGGCATGAACAACCCGATGACGTTGCTGTTCCCGCTGATGATGATCTTCTCCATGGTCGGGATGCTCGGCGGCGCCGGGGGCTCCCGGTCCAAGCGGCCGGCGGAGCTCGACGAGGAGCGCAAGGACTACTTCCGCTACCTGGCGGGCGTGCGCGACGAGGTGACCGAGACGGTGCGCGCGCAGCGCGCGGGGCTGCAGTGGCACCATCCGGCGCCGGGGGCGCTGCGCGGGCTCGTCGGCGGGCGCCGCATGTGGGAACGGCTGCCGGAGCAACCGGACTTCTGCCACCTGCGCATCGGCCTGGGAGATCAGCGTCTGGCCACCACGCTCGCGGTCCCCGCGCTGGGCCCGCTGGAGGACCTCGAGCCCATCGCGGCGGTGGCGATGCGGCGGTTCGTCCACACGCATTCGGTGGTGTCGCGGCTGCCCACCGCGGTGTCGCTGCGCGGGTTCGCGGCGATCGTGCTCGGCGGCGACCGGCGGCAGGCGCGCTCGGTCGTGCGCGCGATGCTGCTGCAGCTGTGCGTGTTCCACGGCCCGGATCACGTGCGGGTGTGCCTGGTCTCCCCCGAGCCCGACGGCCGCGACTGGGGCTGGCTCAAATGGTTGCCGCACGGGCGCCCGCCGGGGGAGGCGGCGCCGGGGCGCGGGGCGCTGGTGTTCCGTTCGCTGCATGACCTGGAGGACACGCTCGACACCGAACTGGCGGGCCGGGGCCGCTTTTCCCGACTGTCCGAACCCGTTCCCGGGCAGGGGCACATCGTCGTCGTGCTCGACGGCGGCCACGTTCTGGGCGACGAGCGGCTGTGCACCGCCGGCGTGGACGGGGTGACCGTGCTCGACCTGACGGGGGCGCTCGAGCAGCTCGCGGTGCGCCGCGGCCTGCGCTGCGAGGTATCCGGTGGGCGCATCGCCGGGCACAGCGCGGCCGGCGTGGAGGACTTCGGCGAGGTGGATTCGGCCGGTGCACACGAGGCCGCCGCGACGGCGCGTGCGCTCGCCGGCTACCGCGTGGCGCACGGCGGGCCGGAAGCAGGCGCGGCCGCCGGGGCGGCCGGCCGTGGATTGCTGTCGTTGCTGGGGGTCGCCGACCCGTTCGCGCTGAGCCCCGGGCACGCCCGGGCGCGGCGTACGGGCCGCGAACGTCTGCGAGTGCCGATCGGCGTCGATCCCACGGGCATGCCGGTGGAGATCGACCTCAAGGAGGCCGCGGAGGGCGGCATGGGGCCGCACGGCCTGTGCATCGGCGCAACGGGCTCGGGCAAATCCGAACTGCTGCGCACACTGGTGGTCTCCTTGCTCGTCACGCACGGCCCGGAGCAGCTCAACCTGGTTCTGGTGGATTTCAAGGGCGGCGCGACGTTTCTGGGGCTCGAGGAGGCGCCGCACGTGTCGGCCGTCATCACCAATCTCGAGGACGAGCTGTCGATGGTCGACCGCATGCGCGACGCGCTCGCCGGTGAGATGCACCGCCGGCAGGAGCTGCTGCGCGCGGCCGGCAACTTCGCGAACGTCGGTGACTACGAGGCCGCGCGCGCCGACGGCGCCGACCTCGCACCGCTGCCCGCGCTGTTCATCGTCGTCGACGAGTTCTCAGAGCTGCTCAGCCAGAAGCCGGAGTTCGCCGAGCTGTTCGTGGCCATCGGCCGGCTCGGCCGCTCGCTGCACATGCACCTGCTGCTGGCCAGCCAGCGGCTGGACGAGGGCAGGCTCCGTGGGCTCGACAGTCACTTATCCTATCGGATCGGCCTGAAGACATTCTCCGGCAACGAGTCCCGGAGCGTTCTCGGGGTACCGGACGCCTACCACCTGCCGCCCGTTCCGGGGTCCGGGTACCTCAAGTGCGATTCCGGTGACCTCATCCGGTTCACCGCGTCCTACGTGTCCGGGCCGGTGCGCCGGGGCGGGGGCGCGGCCGCATCAGGGGAGCGGGTGCAGCGTGCATGGGCGATGGAGTTCACCGCGCAACCGCGGACGCCGCCGCACGCGGCGATGCTCGTGCCCGCCGCCCCGCCCACCGAGCCGGAGCAGTCGGCCGCGGTGCTGCTGGACGTGGTCGTCGGCCGTCTGCGCTCCGACGCCTACCGCGCGCACGAGGTGTGGTTGCCGCCGCTCGGTGCGCCGCCCGCGCTCGCCGCGCTGCTCGAGGCGGCGGACCCGCGGCGCGGTCACGGCGATCTCACGGTTCCGGTGGCGCTGGTGGACCGTCCGTTCGACCAGCGGCGCGACGTCCTCACGGTGCGCCTGGCGGGTGCCGGTGGCAATGCCGCGATCGTCGGCGGTCCGCAGTCGGGCAAGTCGACCGCGGCGCGCACGCTGGTGCTGGCGCTGGCGGCGCGGTGCTCGCCGGACGAGGTGCAGGTCTACTGCCTCGACTTCGGCGGCGGGTCTTTCGCGGGCCTGTCCGGCCTGCCGCATGTGGGTTCGGTGGCCGGACGGCGCGACACCGACCGGGTGCGCCGCACGGTCGCGGAGCTCACCGCGATCGTCGACGCACGGGAGGAGCAATTCGCGCGGCTCGGCGTCGAGTCGATGGACGGCTTCCGTGCCCTGCGCGCCGGGCCGGACCGGCCGACGGGGGACCGTCTCGACCGGTTCGGCGACGTGTTCCTGGTCGTGGACGGTTTCGCCGTCGTCCGTCAGGAGTTCGAGCAGCTGGAGCCGCAGATCCAGGCACTCGCCGTGCGGGGGTTGTCCTACGGGATCCATGTGGTCGTCACGGCGAACAGGTGGGCGGAGATCCGGCCGGCGCTCAAGGACATGATCGGCACCCGCATCGAACTGCGTCTGGGCGATCCCGCGGATTCGGAGATGCACCGCAAGCGTGCTGCGCAGGTTCCGGCGGGCCGCCCCGGTCGCGGCCTCACGCGGGAGGGCCTGCACCTGCTCATCGCGGAGCCGCGGCTGACGCCGCCCGGCAGAGGAGGGCGGCCGGCCGGCGACGCCGTGGAAGACGCCGCGGAGCTGCTGCGCGGACGGTGGCCGGACTGCGCGGCGCCCGAGGTGCGCATGCTTCCGCGGGTCCTGCCTCGGAAGGCGCTCGTGGAACAGTGCGCACCGGGCGGCGCCGGACTCTCCGTGCCATTGGGCCTGGACGAGGCCGCGCTGGCACCGGTGTTCGCACGGTTGGGCGACCAGCCGCACTTCATGGTGTTCGCCGACCCGGAATCCGGTAAGACCAGCGCGTTGCGCACGCTCTGCCGGGGCCTGGTGGAGGGGTCCACGCCCGAGCAGGTGAAGTTGATAGTGGTCGACTACCGCCGCACGATGCTCGGCGAGGTCGTCGGCCCCCACCTGGCCGGGTATGCCACCACCGGGGACGTCCTCGGCCGGATGGTGGCGCACCTGCAGTCGGTCCTCGCCGGCCGGCTGCCCGGCGCTGACGTCACCCAGGAGCAGCTGCGTGCCCGTTCCTGGTGGGAGGGCCCGGAGATCGTGCTCGTCGTCGACGACTACGACCTGGTGGCCACCGCCTCCGGCAACCCGTTGCATCCGCTGGTGGAGTACCTGTCGCAGGGGAAGGACATAGGTTTCCACCTCGTCGTCGCCCGGCGCACCGGCGGCGCCGCGCGTGCGCTGTTCGATCCGGTGCTCGGCCGTCTCAAGGATCTGTCCACGGACGGGATAGTCATGAACGGCAGCCGCGACGAGGGGCCGCTGATCGGCGGCACCCGGCCGGATCAGTTGCCGCCCGGCCGGGGCGTGCTGGTGAGCAGGTCCGGTGGGCACAGGCTGGTGCAGCTCGCGTTCTCCGACGCTGCAGGGTGACGCGTCGCGGGGTGGCCGGCTCGGAGCACGAACCTGTGGATAACTCTCCTTGCGCGGCACCGCGGCCGGCCGTTCCGTGTAGTGTCGGAATCGTTCGGCCGCGGGGGCGGCGCGGGCGCAGGCCGCACCAGGGGAGCGGCCGGGTCGTGTGGGGGAGTTGCCGGGGCGTCGCGGGCGGAACGGCACGAGTGTCTTGGGGGGATCGCAAGGTGGATTTGATCGCATCCGTCGAGCACATCCGATGGTGTGCAGACGAATTCGCGACGGCCGGCGACGGCGTCGGTACGGCTTCGGGAGCCGGCACCGCGGGGGCGGCCGCGGCGCTCGGCCCCGTGTTCGGGGTCCTCGGCGGCGGTTTCGTCGAGTCCTTCGCCGCGGCACACGCCGCACACGCCGCCGGCGCGGCAGGGCTGGCCGCGGTCCTCGGCGGAGCCGGGGCGACGGCGACGGCCATCGCGGACGCCTACGAGCGGCATGAGTCCGCGCAGGCGTCCGCGCTCTCGGCGGAGGGCGCGCTGTGATCGCGGAGGTGCTGGCCCGGCCGATCACCGACCTGATCGCGCAGTCCGGCACCGGTAACCTGGGCCCCTGCGGCGAGGATGCGCGCGTACGCGATGCGTCCGCGGGGATCGCGGCGGCGATGCGCACCGGGGTCACCTCGGCCGGCGCGGTGGGCGCGGGCTGGGAGGGGGCGGACGCGGAGGCGTGCGCACGGCTGGCGGCGCAAGCGGGCCGTGCCGGGGCGGCGTTGGTGGAACAGGGTGACGGCATCGCCGCGGTGCTCGGCGACGCCGCAGCGGGGGTGCGCCGCGGCGTGGGGGAGCTCGGCGGGATTCTCGATTCGTTCCTCGCCGTCGTCGCTTGTCAAGGACCGGCGCTGCTCACACCGGCGGGACAGGTCGCAGTGGTGGCCGCGGCCGCCGACCACATCGAGCGGGCACTGGCCGTGGTGGCCCGCATGCGCGGTGAGCTGGACGCGCACGCAGCGGAGATGGCGCAGTTCATCCCGCAGGTGCCGCTGCCGCCGACGCCCGACGCCGCCGGGCTGGTGCGCTTCGCCGAGGGGCTGTCGCAGGCGGGGACGGACCTGGCCGGGCAGGTGCGCACGGCGGCCGCCGGCGCTTGGGGCGACGTGAAGAACCAGGTGGACGCGTTCTTCGAGGCCGGAGCGGGAAGTGAGGGGGCATCATCCGACGCGGCAACCGGTGGCGAGGCGGGGCGTGAAGGCTCCTGCCCGCCCGGCTGCACCTGTCCGGCGTGTGCGGGTACGGCGGACGGCGCGCAGGCGGCGACGGCCGCCGCCGGGGCCGATACCGGAGCAGGGGCGGGTTTCGTGGGCGGCGGGGCGGACGTGAGGTTGCCGAACGGGGACGTGGTCACCGCACCGAACTCCGAGGCCGCCGACGCGGTCCGGGCTGCGCTGACGCAGCGCGGCGTGCCGTACAGCTGGGGCGGCACCGTTCCGGGGGAGGGGCTCGACTGCAGCGGGCTCACCCAGTGGGCCTACGAGCAGGCCGGGGTGGACCTGCCGCGGCTCGCGCAGAACCAGTCGGTGGGCATGCCGGTGTCGGCCGATGCGGTGGCGCCCGGTGACCTGGCGGTGTGGGACGGCCACGTCGCAATGGTCCTCGGGGACGGCCGGATGATCGAAGCGGGCGATCCCGTCCAGGTCTCCGCGCTACGGACAACCAACGGGGACATGCAGTTCCAGGGGTTCTACCGGCCGACCGCCGGTTGAACACCGTGATTCTCAGAAGGCTGACGGACGGGATCCGGTCGTTAGGGAAATGGGGGAGCAATGGTGATCGGTGAAACCGTGCGCACCGGGGAGCCCCGTGTGGAGCACGACGAGGCCAGCGAGCCGGCGGCGGCCGCGGAGCGTTCGGGTGCGGTGCGCGTGCGCGTCGCACCGTCGGGCCTGCCGGTGCACGTGCACGTCGACGCGCAGTTGCCGGCGCGCTGCGAGCGGGATCGGCTCGCAGGGCGGATCCTGCGGGTCTGCACCGCGGCTGCGGCCGCCGCGCAGGCACGGCAGCGCGCCGAACTCGCCGCAGGAGGGATCGACGACGGCCTCCTGGGCCGCATCGGATTGCCCGACGCGGCCGGGGCGGCCGCGATCGGGCGTCGGACGTGCGGGGAGGGGGAACCGGAATCATGGCTGAGCAGGGCATGACCATGGAGAACGGCGACGACCTGGCTGCGGCGGTGGACAACGCCTGGACTCAGGTGGAACGTCTGCGCCGCTGCGCCGAGCAGATGCGGGCCGCGGTCGGGACGGGGAGCAGCGCGGACGGCAGCGTCGAGGCCGACGTCGACGGGCTGGGCATGCCCGCCGGGCTGCGGCTGCACGGCGACGTGCGCCCGGTGAGGGGGCCGGAACTGGGTGCACGCGTGGTTGAGGCGTTCGCCGCGGCGTCGCACGACCTGGCGCGGCGGCATCGCGCGGTGCAGGTCGAGCTCGGCCTGGCAGACGCGCGGTGACCGCCGGCCCGTGAGTGCCGGCAAGGGATTTCGGCGGGGCCGCATCGGCGCCCGTATCGATGAATAGGGGAGGAGAACAGCAATGGCATTGACCACCGACATCGAGGTGATGCGCGCATCGGCGCAGGGGGCGATGGACGCCTCGGAGCAGATGAAGGCGACGCTCGGACGGCTCAACGCGACCGTCGAGGGTGCGGCCGCATCGTGGCAGGGCGACGCGCACACCGCCTTCGCGGGCGTCATGCAGCGGTACCACGCGAGCATGAACAAGATGCAGCTGTCGCTGGTCGAGATCAGCGAGAACATCAAGGGCAACAGCGTCGGCTACGAGGGGGCCAGCCAGGAGAGCGCGCAGTCGCTGAGCCAGGTCGGCGGCGCGCTCGACCTCTGACATTGCTTCACGCGCCGGGCCGAAGACACTCGCCCGGACGAACACCACTCGGGAAGGAACATTCATGACGGGACGTATCCACTACGACTTCGGCGGCATCGAGCAGTCGGCTTCGGAGATCGACGGCCATATCGCCGCCTTCAACGGGCACAAGGCCGACCTCGACACCAACGTCCGCACGCTCCTGGGCTCCTGGGAGGGCGAGGCGCAGGCGAGTTACCACGCGGCGCAGTCGAAGTTCGATCAGGCGTACGTGGAGCTCACCCAGGTGCTGCAGGTGATCAGCCGCAAGGTCAAGGAGGGCAACGACCTCATGCACGAGACCAACGCGCGGGCGGCTGCGAGCTGGGCGTAGCCGAGCTGCGCCGGAGGCGGTGTTCGCCGGGCGGGCGTGCGGTGCGCGCCTGCCCGGCGGTCTCGCCGGATCATTCCGGCCCACGCCGTCGTCGGTTAACATGGAATTGGATACGAAAGAAGACGTAAGTAGATGATCGGTGTGGCTGCCATGTCGGACTCGGCACGTGAGGCATACCTGCGTGGGGATATCGGATTCGATGCGGCGGTCCGCAAGGTGGTCGGCATCGATGACGAGCGTGTCCGCCCGCTGCTGGCGGGGGTGCTCAGCGACCTGGCCGACGCGTTGGGGCCGCTGAATCCGCCGCTGTCGTCGCAGGAACGCCAGGCCCTCGACGATGCCGGGCTGCCGGAAGGCCCCGGATCTGCTGCGGCGGCGATGGTGCGGAGCCGCACGCTTGCGCAGGAGGTGACGGATACTGCGCTATCGGTTGCGGCGGCCGCCGAACGAATCGGAGTCACCGATGCGCGGGTGCGTCAACTGATCAGGGAGCGCAAGCTGTGGGCGTTCGATCCGGGGGTGCGTGGCGGGCGACGCCTGCCGGTCGCGCAGTTCACCGGGGACGGCATGGTGCCCTACCTCGACCGGATCATGCCGCACGTCCCCACCGGACTGCACCCGCTGGCTCTGCACCGTCTGCTCACTCTGCCGCGCGCGGATCTCGCACAGGATGGGCACCCGATGTCGCTCATCGACTGGGCGGCGGCCAGCGGGGGCGACCCTGAACGACTCGGGCGTGCGGTGGAGATCGCACAGGCCGTTGGGTGGGAAGCGGCGTAGATGGCGGTGATGCTGCCGCCGCCACCGTCGATCGCCCGCCTGCGTGAGGTCGGGATCCGCGACGACGAGTACGTTCCCGCAGCAGGGGGCGCCCTCGTATGGCGAGTGCACCGCACCAGCGGTGTGCACGTCGTCCCCTGGAACGACTACCGGATCCATGGACCGCTGTTGCGGTTCGACCAGCAGCCGCTTCCGCGCGGCGAGCACCCCGGACGCGGGGTCTGGTACGGCGCGATCGACGTGGACACTGCGCTGGCGGAGGCGTTTCAGGACACGCGCGTGATCGACCGGCAGGCGGGCACGCCACGACTGACCGCCATGCGGATCTCGGCGACGCTGCTGGACGTGTCCGGAGACCACGGCGCGTGGCCGACTCGGGCCGGCGGGAACTTTGCGCTGACCAGCGCATCGCGCACGCGCACCCAGCGCTGGGCCCGCACCATCGACCGCGCTTTTCCCCACGTCGACGGACTGCGGTACCGGGCGAGGTGGAGCGGGCGACCCGCGATCGTCCTGTGGCAGCGTGACCGGCGGGATCCGTTTCCTGGCGAGGCGGAACACAGCTGGCTGCTGTCGGACCAGCGGCTGGCGGGCAGGATCGCCGCGGCGGCCGACAGGCTCGGGTACGACGTCGTGTGACGAGTGTTCCCGGCAGTCGCGTGCACCCGCCACCGTGCAGAGGTTGGTGAGCGTCGCCGTGCCGCAAGGGTTCCCCTCCCAGTTGTCAGATCGCCGGCCGGGCGTCAGCAGTGCTCCGCCGGCAACCATCACTGCGGCCGGCAGGCTGGCGCGCGATGGGTCGTTCCGAGTCTGGACGCCGATCGCCTGGGGGCGGCCTCGTCCTGACTCCATTGCCCGCCGTATGGTCCGATAGGGGATGGACAATCCGTTTCGGGGGCGATCCGCGCGGTGGTGGGCCGGCGCCGTCGCGGTGGTGATGGTGATGGCGGCGCTGGGCCTCTGGTTCGGCGCCCCACCGCTGTATCAATGGATGAGCGCTCGGCAGGCACGGAAAAGCGCGATCTCCGTCGCGACGAATCTGGGCCTGCACTTGGCCGAGTCCGATGCAGTCGTATATTACGAGTACTATCCTTCATTTCGGGATTCCAGCGCGTATCTCGTCGTGGACTCGGCATCCGGTGCGGGCGCGCGCGAGCTGCGCAGAGCTTCGGGCCTCGCATCGTGTCATCCGGCGGATTCCGCGGACTTCGCCAACGCACCGCCGGAGTACCGGCCCGCACCATCGCCGACGTTGATGTCGTGCAAGTCGGTGATGACCTCTCACGGCTTCCTCGGCGCGGAATGGGATCCGGCCGCGGACGGCGGCGCGCGGACCTATCTCTGGGCGATCGAGGTATGACACACCATGTACGCAATGCGTTTGATGAGAGACGTAAACGTTGCCTCCCGCACGGAAGCCGATTCTTCCCGCGCTAGCTGTTGCTGGCCAAGAGGTTGTTGACGCGGTGGCGCCGGTCAAACCTCGCCGAGGACCCCTGCGATGAGGATGATCAGGACCGCGTCTGGATCGATGGGCTGGGACGCGATCGCCTCAGCGCTCCGCCGGCCGAGCATGATCCCAAGCCCCTGGACACCAGCCCAGAGGGCGAGTCCGTGGCGGTGGTCCGTATCTGGTCGTGCGGACTGGATCCTCGCGGTCAGCAAGACCAGCCACTGACCCGTGATGGAGCGCAGTCGGCCGCCCGCACCGTCAAGGAGGTCGTGGCGGGCGATGAGCTCGAACATCGCCGGGCGGGCGATCGCGAACGCGATCACTTCGCGGCATGTATCCATCAGGGCTTGTCGCGGATCCGGATCAGTCAGGGCCCCGGCGATGAGGGCATCCAGGTCCGTGACCCCTTCGCGGGCGATCGCGGCGAGCAAGTTGGAATAGGTCTGGAAGTGATGCCTGGGCGCACCGTGCGAGACGCCCGCTCGATCGGCGATCTGGCGCTGGGACATGGCGGCCAGCCCGTCGCGTTCCAGTAGTTCGACGCCTGCTTGCACCAGCTGCTCTCGCACACCCACGTAGACAGTGTCTAAAAAAATGGCCAAGATGTCTCCTAGACACTGTCTAGGAGGTTGCGTGTGTATTGGGTACTGAAGTGGGTGCTGGTGGGCCCGGTGATCCGTTGGTTCGCACGGACGAGGGTCATCGGCGAGTTGCCGGAGGGGCCGATCGTGGTGGCGCCCAATCACCTCACCGAGATCGACTCGCTGGTTCTGTGCGCTTCCCTGCCGCGGCGGCTGACGTTCGTTGCGAAGAACGAGTACTTTGCGCGCGGCGGGGCCGGGGCCTGGCTCTACGGCAATCTCTGTCGGCTCACCGGACAGATCCCGATCAGCCGGGACGGAGCCGAAAGCGCGGAAGCTGCCCTGAACGCGGCCGCCGGGATCCTCCGCAGCGGCGGAGTGTGGGCGATCTACCCGGAGGGGACTCGTTCCCCAGACGGCCGGCTGTTTCGAGGGCGAACCGGCGCGATGCGGGTGGCCCTCGGCAAGCCCTGCTCGGTGGTTCCGGTCGGGATCGTCGGCACCCGATCAGTCAACCGGCCGGGAAGACGCGGGTGGCGGCGCGGCGTCGTGGAGATCCGGATCGGCAGCCCCATCGACCTCACTGAGTGGACGGCTCGGACACCAGATCCGCAGGCGTGGCGCGCGGCGACCGACCAGCTGATGTCGGCGATTCAAAGGCTGACCGGCCAGGAGTACGTCGACCGCTACCCGACGGCAGCGGAGCGTGTCATCCGTGACGCCGCATAAGGGCCCGAGCGAGGTCGGCCGATGAGTCATCGAAACGCGCCCCTCTCGGTCGAGGGCAGACAGCGGCTCGTGGCCCGTTGCCGCACTTGGCCGATTGCCCACGTTGCCGCAGAGATGGGGATCTCACGCGCCTGCGCCTCGAAATGGGTGAACCGCTATCGCCTCTACGGAGAGATTGGCCTGCTCGATCGGCCCTCAGCCCTGATCCACCGGTGGTGATGGTCGGCTCGGGCGTGTCATGAGGACGAGGTGCCCTTCTGTGCTGGGAAGATGTTGATTGCGACATCCACACCCACCAGCACGGAGAGGGCACCTCGTAGGTGAAAGCTTCTCACACGATCCACCCGGTTTTCGACGACTGCAATCTCGTGTCGGCCGCCGGGCTGGTCCCGGTCCTGCAGTTGGCCGAGTCGGCGGGCCTGTCCGAGCTGCTCGGCCGGCTGACCGTTGAGAGCCCGAACGCGGCGGCCAAGACCACGAGCCTGCTGTCGGGGATGCTCGCCGGCGCCGACAGCATCGACGACATGGACCTGCTGCGGCACGGCGGCATGCCCGCCCTGTTCACCGGTGTCCGCGCCCCGTCGACCCTGGGCACGTTCCTGCGCTTATTCACCCATGGGCATGTCCGCCAACTCGACGCCGCCGGCACGCGCCTGCTCGCCCAGCTCGCCGACCGGGTGCCGGGCCTGATCGGCGGGCATGACGATCCCGAGGCGCTCGCGTTCCTCGACGTCGACGATTCCGTGCACCAGGTCCACGGCTACGCCAAGCAGGCCGCCGGATTCGGCTACACCGGGGTACGCGGATTGAACATGCAGATCGCGGTCACCTCGACGCCGGTGTCCGCGCCCGTGATCACCGGCGCCCGGCTACGCAAAGGCAACACCGCCTCGGCGTCCGGGTCGGCCGGGATGCTCGCCGACGCGATCAGCGCGTCGAGGCGGGCCGGGGCCGCCGGGCAGATCCTGGTGCGCGCCGACTCGGCCTACTACCGCCACGACTTCACCGCGACCGCCGCGCGCCGCGGCGGGTGGTTCTCGATCACCACCCCTATGAATCCGGCGGTCACCAGCGCGATCGCCAGTATCGACGAGCAGGCGTGGACACCGATCGCCTACCCGCACGCCGTCTGGGACGATGACGAGCACCGCTGGATCTCCGATGCCGAGGTCGCCGAAGTCGACTTCACCGCGTTCACCTCACGCCGTAAGGCCGACCACGTCGACTGCCGGCTGGTGGTGCGCCGCGTCAAACGCCTCCAGCCACGGGCCGCGGACCACGCCGGGCAGGGCGAGTTGTTCGCCGCCTACCGGCACCACGCGTTCATCACCAACAGCACGCTGTCCGCGGTCGAGGCCGACCAGCGTCACCGCGGCCACGCGGTCATCGAGCAGGTGCACGCCGAGTTGAAGAACGGTCCCCTCGCGCACTTGCCCTCCGGGATCTATACGGCCAATGCGGCGTGGGTGGCGATCGCGGTGATCGGGTTCAACCTGGCCCGGGCCGCGTCCGTCGCCGCTGGCATGGCCACCGCCCGGTGGGCGACGCTCCAGGCCCGCATCATCGGTGTCCCCGCCCGCATCGCCCGCACCGGGCGCCGGTTGATGCTGCATCTGCCGACGTATTGGCCGTGGATGGCGGGGTGGAACCTGTTGTGGCACAGCACTACCGGACCACCGGGGCCCCACACAGTCTGACCACCTGCCGCGCCAGCGGACCGATACGAGGAACCACAGTGGACATTCCGGCACCGGCCGCCAGCCCACGCATGCCCACACCCGAAACGCCACACAGAAACCACGAAATCAATACACCGTCAATCACGCCGGAGGATCAGGGCTCAGTACCGACACATCAGCCGACGGCGACTGCCGCTGATGTCGTCAGCCGGATCGAGCGCATGCGACGCACCCACAAGTGGCCAGCGTCCCGGATCACTTTCGAGCTGAACAACGACGGCATCGAGATCGCGCGACGAACCGTCACCAGACTTCTCGCCGATCTTGGCCTCAACCACCGCCGATTCATCGACCCCAACGGCGACACGAACCGGGAACCGCAGAAGATCATCGCCCGTCGACCCGGGCACGTGGTCCACATCGATGTGAAGAAGGTCGGCCGCATCCCTGCCGGAGGTGGCTGGCGGCTGCATGGGAGGAACAGCGACCACGCTTGCCGAGTCGCGCGCAACAAGGGCAAGACCGAACGGGGCGGTTACGTTTGCCTGCACTCCGCGATCGACGGCTACTCCCGACTCGCCTACACCGAGGCGCTCCCGGGCGAGAAGGCCGTCACCGCGATCGGGTTCATGCACCGAGCACGCGCCTGGTTCGCTGCCAACGGCGTCACTCGCATCGAGCGGATCGTCACAGACAACGGGGCTTGCTATCGCGCCGCCGCGTTCGCCCGCGCGCTGCTCGGATCACGCCATCAGCGGATCACGCCGTACACGCCTCGCCACAACGGGAAAGTGGAGCGCTACAACCGGATCCTCTCCGAGGAGTTCCTCTACGCCCGCGAGTGGACCTCCGAAGACGAACGGGCGAGAGCCCTGGAGGTCTGGAACATCCACTACAACTTCCATCGACCACACAGCGCCGCCGATGGTCAGCCGCCGGCATCACGGGTTCCAGCCGGCGTCACCAACGTCCTGGCCTCCTACAGCTAGCGCACGCTTTCGGCGCCCACACCGGGAATGGCGGTCAGTGCATCGATCAGAGAAATAGGTCCGGCGATGTCGAGAACATTGTCGTAGTTCTCGTATTCGGCGCACCAGGCCCTGTCGTCCGGCCAGATGAGGTCGGGCCACTGACGGTGGAACGAGGTCGGGGTGGGGCTCCAACCCATGTTCGGCGCCGCGTCGGCCGGTCCGCTGAAAAGGACGTACCGGCAGCGGCCTGCCCCGATCGTCGCGCGGGGCCCGTCGAGGAACATCGTTGGCAGTCCGGCCGGTGGCGTCTGCGGTGCAGGAGCGTCCGCCGGGACGTAGACCGCGAACGCGCCAGCGTGGCTGCTCCGTGTGACCGGCGTCCCCTCCTCCACGGCGTACCAGCATGTGGAGGGCGTGGTGGTGGCGCGCGACATGGCGGCGGTGACTGCGGCGAGCACGGCGTCGGGCAGACCGGCGACACCGTCGAAGTCGTCGGGATCATTCGGGTTGGACAGGCGCACCCTTGCGGGGTAGCCGGTGGCGCGACCGGCTGCGAAGGCGCCGCGGGTGAGCCACTCCGCCGGCGCCGTATCGGTCACCGGGGTCAGTCCGCGGGCATGCCATTGCGACCATGCCTGTGCGTCGTCGGCGGTGAGGGCCCCGAACCCCGCAGTGTCGTCCGGGTCCGCCACCGGCGCGTTCCGGTCGTGCGGGTACCCGTCGCCCCACCAGAGGACCCCGCCATCGCGGATCGGCCGCGCCGACCGCCCGTTCCCGGGCGGTGTCACGCCGACGGCGGTGGCAATGCCGTCCGCGACCGCATCGGCCGCAGGGACATGGCGGTTCTCCGGTTGGCGGTGCACGCCGAGGGTGTCGGCGCGGAACCCGTACAGCCGCGTGTCGTCGGTGTGCAGGTAGACGATCCGCAAGAAGCCCGGTTGATCATCCGGGCGGGCCGAGACGACGGTGACGCGTGGGTCGGCGTCGATCTTGGCGACGGCGCGGTCGAGCACTTCGTGCGCCCATGATTGCGCACGTCGGCGCTGTGCGCGCCATCGCCGCCGCCGCGCCGCTTCGACGCCGGGCCACTGCGAGCTCTTGCCGTCCGGACTGCTGTACGGCCCTGGCGCAGGGGAGGGAGGCATGCGGAAGTTGCGCGCCACTGCGTACCCTCCTATCCCGAATCCGCCCTGCTTGATCGCGTTCTGCCCGGCCGGTACCTACTGCCTGCGCCGCCCCGCCACGCGCACGCGCCGCATCCTCCGCCCCGGCCGCAGTCGGCGGCTGGACGTGCCTTGCGAGGCGGCGGGGCGGTCGAATGCGGCGGGCGTGGGCGCTACGGACGATGCCGCGCTCCGTGCGGGCCCGGGTGCCCTCTCGGCTGCGTGCGCGTGGCCGGACGCATCGACCGAAGATCGAGGTGTGGTCGGGCCGGAGTCTGTAAGGCTTGTATCCGCATCGCTCGTGTCCGCGTCGGAGCGGCCGCGCCGGATCGCGCGCCGTTCGGCCGGCTTGCAGTCCCACGCGTCGGGGTGCGCCGCCACCCACCGTTGGCTGTGCACCGCGAACGGGATGTGCACGAGGTACGCGGCCACGAGCACCAACAGCACCACGTACGGGTAGGTGACCAGCCCGGCGACGGTCACGGCCACGCCGCCGAGCAGCAGCACCGCGGCACGTCGGGGCACGGACGCCGCCTTCATGGCGAGGGTGGGTATGCGCGAGACGATGAGCACCGCGGTGAACAGGAGCCACACCATCACCAGCACCTGGTTGGTCCACCATCCGTCGCCCCACTGTTCCTCCGCGGCGATCGGCGCCATCGCCACCAGCGCACCGGCCGGCGAGGGCACTCCGACGAAGAACTCCTTGGTGTAGGAGGGGGCGGTGTCGTCGTCGACGAGGGTGTTGAACCGGGCCAGGCGCAGCACGATCGCGACGACGAACAACAGCGTCGCAATCCACCCCAGCCGGTGCCCCTCGAGTAGCGACACGTAAATGACCAGGGCGGGCGCCACGCCGAAGGAGATCGCGTCGGACAGCGAGTCCAGCTCGGCCCCGATCTTGGTCGTGGCGTCGAGCATGCGGGCCACGCGCCCATCGAGCGAATCGAGGATCGCGGCCAGCGCGATGAGGGCCAGCGCCACCCCCGGTTTTCCGAGCAGCGCGAAGTGGAGGGCGGACAGCCCCGAACACAGTGCGGCGATGGTGATGGTGCTCGGCAGCAGCCGGATGGTGCTTACGCGCATGCCCTGGCGGTCGTCGGCGTCCTCTGCAGGCACCCCGCCCGGCGTGCCGACGGGGCCGCTCACCGGTCGGCCCGCCCGGCGTCGCCCGCGTCCGGCAGCTCGGCCAGGACGGTTTCTCCGCCGACGGTGCGCTGCCCGCGCTCGACGAGGATCCGCGACCCGGCGGGCAGGTACGTGTCCACGCGCGAACCGAAGCGGATCAGCCCGTAGGTCTCGCCGATGCCCAGCGTGGAGCCCTCACCGGTGCGGCACACGATACGCCGCGCCAGCAGCCCCGCGATCTGCACCGCGATCACACGGTGGCCGTCGGGCGTGCGCAGGGCCATGGCGTTGCGTTCGTTCACCTCGGCCGCATCGGGCAGGTCGGCCGAGAGGAACCGGCCCTTGCGGTACTCGATGCGCTCGACCACGCCGGTGACGGGGGAGCGTTGGGTGTGCACGTCCAGGACGGACAGGAAGACGCTGACGCGCGGCAGCGGGGCATCGCCCAGGCCGAGCTCGGCGGGCGGCGGGGCGTGGTCGACGAGCACGGCCTCGCCGTCCGCGGGCGCCACGACGACGCCGGGACGCGTGGGCGGGACGCGGGGAGGATTGCGGAAGAACGCCCCCGTCACCGCGGCCGCCGCGAGGGCAGGCCCGCGCACGTACCGCCGCCGTCGGCCCGCCAGCGCCACTGCCAGGGGCGCCGTCACGAACGGCACCCCCGCGCGGTCCATGGGCGGCACGGTGGAGCGGATCACGCGCACCGCGTGGGACGGGGAGAAGGCGGGCTGCCCGGGCGCGTGCGATCCGGGGGCGCCGGGGCTGCCCGGGCCTTCTGCGTCGGTGGACTTCGGTCGGCGCGCCACTGTGTTCAGTCGTCTCCTCGGTCGCGGCCCCCGCCCGCTGCGGCGTGGCGGGGCATCGGACCATTGTGCCAAGCGGCGGGCGTCCGGTCGCACCCGCGCAGGCCAGGGCGTCGCCGGGGCGAGAAGTCGGTCGGATCAGACGGCGAGATCCCAGACGGTCACCTCGGCGCCCGCGTCGAGCGCGGTGGTGTCCGCGGCGATCTCGAGCAGGCAGTTCGACGCGGCCATCCACCGCAAATGGTGCGACCCGGGAGGGCCGACGGTGGTGACTGTGCCGGCGTCGCGGTCGAACACGCCGCGCCGGAACTGCGTCTTGCCGGCGGGGGCGGTCAGGGGCTCCGACAATATGGCGCGTCGGCGGGGCCGTTCGGTGTCCCGGAACCCCATCGCGGCGCGCAGGGCGGGGCGCACGAACACCTCGAACGAGACGAGCGAGCTGACGGGATTGCCCGGCAACGTGATGACGGGTGTGCCGTCGACGATTCCCGCGCCCTGCGGCTTGCCCGGCTGCATCGCCACGCGCACGAACTCGACGCCCCTGCCGGCAAGAGCGTCCTTGACCACCTCGTAGGCGCCCATGCTCACCCCGCCCGAGGTGAGGACCAGGTCCGCGTCGGCGGACCGCAGCACGGACAGGAACGCGTCGGCGTCGTCGGCGACGAAGTGCGCCTGCTCGGCCACGGCCCCGGCCTCGCGCGCCGCGGCCGCCAGCATGATGCCGTTGGACTCGTGGATCTGCCCGGGCAGCAGGTCGCGCCCCGGTTCCACCAGCTCGCTGCCGGTGGACAGCACCAGCACCTTGAGCGGGGGCACGACGGTCGCCTTCGGCGCGCCGAGAGCGGAAAGCAGGCCCAACTGCGCGGCGCCCAGGGCGGTGCCCGCCTCCAGGACGACGGCGCCGGGGGTGACGTCGCTGCCGGCGCGCCGGATGTGGCGCCCGGCGGTGGGCGCGCGGCGGATGGCGACGCGGCCGGGAGCCACGTGGGCGCGCGGACTGCGCGAAGGGGGTCCGTCGAGGGGTTCCGTGTCCTCCACCGGCACTATCGCGTCGGCTCCCGCCGGGACGGGCGAGCCCGTCATGATGCGGTGCGCAGTGCCCGGCGCGAGCGGCGGGGTGTCGGTGCGGCCGGCGGGGATGTCGGCGGCCACGGGCAGGGCGACGGGTGCGTCCTCGGCGGCCGTGGCCACATCCTGGGCGCGGACCGCGTATCCGTCCATCGCCGAGTTGTCGAAGGCGGGGAGCGCGCGCCCGGCGACCAGGTCCGCAGCCAGGGGGCGCCCGGCCGCCCGGGCCAGGGGCAGGCCGGCCGCGGCGGTGGAGCGGGTGAGGAGGGCCGCGACCACGGCGCGGTGCTCGGCAACGGTGCGCATGGGGCCATTGTGCAGCACGGTCTTGCCATCGCGGCACCACCGGCTGCTCTGCGAAAGCCAGGGGGCGTGCGGTGCGGGTGCGGGCGTCATCCTGGTCGACGACCACGATCCGACGCCGCTGTGCCACCCGTTCGCGGCGGAGCGCGAAGGTGCGGCCTCACCGGGGGGACCGTCGAGGCGGGGCCGGAGACATCGGACGTCCATGAGTGGGGCGACCGCGGGTACGACGAGGCGTCACGTCGTTCGATCGGGTGACAGTCGCACGCGTGACAGGTGAACGCGGGATATTTTCAGTCCGCCTGGATTCGCCGGCCGTTGCGTGCATACCGTGAGTGCGCGCCCCGGCTCCGGCGGTGGTCTGCGGCAGTCATCGTCCATGCCTCGGCCCGTCGTCGCACTGCACAGCATCCCGGAGCGTGTGCCCGCGGTGAGCCTGCAGGACTGCGACCGCGAACCACGGATTCGGTGCACTCCGCACCATGAGACAAGGAGCCGTCAGAATGAGGATTCGATCAGCAGCAGCCCTGGCCTCGGCCGGGATCATCGCCCTCGCGGTGCCGGCCGTCGCGGCCGCCGCGCCGCTGACGGGCTCACTCGGCAGCGTCGGCTCGTCCGCCGCGCAGCCGACCTACGAGCTTCCCGCCAGCGGCAAACACAGCGGTGATGTGTCGAACGGTTGCACCGTCGACTGGCATGCGGCGACGAACTTCGCGCTCGACAGTTCCGCGACGGCGGACCTCGACGTGTTCGTGTCGCCGGAGTTCGACTCCGCGGGCTATCTGCGCACCGACAAGTGGCCGTCCTCGGACGGCATGTACTGGCGCACCGTCGCTGCCACCGACCGGGCGATCAACGACTTCTCGCTCACGGTCACGCTGCCCGCCGGCTACGCCTACGCCCAGTCCGATGTGTCGATCAAGCCCGCCGACGACACGTGGTTCGCCACCTCGATGCATACGACCGACAGGTGGGTGACCGGCGTCGGGCCCGACGACCTCAACGTCGCCGGACCTGTCGAGAACGAGGACGGCACCTTCACGTTCACGATCACCGCAGTGGACGGCTCGCTGCCCGCCGACAGTCACTTCGTCATCGAGTACCACGGAGTCGGCACTTCGTCGGCCGACCTGATCCAGGGCAGCCAGCACCTCACCGGTACCGCAGTGCCGGCCGAGGGCGAGGGGCCGTTCTGCGGTGAAGGGATCTTCTCCGGCTCGCTGGGCTCGCTGTTCGGCGGCGGTTCGCTCGGTTCGCTGTTCGCCAGCTGATCGGGCGGCTGGCAGTCCGCCGCTGCGCCCCGCACTCTGCACGAGTGCGGGGCGCAGCGGCGTCACGCGCTACGTGGTGTCAGGCGGCCTCGGCCTCGCGCTTGATGCGGGCGAGCGTCGCGTCCATGCCCTTGGTGAGGTTCTGCTCGAACGGTTCGGTGCCGCCCATGAGGTACTGGACCAGGAACTGCGAGACCTTCGACGTGCCCTCGGGCGCCTCGCGGCGCTCGGTGACGGTGGTGGTGTGGCCGTCGCTGTTCAGCTCGTAAGACCAGATCGTGCGGTTCTCGTTGACGCGGAACGCGATCTGCTTGTTCGGCTCGTAGCGCACCACCTTGGAGGTCGTCGGCCACACGCGCCAGCCCGACTTGTTGAGGTTGAACGTCTTGGCGCCCACGCCCACGGGGCCGGTCACGCGCATCTTGCGCGTCATCGGGCTCCACTCGCCCATGCGCTTGAGGTCGGAGACGATCGTCCACACCTTCTCCAGGGGCGCGTCGATCTCGATGGTGGCCTTCAGCTCGTCGGTCACGGGGTGCTCCATTCTGTCCAGGATCGGCGGGGCGGGGCGGCCGTCCCGCTGCGGGCCCGATATCTGCAACCCGCGTTTACAGCCACATGGAGCGTAGTGGGCGAGGGCGCTCCCGGCCAGTGGCACCCCTCACAACGGCGGCGCGGACCCGACGGTAGACCATCAGGTACTGCCCCGGCGGAAGGTGGGCGGGGTGCGACGGAGGGCGGCGGACGGGAGAAGCCGATGGAAAAGGTGATCTACGCGTTGTGGCGCGCCGACGAGGCGGGCGCGGGGGATGTACCCGACCGCGACGCATTCTCGGCCGGGCTGCGCGGCCCGGTGGCCGGGAGAATCGCCGCGGCCGGGGCGCGCGGCGTGCAGGTGTGCGCCGATGACGGGGCAGTTGCCGACGCGCCACTGCGGCTGACCACGTTCGAGCGCCCCGTCGCCGCGTTCGTCGCCGTCTGGCTGGACCGGTGCCAGGGACCCGAGCGCCGGCGGATCGAGGAGATCCTGCAATCGCACGCGGGCCGGATCGAGGGGTGGCTCGTCACCGAGTCGGTGCCGGTGGCGATGCCGACGCCGGAAGGTACCGGCCCCGACGCGCGGGTCCGCGGGTTCACCGGCGTCGCCCTGCTGCGGCGGCCCGACGGCATGGACCCTGAGTACTGGCGTTCGCGCTGGCAGGACCACCACACGCAGGTGGCCATCGACGTGCAGGGCACCTTCGGGTACGTGCAGAACTTCGTGGTCCGCGCGGTGACGGACGGTGCGTCCGCGCTCACGGCAATCGTCGAGGAACAGTTCCCCGACGCCGCCAAAACCGACATCTACGCCTTCTACGGCGTCGACCGCGAGCGCGACGACGCCAAGGCGGAGCTCACGCGGCGGACCGAGGCGATGAGCGCGTCGACGGCCACATTCGGCGCGGCGGAGAAGATCGACGTGGTGCCCGCCAGCCGGTACGTGCCCGTGCCGCCGGCGTTCGGATCAGCCCTCGGCTAACTGGTGCACCCGCTGGTGCGACAGGCCGACCAGCGCGCCCACGTCCCGGAAGGTCGCCCCGCATTCGCGAAGCTCACGGATGCCATCACGGAGCGTCTGCGCCTCGGTCTCCTGCGCCCTCCGCCGGTGACGCCGCGCCTCGTCGATCCGGTGCAATGCGTCCATGATGGGCGCGGGCCAGGTGATGTCCAGTGCGATATCGGCCGCGCCGAGGCCCGTCGCGGCGCAGATGAGGTCGGTGGACTTTCCGTCGACGTCGCGGATGTTGCGCGCGAATGCGGCGCGGCCGAGTGCGGGAACCTCGAGGGTCCAGCCGTGCGCGTCGGAGTTCACCCGTACGGCGTAGGTCTTCATTTTTCCCGGCCTCTCCGCGATTTCTGCCCACTGTTTCGGCTGTCCCTTTTGTCTAGCAAGGGTGGACGACGCTAGGCAAGTCGAGTTGGACGGAATTCGTCGGGAAAACGATTCCACTCGACGGTCCTTCCGGTTCCGGCCCCGCTGCGCCGCGGCGCAGGCTCTCGTCTGCGAAGCGAGAGGGTGCGCGGGGAAAAGTCCAGGAAAACTCGGGTAAGTATCGTGACGTTCAGGGGGCGCCCGCGACCCGCCCGGTGGTGATCGACCGCCATCCGTCCCGGTCCGTCGGGCTGGAAATCTATCCGATCAGCCGCCCGTCCACAAGCGGCATAAGACGTTCGGATGACGCCGGATGTGCAGTTTTCGGGACAACTTCCTTGTTGTCGTACCCCGTGTGTATGGTCCCCATCATGACTCGGATTCCGGCGGATCTCGGCGCGAGGACCTGCTGTGGAACCGGGCGATTCAACTGTTTTGTCGAGATCGCGCAAAAGAGAAGGTTGTGAATTTCATGCGTACAGTACGGACTTCGATGCTCGCGGGTATCGGCGCGGTGGCCCTGGCCGGCGCGTTCGTCGCACCGGGGATCGCCGCGGCGGCGCCGAGCGGCTCGCTCGGAAGCTTGGGGGCATCCCCGGAGGCGACCGAGGCCGAGGCCACCGGGACCGTCACTTACTCCCCGGACGAGCGGGTCACCGTCACGGCCACCGGGTACGACAACTGCACGGTCGACTTCACTCTGGACGCGAAGAACAGCGACGCGATCAACTGGGTGGCGGATTTCCGCGTGGACGACGAGGACGCGAAGATCGACGGCGGGGAGGGCGAGTTCTTCGACGTGTACCGCCCGGTCGTCACCAACCAGGCTGATGCGGCGCAGGCCCTGAACGACAAGTACGGCGACAAGTACGGCTGGGACGTCGCGGTGGATGAGAACACCGTGAACCTCGACGATCTGGGAATCGCGCCGACCGAGGACGGCACGCACACGGTCACGTTCAAGATGTACCGGGGCAGCCCCGCGGGCGGATGGGCCGCGGCGGAGGAAAAGGGCTGGGCGGGACCGGTCACCGTCACCGGCTGCACGACGACGGGTGGCGACGACGCCGGCCTCGGCAGCCTGGGCCTGTTCGGCAGCCTGGGCAGCCTGTTCGGCACCGAGAAGTAGTTCCGCAAGTGGCAGCGCCGGTCCCGGGAGCATCCGCCCCGGGGCCGGCGCTGCCGTGCTCGGCGCGGTGAAAACCGGCGAGCTCGCTCAGGGGCGCAGCAGCACCTCGGCGAACCCGTCGCCGTCGAGCGCGAACCCGGCGTGCGAGGCGCGCAACGTCCGCACCGTGAACGGATTGTCCGGGAACCGCTCGTCGGCTTCGCGGATCATCCTGTCCTGCATGGTGATCGGTATCGAACGGTCCTCGGTCAATCGTACGAACATGCGGGGGATCGGTCCCCACGCGTCCGGGTCCACACGGCTGTCGCCCATCATGACGGCCACGGATTCGTCGGGCTGCATGATGGTGAGGAACGCGAGGAATCGGCTCTGCGTCACCTCGGCCATCGTCGCCGACTTCAACCCGGCGAGCAGGTCCGGGTCCGCGGTGCGGTAGTTCGCCCGCCCGACGCCGAGAGCCCCGGGGTCGCCGACGTTGAGTCCCGCCAGGCCGGGCAGCAGGCTGGAAGAGAATTCCGGCTCCGTCATGTACTCGTACGGCCCCGACCGCTCCACGCACGCCCAGGCGGAGACGTAGACCAGCCCGTCGACGAGTTCCGGTGCCACACTGGCGGCCCGGCCGATGGTGATGCCGCCCAGGCTTGCGCCCACCAGGACGACGGGCCCGTGCTCGCGCAGCCGCCGGGCGGCATCGGCCACCGCCTCGACGTTGTCCTCCAGCGTGATCGTCGCGAGCGGAGAGGGTTCAGCCGCCCACGCGTCCAGGTCCTGGGGTGCCTGATACGACCGCGAGTACGGGGCGTCGAGCCCGTGACCGGGCAGGTCGATGGCGTACGAGCGGACGCCGCGCAGTGCGAGCGCCCGCTGGATCGGGGCCCACATGAACGAGCTCGTACCGGATCCGTGCACGAGCAGATAGGTCGGTGCACCTGCATCGGAGTGGAAAAGAGACATGCGTGATTGCCTGTCGGTCGAAGGAGAATCGATCCATCGGCGACACGTCGGAGCCGGCAGGGTTCTGACCGCCGGGTCCGAGGCCCGCCAGTGGCGGCGGGCGGAGTGCGCCGGGTCAGCGGGCGCGCAGGCGCATGAACTCGATGAGCATGACGGTGAGGTTAGCAGGGTGTGCAGCGCGGCGTGCCCCCCCATTCGGTCCGGAGCACGCCGCGTCGTCGATCGGGCCGGCGACCCTACGGGGCGGGCAGGAAGCTGCTTCCGGTGTTGAGCAGGTTGAGCGAGCCGTTCACGATGCCGAACGAGGCGACGATGATGTTGAGGATGCCGACGGCGATTCCCATGAGTAGTACCCCTTGCGTCATTCATTCCATTGGACCGGACAGACGTTAGACCTACTCCGCCGTTGTCACGCGGGCGGGTGCGCGCACGGGCGGAGAGCCCGGGCTTCTGAACAGCGGGTTCTGCACGATGCACGCGCGGATCGTGCAGGAACCACTTGGCCGCCGGGAACTGTCAGGTGCGGGCGGTGCGCGGACGCAGGAGCTCGATGGCGCACCGCAGGCCGGGCGATGGTGATGAGCGTGGCGTCGATCGAAACGGCCGGCGTCACGTGTGTTGCGTCGTAGGCCGACAGGTTGTGGCGCAGTGCAGAGTGCACCCACCCGCCGTCCGTCCGCAGATCCAGCAATCTGGGTACGTTCTGCGCGGGAGACGTACCCAGACTGCTGGAACGGCGGGATCTGTCGGGCGTGGGCGGCGGCAACGGCAGATGGATCGCCGCCCGCGGCACTACGCTGAACACATGGGCGACCGGGCAGGCACGGGCAGCGCGGAACCGGTGGACGTGGACGGCGTGCTGCTGGACATCGACGGCGTGATCGCCACGTCCTGGCGGCCGCTGCCGGGTGCGGCGGATGCTCTCGCCGAGCTGGAGCGCGGCGGCATCCCGCGCGCGTTCCTCACCAGCACCACCTCACGTACGCGCGCGAATATCGTGGAGCGCCTGGCGGCCGGCGGCATCGCGGTGGACGCCGACGAGGTGCTCACCGCCGCGGTGCTCACCTCCGAGTACCTGCAGGCGACGCATCCGGGCGCACGGGTGTGGCTGATCAACAGCGGGGCGGACCTCACCGAGGACATGCCGGGGGTGGCGTTCGACGGCGATGCCCCCGAGGTGGTGGTGCTCGGCGGGGCGGGCGCGGCCTTCGATCACCTCACGCTCAGCCGGGTCGTCGAGCTGATGCTGGAGGGCACGCCGGTGGTCGCGATGCACCGGGGTGTGGTGTGGGCGACCGAGGACGGACTGCGCGTGGACACGGGGCTGTACCTCCCCGGGCTGGAGGAGGCGGGCGGCGAGGGGATCACCGTGGTGGGAAAGCCGTCGATCACGGCGTTCCTGTCGGCGGCGGAGGTCGTCGGCGTGGAGCCCACGCGGCTGCTGATGGTGGGCGACGACCTGCACTCGGACGTGATCGCGGCGCAGCGCGCCGGTCTCACGGGCGCACTGGTGCGCACGGGCAAGTACCGCAAAGCAGTGGTGGACGTGTCGCCGGACAGGCCCGACCGCATCATCGACTCCATCGCGGACCTGCCGGTGCTGCTGAGCGGCGCCTGACCCGCCACGGCGCAGCCGGTCAGCGGCCGGTGCGCCGCATGTTGCTCAAGCCGGTCCAGCCCCGCTCCACCAGGAGTTCCTGCAGCCTGTCGGCGAGGGGGCCGTAGCGGTCGGCGAACGAGTCGAGCAGCTCGACGAGGGCCTGTTCGGCGAGTTCGTCGGGCTGTTCGGCCGGGTCGTGGGCTTCGGACAGTGCGGCGAGCAGGTCCGCGATCTCGGCCAGCCGCGGGTTGTCGGCGGTGAGCCCGTCGAGGTCGAACAGCCGGTAGAGGCGCATCATCCGCGGATCGTCGAAGCTGCGGCGCTTGTCCGCGATCCACGCGTCCAGCCGGTCCGGCCATCGCGCCGCGAGGATGATCCACGCGTCCCGCTCCACCTCGACCATCGCCTCGGGGACGCCCTCGGCGCGCAGCATCGCGAGGTAGGCGACCGCCGAATCGGGCAACGCGAGGTTGTCACCCGCGGCCAGCCGTGCGATGGCCGTCCGGTTGTCCTCCAGGCGGCGGATCTGCGCGCACAGCCGGTCGTCGATGCGAGCGACGGCCGCGGTGAAGTCGGCGGGAGAGGCGCGGAGTAGATCCGGCACCTTCGCCAACGGCACGCCCGCCCCGGCGAGCGTGCGGATCCGGATCAGGTCGACGACGGCGCGCGCGTCGTAACGCCGGTATCCCGAGTGGTCCCGCGGCGGCTCGGCCAACAGTCCGAGCCGGTGGTAGTGGCGCACTGCGCGCACGGTCACGCCCGCGTGCGCCGCCAGTTGGCCGATCGTCAGCATGGGATCAGTGTGCCCGCACCCGTGAGTACAGGCGGCGCGCCCAAAGGAAGCACGCGACGGCGATCAGGGCGCACCATCCGAACGCCCACCAGGCGTCCGCGCCGGCGGGGGCGCCGGACAGCCACGCCCGCAGCGTGTTGATGATCGGCGTGAACGGTTGGTACTCGGCGAACCAGCGCAGGGCGGCGGGCATCGAGTCGGTGGGCACGAACCCGCTGGACAGGAACGGCAGGAACAGCAGCGGCATGGGCGTGTTGCTCGCCGTCTCGGCGTTCGGCGCGACGAGGCCGAGGGCGACGGCCAACCAGGTGAGCGCGAACGTCGTCGCAACAAGCAGCCCCGCGGTGCCCAGCCAGCCGAGCACCGTTCCGGCCGGGCGGTATCCGAGCACGAGTGCCACCGCGACGACGATGACGAGTGCGGCGGCGGTGAGCACGACGGCGGAGAGCACGCGGCCGGTGAGCACCGCCGACCGTGCTATGGCCATGGTGCGGAACCGGTCGATGATCCCCTTCTCCATGTCCAGCGCGATCGTGTACGCGGTGTTGAGGGCGATGGACGCGACGGTGAGCACGAGGATCGCGGGCATGATGAAGTCGAGGTAATCTCCTCGTCCGCCGCCGCCCGGCAGGCCGGCGCCCATGGTCGCGCCGAAGACGTAGACGAAGAGTGCGAGGAAGATCAGCGGCTGTGCGATCAGCATGATCGTCAGCGACTTGTATCGGACGATCTGCAGCAGGTTGCGGCGCAGCATCGTCCGGCTGTCGCGGAAGCCCAGGGCGGTCGGCGTGGTCATCGTGCAGATTCCTCCGTGTGGCCGTCGATCGTGCGCTTCTGCGCGGCAGGTTTCATGGCGCCGGCCCGGGCGGGGCCGGTGAGTGCGAGGAACACGTCGTCCAGGTCGGGGGTGCGGACCTCGACGGCGGACGCGCCGCAGGTGTCGAGCCCTGCGATCACCCGCTGGAGGGCGGCGAGGTCGCCGCCGTGCGGGATCGTCAGGGTTCCGGATTCGGTGTCGCGCCGGGCGCCGGGGAACTCGCGGGCCGCTGCGGCGAGCGTGTGCCCATCGGCGAACGTGGCCACGACGCGGCCGCCCGGCACGAGCGTCTTCAACTGTGCGGGTGTGCCCTCCGCGATCAGCCTGCCGCCGTCGAGCACGCCGATGCGGTCGGCGAGCTCGTCGGCCTCGTCGAGGTACTGGGTGGTGAGCAGGATCGTCACCCCGTCGCGTACCAGGTCGCGCACCTCGTCCCACAGCGCGCGCCGGCTGCGCGGGTCGAGTCCCGTGGTCGGCTCGTCGAGGAAGACGACGTCGGGCGCGCCGACGAGCGTCATCGCGAGGTCCAGGCGCCGTTGCATGCCGCCGGAGTAGGTGCGCGAGCTGCGGTCGGCGGCGTCGGTCAGGTCGAAGCGTCGGAGGAGCCCGTCGGCGACGGCCCGTCCGCGGGCACGAGGCAGGTGCTGCAGGTCGGCCATCAGCTGCAGGTTTTCGCGGCCGGTGAGCAGTTCGTCGATGGCGGAGAACTGTCCGGTGACGCCGATCCGGCGGCGGATCGCGTCTGGGTCACCGGACACGTCGTGCCCGAGGATCCGCGCGGATCCTCCGTCGGCGGTGATGAGGGTGGTGAGGATGCGCACGACGGTGGTCTTGCCCGCGCCGTTGGGGCCGAGCAGGGCGTAGACGGAGCCGGCCGGGACTGTGAATCCGATGCCGTCGAGCACGGCGGTGCCGTCGAAGGATTTGCGCACCCCGTCGACTGCGATGGCCGGCTGTGCGGCGCGTACAGATGCTGTCATGCATACAGCGTGCGAGGTTGACCCTGCGTCAGGGTCAAGCATCTCCGTCGGAATTGTCCGTCGCCGCGGGGCGGTGCGGGCACCGCGTGCCGGTTTCGGGTGCCGTCACTGGCGGCGTTCGGGCGTCGGAGCGGGAATGGCGGATGTGCAGCCGCACGGCGACCCGCTGGAACTCGCGTACGCCGGCGTCGCGTCCTCGCCCCTCGGCCGTGCCTGCGGGGGCCGGCAGTCGGAGGGCGCAGCGGCCCGCCGCGGGACGTGGGCCTTGAGGTTACCGGCTCTGCGATGCCTTGCACTCTCTGGTGGTGAGTGCTAAAAATGGGTTTGGCACTCGCCGCGCGTGAGTGCCAGGTCGGGACGGTGAGACCGTGGTCGCCCGCACGTGACTGCGCGTGCGGCACAGGCGGCGGTCGTCCGTCGCGGGCACCGAGCCTGGCCAGCAGCGTACTAGGGGTGCGGCATCATCCGCCCGCCCCGCGTGTCAGCCTTCCTACCTGGAGGATCACTTCGCAATGGCCAAGATGATCGCGTACGACGAAGAGGCCCGCCGCGGCCTCGAGCGGGGCCTGAACTCCCTCGCCGACACCGTCAAGGTCACGTTGGGGCCCAAGGGCCGCAACGTGGTCCTGGAGAAGAAGTGGGGCGCCCCCACGATCACCAACGATGGCGTGTCCATCGCCAAGGAGATCGAGCTGGAGGACCCCTACGAGAAGATCGGCGCCGAGCTGGTCAAGGAGGTCGCCAAGAAGACGGACGACGTCGCGGGCGACGGCACCACCACGGCCACCGTGCTCGCTCAGGCGCTCGTGCGTGAGGGCCTGCGCAACGTCGCGGCCGGCGCCAACCCGCTGGGCCTCAAGCGCGGCATCGAGCAGGCCACCTCGGCGGTGTCCGACTCGCTGCTCAAGGCCGCCACCGAGGTCGAAACCAAGGAGCAGATCGCCGCCACCGCCGGCATCTCCGCGGGCGACATGTCCATCGGCGAGCTCATCGCCGAGGCCATGGACAAGGTGGGCAAGGAAGGCGTCATCACGGTCGAGGAGGCGCAGACGTTCGGTCTGTCGCTGGAGCTCACCGAGGGCATGCGCTTCGACAAGGGCTACATCTCCGGCTACTTCGTCACCGACGCGGAGCGCCAGGAGGCCGTCCTGGAGGATCCCTACATCCTGCTGGTCAGCTCCAAGATCTCCACGGTCAAGGACCTGCTGCCGCTGCTGGAGAAGGTCATCCAGTCCGGCAAGCCGCTGGCCATCATCTCCGAGGACGTCGAGGGCGAGGCCCTGTCCACGCTGGTGGTCAACAAGCTCAAGGGCACGTTCAAGTCGGTCGCCATCAAGGCCCCCGGCTTCGGCGACCGCCGCAAGGCGATGCTGCAGGACATGGCCATCCTCACCGGCGGCCAGGTCATCAGCGAGGAGGTCGGCCTCTCCCTGGAGAGCGCGGGCCTGGAGCTGCTGGGCCAGGCGCGCAAGATCGTGGTCACCAAGGACGAGACCACCATCGTCGAGGGCGCCGGCGATTCCGAGTCGATCGCGGGCCGCGTGAGCCAGATCCGCGCCGAGATCGAGAACTCCGACTCCGACTACGACCGCGAGAAGCTGCAGGAGCGCCTGGCCAAGCTGGCCGGAGGTGTTGCGGTGATCAAGGCCGGCGCTGCCACCGAGGTGGAGCTCAAGGAGCGCAAGCACCGCATCGAGGACGCAGTCCGCAACGCCAAGGCGGCCGTCGAGGAGGGCATCGTCGCCGGCGGCGGCGTGGCCCTGCTGCAGGCGGTTCCCGCGCTCGACGGCCTTGCGCTCGAGGGCGACGAGGCGACGGGCGTGAACATCGTCCGCGTCGCGCTGGAGTCCCCGCTCAAGCAGATCGCCGACAATGCCGGCCTGGAACCGGGCGTCGTCGCCGCGAAGGTGCGCGAGCTGCCCGCGGGCCAGGGCCTCAACGCCGCCACCGGCGTGTACGAGGACCTGATGGCCGCCGGCATCAACGACCCGGTGAAGGTCACCCGCTCGGCGCTGCAGAACGCGGCGTCCATCGCGGCCCTGTTCCTCACCACCGAGGCCGTCGTCGCCGACAAGCCGGAGAAGGCCGCCCCCATGGCGGACCCGACCGGCGGCATGGGCGGCATGGACTTCTGAGTCCGCCGCGCACGCGCTGACAGAAAGGGCGGGCCCCACACCGGGATGGTGTGGGGCCCGCCCTTCTTCTGCGGTATAGAGGCTTACGCGTTGTCGCCGCCGCCGCCGTTGTCGCCACCGCCGTTGTCGCCGCCGCCGTTGTCGCCGCCGCCGATGGCGCCGACGACGCAGTCGATGATGGTGGAGACGGAGCCGGTGGCGTCCGTGCCCTCGTCAGTGGTCGTCTCGCCGTCGCCCTCGTCGGAGCCGCCGGTGAAGCAGCCGAGGATGTCGGTCACGCTGCCGAACATCGAATCGCCGCCCTCCTCGGCGGCAGGCGTCTCGGAGCTTCCTGCGCCACCGAGGATCTCGGTGATCGAGCCGAGCGACTCGGTGGAGCCGGCGTCGGTATCCCCGTCGGCGGCCGAGGCGACGCCGGGGACGATGAAGGCCGCTGCGGTCGCGAGGGCGAAGCCGCCGCCTACGACGCGCTTGAGGGCAGAAGTGTGGGTACGCACGTGAGTTGCCTCCGTTGTCGCTGAGATGTTCAGTTGCAATGTGCGAGTGGGCTAGACCACCGGCACAATGGGGACCTTTCCTGGTCGTTGGGCCGATGTCAATGAAACAGCGGCATTTTCGTGATGTCTGGTTGTGAACGCCGGGGCGTGAGGTTAAACAGGGTTGGTGGACATCGAGATAGCGGGATCAGAGATCCTGCTGGAAGGCTGTCCCCATGCCCGCCCCCGCGATCGTCTGGTTTCGCCGCGACCTGCGGCTGACCGACCTGCCGACACTGCTCGCCGCCCGCGACCGCAGCACACACGCGCTCGCGGTGTTCGTCCTCGACGATGCCCTCCTACGCCCGTCAGGAACACCGCGGACCGGTTTCCTCGCCGGCTGCCTGCGCGCCCTCGACGCCGACCTGGACGGCCGGCTCCTTCTCGTCCGTGGCGACCCGGTGGAGGCCATCCCCCGGCTCGCCCGTGCCATCGGCGCGGACTCCGTGCACGTCAGCGCCGACTTCGGCCCCTACGGCAGGCAACGTGACGAGGTCGTAGAAACAGAGATGGCGGCGTCGGGCATCCCGCTTGTCCGCACCGGATCGCCCTATGCCGTCACCCCAGGACGGATCAGCACGAAGGCCGGCACGCCCTACAAGGTCTTCACCTCCTACCGTCGAGCCTGGCTGGAGCACGGCTGGCGCTCGCCGGCCGCCACCACCGTGGACACTCTCGCCTGGCTCGACCCGGCCGAACTTCCTCCGCTCGCGGGTTCGCTCCGGTGCTCCGCGCCCGGCGCACTCCCGGATGTCGGCAACAAGCGGGACGATCCTGCATTGCCACCACCGGGCGAAGCGGCGGCGCTGCGCCGGTGGCGAACGTTTCGCGACGAGCGGTTTTCCGGCTACGACGTGCACCGCGACCGGCCGGATCGGGACGCCACCACCAGGCTCTCCCCGTATCTGAAGTTCGGATGCATCCACCCCCGCACCGTGCTGCACGACCTGCGCGACAGCGCGGGCCCGGCCGCGTCCGTCCTCCGCAGCGAGCTGGCTTGGCGCGACTTCTACGCCGACGTGCTGTTCCACCGGCCGGACACGGCGCGCCGCAACTACAACGCCCGGTTCGACGCGATGCGGTACGACGCGGGACCGGACGCGGAGGCCGCGTTCGACGCCTGGCGCGCGGGCCGAACGGGCTACCCCATCGTCGACGCGGGTATGCGCCAGCTGCTCGGGGAGGGCTGGATGCACAACCGGGTACGGATGATCACCGCGTCCTTCCTCACCAAAGACCTGCACCTGCCCTGGTGGCGCGGCGCGCGGCACTTCATGAAACACCTGGTCGACGGTGATCTGGCATCCAATCAGCATGGCTGGCAGTGGACGGCCGGGTGCGGCACCGACGCCGCCCCGTACTTCCGCGTGTTCAATCCCGTCACACAGGGCGAGCGGTTCGACCCGGACGGCGACTACGTGCGTCGTTGGGTGCCGGAGTTGCGGCATGTCGGCGGCAAAGCGGTGCACCGACCCTGGGCGCGCGGCGCGGCAGCTCCGCTGTTCGCGGTCAACGGCCCCGTCTCGGCCGACGGCCCCGTCTCCACCGGCGCAACCGGATACGCCGATACGTCCGTGTATCCGCCGCCGATCGTCGACCATGCGGAGGAACGGGTGGTTGCGCTCGCCCGGTTCGGGGAACTCGGATGATCGACGGCCCTGCGCACCGACCCGGAATGGCGTAATCACCAGGAGGTATGACGGCACATGGGCATCACGTATTCGAGCGTCATCGACGCCCCGCGCGAGGAGGTCTTCGCATGGCACGCCCGCCGGGGCGCGCTGCGCCGACTCGTCCCGCCGTGGCAGCCCATGCGTGCCGTCGCCGAGGCGTCCTCGCTGGCCGACGGGCGCGCCGTACTCGGACTGCCTGGTGGCCTCCGCTGGTACGCGCAGCACCGGCCGGACGAGTACGACCCGTCCCGCCGCTTCGTCGACGAACGTGTGAACGGCGGCTGGTCGACGATGCCCGTCGCGGCAGCGGGCCCGTGGCGCCACGAGCACGACTTCGCGGACGCGGGCAATGGCCGCACCCGGCTCACCGACTCCGTGCACACACCCGTGCCGGAATCCCTGCTGCGGCCCACCTTCGCCTACAGGCATCGGCAGCTCGCCGACGATCTCGCCGCGCATGCCCGGGCTCGCGCGGCGGGAATGGGTGAGACGGTCGTTGCCGTCACCGGGGCGTCGGGGCTCGTCGGTGCCGCCCTGTGCGCGTTCCTCACCACCGGCGGTCACCGCGTGGTGCGCCTGGTCCGCCGCGACCCGGCCGCCCCGGACGAGCGCCGATGGGACCCGGAGGCACCCGAACCCGGACTCCTCGACGGCGTCGACGCGGTGGTGCACCTGGCGGGCGCGCCGATCGCGGGCCGGTTCACCGACGCCCACAAGGCCGCGATCCGCGACAGCCGCATCGGCCCCACCCGCCGACTCGCCGAGGCCGCCGCACGCGCGGACGACGGGCCGGACGTGTTCGTCAGCGCGTCCGCGATCGGCTACTACGGGCACGACCGTCCCGGCGAGGTGCTGGGCGAGGGCGCCGAATCCGGCACGGACTTCCTCGCCGGCGTGGTGCGCGATTGGGAGGATGCCGCCCGTCCTGCATCGGTGGCGGGACTGCGGACGGTGCAGGTGCGCACCGGGATCGTGCAGAGCCCGCTCGGCGGCACGCTGCGCCTGCAGCGGCCGTTGTTCACCGCCGGCCTGGGAGGTCGGCTCGGCTCGGGAGCGCAATATCTGTCCTGGATAGACCTGGACGACCTGACGGACATCTACTATCGGGCCCTCTACGACGCGCAGTTGAACGGGCCGGTCAACGCGGTGGCCCCGGAGGCCGTCACTGCGGCCGGGCACGCGGACACGCTCGCGCGGGTGCTGCACCGTCCATCGCGGATGCCTGTGCCGGCGCTCGGTCCCCGGCTGCTGTTGGGCGCGCAGGGTGCCCGCGAGCTGGCACTCGCCGACCAGCACGTGGCGCCGGAGGCGCTGACCGGGCGGGAGCACAGCTTCCGCCGCCCGGACCTGGAGCAGTGCCTGCGGCACCAGCTCGGGCGCCACAGTGGCGCCGGGCTGCACGCGGTCGCCTGACAAGCGCGCACGCCGCGCCCATCCGCGGGCGCAGCGGCGCCGAATCCCTCTCGGCAGTATCGCTTTGTGCTGACGAGGGAGTAGCCGACGATGACCCACCCGCACACGGCCGCGACGGCACGTCCGCGCAGGGTCGCGGTGATAGGCAGCGGCATCGCAGGACTCATGGCGGCGCACGTGCTTTCCCGGCACGATCACGTGACGCTCTTCGAGGCCGAGGGCCGGCTCGGCGGCCACGCGGACACGCACCGTGTCGACCTCGGCGATGGCGGCAGCGTCGACGTGGACACGGGTTTCCTCGTCCACAACGACCGCACCTACCCGACTTTGCTGCGGCTCTTCGACGAGCTGGGCGTGCGCACCCGCGAGACGGACATGTCGATGTCCGTCCGCAATGCGGACACCGGACTCGAGTACGCAGGCGCCCGGGGCCTGGGCGGACTGTTCCCGACGCCGCGGAACCTGACAAGGCCGCGCTACCTGCACCTGCTCTCCGAGGTGCCGCGATTCCACCGGGCAGCGCGCCGCGCCCTGGCGGCGCCCACCGCCGGCCCGGACGTGGCCGAAACCTTGACGGCGTTCCTTGCCCGGCACGGCTTCGGCCGCTACTTCACCGACAACTTCGTGTCCCCGTTGGTGGCCGCGGTGTGGTCCTGCGACCCGGCTCGTGCGGGGGAGTACCCGGCGCGATACCTGTTCGAGTTCCTCGAGCACCACGGCATGCTCACCGTATTCGGTTCGCCCACGTGGCGCACCGTGGTGGGCGGCGCCGCGCGCTACGTCGAGGCGGTGGCGGCCGGGATCGCGCACGTGCGGACGGACGCCCGCGTGCTGCGGTTGACGCGGTTCCCCGGCGGGGGAGTGCGGCTGGCCTACCGGTGTGGTCACGGAGCCGGCGCCTCCGAGGACCTGTTCGACGCCGCAGTGGTGGCCGTGCACCCGCATCAGGTCCTGGGCGTGCTCGACGCGCCGACCGCGTTCGAGCGTGCGGTGCTGGGGGCGATGCCGTACTCGGTCAACCATGCGCTGCTGCACACCGACGAGACTGTGCTGCCCCGGGCGCGCCGCGCGCGGGCCTCGTGGAACCAGCTGACCCCGGCGGGACGCTCCGGGGCCGGCAGCGTCATCGTCACCTACGACGTGTCCCGGCTGATGCGGCTCGACGAGCAGGTCGCCGACCGGCGTTTCCTCGTCACCCTCGGCGGCGCGGACCTGGTGGATCCGGCCTCCGTCATCGACGAGATGATCTACGAGCACCCGCTCTACACGCCGGCCTCCGTCGCCGCTCAGGCCAGGCTGCCGGAACTCGACACCGACACCGTCGCGTTCGCCGGCGCCTACCATGGCTGGGGCTTCCACGAGGACGGCGCCGCGTCGGGTCTGCGCGCCGCCGAGCGGATCGGCGGCAGTTGGGACCGCCCGCGCACCCGGGCCGCGGCGGCAGGGCGGTAGGCCTGGTCCCGTCACGGACTACGGGTATACCCACGTACCGTTCACGGGAGGACGACCCGTGTGATGACGTGGGTTTCGCGGGCCGGAGGGCTCCTGAATGCAGACCGATGCGGCCGGCTGTGCCGGTGGAGCGAGGGGAGTTCGACGGTGAATCGGGACTCAGGGACCGGCCCGCGCGTGCTCCGCTGGCTGCTGCCCGCCGTCGTCGTCCTCGCGTGGCTGGTGATCGGCGGCGTGGGGGGCCCGCTGATCGGGCAGCTCGCGAGCGTCCAGTCCAACTCGCAGACCCCGTACCTGCCCGCGTCGGCCGAGTCCACCCGTGCGGCGGAGCTGCAGAAGCAGTTCGTGGACACGGACACCGTGCCCGCCGTGCTCGTCGCCGACAGGTCGGGCGACCGGCCGGTGACCGATGCGGACTCCGACTACTTGCAGTCGCTGTCGGGGTGGGCGACCGGCCCGGGCGCGGTGGCGCAACAGGGGGCGCCGCCGATCCGCTCGGACGACGGGCTGGCGCTGGAGATGGTGCTGCCCGTGGACTCAGCGGACACTTCGGACGCGGTCGAAGCGCTGCGCACCCACGTCTCCGCCACGGCACCGGACGGGCTGCGCGTGCTCGTCTCCGGGCCCGCCGGCCAGGCGGCGGACCTGGGCGTGGCGTTCTCCGGCATCGACGGGCTGCTGCTGGGCGTTGCGGGGGCGGTCGTGTTCGTCATCCTCGTCATCGTCTACCGCAGCCCGCTGCTGCCGATCTTCGTTCTCGTGTCCGCCGTGTTCGCTCTCGCCGGCGCGGGGGCGATCGTGTACCTGCTCGCCAGCAGCGATGTGCTCGTCCTCAACGGCCAGAGTCAGGGCATCCTGTTCATCCTCGTCTTCGGCGCCGCCACCGACTACGCGCTGCTGCTGGTCTCCCGGTTCCGTGAGGAGCTGCACCTGGACGGCCGCCGGATCCCCGCGGTGCTCCGCGCCTGGCGGGGCGTGCTGGCGCCGGTCGCCGCCTCGGCGGGCACGGTGATTCTCGGCGTGCTGTGCCTGCTGCTGTCCGAGCTCAACTCCAACCGCAGCCTGGGGCCCATCGCCGCCATCGGGATCGCCGCCGCATTCGTGGCATCGATGACCTTCCTGCCCGCGGTGCTCGCGCTCACCGGCCGCGCGGCGTTCTGGCCGCTGCGCCCCGCGATCACCGATCGTAGCGTGCGCGACGCCGAGGACGCCTCCGGCGGCGAGCGAAAGGGCCTGTGGTGGACGATCGCCCGCAAGGTCGACGCGCACCATACCGCGGTGTGGGTGGTGTCGGCGCTGATTCTCGCGGTGTGCGCGGCGTTCACCCCGCAGCTCAAGGCCAGCGGCATCCCGCAGTCCGATTTCTTTCTCACCCAGGTCGATTCGGTCACCGGGCAGTCGGTGCTCAGCGAGCACTTCCCGGGCGGTTCGGGTTCGCCGGTGCTGATCTTCGCGCGCCAGGACGCCGCTGACACGGTCGTCGACCGGGTGCAGGACGTGCCCGGGGTGGCGCCGGGCGTCGCGCCGGTGTCGGCGTCGGGGGCGCCCGGCGGCCCGCCCAAGGTGGTGGACGGCCGAGTCCAGATCCGCGCCACTCTGCAATCGGCCGCGGACTCGAGCGCCGCGGAGTCCACCGTCCGCGGCATCCGCGATGCGGTGCACGCGATCCCTGACGCGGGCGCGGTGGTCGGCGGCACCACCGCGACGCAGATCGACACCCAGGACACGGCCGCGCACGACCGCAACGTCGTCATCCCCGCGGTGCTGGTGGTGGTGCTCGCGGTACTGATGCTGCTGCTGCGGGCCGTCGTCGCCCCGGTACTGCTCTTGGCCACCGTCGTGCTCTCCTACGCCGCGACCCTCGGCGTGGGGGCGCTGGTGTTCAATCACGTATTCCACTTTCCAGGCGCGGATCCGACGGTGCCGCTGTTCGCGTTCGTGTTCCTCGTCGCCCTGGGCGTGGACTACAACATCTTCCTCATGACGCGGGTGCGTGAGGAGGCCGCGCGGCACGGCACCCGCGAGGGCGTGCGCCGCGGGCTGGCCGTGACGGGCGGGGTGATCACGTCGGCGGGGATCGTGCTGGCGGCCACCTTCGGCGCGCTCGCGGTGATCCCGCTGATCTTCCTCGCCCAGGTGGCGTTCCTGGTGGCCTTCGGCGTGCTGCTGGACACGATCATCGTGCGCTCGGCGCTGGTTCCGGCCCTGACGCTGCAGATCGGCGACCGCGTCTGGTGGCCGTCGCGGCTGTCGCGCGGCGCGTCCGGTCGCGGCCGCGACGCCGGGGACGGTAGGAAGGAACCGTGATGAGCAACGACCCAGTGCGCGAACCGGATCCGAGCCCGTCCCTGCCGGTGCGGGACACGGAGCGTGCCGCGGCGGCCGCGCGGCTCGAGCAGGCGGTGGGGCACGGTCAGCTCGACCTCAACGGCTACATCGACCGGCTCGACCGGTCCAACAGGGCGCGCACCGGCGCCGAGCTGGCGGAGATCACGGGAGACCTCGCGCCGATCGTCGGTACGACGCCGGCCGTCGTCCCCCGCAGCACCGCGTTGTTCGACAACGTGGTGCGCGCCGAGAACTGGCATCTGCCCGCCCGGTCCAAGGCGACCGCGGTCTTCGCGGACATCGAACTGGACCTGCGGCGGGCGACCATCACCGACAGCGAGATCCGGATCGACGCCACGTGCGTGTTCGGCGACATCCGCATCACCGTCCCCGAAGGGGTCGAGGTGGTGCTGGACTCCGATTCGGTGCTGTCCGACACGCACTCGTGCACGCTGGCCGCGGTGCCGCGGATTCCCGGGACGCCGCTGATCCGGGTGCAGCCCACCGGGTGGTTCGGCCGTGTCCTCATCGAATCCCGCAAGGCGGGCGAGCCGCGGTTCAGCACGCGAATCCGGGAAGGGTGGCGGCGCTGGCGGGCGAAGCGCAACGGGTAGCCACGCGCTGTCGGCGCAGCGCCGGTCAGCCGAGCGGCGTGAGCGTGAAGGCTCCGACGACGAAGGGCCCCAGAAACGCCGGCCCCGTATAGCCGCCGTGCCCGTCGCTGTTCATGAAAACCCGGTGGCCGGGGAAGAAGTCGACGTAGCCGCCGGTGGGCGTCGGATGGATCGGATAGCGCCCGATGAGTACGAGGTCGCCGCCTTCGACATGCCCCACGCGCTGCAGCAGCACGCTGCCCGCCGACAATGTCGTGGAGGTGTAGGCGCCGGGGGCCACTGCGGCGGACGCGTGGCCGACCGCGCCGAACAGTGCGGCGGCGCCGACCGTGGCCGTGATCGCGGCGGTCCGGGTTATGAGTGCACGAGCTCGTGTGAACATCGTCGGCTCCTCGCGGGGTAGGCGGAGAACGCTACTCCGGGGCGGCCGACCCTGTCCACGGTCGAGGCTCGTGGGGGCGATGCGGGACGCTCCTACTTTGTCTCGTTGGGGTGACGTGTGTGCACCTGTTCCAGGAAGACCGTGCGCCCGCTGACGTAGAACCAGATGCGCGCGGTGCCCTTCGCAGTCGGCTTGTGCTGCCAGCGCTCGAATGTGGTGCCGCCGCCACGATTACGGCCGCTCCACCTTCTCGTCGGCGTCGAGCCATTCCGGCTCGGCGGCCCCGAGTCCTGCGGCGACGGCGGTGGCGGTCTCTTTCCACGAGGTCAGTTCGGCAATAGCGAGGTGAGGCTCGTTGGTGGAAAACGAGGCGCGAGCGGCATCGAGGAGGTCCTGAGCGCAGGTCTCGCGGTCCGCCGACGACAGCGCGAGCATCCATGGGAACGCCTTGGCCATCCGCTCCGTCAGTGTGTCGCCGTCATCGAGGGTAACCGTGATGAGCTGGGCGGCGAAGCTCAACAGGCGCGTTCGGGCCTTGGCCTCACGTTGCGACATCAGGACCAGCGCTTCGCCGTCGCGCCGGGTCACGGTCACCGGGTGGGCCTCGGCCTCCGCGAAGACCTCGGCCGAATGCTTGCTCAGGTCCGAGGAACGTCGGGCCGGACCCATCCGCGCGCGCGGCCGCGCCGAACCCCCACCATGAGCGAACTCGTGGACATGCAGGCGGTGGCGGCGCCGGCGCCGGCGCTGTACTTCACGCGCATCACCCATGTGCGCACCGAGCCGGTGCGCCGCCGCATGGAGCACACGAGCTACTGCTGGTTCGTCGACTTGGACGACCTGCCACGCCTGCCGGGCCCGTTCGCGGCGCTGGCGCGGTTCCGCGGCGAGGACCACCTCGACGGTGCGCCGGGCGAGGGGCTGCGCGCCCGCGTCGACGCCTTCCTGGGCCGGCACGGCGTGGACCTGCGCGGGGGCCGCGTCACTGCGATGATGAACGCGCGTGTGCTCGGTTACGTGTTCAACCCGCTCACCGTCTATTGGTGCCACGACCCCGACGAGCGGCTCGTGTGCGTGATCGCCGAGGTGCACAACACTTACGGCCAGCGCCACAGCTACCTGCTCGAGACCGACCGCCGCGGCCGGGCGGCGGCGGACAAGGCGTTCTACGTCTCGCCGTTCAACGACACCGCCGGCCGCTACGGGATGGCGCTGCCCGAGCCCGGCGCGCACCTGTCGCTCACCGTGACGCTGCACCGCGACGGCCATGACCCGTTCATCGCCCAGGTGACCGGCGACCGTCTGCCCGCCACCCGCGCGAACGTGCTGCGTGCGCAGTGGCGCGCGCCCTGGGCGCCGCTCGCGGTGTCGGCGCACATCCGTGCCGAGGGGATCAGGCTCTGGGCGCGCGGCCTGCCGGTGCTGCCGCGTCCGGGACACCCCCGGCACGCCGCATCGGATGCCCGTGTGCATTCGACGGCATCCGGGCATGCCTGCCGACGCGGCGATGCCGACGGCGCAGGCGCAACCGTGCGCGTGCCGGAGGCGCCGCGGACGGTCCGGGCTCGCCTGGCGGCGCCGGTGGTGGCGCTGCTGTTCCGCCGGATCGCCCGCCGGCTCGCGGCGCAGGGCACGCCGATCCGCATTGAGCTGCCCGACGGCACGGTGCTCGGCGACGCCGCCGAACCCTCGCCGGGGCTTCCGCCCGCCCCGCGGATGATCCTGCACGACCCCGCCGCGTTCGCACGGCGCGTCGGCGCCGACGGGCTCATCGGCTTCGGTGAGGCCTACATGGCCGGGGACTGGGCGTCGCCGGACCTCGACGCGGTGCTCGCCCGGCTGGCCACGCGGATGACCGACCTGGTGCCGGCGCGGCTGCAGGGCCTGCGGAGGCTCTACGTGCGGGCCAGGCCGCTGCGCGAGCGCAACACCGCGGAGAACGCGCGCCGCAACATCGCGCAGCACTACGACCTGTCGAACGACTTCTTCGCCCTGTTCCTCGACTCGACCATGACGTATTCCAGCGGGCTGTTCGAGGAGGGCGGCGCGGCCGGATGGGGCGGCCTCGCCGCGGCGCAGCGGGCCAAGATCGACAGGCTGCTCGATGCCGCGGGCGTGGGCGAGGGCACCAGGCTGCTCGAGATCGGCACCGGCTGGGGCGAATTGTGCATCAGAGCAGCGGCGCGCGGTGCCCACGTCCGCTCGGTGACCCTCTCGGAGGAGCAGCAGGCGGAGGCGTCCAGGCGCGTGCGGGCTGCCGGGTACGGAGACCGGGTGCGTGTGGACCTGTGCGACTACCGCGCCGTCGACGGGGAGTACGACGCGATCGTCTCGGTGGAGATGATCGAGGCCGTCGGGCACGAGTACTGGGCCGACTACTTCCGGGCGGTGGACACGCTGCTGGCGCCCGGCGGCCGGTTCGCGCTGCAGGCCATCACCATGCCGCACGACAGGATGCTGCGCACCCGGGAGACCTACACCTGGATCCAGAAGTACATCTTCCCCGGCGGGTTCCTGCCGTCGGCACAGGCGATCGAGTCGGTGGCGCGGGCGTGCACGGATCTGCGTGTGCGCGGGTCGATGTCTTTCGGCCCGCACTACGCGCGCACGCTGCGCCTGTGGGACGAGCGCAGCCAGGCGCAGAGCCGGCGGATCGACGCGCTGGGATTCGACCGGGTGTTCCGGCGGATGTGGCACTTCTACCTGTGCTACGCGGAGGCCGGGTTCCGGTCCGGCTACCTGGACGTGCAGCAGATCGTGCTCGATCGCCCCGGGGAGCGCACGCCGTCCCCGCTGCAGGTCGGCGCAGACGGGGAAGGCCGGTAGTTTCGGGTTATGCACGAAGAGACGACGATCACCATGCACGCGCCGGTGCAGGCGGTCTGGGAGCTGGTCAGCGACGTGACACGCATCGGCGAGTTCTCGCCGGAGACGTTCGAGGCGGAGTGGCTCGGCGGTGCGTCCGGGCCGGCCGTCGGCGCCCGGTTCCGCGGCCACGTGCGCCGCAACGAGGTCGGCCCCACCTATTGGACCCCGTGCACGGTGCTGGTGTGCGAACCGCAGCGCGAGTTCACCTTCGGCGTCGGCTCCGCGGACAACCCCATCACACGGTGGGGTTACCGCCTGGAACCCCGCGCCGACGGGGACGGAGTGGACGTGACCGAGACGTTCGACTTCACCTCGGCGCTGTGGGCACGGCCGTACTGGATCCTGCTCGGCGCGCTGCGCGGACGGCGCAACCGCAACGACATGCGCCGCACCCTGGAACGGATGCGGGACGTGGTCGAGGCATGACCGAGGCCGGGCATGCGCTGCGGTCGATGGCGGATTCCGCGCTCGACCGCACCGTGGTGCCCGGCTACTCGCGCGTCGGGTACGCGCTGCGGTCACGGTTGTGGAGGGGCGCAGAGGGCCCGAACGACGACCCGGACCTCGACGACGGAGCGCTGGCCGGCGCCGTCGTCGCAGTGACGGGTGCGAACTCCGGCATCGGCAAGGCCGCCTCGACGCAGCTCGCCGGGCTGGGCGCGCAGGTCGTGATGCTCGTGCGCGACACAAACAAGGGCGCCGCCGCGCGCGACGAGGTCTTGCGCGCGCATCCGCAGGCCGACGTCCGCGTGGAACGCTGCGACGTGTCGGACTTCGACGACGTGCGCTCGGCCGCACGACGACTGCGGACTGCGCTGCCGAAGCTGGACGCCCTCGTCCACAACGCCGGAGTGCTGCCCGCGTCCCGGGGAGAATCCGCACAGGGTCACGAGACCACGCTCGCCACCCACGTCCTCGGCCCCATCGTGCTCACGGACGAGGTGCGGCCGCTGCTGGCCCGGGCGGAGCGGCCGCGCGTCGTGTTTGTCTCGTCAGGAGGGATGTACACGCAGAAGCTGCACGTCGAGGATCCCGAGTACCGTCGCGGACGGTACCGGGGCGCCACCGCCTACGCGCGGACCAAGCGCATGCAGGTCGCGCTGCTGCCGTGCCTCGCCGAGCGCTGGTCGGGTGACGAAGTGACGGTGGCGGCGATGCATCCGGGCTGGGTCGACACCCCCGGTGTCGCCAGGTCGTTGCCGGGGTTCCACCGGCTGGCGGGCGCGATTCTGCGCAGCCCCGACCAGGGCGCCGACACCGTCACCTGGCTCGTCGCCACCGGCCGGGAGCTGTCCGGCGGGCTCTTCTGGCACGACCGCGCCCCACGGCCGCAGCACTACCTGCCGGGTACGTGCTACTCGGCCGACGAGCGGGACGCGCTGTGGCGGTATGTGCGCAGTGCGGTGCAGGCCTGACGGCAGGGCCCCTACCCGTTCGGCAGCGTCGTCAAACCCATCCGGCGCGTCTGCTGCGTCGAATCCTTTGCATGAGCATGTTCGCAATTTCGCAACGGGGGACGGAGCCCGAGACGCAGCGGGCGAACGCGGCCTCGGCATGCGCGGGGCCGGACCGGTGACGGGGTGAATGCGCGATGGCGACGCGACTGGTGTCGGCGGGGGCGGCGCGGCGGCGTTCCTGGGACGGCCGAGTGACGTGCTCCGGTAGCATTCTCGCCTGTGGAGAGTCCAACAGCGTGAGCGCACGCCAGCGTGCAGGCGAGACCGCCGACCCCGCCGTGCTGCTGGGCCGGCTCGCCGACGGTGACAGAGACGCCTTCGCCGAGTTCTACCGCGTCACCAGCTCTCGGGTCTACGGAATGGTGCTGCGCGTACTGCGCGACCCGGGCTACGCCGAGGAGACCGTCCAGGAGGTCTACCTGCAGGTGTGGCGCACGGCGTCGTCCTTCGACCCCGCCAGGGGCTCGGCGATGTCCTGGCTGATCACGCTCGCGCACCGGCGCGCCATCGATCGGGTGCGCAGTGAGCAAGCGAGCACGAACCGTGACAACGCTTACGGGGCAGCGGATACGGCGACCGGATACGACGATGTGGCCGAGGCCGTAGTCCGCGGCGATGAGCAGCGTGCGGTGGCGGACTGTCTGGAGACGCTTACGGCCGTGCAACGCTCCAGCGTGGACCTCGCCTACTACGGTGGGTTGACCTATAGGCAGGTGGCCGAACGACTGCAGGTGGCCCTTCCCACCATCAAGTCCCGGATGCGCGACGGCCTCGCCCGGCTGCGCGACTGCCTCGGCGGGCAGAGCCGGAACCGCAGGGAGCGCAGCGATGACTGAACAGATCCGGACCGCCGGTCACGGCAGTGACGACGAGTTGCTGGGCCTCGCCGCCGCCTACGCGCTCGACGCTGTCGACGACGCGGAGCGCAGGGCCATCGACTCCGCAATGGATGTCGCCCACCAGGGGGTGCGCGACGAGTTTCTGCGGCGCGTCCGCGACCACCGCGAGGCGCTGGCGGATTATGCCCACACCACCGAACAACATCCGCCGGCAGACCTCTTCGGCGGGATCATGGCGCGCATCGATGCGGATGCGGAAGCGGACCGGTCGGCGAAAGCCGGTCCCGCGCAGGCGGGGCCGGGTGCCCTGCCGGCACCCGCGTCGCTGGACGAGCGGCGCCTTCGGCGACGCAGGCGCTGGGCCCGCGGACTCGGTGGGGCCGCCGCGGCGGCGATCCTCGTGGCCGGCGGCGTGGTGATCGGCGACCGGATCGGCGGCACCGAGGGGCCGCCTCCTGCGGCGCAGGTGTTCGCCGCGTCGGATGTCCGCACGGGCGCCGTCGACGTCGGCGGCGGCACGGCCACGGTGGTGTACTCGCGGGACGCGAACGCGGCGGTGCTGTTGATGGACGGCGTCGCGCCGCCGCAGCCGGACACCGTCTATCAGCTGTGGCTGCTGGGGTCGGATCACCCGCCGACATCGGTGGGGATGATGGGACCGGCCCAGGTGACGCCGTCCACGCGCGCCGTCGTCCAGGACATCGACTCCTCCACGACATTCGGCATCAGTGTCGAGCCGCCCGGCGGTTCTCCCGCGCCGACCAACGTCCTCGCCACCATCAACCTGACCTGACGGCCGGCGCCGGCCAGGCCGGGGGTCGGCCGCCTCGGCGACAGCGACGAAGAACCCGGCCCGCCGCCTGCGATGAGGCGGCGGGCCGGGCGGCGTGCAACGTCAGCTCTGCGGGGGCATGAGCACGCTGTCGATCAAGTACACGGTGGCGTTGGCGGTCTGCACCCCGCCGCACACCACCGACGCGCCGTCGACCTTCAAGTCGTCGCCGCTGCCGGTGACGGTGACCTCGGCGCCCTCGACCGTCTTGTGCGTCCCCGCGATCTCGTCGGGGCTCAACTGCCCTGGCACCACGTGGTAGGTGAGGATCTGCGTCAGCGCGTCGGCGTTGGTCTGCAGCATCGACATGGTTTCCGGGTCGATCTTCCCGAAGGCCTCGTCGGTGGGTGCGAACACCGTGAACTGGCCGCTGTTGAGGGTGTCGACCAGATTGACGTCCGGGTTCACCTGGCCGGAGACTGCCTTGGTGAGGGTGGTGAGCATCGGGTTGTTCGAGGCCGCCGTGGCGACCGGGTCCTGCGCCATGCCCGAGACCGAGCCCGGGCCCGACGGATTCTGCTCGGCGTATGCGGCGCAGCCGGGGCCCACCAGGTCGGAAGCGGGCTCGGCCATGCCCGACGACATACCGGATTCCTGCGTCTGCGAGGCCGCCGTGGTGCCGGACATGGCGGAGCCGGAGTCGCCGCCGTCGGACGAGCAGGCGGTGAGACCGAGCGTCGCCGCCGCGGCCAGTGCCACGAGGCCGCCGAGCCTCGTACGAGTGGTTGTGCGCATTGTGGTTCCCTTCAGTGAGCGCCCGGCGCGTGCGCCGGAGCGGTCGAGCAGCTGTCGGAAGGCATTCGCGGCCGCCGCCGCGGCGGATGGGTGGCGGCGGAGAATGATTCGGCGCCCATCCGCCGACGCCGCCGCTCCGAATCCCCGAACATGACCAGACCGCAGGAACCGGCACAGACGGACCCGGACAGGCCGCCGCGCGGGCGCCGGGCGGCTCTGCTGTGCGCCCGGGCAGCGACGGGGATTCTGGCGGCCGGCATCGTGCTCGGGGTCGGCGAGCTGGTGAGCGTGGCCGTCGCACCGAACTCGTCCCCGTTCTTCGCGGTGGGGGCGACGACGGTGGATCGGGCGCCGGCGTGGGCCCGCGAGTTCGCCATCGACACCTTCGCCACCAACGACAAGCCCGCGCTGTTCGCCGGCCTCGTGCTCGTGATCGTCGTACTCGCCGCCGTAGCCGGGGTGGCGGAGCGGCCGCTGCGGCCGGTGGGGTCGGCGATGCTGCTCGCCGGCGGAGCGGTGGGACTGTATGCGGCGTTGACGCGGCCGGAGGCCACGGCGGCGTGGGCGGCGCCGACGGTCGTCGGCGTGGCGGCGGGGATCGGCGCGCTGCGGCTGATGCAGAAGGCCCTGGCCCCGAAGACACTGGCCCCGAAGACGCCGGCCCCGAAGACGCCGGCCCCGAAGACGCCGGCCACGAGGGGCCTGCCGTCGGCGGCCCTGGCGCACACGGCGACGTCCGCGGAGCAGCCGGGGGAGCGGCAGGGCGTGTCGCGACGCAGATTCTTCGCGGTCTCGGGGTCGGTCGCCGCGGTCGCCGCCGCCGCGTGGGCCGGGGGCAGGGCGCTGGGCGCCCATCTGCGCGACGTGATCGCCGAGCGCGCTCACTTCCGCATCCCGGCCGTGGCGGACCGTGCCGCACCGATCCCGCCGGGCACGGACATCGACGTCCCCGGATCCACGCCGTTCATCACGCCCAACCCGCGCTTCTACCGGATCGACACGGCGCTGCAGGTGCCGGCGGTGAGCACGCACGACTGGCGGCTGCGCATCCACGGCATGGTGGGCCGCGAGCGCACCCTGGACTGGGGCGATCTCACAGCGCGCACGCCCATCGAGCGGATCGTCACCCTGACCTGTGTGTCCAACGAGGTGGGCGGGAGCCTGGCCGGCAATGCCACGTGGATCGGCTGTCCGATGCGCGACCTGATCGCAGAGCTGGATGTGGATCCGGAATCGGACATGCTGCTGTCCACCAGTGCCGACGGGTTCACGGTGGGCACGCCGGTGGCCGCGCTGACCGACGGGCGCGATGCGATGCTGGCCATCGCCATGAACGGCGCGCCGCTGCCCCTGGAGCACGGCTACCCGGTACGCCAGGTGGTGCCGGGGCTGTATGGATTCGTTTCCGCAACCAAGTGGGTGGTGGACTGGGAGTTCACGCGTTTCGACCGGGCACAGGCCTACTGGACGCGCCGCGGCTGGGGCGCGAAGGCGCCGATCAAGACGGCCTCGCGCATCGACGTGCCGGACGCGTTCGCGACGGTGGGGCCCGGGCGGGTGCGGGTGGCGGGCACCGCGTGGGCGCAGCACCGCGGCATCGCCGCCGTCGAGGTGCGGGTGGACGAAGGCCCATGGCATCGCGCGACGCTGGCCGAGGAGTACTCGATCGACACGTGGCGGCAGTGGTTCTGGGATTGGGACGTCACCGCCGCGGACGCCGGCAGCGCGACGCTGCAGGTGCGGGCCACCGACGGTGACGGCGTGGTGCAGACGCCCGAACGCACCCCGCCGATTCCGGGCGGCGCCACCGGATGGCAGAGCATCGTCGTCACAGTCCGGGGGTAGCGGGCGGCGCGGCCGCGTGGGCGGCGGAGGCCCGCGGCGCCGGGGCGGAGCCTGGCGCACCGCGCGGGCGGGCGGGCCTTGGTGGCGCCGACCCGCCTGCGAGGGCGGTGCTGGCGATCAGCTCAGCTGAACAGGTTCGCGAGGCTGCCGTTGACGAAGTCGAAAGCGTCGTTGACGCTTCCGACGAACATGGCGCCGAGGTCGCCGATCGAGCCTGCAACGTAGTTGAACATGTCCTGAAGCGATCCCATGATGTTCCTCCTGGCCCAGGGGCACTCTCGGTGCCCTCACTGAAATTCAGATGCCGCCCGTTGTATCGCCGCGGCGGCCGAAAAGGTTACCCGGATCACGCGGTGCGCGGGGGGTGAATTGTGCCATCCGACCGTTCGGGTGACAGCCGGTGCGGCAGAAATTCCGGCCATTGCACGGAAGGGTGTATCCAGCACCGCGACCACCGGGTAACCTTACGGCGTTGCTTGACGATGGTCCTGGTGAAGTGCGGTGAATCGCCGCGCACACTGCGGCGGACCGTCTCCCGGTCGGGGGGTCGGGTGGAGTCGGGCAGAATCGTGATGCGTTGACCCGTGATCGCGTCGGGTCCTAGTGAGGAGTTGATGGTGCGGATGAGCCCACAAGGTAAGGCCGGAGTGGTCCGGCGGGGGACGCGGGCCGTGGTCGCGGCGTCGGTGCTGGCGCTGTCGTCGATGGCTCTCGTGCCGGCCGTCGCCCAGGCGGACGTGAGCTGGGAGAACAGCTCCACCGACATCCAGAACGATCCGGCGTCCTACCCGCGGCTGTCCGCGCTGATCGACAAGATCGAGAACAACGAGTTCACCTCCACCTTCACCGAGGTCCCGGACTACAACCAGACCAACAAGTGGAACGCGGAGAACCCGGTCTCGCACCTGGTCGGCGCCCGCGCGATGAATCTCGCCCCGGAGGGTGAGACGGCCCCCAAGACCGACACGAAGAACCGCGTCAGCGACCCGCTGATCATCAACAACTCGTCCTACCAGGACTGGCAGTCGGACCGGAACATCATCCTCGACGTCTACTCGGCGTCGATGCAGCGCACCATCCCGATGCACGTGATGCTCCCGGCGGATGCGGGCGTGGCCTCCCCGGTGCTGTACCTGCTCAACGGTGCGGGCGGCGGTGAGGACGCCGCCAACTGGAGCGCCCGCACCGACATCCAGTCGTTCCTCAAGGACGAGAACGTCTACGTGGTCACCCCGCTCGAGGGCATGTTCTCCTACTACACCGACTGGCAGCAGCCCGTCGAGGAGCTGCACGGCTACAACAAGTGGACGACCTTCCTCACCGAGGAGCTGCCGTCCATCATGAACCAGGTGTTCGACACCAACGGCAAGAACGGCATCGCCGGCCTGTCGATGTCCGGCAGCGCGGTGCTCTCGCTGGCCGAGTGGGCAGCCGACGACGGCTCCGTGGCCAACGGCGGCACCCCCGGCGGCAACCTGTACAACGCGGTCGGCGGCTACAGCGGCTGCGCGGCCACCTCGACCTTCCCCGGCCAGCAGTACGTGGAGGTCGTCACCGGCATGCGCGGCGGCATCGACGTCGAAGACATGTGGGGTCCCAAGGGCGGCCCGGACTGGGTGGCCAACGACGCCGCAGTGAACGCCGAGAAGCTCAAGGGCATCGACTACGTCTACGTGGCCACCGGCAGCGGCCTGCCCGGACCGCATGACACGCTGGCCAACCCGGAGCTCGACGGCAACCAGTTCGCGCTGGCCAACCAGATCGTCGTCGGCGGCGTCATCGAGGCGGCCACCAACATGTGCACGCATGACCTGGCCAACCGCACCAACGCCATGGGCATGGACAACATCACGTACAACTTCAAGCCCACCGGCACCCACTCGTGGGGCTACTGGCAGGACGACCTGCACATCTCCTGGGATGGAATGGCCGCGGCCATGGGGGTTCCCGCGCGGAACTGATACGTGTAGCGGCATCCGTCGGACGGATTGCTGAGGCACACCGAATTACCGCACGCGCCGGCGGCGGCGACCCGACGAGGTCGCCGCCGCAGGCGCGTCTCATTGTATTGAACGGCTGCGGCGGTGCCGGTGATGTGAGGACATTTTCCCAGGTAGGGGCGCTTGTGAACACCTGACCAGCGCGAATGGGCTCGAGTCCGAAATGGTCTTGTGATGGGCGCTACATTCGGGTTAAATGGACGGCGGCGCCCGGAGGGGGCGTTGGTGGGCACGGCGCCCCCTGCACGATCGACCCAGTAGGAGACAATATGTCTTTCAAGCGCACTCCCGCAGACGGCTCGCTCTCTTCGCTCAGCTCGGGTTCCAGCGGCGGCAGCGCCGACGGCGGCGTCGGCTCCGCGCAGATCGCCCAGCTCGGCGACATGCTCGAGACGGTCGGCGGCATGCTGCAGGACCTCGCCGGCTTCAGCGCCAGCTGATCCGTCGCAGTAACGCAGCGGAGCCCCACACGGATGTAACGTGTGGGGCTCCTGTTGTGTCGTGGGGCGCTAGTGTTGATCTCGCCGCACCGTCGGCGCCATGAGAGGAGACCGCCGTGGACGACAAGAAGACGAGCCTTTCCGCGACCCTGTCCACCGAGGGCTCCGGCGACTGGAGCGTCCCGCTGGTCGCGCTGTTCTACTCCATCGTCACGAAACTGGCGCCGGACTTCTTCTGACAGCCGCCTGCGCGCTGCGGCTCCGGCCAGGCCGGTCAGAACAACGAACCCAGGCTGCCGATCGGCGCGAGGAACGCGCCCCGTTGAGCGAGCCACCGCGCCGGGTCCACGGCGACTCCGGCCGCGTTGCGGACCTCGAAATGCAGGTGCGGCCCTGTGGAGTCGCCGCGATTGCCCACGGTGGCGATCTGCTCGCCGGCCTGGACGGTCTGTCCTTGCTCGACGAGGGCTTCGTTGATGTGGCCGTAGATCGTGGTGCTGCCGTCGTCGTGTTGTACGCGCACCCATAGCCCGAACCCCGCGGCGGGGCCGGCCTCGGTCACGATCCCGTCGGCTGCGGCAGACACCGGGGTTCCGATGGCGCCGGCGATGTCCATCCCCTGGTGCGTGGTGCCCCATCGGGGGCCGAAACCCGATGTGACGGTGCCGTAGACCGGCATGACCGCACGATTGCCGCCCCCGTTGAACAGCGATCCGGCCGATCCGGTGGACGATGACACCACATCACCGAGAATGCTGACGCCTTCTGCGAGGAGGCCGAGCTGCTGGGCGGATCCCGTGTCCGCCTGCGCCGATGCCGGAGCCGCCGCCTGGAATGCGGCGCAGAGTGCAGCACCGGCGGCGACGGTGGCGACGGTGCTCTTCCGTCGGCGCGGTTTCGCCGCGGGGGGCCGGTGGCCCGGGCGGGCAGCGCCGGGACCGGCGTGGGCGGAGCGCGTATCGCGGGTCGGGAGCGGGGGGATCGGCTTTCGGCGTCGGTCCACGGTGAATCCTTACTCGACGAAGCGCGGTGCCAGGCACCCTGTCAAAGTAACGAAAGGGTATACGATCGCTGCCGCAAATACTATCTAACTTAGTAGTTTGCTGGAGCGGGCCGATCCGGCCGCCTCCGCGTCGTCGGCGCCAGGCGCATCACGCCGTTCGGCAGGCGGGGATCACGCCGTCCGGCAGGCGGGCCCGCAATCTCGCCGCCGCCACCGGTAGGCCACGGCCGCGCCGAGTAGCGCCAGTGAGACGACCGCCAGGTAGGGCTGGATCGGCGCCCACAGCCCCAGCGCTCCGGAGGTGCCGACGGCCAGGAGCACCAGCTTGTTGCACACCGGGCAGCCCACTGCGAACAGTGCCAGGGCGGCGCCGCCGTACGCGCCGGGCCTGCCGGCGGTGTCCTCGGGGCGGGCCATCCGGATCCCGAACCACGCCGCGGTGAGTAGGCACGTGGCGGCGAGGACCGGATACTCCCACCACCGCACCGGGATCTCGCGGGCGAACCACGGGTTGGCGATGACGTCGGTCGGTACGCCGATGATCACCGCAGTGGCGATGCCCGCTGCTGCGGCGCGCCACCAGTGGATCCTCGTCCTCCGCGGGGCGTCTGCTGCGGCGGTCCCGTCTTCTGCGACGTGCATCTGCGGTTCCTCCCTGTGCGCCTGATCTCGGGGCCGGCGCCCGGCGCCGATGTCGGACGCGGAGCGTGATTCCCCTCTCGAATAGTAGCGTCGAACTACTATCATGCATAGTAGTGGATGCGGCACCGCCGTGGGATGCGCCCTCGTGCACCATGCAGCGGTGGCCCGCACGCCACGCACGAGCACACGGAGCGAAGATTGAACACCACCTCTGGACCGGACCGCACGCCGCGGGCCGTCGGCGTCACCCGACGGCGCCTCGAGATCGCCGCGATGGCGGTGCTGACGGTCGTCGCCGTCACGCTCGGGGTCCTGCTTTTCACCGGCAACGACGATGGCGGCCGGACGGAGTCGAGCACGGCGGCATCGCAGCAACGCGGGGTCACCCACGGTGAGATCGGGCCGCTCGGTGCGCTCGCGACGCGCACTCCGGGTGACCCGTTGGCGCTCGGCGCCGTCGACGCCCCGGTGGTGCTCGTCGAGTTCGCCGACTACCGCTGCCCGTTCTGCGCGAAGTTCAGCCGCGATATCGAGCCCGAACTGGTCGAGCGGTACGTCGACTCGGGACAGTTGCGGATCGAATGGCGCGATATGCCCATCTACGGCGAAGAGTCGATGATGGCCGCGCGCGCCGCGCGGGCGGCGGCCGAACAGGGCCGGTTCTGGGAGTTCAACCGGGCGCTGTATGCGGCGGCTCCCGACGGCGGTCACCCGCCGATGACCGTCGACAAGCTGCGCGGCTTCGCGGAGGAGGCCGGGGTGCCGGATATCGCAAGGTTCACCACGCAGATGCAGAGCGACGAGTTCGACGCGGCGATAGCCGCGGACTCGTCCCAGGCGCAGCAGCTCGGCATACCCGCGACCCCCGCATTCTCGATCAACGGATACCCGATGCTCGGAGCGCAGCCCACCTCGGAGTTCACGAACGTGATCGACACGCTGCTCGAAGGCCAGGACGACGCATGAGTTCCGAGATCGGCCTTCTGGGGGCGCTGCTGGGGGGCGTGCTGCTCCTGCTCAGCCCCTGCTCGGCGCTGCTTCTGCCCTCCTTCTTCGCCTATGCCTTCGACGGGGTCGGCAAGCTTGCGGCGCGGTCGGCGCTGTTCTACCTGGGGCTCGCGACGGTGATGGTGCCGCTGGGCGCCGGGGTCGGCGCGTTCAGCTCGCTGGTGACGCGGTATCGGGGCACCGCCACGCTGGTCGGCGGGATCGTGCTGATCGTGTTCGGCGTGGTGATCATCGTGGGCAAGGGGTTCTCCTTCGGGCCTGCTCAGCGCGCCAGCGCGTCGATCACGATCTCCGGAAACGTCTCGGTGTATCTGCTGGGCACCGTGTACGCGCTGGCCGGGTTCTGTGCCGGGCCGCTGATCGGGGCGGTGCTCTCGCTGGCGCTGATCGGGTCCAACCCCATCTACGGCGGCGTGATCGGAGCGGTGTTCGCCCTGGGCATGACGCTGCCGATGTTTCTGCTGGCGCTTTTGTGGGACCGGTTCAACCTGGGCAGCAGGCGCTGGCTGCGCGGGCGCGGCATCACGATCGGCCCGCTGCACACCCACACCACGTCGTTGGTGTCGGGCCTGCTGTTCATCGCGATCGGCGCGCTGTTCCTCGCCACCGACGGCACGGCCAACCTCGGCGGGATCGTGGGGGTCGACACCGACCAGCAGCTGCAGGAGTCCGTGAGCCGTATCGCCGGGTCCGTCTCGAACACGGCGGTGATCTTCGCCGCCGTCCTCGTCGCGGCGCTGGTGCTCGGGTGGCGGATACTCCGCCGGCGCCGCAGCGAACGGCGCGACGCCGGCAGCGACGTGGATGACCACGGCGAGCATGCCGACCGCGGCGAGCATGTTGACCACGCCGACGGGGGCCACGACCCGCAGCACCGATAGGCGGATCTCCGAGTTCGCGGAGGCGAACATTGCGGGGACGGCCGTCCCGGACGCGGCCCCAGGGCTGGTCGGAAACCGATGATTCGACACCAAGTACATCATGTTTCGCCAGGTCAAGACGGTTACCGACGGGTATGAAAACTGTTGCGGGGATGCAACAGTGCCGCTAATGTCGCGCAGCGAAGGGGAGTAGTTCCTCGCAGGATCCGCTGCCGGCGGCCTTGCGGGCGGGTGGTCGACATACCGGCGCCGTCGCGGCGCCCGGCCCTCCACCGCGGCACGTTCGTCGTGCCCGGCGAACGAGACCTTCGGACCGACACCAGACCCGTCGGCCGAGGCCTCGTATCCATGGGTGGCCCGCGGCCGGCCGAGCCCGGAGAGCCCGCCTGTGACGATGCACGAGACCCGCACCCGCACGTCGCGGCGGCCGCGCACCGCGCCGATGCTGACACGGTCGCTCGCGATCACGACGGCCGTGATGCTGCCGGCGCTGATACTCCGGATCACCGGCATGCACCCGGACCCGGTGGTGGCGCTCGTGCTCTACGGCGCGGCGGTGGTCGCGGCCAGCTTCGTGCTCGCCTGGGCGGCCGAGGCGGCGCAGATCGACGTGTCCGGGGGCCTGGCGATCGCGGTGCTGGCGCTCATCGCGGTGCTGCCCGAGTATGCGGTGGACCTGTACTACGCGTTCGTCGCCGGCCACGACCCCGCTTACGCCGCGTTCGCGGCGGCGAACATGACGGGTTCGAACAGGCTTCTCATGGGCGTCGGCTGGCCGCTGGTGGTGCTCATCGCCGTCGCCGTCACCGCCCGTGCGTCGGGCAAGCCTGTGCGCGCCCTGGCCCTGGACCCCGGCAACAGGGTGGAGTTGGGGTTCCTGCTCGTCGCCGGCGTCGTCGCGTTCGTCATGCCCGCCACCGGGCAGATCCACTTCGTGTTCGGCCTGGCGCTGCTGGCGTGGTTCGGGTTCTACCTGTTCAAGCTCACCCGCGGGGAGCCGGAGGAGCCGGACCTGATCGGGACCGCCGCCGCCATCGGGGCACTGCCCACGCGGGCCCGCCGTTCGGTGGTGGTGGCGCTGTTCGTGGTGGCGGCCCTGGTGATCCTCGCCTGTGCGGAACCGTTTGCGAACAGCCTCGTCGACGCGGGCACCCGGCTGGGCATCGACCAGTTCCTCCTGGTCCAGTGGCTCGCCCCGCTGGCCTCGGAGGCTCCCGAGTTCATCATCGCCGCCCTGTTCGCCGCCCGCGGCAAGGGCACCGCGGCGATAGCCACGCTGATCTCCTCCAAGGTCAACCAGTGGACCCTGCTGGTCGGCTCGCTGCCGCTGGCCTACATGGCAGGCGGGGGATCGGCCGCCCTGCCCCTCGATGCGCGGCAGGTGGAGGAGATGCTGCTCACCGCGACGCAGACGCTCATGGGCATCGCGCTGATCTTCGCCCTGCGGTTCAGCCGCGGCTCCGCGTGGCTGCTGCTGGCGCTGTTCGTCGTGCAGTTCCCCATCACCTCCACCGGAGGCCGGTTGATCCTGTCGGGGATTTACGGGGCCGTCGCGCTGGCCGCGTTCGTCGTCCACCGGCGCCATCTGCTCGCCACCCTGGCCGCGCCGTGGCGCGGCACGGCGACGATCCACGCCGGGCCCGTGCACCCGGACGGGGCGGGTGGCCCCGCGCATCCGGGGGGCTGACCACGCCACGGTCCCGGTTCCGGGGAATTTGTCGAAAGTGCTTGCATTAAGTCGTCGGCAGGACCATTGTTCGTTGCAGGAAAGCCGTGATCGACAGGCCTCCGCATCGATGGTGGTCCGCGGGAAGCGGGCCCGGCTTCACCGATCCGCACGTCGGGGCACTGCCGTCAAGGCACGTGTGCCGCCACAGTGAGGATGGGCCCGGACATGACGGAGACTGTTCCCAAGCCGAGGCTGAAGCGCCCGTACCCGGGCCTCCCGCCCAAAGGCACGGCCATCTACCGGCTGATCACCACCACCGATCACAAGACCATCGGCATCATGTACATGGTCACGTCGTTCGCGTTCTTCATGGTGGGCGGCCTGATGGCGATGCTCATGCGCGCGGAGCTGGCGCGGCCGGAGCAGCAGTTCCTGTCCAACGAGCAGTACAACCAGCTGTTCACCATGCACGGCGCCATCATGCTGCTGCTGTACGCGACGCCCATCGTGTTCGGCTTCGCCAACTACATCCTGCCGCTGCAGATCGGCGCCCCGGACGTCGCCTTCCCGCGTCTGAACTCGATGGCGTACTGGATGTTCCTGTTCGGCGGCCTGATCACCCTGAGCGGTTTCATCACCCCCGGCGGCGCGGCGGACTTCGGCTGGTTCGCCTACACGCCGCTGTCGGACTCGATGTACTCCCCGGGCGCCGGCGCGGACCTGTGGATCATGGGCCTGGTGCTCTCCGGGCTGGGCACCATCCTCGGCGGCGTCAACATGATCACCACCATCGTCACGCTGCGCGCGCCGGGCATGACGATGTTCCGGATGCCCATCTTCACCTGGAACATCCTCGTCACCGCCATCATGGTGCTGCTGGTGTTCCCGCTGCTCGCGGCGGCGCTGCTGGGGCTCATCATCGACCGGCACTTCAACGCCAACATCTACGACCCGGCCAACGGCGGCGTGATCTTGTACCAGCACCTGTTCTGGTTCTTCGGCCATCCCGAGGTCTACATCGTCGCGATCCCGTTCTTCGGCATCGTCTCGGAGATCTTCCCGGTGTTCTCCCGCAAGCCGTGCTTCGGCTACGTGGGGCTGGTGTATGCGTCGATCTCCATCGCGGCGCTGTCGATGACGGTGTGGGCGCACCACATGTTCGCCACCGGCGCGGTGCTGCTGCCGTTCTTCTCGCTGCTCAGCTACATGATCGCCGTGCCCACGGGCATCAAGTTCTTCAACTGGATCGGCACGATGTGGCGCGGCCAGCTGACGTTCGAGACGCCCATGCTGTTCTCCATCGGGTTCGTGATCACGTTCCTGTTCGGCGGCCTGACGGGCGTCATCCTGGCGAGCCCGCCGCTGGACTTCCACGTGACCGACACGTACTTCGTCGTCGCGCACTTCCACTACGTGCTGTTCGGCACCATCGTGTTCGCCACCTATGCGGGCATCTACTTCTGGTTCCCCAAGATGACGGGCCGCATGCTCGACGAGCGGCTGGGCAAGTGGCACTTCTGGGCGACGTTCGTCGGCTTCCACGGCACGTTCCTGGTGCAGCACTACCTGGGCAACGAGGGCATGCCCCGTCGCTACGTGGACTACCTGGCCAGTGACGGGTTCACCACGCTGAACACGGTGTCGACGATCTTCGCGTTCGTGCTCGGCGCCTCGACGCTGCCGTTCCTGTGGAACGTGTTCAAGAGCTACCGGTACGGCGAGGTGGTCACCGTGGACGACCCGTGGGGTTACGGGAGTTCGCTGGAGTGGGCGACGTCGTGCCCGCCGCCGCGGCACAACTTCACCGAGCTGCCGCGCATCCGTTCGGAGCGTCCCGCCTTCGAGTTGCACTACCCGCACATGGTCGGCCGCATGCGCGCCGAGGCGCACGTGGGGTGGGGCGCGCAGCATGAGGAGGAGCCGGAGGAGCTGGTGGAGTCCGGCCCGCGGCAGCGGTGAGCCGCAGCGCCGGCTGCTGCGATCGCGGGTCGGCTCCGTCGGCTACCGGCGGTGGGGCGGCGTGAAAGACAAGCATTCTTGACAAAAGATGACAAGTGTTCTTGACTTGTCGTGTGTCAGAGACCGAGCGGAGCAATCGCGTACGCGAGCACCGGCGTCGGCTGGCCCTGACCCAGGCGCAGCTGGGCGCGCAGGTCGGAGTGAGCCGGCAGTCGATCGTCTCGATCGAAGGCGGCAACTACTCGCCGAGCGTCTACCTGGCCTTGCGCATCGCCGCCGCCCTCGGGGCGGCGGTGGAGGAGCTGTTTCCCCTGCACGAGGAGGCCCGGAGTTGACATCGCGACTGAGCAAGCTGGACGTGGGGCTGCGGCAGGTCGGCGACCTGGACGACGAGTTCTACGACGACGAATACCAGCGCGACGTGTGGAACGAGGCGTCGGCCGTCGGATTCCAGGCGTACCAGCTGTGCCTGCTCGCGGCCGCGGCCGTGCTTCCGTGGGCGGCGGGCCGGGTGGGCGCCTGGATCGCGCTGGGGCTGCTCATCTGCTGGGTGGTCGTGGGCGGCGCGGTGCAGGGGTACGCCAAACGCCGCGGCGTGGACGTGCGGCTGCTGGTCAAATGGGGGTCGCCGCGGGTGATCGCCGTGACGGCGGTCTACGCGGTGGGCGTCATCGGCGTGTTCTACCGGCTGATGTGGAACAGCGACGTCGGTGCCGACTACGGCACGCTGCTCGGCGGGCTCGTCGGCGCGGCGTGCGGCGGCGGGGCGGCGCTGTGGGCGGCCCGCCGGGTCAAGCGCGACAGGCTCGCCCGCGAGCGCGAGGAAGAGCGTCGCGAAGCCGCATCGTGGGACGACCGTGACCGATGACCGTGACTGACCCCGCCGCAACGCCGCGCGGCTATCCGACGTTCTCCCCGTCGGCGGGTGCGGCGTCCCCTCGCCGGTCTCCTCGCAGCGTGTCCCACAGGAACTCGTAGGCCAGCGCGGCCTTGAACGCATGCTGGGCGTTGTCCGCCGCGCCGCCGTGGCCGCCCTCGATGTTCTCGTAGTACCAGACCGGGTGCCCCTGCTCGGCCAGCTCGGCCGCCATCTTGCGGGCGTGGCCGGGGTGCACGCGGTCATCGCGGGTGGAGGTGGTGAGCAGCACCGGCGGGTAGTCGGCCGCCGGGTCGGTGTTCTGGTAGGGCGAATAGCGGGAGATGTAGTCCCACTCGGCCGGGTCGTCGGGGTCGCCGTACTCGGCCATCCACGACGCGCCCGCGAGCAGCCGGTGGTAGCGGCGCATGTCCAGCAGCGGCACCTGGCATACCAGGGCCCCGAACAGCTCCGGGTACGCGGTGAGCATGACGCCCATGAGCAGGCCGCCGTTGCTGCCGCCCTGGGCGCCCAGCAGCCCGGGGGTGGTGATGCCGCGGGCCACCAGGTCGCGCGCCACCGCCGCGAAGTCCTCGTACACCCGGTGCCGCCCCGCCTTGACGGCCTGGGTGTGCCACTGGGGGCCGTACTCGCCGCCGCCGCGGATGTTCGCCACCACGTACACCCCGCCGCGCTCGAGCCAGCCCGCGCCGGTGAGCCCCGAATAGCCGGGGGTCAGCGCGTTCTCGAAGCCGCCGTAGCCGTAGAGCAGCGTCGGCGCGGGGGTCCGCTCGGCGCCGGGCGTTGCATGGGCTTCTGCGCGGGGCGCGACGACGAAGTAGGGGATGCGGGTGCCGTCGTCGGAGACGGCGAAGTGCTGGTGGACGTCGAGCCCGTCGGCGTCGAAGAAGGCGGGCGCCGATTTGAGCGGCGCCACGCCGACATCGGCCTGCCCGTGCAGCAGGGTCGCCGGCTGCAGGAAGCCGGTGGACACGACGAAGACCTCGTCGGTGAAGTCCGCGTCGGTGCCGATGACGCTCACCGTCGCGTCGGCGGGCACGCCGTCGATGGCGCGGGCCGCGGCCGGGTCGGGCCGCTCCAGGTCCAGGGCGACGAGCCGGGTGCGCACGTCCTCGAGCACCGTGAGCAGCAGGTGGTGGCGGGTGACGGTGAAGTTCTCCAGGCTGCGGTGCGCCTCCGGTACGAACAACACCGTCATGGCACGCTCGCCGCGGCGGTAGGCGTCCAGATCGGCGCGCAGCAGGGTGCCCGGTGCGTAGTCTGTGCCGCCGGCCGTCCACGCGGAGCGCAGGAACACGAACAGCCACCCGCGGTGCAGCGACACTTCGGAGTCGCCGGGCACGTCCAGTGGCTCGGGCTCGGCGCCGGGGAAGAGCAGGTAGCGCTCGGTGGTGTAGAAGTCGAGGGCCCGCTCGGCGAGGTGGCGCTCGTGGCCGGGGGTGTCGTCGTAGAAGACGGAGACGGCGACGTCCTGCCGCGTGCCCTCGAAGATCACCTCGGCGTCCTCGACGGCTGTGCCGCGGCGCCACAGGCGGGCGGTGCGCGGGTAGCCGGAATCGGTGAGCGCGTCTTCGCCCACGTCCGTGCCCACGTAGACCGTGTCTGCGTCGATCCAGGAGAGCTCGGACTTGGCCTCGGCCAGGGTGAAGCCGCCGTTTTCCGGGGTGATGAATTGACGTGTGGCCATGTCGAACTCGCGCACCACCACCGCGTCGGCGCCGCCGCGGGAGAGCGAGACGAGCGCGCGGGGGTGATCCGGGCGCGCATCGGGGTCCTGCGGGTTCCACACGCGCAGGACCGAGGTGCCGGCCCACACCCAGTTCTCGCCCTCGGCGTCGGCGAGCGCGTCGAGGTCGATGATGACGTCCCACTCGGGGCTGTCGGACCGGTAGGACTCGAGCGTGGTGCGGCGCCAGATGCCGCGGACGTGCTGCGCATCCCGCCAGAAGTTGTAGAGGTACTCGCCGCGGCGTCGCGGATAGGCGATGCGGGAGTCGGTGTCGAGGATGCCGCGCAGCCGGTCGCGGGTGGCGGCGAACCGTTCCGTCTCGGTGAAGCGGGCTGTTGTCACCGCGTTGCGATCGCGGACCCACGCCAGCTGCTTCTCGCCGTCGACCTCCTCGAGCCACAGGTGCGGGTCGGCGGGTTCGGGCGCGTGCGCGGGGGTGCTCGCGGTGGTGTCCATGGAGACATTGTCGCAGCCGGGGCAGTGGGGGCGGTGTGGCGTCTTGGGGAAGTGACGGGTGCGGGGATGGACACAAAGGTGAGGTGAGTAGCGTGTGTGAGCGATGACGATCACTGCGTGACGCCCTGTGAGGAAACGCACTCTTCCCGATTGAATATGCATATCGGCGACGTTGCCGGATCGTTATGACGCGGAGATTGCCTTGTGCGCTGCGGTTTTCTGTCGTTCATCCGAGGCGGGCGCGGCAATCTGGGGACGGAGAATCTCACCCGAATGAAATTGCGCGAGGTGAAGGTGCCATCTAGGGTCGGACTCGCTCACGCAGCAGCGGCCTTGTTTCGGGTGCGCCGAATGGCTTACCCCGCAAGGTCATCCATGGAAACGCGTGACACGGACGAAGGAGTTTCACATGCTCGGTTCCATCGACGGCATCCTGGACACGTTCAAGGGCATCTTCGACAACTTCGCGGGCGCCGGATCGACCGCGTTCGACAAGGTCTTCGAGCTGGCCACCGGCAGCCTCGGCGACTGACACCGGCGCTGACACGCTGAGCGAGAAGGGCCCCACCTCGCGGGTGGGGCCCTTCTGGCGTCTTGGGGGTGTCGACGGAGTGTGGTGACGGTCACTGCCTCGGCGGCTAACGGTGTGCTGTGGGCGGTCCGATGTACGTAGTGAAGAGCGCGGGGTTGTCCAATTCGGTTGGGCTCCACGTCAATTCATGTACTTGAAGTAGATCTCTGAAGGAGTTTCGCATGCTGGGTTCCATCGCTGACGTTGCCGACACGTTCAAGGGCATTCTCGACTCGTTCGCGAGCGCGGCCTACGGCTCGTTCAACAGCATCTTCGGTCTCGCGACCGGCAGCCTGCGCTGAGACGTCTGAGCCTGCGGCTCGTCTGAGTCACGCTTCCCTTGAAGGGAATGATCCGATCCGGCCCCACATTGCTACGTGGGGCCGGATCTTTTGCGCGCTGCTAAGAGGGGAGAAGTGCACGACTATCCTTGCGCTCCTGCCGCATGCTCCGGCAGGTCCGGGTAGCGCTGCAGGTGCGCCCCGCCGTTGATGTCGAGGTTCTCCCCGGTGATCCACGAGGCGTCGTCGGACAGGGGGTACCGGACGGCGGCACCGATCTCGGCGGCCTCGCCGGTGCGCCCCAGCGGAGTGTTCTCCACGTACTCGTCACGCACGCCCGGGATCTGCATCGCGTGCGCCGTCAGCGGGGTGACGACCAGCCCGGGGGCCACCGCGTTGACCCTGATGCGCCGCGGTGCGAGCTCCAGTGCGGTGACCTCGGTGAGCATGACGACCCCGGCCTTCGCGGCGCAGTACGCGGACAGGCCGGCGCCCGGCTGGCGGGCGTTGAGCGAGGACAGCGTCACCATGGAGCCGCCATCGGCGATTCGCATGCCCGCGTGCTTGAGCACCAGGAACGCCCCGTTGAGGCAGACGTCCACGGTGCGCCGGAAATCGGCGGCGTCATGCTCGACCACCGGCGCCATCGTGCTCACCCCGGCGCAGTTCACCGTGCCGGTGAAGCTGCCATGCTCGGCGGCTACGGCGTCTAAGAGCGCCGCGACGCTCGCCTCATCGGTGACATCCACGGGCGCGATCCCGTCACCCGCGTAGAGGTCGGCGCGGACGACGACGTGGCCGGACTCTTCCAGAACGTCGGCGGTAGCGGCGCCGATACCCGACGCCGCGCCGATGACGACGGTAACCTTGGAATTGCTCATCCCGACCTCCGTGCCCAGGCGGCCAGCACGTTTCCGCCGGGCTCGCGGAAATGAAAGCGCGTGCCGCCGGGAAAGTCGAACGGCTCGGTCGTGACCACCCCGCCGGACGCCTCGACGGACCGGCGGGTCGCGTGAAGATCGTCGACCTCGATGATCGTCAGTGGCCCGGACGGCGCTTCGGACGCATCCTGCTGGAATCCCAGGCTCTGCTCGCCGTCAAGTTGCACGTCGGTGTAGTCGGGTCCGTACTCGCGGAAGCTCCACTCGAAGACCGCTTGGAAGAAGCGGGCCGAAGCCGATGCACTGGAGGTGGGGAACTCCACCATTGTCAGTTGCGCCATTCGGTCAGGGTATGGCACCGCGGCTCCGAGCATGCGGCATCGTCGCATATGTCGCCGCGGTGCCAGGAATGCAGTGCAGGGCGGGCACCCCGGCCTGAGCCGGGGTCCCCGCCCTGCGGAATGCGCCGGCGGCGTATCAGCCGCCGACGATGCCCGCCGCGATCAGGACGCGAACGTGCTGCCCAGATTGAGCGTGTCGATGTTGGTCGACCCGCCGTTGATGCCGCCGCCGTTGATCGAGCCGACGGTGGCCGCGGCCAGCCAATCGGCCAGGCTGCCGAAGCTCGCGTCGCCGATCGCGGACTGCAGGAAATCGCTGGATCCCATGGGTTCCCCCTTCGTCGTGCCGGCGCGCCGGAATCTCCCAGAGCGCCGGACATCCTGTGATGTGCAGTACTCACCGAAGCAGCAAATTCAAGGAAAAGCAACTCGCGAGTCATGTATTGCGCTTAGGCTGCCGCGATTGCGGTCGCATCTGCGGGCGCAGTGGTGGAGGAACAGGCTGACGCCGTTCACCTGGGCCGGTAGTGGGCATAGAGCAGGCCGCTGTCGTCGAACGAGCGGTGCTCGACCAACGCGAGGTTCAGGCGGACGCCGTCGGGGAAAAACCGTGTGCCGCTGCCGACCACACTGGTGGTGATGAATAGGTGGTATTCATCGACCAGTCCGGCCGCGATCGCCTGGGCCGCCAGATTCGGCCCGTCGACGGTGAGATCCTGCGCGGACGCGGCCTTGAGGGCGCGCACCGCGTCGGGGTCGAAGCGGCGCTCGATCCGCGTTCTTTCGCTGGACACGGACTCCAGGGTCGTGGAGTACACGACCTTCTCCGCGGCCCGCCAATCGTCCGCGTACTGCAGGATGTGCGGCGGCAGACCCGGTGTGGTGTGTGCGGTCTCCCAGAACGCCATCGTCTCGTACATCCGCCGGCCGTAGAGATAAGGTGCCGACGGGGCGGAAGAGGTCGTTGATGAAGCGGTGCACCTCGGGGTCTTCGGCGGCGCCGAGGCCGATGTCGCCGTCGTCGGTCTTCACGTAGCCGTCGAGCGAGGTGATCATCGAGTAGATGAGCTTGGCCATGACGGTCTCCAATCGGGGCCGGTTGCCGGCTAATCGGCGGTGCGCTTGGCATACGCGCGCAGCGCGAACGGGGCGAACGTCATGGTGAGCACCACGGTCCAGATGAGGGTGGTGATCACCGGGTACTGCAGCGGCAGGGCGGAGTCGGGGCCCGCCGCCGGGCCGTTGCCCCACAGCACGCGCAGCGATTGCACCAGTGACGACACCGGGTTCCACTCGGCGATGGTGCGCAGCCACGTCGGCATCGGCGCTGTCGGGACGAACGCGTTGGACAGGAACGTGATGGGGAACAGGGTGGCGAACATGAACCCGTTGACGGCCTCCACCGAGCGCAGCCACGAGCCGATGAGGATGCCGAGCCAGATCATCCCGAAGCCGAACAACAGCACCAGGGCGAACGCCAGCAGCGCCTCGGCGGCCGAGTTGCGGATGCGCCAGCCGATGGCCAGGCCGGTCAGGGCCATGACGACGATGCCGATGGACGAGTGCAGCAGGCTGGCGATGCTGCGCCCGATGAGCACCGACGAGCGGCGGATGGGCAGCGAACGGAACCGGTCGATGATGCCCTTGTCCAGGTCGGCGGTGATGCCGGTGGCGACGATGAACGCGGTGAACACGATCGTCTGCCCCATGATGCCGGGCAGCAGGAACTCCTTGTAGGAGGGGCCGCCGGTGTTGGTGATGGACGCGCCGAACACGTACGCGAACAGCACCACGAACATGACCGGCTGGATGGTGACGTCGGAGAGCATCTCCGGCATGCGCTTGGTGTGGATCAGGTTGCGGCGGACCATGATCCACGACTGTTGCCAGAGTCCCGTGGGTGCGGTGTCGACCGGGCCGGTGGTGGTGAGCTCCGGTGGTGCGGTGGTCATGAGGGCTCCCGTGCGGTGTCGTCGTCGGCGGAGTGGCCGGTGAGGGAAAGGAATACGTCGTCGAGGCTGGGACGTGCCAGTCCGATGTCGTCGACGGCGATGCGGTGCGCGCCCAGCCGCTCGGCCACGTGCGTGAGGTCGTCGAGCCCGTCGGCCGGCGTCGTGAGCCTGCGGGCGGTGTGGTCGACGAACACCTCGCCGCCGGACTCGCGCAGCACGGCCTCGGCCGCCGGCACGTCGTCGGCGTCGGTGAGGGTCAGCACCAGGCTGGCGGCACCGGCCTGGTCCTTGAGCTGGGCAGGCGTGCCCTCGGCGATCACCCGCCCCTTGTCGATGACGATGATGTTGTCCGCCAGCTGGTCGGCCTCCTCGAGGTACTGGGTGGTGAGCAGCAGCGTGGTGCCCTGGTCGACCAGCCCGCGGAGCATGTCCCACAGCTCCTGGCGGCTGCGCGGGTCCAGGCCGGTCGTGGGCTCGTCGAGGAACAGCACCGGGGGCGCCGCCAGCAGCGACACGGCCAGGTCCAGGCGGCGGCGCATGCCGCCCGAGTACGACTTGACCTGCTTGTCGCTGGCCTCTTCCAGCGAGAACTGGGCCAGCAGTTCCCGGGAGCGCCGGGCCAGGTCGCGGCGCCCGATCCCGTACAGCCCGCCGATCATCCGGAGGTTCTCGCGGCCGGTGAGGATCTCGTCGACGGTGGCGGCCTGACCGGTGAGCCCCATGTTGCGGCGCACCTTGTCCGGCTCGGTGCGCACGTCGTAGCCGGCGACGCGGGCGGTGCCGCTCGTCGGTGGGGACAGGGTGGTCATCATGCGCACGGTGGTGGTCTTGCCGGCCCCGTTGGGGCCGAGCAGCCCCAGCACGGTGCCCTGGGGGACGGTGAATCCGACGTGGTCGACGGCGGTGACGTCGCCGAACCTCTTGACCAGGTCCACCGCCTCGATGGCGATGGGCCCGGATTGCCGGGGACCGCCGGTGCGGAGCGTGCTTGTCAGCGTGGGTGTCATTGCGGCCTCGGGGGTGTAGGGCGGAAAAGTGCGCACAGTGGTGGACCGTCCGGGCCGCGGAGAATCATCGGCGGGTCATGTGACCGCGTACAGGACGATCACGAGGACCGGCGCCGCGAGGTCGTACCAGAAGATGAACCCGGCGTTGCCCGGCGCGAAGTTGCGTTCCACCACCATCTCCTTCACGTGGCCGACGGCGGCGCCGAGATAGAAGACGGCGAACGCGATCACCGCGGCGAGCTGGAACTGCCGGTCGAACCCGCTGCCCGCGAGGATGCCCAGTACGCCCATGCTCACGCCGGCGAGGCCGACCTCCCACTGGAACGGGCTGCCCTTGCCCCAGCCGATGGACTCGGCGACGGGGTCGGGGAACATCAGGTGCCCGCAGCCGACGACGAGCGAGTTCACTCCGGCCAGCCACGTGAGCGCGTTGAGCAGGCTGTGATCGGCGAAGCCGGACGTGCCGGACGCGGCGAGCTGGACGATCTCGGCGATGAGGAAGCCCGCGACGCCGATGAACGTGGTCATCCCCAGCAGTCGGAGCAGCAGGGGAGGAGCCTCGTCCGGCGCCGGTGCCGGTGCCGGTGCCGCGGGTGTGCTGGTGAAACGGGTGGGTCGAGTGTGTGTCATGGCGGGTCCCAGGGGTGCGGGTGAGGGGCGGGGGTGTGGCGGCCGGAGCGGTGACGCTGCCGGGGGTGGTGACTCTGCTGGGGGGCAGTGACTCTGCCGGCGCTCAGGCGGCGGCCGGGTCGGCCTCGGCCGTCACGTTGACCTCCGGACCGCTGGCGCGGTCCGCGTCGGCGAGTGCGGGTATCTCGTAGTCTTCGCGCAGTTCCTCCAGCGGGCGCGGTGCGACGGTGAAGAACCGCCAGCGCGGGTCCAGCACGTCCACGCTCTGAGTGCGGCCGCGCTGCCACGCGACGAGGAACTTGCGGGGATCCAGGGCGCCGTGCTGGGCGCCGATGCCGTTCACCTCGACGCCCACGTGCCATTGCAGGATCACCGGCAACAGGTGCGCGGCCAGCGCGTCGCGCCCGTGCATGCCGCCGGTGAAGGTGCTCACCAACAGCTCGCCCTGCATCGACGTGTCGTAGCCGGAGAGCACGTGCAGGCCGTCGTGCGGGACGGCGAAGGCGTCGCGGAAGGCGCCTTCCTGCCCCGGGAAGCGGAAGCCGTGCCGGCGGAAGTGCACCCAGAACGCGTGCCCGAAGCTCCCGTGCGGATAGGCCTCGAGCCCGGCGAATGCGGCGGCGACGCGCTTGTCGGCGTCGGTGCGCCCCGAGTACGGAAACAGGTCGGGGTCGCCGTGCGGGTCGCCGAGGCCCGGGAAGGTCGCCGTATTGCGGCGGACCATGTCGGCGAGCGCGCGGTCGTATCGTCCCGCGGCGAGATCGGCCACCTGCCCCACCCACGCCGCCTCGATCCCCAGTGCGGCGGCATAGTCGAGGACGAGGCCGAGCCGGTCGGGTTCGATCACCGCATCCGCCAACGCCGCGATGGCCACCAGCTCGCCCGCGCGCGCACGCAGCGCGGGGTCGGCGCCCAGCGCGCGGGGCAGCAGGTCGGGCGGCACCACCGGTACCGGGCCGTCGAGGCGGAGCGTGCGGCCGAAGACCCCCTGCGGGGTCGCGGCGATCAGCTGTGCGCCGCGGCGCGGCGGAGCGGCATCCGGGGCCACGACGGCGGACATCGCCCCCAGCGTCGCGCGAATCTGACCATCGGTGGCCGTGCCGAGTGTGCGGGACTCCATGGTGTCCGTCCCCGGATCAGAGGGGTGGGTCAGAGGCGCGACGGCGGACCGTGCATCGGCGGAACGCCCTCGCGCAGCGCAGAGTGGAGACGCATCGAGCAGACACCGATTTTACACCCGGAGGGGCCCTGGAATCGATGCCGATTTCTCAGTGCGCACCGCCGCCATCGCGCGTCATGAGGCGGCCGGCGCGCGGCGTGCGCGGCGGACGATGATCCCGCGAAGGGGGGCGAACAGGTAGGCGGCGGTGAACACGGCCGCCTGGGTGAGCACCACCATCGCGCCGGAGGCGGCGTCCAGGTGGTAGCTCAGGTAGATACCGGTGACCGAGCAGGTCGCCGACAGCGCCGGGGCGATGAGCAGCATGCGGGAGAACCGGTCGGTGAGCAGGTGCGCGGTGGCGCCCGGGACGATGAGCATCGCCACCACCAGGACCACGCCGACCACCTGCAGCGCCACCACCGAGGTCACGGCCAGCAGCCCCAGCAGGATCGCGGACAGCCGTCGGGTGGACAGCCCGATCGCGTGCGCATGGGTGGGGTCGAAGGCGTACAGCATCAGGTCCCGTCGCTTGACGAGGATCACCGCGGCCGCCACTGCCGCGAGCACGGTGACTTGGACCATGTCCGCGTTCGCGATGCCCAGGATGTTGCCGAAGATGATGTGGTTCAGGTCCACGTGGCTGGGGGTGACGGACACCAGCGCCAGCCCCAGCGCGAACAGGGCGGTGAACACGATGCCGATCGCGGCGTCCTCTTTGACCCGGCTGGTGGCGCGTACCACGCCGATGAGCACGACGGCGAGAACGCCGAACACGATGGCGCCGAGCGCGAACGGGGCGCCGAGGATGTAGGCGAGGACGACGCCGGGCAGCACGGCGTGCGAGACCGCATCGCCCATCAGCGACCAGCCGACCAGTACCAGCCAGCACGACAGCAGCGCGCACACGATAGCGGCGATCACCGTGGTGGCCAGGGCGCGGACCATGAACGGGTACGACAGTGGTTCGGTGAGCATCTCGATCGGGTTCACATCGACTCCTCGTGCCCGGCGTGCGCCGGCCGGTCGAGGCCGAAGGCGTGGGCGATGTTCTCCGGCCGCAGCACCTCGGCGACGGAGTCGTGCATGAGCACGCGGTGGCGCAGCAGCGCGGCCTCGTCCGCCAGCGCGGGCAGGCCGTGCAGGTCGTGCGTGGAGACGATGATGGTGCGGCCGTCTGCGGCGAGGGCGCGCAGCAGCGCGGTGATCGTGGCCTGCGAGCGGGTGTCCACTCCGGCGAACGGCTCGTCGAGGAGCAGCACGTCGGCGCCCTGGGCGATGCCGCGGGCGACGAAGGCGCGCTTCTTCTGCCCGCCGGAGAGTTGCCCGATCTGCCTGTCGGCGTGGTCGGCCAGCTCGACGCGGTCGAGCGCGTCGGCCACGGCCGCCTTGTCGGACCGCCGGGGCCGCCGGGTCGGGCCCAGGCGGCCGTAGCGGCCCATCATCACCACATCGCGCACCGACACGGGAAAGTCCCAGTCGACGTTCTCCGCCTGCGGCACGTAGCCGACGACGCCGCGGCGGCGTGCGGCAGCCGGGGACATCCCGGCGATGCGCACCTGCCCGCTCTCCGGGCGGACCCGCCCCATCAGCGCGTTGAAGAGCGTCGACTTGCCGGAACCGTTCATGCCGATCACCCCGCAGACCCGGCCCGGGCGTACGGCCACCGTGGCGTCGTCGAGCGCCGTCACCGCCCCGAAGCGGACGGTGACCCGGTGGGCCTGCACCGCATGCGGCGTATCGCCGACTCGCGACTGCCGCACCGTGGAACTTTCTGTCACCTGCGTTCTCCTGTCAGCGCGTCTGCGATGGTGTCGGTGTCGTACCGGATCAGGTCCAGGTAGGTCGGCACCGGGCCGTCCAGGGTGCTGAGCGAGTCGACGTACAGCGTGCCGCCGAACTCGGCCCCGGTCGCCTCGGTGACCTGGCGCATCGGCTTGTCCGAGACGGTCGATTCGCAGAACACCGCGGGCACGTCGTTGTCGCGGACGTAGTCGACCACCGCGGCCACCTGCTGAGGCGTGGCCTGGTTCTCCGCGTTGACGGGCCACAGGTACCGCTCGGTCAACCCGGCGTCGCGGGCGAGATACGAAAAGGCCCCCTCGCAGGTGACCAGGACCCGCTGGTCCTCGGGCACGGCGGCCAGGCGCCGGGTGAGGTCGTCGTGGATCTGTTGCAGTTGCCGCTGGTATGCCTGCGCGTTCGCCTGGAAATCGTCCGCATGCGCCGGGTCCAGCTCGGCGAACGCGTCGGCCAGGGTGGCGGCGTAGGCCTGCACGTTGGCCGGCGACATCCACGCGTGCGGATTCGGCCGGCCCGCGTAGGCGTCTCCGGCGATCGCGATCGGCTCGACCCCGGCGGACGCGACGACGTGCGGAGCATCGGCGTCGGCGAGGAACTTGTCGAACCACAACTCCAGGTCCAGCCCGTTGTCGACGATCAGATCCGCGCGCGCCGCTTTGCGCACGTCGCCGGGGGTGGGCTGGTAGCCGTGGATCTCCGCGCCCGGCTTGGTGATCGACTCGACGTGCAGGTGGTCTCCGGCCACCTGGCGGGCGATATCGGCCAGCACCGTGAACGTGGTCAGCACCACCGGTCGATCGTCGTCGCGGCCGCCCGCCCCCGGCGCGCAGCCGGCCAGCAGGGCCACCGCCGCCACCGCCACGACGCTCCGCAATGCGGTCATACGACAACAAAAGTTCGGCATGACGAAAACTCTAGTTCGGAGCCGGTCCTCGGCTGACCCCGGGTCTCGGTCCGCCCGCGGTCAGTGGTGGTGTCCCGCGCCGGCGGTGATCGCGGCGGTGGCGGTGCCGCGGGTCAACAATGCCGCGGTCACGGTGGTCAGCGGCACCGCCAGCACCACGGCGATCGCGCCGACCAGGGCGCGGACCACTTCGACGGCCACCGCGTCGCTGGTGAGCACCGTCGTCAACGAACGCTGCGAAACGGCGAAGATGATCAGCAGCGGCAGCGCCCCGCCCGCATAGGCCAGCACGAGGGTGTAGATGATCGAGGCGATGTGGTCGCGCCCGACCCGCATCGCCGCGGTGAACAGGCCGCGCACGGGCATCGTGGCGTCGGCCGCGGCCAGCTCGAACACGGTCGACGCCTGGCTGATCGTGACGTCGTTGAGCACGCCGAGCGAGCCGATGATGAACCCGGCCAGCAGCAGCCCGGTCACCGACAGGGTGCCCATGAACGCCTGGATCGTCACGTTGTCCTGCTCGGACAGTCCGGTCAGGGCCGTGGTGGCGATCGCCAACGTCGACAGCCCGGCGGCCAGCGCCAGGGCGGTGAGGGTGCCGAGCAGCGCCGCCGAGGTGCGCAGATTCACCCCGTGCGCCAAGTACAGCACGACGAACAGGATCACCGAGCCGGAGACCACCGCGACGGGAACCGGGGCATGCCCGTCGAGCAGGGACGGCAGTGTGAATCCGACGATCACCGTGAGCGCCACCGCGATGCCGGCCAGGGCGCGCAGGCCCTTCCAGGCGCCCACCGCGCACACCACGATGGCCGCTGCGACGGCCCACAGCGCCAGGGGGACGCCCCGGGCGAAGTCCTCGAAGTCGTACAGCGTCCGCCCGTCGGGGCCCGTGGCGCGCGAGAGCCGGATGTCATCGCCGACCGCCAGCTCGGGGGCGCCCGGGCCCTCCGTCGCCTCGAGCAGGGTGCGCATGCCGGCGTCCGGGCCCGAGCCGATGTCGACGAGCACCAGCGTGCACCGCCCTTGAAAGGTCATCGGCGTGTCCGGTGCCGCGGCGAACGCGCGGTGCAGCGAGTCGCTGCCGCACAGGTCCTCGTAGATCTCCGTCACCGTGCCCGCCTCGGTGGGCACTCCGATGCCGGCGGCGATCTCCAGGTGCGGGGGCACCCGCGGTGCGGCCCCCGACGGCCACAGCAGCACGAGCCCGGCCGCGGTGACTGCGGCTGCGACCGCGAGCGCCCCGACCACCACGCGTGCGAACCAGGAGAGCCCTCGCCAGTGCTGCGGGACTCGGCGGCCGCTCTGCCGAATCGGCAGGGCTTTCAGGGCCGACCGGCCCCTGCGTCGGCGCTGCAGGGGCCGGCCCTGCTCGGGGAAGCGGTGCATGGCGAGGACGATACGTTCCGCGTCCTGCGGCTCCGTCGCCTACCCGGAATGATAATCATGTGCAATAAAGTGGTGGACGCCTGTCCGCCAGGGATCTGCGGTGCTGTGTCGGTGCGCGCTGCTGCGGCCCGCTCACGCAGTGATGGTTGAGCCACCCGCGCGGCCGACACCGCGCCGCGGTCAGGCTGATCCGAGGCTGCCCAGCGAACCGAGGGACCCGGTGCCTGTACCGCCGCCGGAGCCCAGGGTCTCGTCGAGCCAGTCGTAGACCCGCTGGTGGTAAAGCGCCCGCGCATGCGACTCGCAGTGCCCGCCCGCGCCTTCCGCCGCGGTGAACTCGACCAGCGTGGCATGGGAGCCGATCGCGTCGCGCAGTGCGGGGGCGCCCGCGCTGAGCGGGTCGTTCTCCGCCGCGGTGAGCAACGTGGGGCAGTCGATGCCGCCCGCGATGGCGCTGATGTCGAAGCGTGTCAGGTCGGCCAGGTAGTCGAAGAGCGTGTCCTTGCCGTGCACCCAGAGGCCGCGCTGGATGATCTGCCAGCGGGGCGCCGCGGGGCCGTTCACGCGCAGGTGCTCCTCGATCGCCGCGAGCTGGGCGACCAAGCGGGGGGACGCGGTCCCCGGGAAGCCCGCGGCATCGTCCGGGGACATGAACTTCAGCAGTGTCCGGCGCTGGTCCAGCGCGCCGGGGTCGGCGATCAACGCGGCGATCCGATGCTCGCCGCACGCGGCGCGTGGCGCCAGGAAGCCCCCGAAGCTCCAGCCGGAAAGCACGATGCTGTCCGCGTCGACGTCCGGTCGCCGCAGCACCTGATCGATGGCGGCGCCCACCACCGTGTCCCAGTGCGGGTGGATCGGGACCCCGTCCCTGATGAGCATGCGGCCCTGTCCGGGGCCGTCGAAGACCAGGATGTTGTAGCCGCGCTCGATGGCGGCGGGGACGTGCGCGAAGAACATCTCCTGCGCGGTGCCGTCGTAGCCGTTGGTGTAGACGACCGTGGGCCGGCGCGCTCCGGAGTCGTCGGGCCGGCAGAAGTAGCCCTGCATCAGATGGCCGTCGAGGGGGATCTCCACCGGCGTCACCGGATACGGCAGCAGCGCCGCGCCGGATTCGAAACACCGGGACTGCTGCTCAAAGGAGGCCTTCAACCGGTCACCGGGCGAGCCGAACAGGGCGAAGGCCGCGATCTGGTGATACGTGGCGGCCCGCAGCCAGGCGCCGCGCGCGCTGACCGCGTGTCCACGTGCGGCGCAGTCCCGTGCCAGCGCCGCGGACCGTTCGGCCACCGCGGTCCACTGCGAGAACCAGGTGTCCATGTCTCCGTCCGGCACCCCGGCGGCCGCCACGAGGATCTCGCCGAAGTCCGCCCCCGCGGCGGCGACGCGCACCAGCGCCCGTTCCGCCCAGCTGTTCCACAAGTCGTTGTCGCTGATCATGCCGGCCACGGAGGCTCCTTCTTCGGTGGTGACGGCGGCCCCGGCGGGCGCTGCGGTGGCGCCGGGGGCCGCGAACAGTCCGTATGCGGCGGGCAACGCGGCTCCCGCTGCGGCGCCCCACAGCACGGTGCGGCGCGGGACGGGGGTGCGATCTGGTCGAGTTTTCAATCCGGGCCTCTTCGCTGAAGGTGAGATGAATTCAGCGTAAGGAGGTGTCGTCGTCGGATCATCTGTCAAAGCGCGGAGAATTCGGTGTCAACCAGGGCGGTTGGCGAAGGCGACGGCGAGCTCGATGCGTGTCCGCAACCCCAGCTTCGTCAGCACATGGGAGACGTGGGTCTGCACGGTCCGGGGGGAGATCCCCAACCGGTCGGCGATCTGCGGGCCGGTCAAGCCCTGACCCACGAGCGCGGTGACGCGGGTCTCGGTGATGGTCAGGCTGTCCCAGCCGCTCGTCGGCTTGCGGCGGGCCGCGTGGGAGCCGATCCTCATCCCACGCGCGCGCAGGCGCGTTGCGACGCGTGCGACGGACGTGGGAGCGCCGGCACCGTCGAAGAGCGCCTGCGCGGCGCGGGCATGGGTGCGTGCACCGCGCAGGTCGCCGCCTTCGGCGGCACGGCAGGCGGCCTCCTCCCACGCGCCGGCTTCCTCCAGCGGCATGCCGAGCGCCCGGAACCGCGCGGCCGCGGCGACGGCGTGCGACAGGGCGTCGGCCGGGTCGGTGTCCGCGCCGGCCTGCGCCAGCCGCACGAGGGCGTCGGTGACCGGGGCGAGAGGGCGGGGAAGCGCCGCCAGCCCGCGCGCGATCCGGTCGACGAGGAGGCGGTCGCCGCGGGCCGCCGCCACGCGGATGAACTCGGCGGCGACGAGCGAGAGCCACAGCAGACGGCCGTCGGCGACCGCCTCGTCCCACAGTGCGGCGGCCAGTCGCGCCGCGGCCTTCCGCTGGCGTCGGGCCTCCAGCAGGGCGACGCGGACGCGGCCGGCCTCCGGGAAGCCGAACAGGTCGGGCTGCCCCATCGCCGTGAAGCGGTCGAGCCGCGCCTCGGCTGCGGCGTGGTCACCCCGGTGGACGTCGATCATGGCCAGCGACGAGAACGCCAGCGACGTCCAGCCCAGCTCCATGCGGTCGGACAGTTCCAGCGCGGACTCGAACTGCGCGGCGGCATCGGCCAAGCGTCCTGCGGCGAGGTCGACCCCCGCGGCCGCGAACTGCGAGTACGGATCGGACCACCGGCGTCCGCCGTCCGGGCTGCCCTTGGTGAGCAGATCCGCGGCGGGCCGGGGGCCGCGGGCGTGGAGCTCGATGATCGGCGGCCAGACCTCCGCCGTGCCTCCGGCGTTCCAATGCATCCCGCCGGCCTGCGGCTCACCCGCGGCCAACAGCGCCCACTCGAGTGCCGCGACGGGCCTGCCCGCCGTCATCAGCCGGATCGCGGTGGCCAGCACGCGGGTGGAGGACACGTGCTCGGCGGTCGTCGTGGACGACGCGACCGGCCCGGCATCGGGGAGGCCTGCCAGCGCACGCGCCCAGTCGGCGAGGTCGGCGAGGCGGCCCGCGGCCGACGGAGGCAGCGGCCGCCGAAGCGTCGCCTCGATCTCTGTCAGGGTCGCCTGCACATCACCGAGCGTCAACGCGGTGAAGATGATCAGGCCGCGCAGTGCCACCGCGATCTCGTCGTCCTCCGTCGACTGCAGGGCGCCGCGGGCGAGGTCCCCGGCTTTGCGCAGCTGCCCGGATCCGGCCAGCGCCCGGGCCCGCGCCAGAGTCAGCGATTCCACGTTCTCAGGCATGGCCACCGTGACGGACTCGAGGAGGTCCGCGGCCACCGAGGGCATCGCGGCCAGCTCTCCGCCGGCCGCCTCCAGGACGCGGGCGAGCCGCTGCGGGCCGGCCCCCGCCGCGACCAGGTGATGCGAGATCGTCGTTGCGGGCGCACCGATCCGCTCCAGCCGGGCGGCGCAGGCTTCGTGCAGCACGGCGCGCAGAACCTCCGGTATCCGCCTGTACACCGTCTCCGCATAGAGGTCGTGGCGGAAATGCAGGCGGTCGTCCGCGCCGAAGCGGATCATGCCGGTCTCCACCGCGGCCTGCACCGGCTCGACCATCGACACGGGGCTCTCGTCGGCCAGTGCCGCGAGCTCGGACAGGGCCGTCGGCGCGCCCCACACCGCGAGCCGTTGGACGACGTCGCGGGTGGCGCCCGTCAGATGCGTCAGTTGCGACTCGATGATCTCGCCGAGGGCCGGTGCGGCCGGCGTGGGCATCCCGGCGCGGACATCGGTGACGCCGCCGGCCTCGACGAGAGCGTCGTCGAGGGCCAACTGCTCCAGCATCGCCAGCACGTGCATCGGGTGTCCACAGGCGCCGTCGAGCATGGCCCGCAGCCCCGGCCCCGGAGCGGTTCCGAGTGCGCTGCGGGCGATCTGCGCGACATCCTCCGGCGACAAGGGTTGCAGCGCCAGTTCGTACGCGTCCGGATAGCGGGCCAGCCTGCGCAGTTGCTCACGGGCCGGGAGCGTGCGGTGCGCGACGACAAGGGTCAGCGGCAGCGCCCGGGACGCGGCGGCGAACACGTTGAGCAGGGCGAGGGTCGCCGCGTCGCAGTGGTGGACGTCGTCGAGGGCGAGGACCACAGGGCGGGCCGCGCACAGCGCGTCGACCCGCGCGAGCAGGATCTCGTCGGCGTCGGGCGGAACCGGTTCGCCGAGCGGCATCCCCAGGGTGCGCGCGAGCACCTCGTACGGGTAACGGTGCGCAAGCTCGTCGGCCGTCCCCCGAAGCACGTGGACGCCTGCGGCCTCTGCGATGACCGGGGCGAGAACGGAGTCCAGCGTGAAGGTCTTGCCGATTCCCGGTGCGCCGGTGACGACGAACGTGCGGGATTCCGGGGAGGAGCCCGGCCCCTCCGTCACCGCGCGGCGCAAGGCGGCGGAAAAGTTGTCCACGGCAGAAGATCTGGTCAGAGCTTCCACGACACACCGCACAAGGCCTGGCGCATGACCGGCAGCCTACCCGACGTGTGTCCCCCCGTTGCCTCGTCCGGCGCGAGCGCCGCGCGTCGACGACGGGATGCCGGGCACGGTCGCTGCAGGCGTCATGCCGGTGTTCGGGCGTGCAACGAGGTGCACCGGCGGCCGGCCCGTGATCAGAGGCGCCACTGAGGTGAGGTCGCACCGCGGCGACGCCGGGAGCAGCGGCCGCAGCGGGGCCGACATCGAGGTCACGCACGACCGACGTCGACGGACGTGCGCCGGAGCAGGACGACGGCCACGAGTCCCGCGACGCACGGGAGCAGGCCTGCCCAGCCGAGCAGCGGCGGCAGTCCGACGTCGCCGGAGGTGTCCGTGACGACGAGACCGGCGATCGCGAGGCTCGTCGCGGCGCCCCACGTTGCGGCGCACGCCCACCGTGCCCAGCGCTTGCCGGTGCGGACGGCGCGAATCGCGCCGAGCCAGCACGCGACGCCCACGCCGCCGAGGGCGGTGAGCAGCACGAGGTAGGTGTGCGCTGCGGCGTCGATCTGCGTTGGTGAATACGCGGGGTATCCGGATCGGAGATGCCCGGCGAGACTCGTCGGGCCGCCTGCGCGGTCAGCGTAGGCGACGATGACGGCGAGGACGGACAGGATCAGGCCGGCATACATCGCCCTGAGAGCGTGGCGCTGCGGGCGCGCTGCAGGTTTCACGGGGTTCCCATCGTTGTGTACGGCGTGACGTGTGGGCGCAGCAGGCGCGGCCGAGGGGGCGGTGCGCGCCGTATCGGCGTCGCGCCGGTGCCGGGCAGCTCCAAAGACCGCGATCGCGGCGGCCACCGCCGGCAGCGCCGCGCAGAGCGCCAGGCCGAAGGCGAAGCCGTCGGTGAGCGACGCCGGGTGACGACAGCCCCGGTGCGCGCCGCGGCCGCCGTGCCCAGCACGGCCAAACCCAGGGCGGCGCCGATCTGGCGAGAGCTGTTGAGCAGGCTGGACGCGGTACCCGCCTCGCCGTCCGCGACGCCGGCGGTCGCGGCGGAGGCGACCGGTCCCAGACACAGCCCGATTCCGAGGCTTGCCACCAGCGACGGGCCCAGCACATCGGTGAGGAACGCGCCGCCGGGGTCGATGCTTCCGAACCAGGCGAAGCCGGCGGCCGCCAGCAGTGCGCCGCCGGCCATCAGGGCCCGGGGCTGGAGTCGGTGGCCGACCCGGATGGTGACGGCGGAACCGGCGATCACACCGAAGCCGAAGGGGAGGATCTCCAGCCCCGTGACCGCCGCTCCGGTGCCGAGCCCCCGCTGCAGGTACAGCGACACGAAGTAGAAGCCCGACGCGATGGCGGCGCCGATAAGCAGGTTGAATGCGTTGGCGCTTGCCACAGGACGGTGGGCAAGCAGGCCGAGGCGCACCAGCGGCTCGCGGGTGGTGCGCTTTTCCATCACGGCGAATGCGGTGAGCAGCACAGCCGCGCCGACAAGTGCGGCGACGGTGAGGGGCGAGGCCCAACCTCTATCGCCGCTGACGACGATGCCGTACACGAGCAGGCTCGTCCCGCCTGTCGCCAGCACCGCACCGGCGATATCGATACGCCCCGCCGGGGCGGCGGGACGGTCGTCGGCGAGGGCCCGTAACACCAGGGCAACCGCAATGGCGGCCATCGCTGCATTGACGACCATCACCGCGCGCCAGCCCAGGAACTCGGTGACCACGCCGCCGATGAGTACGCCGAACGCGCCGCCGGCGGCGTTCACAGCGCTCCACACCCCGAATGCCCGGGTGCGCGTGCGCCCCCGCGGGAAGGTCGTCGTCAGGATCGACAACGCGGCCGGCGCGAGCGCGGCCGCGCCGGCGCCCTGCACGGCCCGGGCCGCCACCAGTCCTGCGGCGTGCTGGGCGAGGCCCCCGGCGAAGCACGCGAGACCGAACACCGCGAGTCCCGTCAGTACGACCCGGCGACGGCCGAACCGGTCCGCCGCCTTGCCACCGAGAAGGAGTAGCCCGCCGAACGTCAGCGCGTAGGCGTCGATCACCCACGTCACCCCGGTCCCGCGGAAGCCGAGGCCGTCGGCGATCTGCGGAAGCGCGACGTTGACCACGGACAGGTCCAGGGACACCAGGAACTGCACGACGGCCACCGCTGCGAGGACCATTCCCGGCCGTGCACCGGGACGGCGGCGCGGGTGGGTGGGCGCGGGGGTTGCGTGGAGGGACATGACTATTCAGCGACGGGTGGGGGACGGGCCGGATACGGGCATGTGTCCGGTGTCGACGGGCGGGGTGATGGTGACGAGGTCGGCGGGCTCCACGACGGAGAGTCGGTGCCACCGCCCGCGCGGGACGACGAACGCCTCACCGGACGCCACGGTGGAGGAGTTCTCGCTGTCCGCACCGTCGCCGCTGTGCAGATGCACCCGCACCGCGCCGGACCGCACGTAGAGCACTTCCTCCCCGTCGGGGTGGCGTTCCCACACGTCGGGGTGCACCGCGCTGTCGTCCTCGGCGCGGAAGGCCGCCACTATCCGCTCGCCTGCGGCGGCGCCGTCGGCCATGTGCTCACGCGGCGCCACCACCGCGCCGCCGCCCGGCCTGAGCCGGATCATCTCGCTGTGCAGGTCCAGAGGCTTGCTTGTATTTACGAACATGTTCCGAAACTACCATCGACGGACGCGAGTGTCGAAGGGTTCCGGTGGTTCGGCGGCGCCCGCGGATCGAAGGGGATACTGGTCGGATGACCGACCCCCACGTATCGCGCCGCCGTGTCGGGCGCCCTCCGGTCACCTCCCGCGGCGAGATCCTCGCGGCAGCCCGCCACCTCATCGACCGTGACGGTTGGGACAGGCTGACCATGCGCAGGCTGGCGTCGGAACTCGGCATTGGCCCGACGACGCTGTATCACCACGTGCGGGACCGCGAGGAGCTGCTGCTGCTCCTGATCGACGAGTACGCGTCCGGGATACCGCGACCGCCGCTGCCCGCTTTACCGCGCGAACGCATCATCGTCGCCGCGGCCACTCTGCACGATGCGCTGGCGGCGTGGCCGTGGGCGGCGGAGATCCTCACCTCGGATGGCTTCGTCGGATTGCTCGGCGAGCGCGCGCTGTGGACCGTCGAGACCATCGTCGCCGGAGCCATCGATCACGGCTGTACGCCAGATCAGGCGGTCCACGTTTTCCGGCACCTCTGGTATCACGCCGTCGGAGAGATCCTCGTCCGCGCGCACACCACGCGGCGTCCGGCTCCCGCCGGCGGCGCCGGCGCCCCGACGAGACGCGGCGCGTTCTTCGGCGACCTCGACGCCTCCTGGCTTCCGCAGCTGACCGCCCTCGGCGACCGATGGCCGGCGCTGGCGGCGCAGGACACCTATCGCATCGCACTCGCGGCGATCGTCGACGGGCTGCTCGCGCAGGGCGCTCCGGGGCCGTCGGCGTCATGACCTGGGCCGCGGCCTGTGAGTCCCGCGGCTCACGTAGCTGGTCGTCCGTTTTGTTCCCACAGGCGCGGTGGGGTCGCATCCGGCGGCGGAGGTGTGTCTGCGGCACCCATCGCCTGTGCGATGCCGTGAGCCGTTGCCGCGACGCATGTGACGTTCGAACTTCGAGCGCGATGGCAGCCGCGGCGCCCGGCCGTGACCGAGATGTGACGGGTGGGACCAGTGTGGTCACTGTTCGGCAACACTTGTGCTCCCCGTAACAGCACTGCGATAGCCTGCGATGGTGCTCATGGGGAGAGGGTGAACTTTCTTCGTCGCCGGTAGTGCGCACGGCTGAGGGCGTGCGCGCGCGGCACCTGGGCCGTCTATTGCAATTCCGATCAACGAGGTCTTTCCATGAGTCGCAGCAAGTCGAGCCGTCTGAGGAGGTTCGTGGTCGGTTCGGCCGCGGCCGCCCTGATCGCGGGTGTCATGCCCGTCGCCCTCGGGGGCGCCGTCGCCAATGCGGCCGAGGCTGCGCATGTCGACATGGACCAGAGCAGCAAGGTCGGGCCGCAGGAGTACGAGCTCGAGGTCTACTCGCCGTCGATGCAGCGCAACATCCAGCTCAAGGTGCTGGCCCCGGCGAACGCCGACGTCCCCACCCCGGTGCTGTACCTGCTCAACGGTGCCGGCGGCGGCGAGGACTCGGCCAACTGGACCGACCAGAGCGACGTCGACGCGTTCTTCAAGGACAAGCAGACCTACGTCGTCATCCCCCAGGAGGGCGCGTTCAGCTACTACACGGACTGGATCCGGCCCGACCCGGCCCTGGCCAAGAACCTCGGCAACAACGGCATCAACATGTGGCAGACGTTCCTCACCGAGGAGCTTCCCCCGGTGATGAACTCGTTCCTGCCCAACGCCAGCGGCAAGAACGGCCTGGCCGGCATCTCCATGTCCGGCAGCTCGGTGCTGGACCTGGCCATCCAGGCGCCGGAGCTGTACTCGGCGGTCGGCGCGTACAGCGGCTGCGCCATGACGTCCGACCCGGTGGGCAGCAGCTTCGTCAACCTGGTGACCGCGGCGGGCGGGGCCAACTCGGCCAACATGTGGGGCCCCGTCGGCGGGCCGCTGTGGGTGGAGCACGACCCGTACGTCAACGCGGCCAAGCTGCCGCGCATCCCGATCTTCGTCTCGTCGGGCAGCGGCCTGCCGGGCGTGCACGATCAACTCAACGATCCGCGCATCGCCGGCAACATGGGCAAGCTGGCCGGGCAGATGATCACCGGCGGCGCCATCGAGGCCGCCACCAGCGCGTGCACGCACATGCTGCAGCTGCGCACCGACTCTCTGGGCATGGACAACATTCACTACGACTTCCCCGTCGGCGGCACCCACTCGTGGGGCTACTGGCAGGACGACCTGCACCAGTCGTGGCCGATGCTGGCCGCGGGCATGGGGGTCCAGTAAGGGCGTCCATCACGGACGACGGCGCGGCCCCGGCATTCTGGAGATGCCGGGGCCGCGCCCTTTCGTGTCCCGGCGCCGGTAGCGGCCGGGCCGGGGAGGTCTTACGAGAAGACCTCGGGGAGGGCGCTGATCGCCAGGACCAGGTCCATCGAGCCGGAGATGCCCTTGCCGATGGCCAGGGACGGGCTCATGGAGCCGGCGAGGCCTCCGAGCGGGCCGGCGATCTCCTCGAGCTGTTCAATGCTTCCCATGATGTCTCCTTGACGTGTGGTGTCTGGGTTCGGACCGTGCGGTGTGGCTCAGGAGGCGGCGGCGAGGCTGCCGGCGAGAGCGATCGAGCCCGCAGCGGCGGCCGGAAGGGCGATGGACAGCTCCAGGGCGCCCTTGACGCCGCCACCCGCGGCGACGGAGCCGTCGACGACGTCCTGGACGGCCTTGATCTGGTCGACGATGTGGTCGGGAAGCATGGTTCCTCCTAGTCGTGGTGGGCCTCCCCCTGGGGGCCCGTGGGTTGTGCCGTCGCCGTCCGAGAGGGCTCGGTGGCGAGCGCCGGCGGGGATGTCGTCGTGCCGACGCGGTGGCAATGCAAGGGTAAGTGCAGCATGCTGAACGCTTGGTTACCGGGCGGTAAAACCTGGGCAACCGTTGTGAACGTGCAGCTCAAAGCCGCAGCAGCGGAGCGATTGTGGTCAACGGCACAGTGGCGTGCGCGCGACCTCCGGGCCTACCGTGGATGCGGCGGCCGGTGCCGTAGCGGCTACTCGGCCGGCGCGTTCGGAACGTTGCTGCCCAGGTCGGCGCTCAGCGTGGACGCGGTGTCGATGACGTTGACGAGCTGCTTGAGCGTCTCGAACGCGGCGGACAGGGTCGTGCTCACAGATCCTCCTCATTGCCTGAACTTCGGACAGTGCGAAGGTTAGCCAATCCTAAGCCAATGTGGCGAACCGGGTGGCGCAGATCACGGGAGGCGGTGGGGGCGAAGGAGTCCTGTGGGGGGTCAAGACATGCAACGACCCCGCACCGGGGGGGATGGTGCGGGGTCGTGCGCGGCTCGTTGGCCGCAGACCAGCCCGCGGGGTGGGGGTTCCCCGGGGTGCTGGGGTCTAGGGGGCAGGCGGCGGCGCGCTGGATGCGACACCGGCATTGAGCAGCATGAACAGGCCGAGGGAGGCGGCCGCGCCGCCGAGGACGCCCGCGAGGGCGCCGAAGATGCCGGAGACGGCCTTGAGCTGGCCGGCGAGAAGTTGATCCATGGGAACTCCTTGATGAGGTGAGGCCGACGACGATGAGCAGGCGTCATCGGGCAGTGAGATTGAGCTGGAGCGACAGCGAAGGGTGATCGATCCAGGTGATCAATGCGGTGCGAAGGCCTTGAATGCGCCGTCGATGGCGAGCGCGAGGCCGATAGCGCCGGCGACGCCGCCTGCGATGCCCGCGAGGGCGCCGAGGGTGGCGATGGATCCGCCCTTACTGTTGCCGATGCTGCCGAGCAGTTCCTCGTCGGTGATCGAACCCTGAAGTGAACCTGCCATGACTATCTCCTTGCTGAGTGCGTGTGTGCGGTCAGCCCCGACTGACCACGTGCGTGATTGGCGTCACTAGTACAGAGCGGCGCGACGGCAATCACAACACAGGTCCCACTCATCGGTATTGGATTGTGAGTGACATCTCATGTTGTCAGTTATGGCTACTTTTCGGTAACCGCGACACCACGGGGACACGTGTACTGCCAGCGTCTAGGGTGTTTCTCGTGGCTGCACATTTTGACGTCGTCGTCCTCGGAGCAGGCCCCGGAGGCTATGTCGCCGCGATCCGCGCGGCACAGCTCGGGCTGAGCACCGCCATCATCGAAGAGAAGTACTGGGGTGGTGTATGCCTGAACGTCGGCTGCATCCCCTCCAAGGCGCTCCTCCGCAACGCGGAGCTGGCGCACCTGTTCAACAAGGAGGCCAAGACCTTCGGCATCAGCGGTGAGGTGAGCTTCGACTTCGGGGCCGCCTTCGACCGCAGCCGCACGGTGGCGGACGGGCGCACCAAGGGCGTCCACTTCTTGATGAAGAAGAACAAGATCACCGAGTTCGAGGGCCGCGGCACCTTCACGGACGCCAAGACCATCGAGGTGGCGCTGACGAACGGTGGCAGCGAGACCGTCACCGCGGAGAACGTCATCCTCGCCACCGGCTCCACCACGAAGCTGCTGCCCGGCACGCGGCTCAGCGACAACGTCGTCACCTACGAGAAGCAGATCATGACGCGTGAGCTGCCGGAGTCGCTGGTGATCGTCGGCGCCGGCGCCATCGGCATGGAGTTCGGCTACGTCTACGCCAACTACGGCGTCAACGTGACCATCGTCGAGTTCCTCGACCGCGCCCTGCCCAACGAGGATCCGGCCGTCTCCAAGGAGATCACCAAGGCCTACAAGAAGCTCGGCGTCACGCTCATGACCGGCGCCGCCGTGCAGAGCATCAACGACCGGGGTCACCAGGTCACCGTCGAGGTCAAGGACAACAAGACCGGCAACACCGAGACTCTCGTGACCGACAAGGTCCTGCAGTCCGTCGGGTTCGGGCCCAACGTGGAGGGCTTCGGCCTGGAGAACACGGGCGTGGCGCTCACCGACCGCGGCGCAATCGAGATCGATGAGTACATGCGCACCAACGTGCCCGGCGTGTACGCCATCGGCGACGTCACCGCCAAGCTCATGCTGGCCCACGTGGCCGAGGCGATGGGCGTGGTGGCGGCCGAGGTGATCGGTGGCCACGAGACGTTGCCGCTGGGCGACTACCGCATGATGCCGCGCGCCACGTTCTGCCAGCCGCAGGTGGCCAGCTTCGGACTCACCGAGGAGCAGGCCGAGGCCGACGGCCACGACGTGAAGGTCACCAACTTCCCGTTCATGGCCAACGGCAAGGCGCACGGCCTGGGCGACGCGACCGGCTTCATCAAGCTCGTCGCCGACTCCGCCCACGGCGAACTGCTGGGTGGGCACCTCATCGGACCCGACGTCTCCGAGCTGCTGCCGGAGCTCACCCTGGCGCAGAAGTGGGACCTCACCGCCGAGGAGGTGGCGCGCAACGTGCACACGCACCCGACGCTCTCCGAGGTGATCAAGGAGGCCGCGCACGGCATCTCCGGGCAGATGATCAACTTCTGACGCGTCAGACCAACGCGGCGTCCGCGCGGCGTGCCGGTGGCAGTGATGTGCACCGGCACGCCGCGCGGTGCGTTGCGGCGGGGTGGCGGCCTTTCCCCGCACGGCGAACCCCTTTGATTCTGGTTGCACTTGCAAGTGGAACCGGGATATCCTCAGTTTCAGAAGCAAGGAGGTGTGGCCGTGAGCGCGGTGGTCGATCGAGGCGTCGGGAAGACGACACTGACTGTGACGCCTGAACAGATGGCGCAAGCCGAGGCGGTTGATCCGGAAGGTCTTCAGTCGCTTGTGCCGGCGGAGCTCGCGCGAATCCTCTCGACTGTCGTCCAGATCGTTGCCGATGGCGGGACGGTGACTATCGGAGCGATGCCCGAGGAGTTGACCACGACATCTGCCGCCGACCTTCTCGGTGTCTCCCGGCCGACGCTGATGAAGTTGATCCGAGAAGGCCGGATCCCGGCGCACAAGGTCGGCACGCACACCAGGCTTGGCGCCTCCGACGTGCTCGCTTTCAAGGATCGGAAGAGGGAACAGCAGCGGGCAGCTCTGCAGGACCTGCGCGATTTCGAAGAGTCCGAAGGCCTGGAGTACTGAGCATTCGATCCGGTGGGATCGTGGATGACAGTCACAGCAGACAGCTATTGTCGCGTGGTGAGTTCTTCCGTGCCGAGTGTCCTCCCCGATACGAACGCGCTGTTCTCAAAGACACTGCGAGACTGGATCTGTCTCATTGCTTTCCGGTCGGGCCCACCGCTGTTCCATCTCCGCTGGACCGAAGATGTCCTCGCCGAGCTGGTCTACCACTTGCGCCGGCAGTTCCCGCACTTCTCTGATCGTCAGGTCGGGGGAGTGCGGGACAAGATCGTCGGAGTCTTTGGCGAGGACAGTCGGATCTGCGGCTACGAGATAGACCGCAGCCTCGACTACACCGATCAGTACGACGAGCATTTGCACGCTGCAGCAGAACACGGTGACGTTCAGTACGTGATCACTGACGATCGAGGATTCCATCGTTTCGCCGAACTCAATGATGATCGGCTGGGCTACGAGGTATACACCCCCGATGACTTCCTGATGCTCGTTCATCGAGACGCGGCCGCCACTGTCCGCGAGGCGTTGCTCCTGCAGATCGAGTATCACCGCAGATCGGGTAAACCGTTCAATCTCGCTACCATGCTCGAAGGCGCACAGGCTCCGAACTTCGCAAGCGCGGTGCGCGACCTACTCCAGGAGCCGAGTGTGGCGAACATCCTTGCAAGCAGCGCTGGGGAATCCATGTAGGCGACCAACCGTTCGTTGCACGCGGACAAGGCGCTGCACGGCAAGCATGGGCGTCGGTCATACGTCCGGGACCGCCAGGTACGCCATCAACTGTCCGGCGACCTCCACCGGGTGACTCTTGGCGGCCAGGTGTCCGCCGGGCACCAGATCCGCCTCGACGCCGAGACGCTCGCGCGCCAGCCGCACCTGGAACCCGGCGGGGAACAGGCGGTCGTCTGCGCCCACCATCACGTGGATCGGGACCGCCGGCCAGGCGTCGAACGTGCACGGCTGCCAGAACGGCGTGGCGGCCGGCTCGCGATCGCCGGCAATCATCTCCGGGCGCCGGTGCTCCGGTACGTCGTGCAGGAACGTCTCCACCAGGTCGAACTCGTCGGAGCGGCCGGCGGCGGCATTCGCGGCCCGCCGTGCCTCACCCGACCCGGTCGCCTCCGACCACTGTGAGGGAGTCTCGCCGGGCAGCGGGATCATCGCATTGAGCAGCACGATCCGGCCCACTGATCCGTTGCCGCCGACCATCGGCGCCGTGAATCCTCCCAGCGACTGCGCGACCAGCACCACGCCGCGCCGGCCCCCGATCGCCTCGTCGACGATGGCCGCGTACTCGGGCAGCCCCCACTCCGGGTCGTCGCCGGGAATCTCGACAGAGATGGCGGTGTGGTCGTGCGCGGCGAGCTCCGCCGCCACCTCGCGCCAGTACACCTCGGCCGCCCCGCCGGCCCCGGGGATCAGGATGAACGTCGCCATGTCCGCTCCACTCCGTCGTGCCTGCTGTCATGCAGACCGGGCCGGGCGGCGCGAATCATCGCCGGCGCCGGGGGACCGCCGACGAGCAAGTACTTTCTGCACGATTCCGCGGCCGAAGTGGCAGAAAGTGCTTGGTCGGCGCGGCGGGACCGGGCCCGGCGCGCCACAGCCGCCACGCCCCGGCTCAGGACGCGTCGAGGCTCCCCAGGTACGCCGCGAAATCGGCGATGGCCCGCGGGTTCTGCGGCCCCTCGGTGAGCTGCGGGTAGGTGAGCGCGTAGAAGTTGCCCTCGCGCACCGCGGTGGTGGTGGACATGAGCGGGTGGCGGCGCAGGAACTCCTCCTTGGCGTCCACCGTCGTGTTGCCGTAGTCGTTGATGAGGATCACCTGGGGGTCGCGGTCGGCGGCCGCCGCAAAGCTGACCGAGGTCCAGCTGTCGTCGAGCTCGCCGAAGATGTTCACGCCCCCGGCCCGGGTGATCACGTCGTTCGCCGCCGCGTTGGCGCCCACGGTCAGCGGCTGGTCGGTGCCGCCGTCGTAGAGGAACACCCGCGGCGCGGGCTCGTCGGCCGGGATGGTCGCCTGCGCGTCGGCGATGGTCTGCTTGTAGCCGTCGACGAGCTCGCGCGCCCGCTCCTCGACGCCGAAGATCCGGCCCAGGTTGGTGATGTCGGTGTAGAGGGCGTCGATGGGGTCCATGATTCCGCGGGCCGAGCTGTCACCCTGGCGGCACGATTCGGTGAGCACGTAGCTGGCGATGCCGACGTTCGCCAGCGCCTGCGGGGTGACGCCGCTCGAATCGGTGAAGCCGTAGTTCCAGCCGGCGAACACGAGGTCGGCCTCCGCGCCCTGCACGAGCTCCTTGTTGATCTTGGTGCCCAGTTGCGGCGTGGCGGAGAACGCGTCCTTCCACGGCGACACCGCGGTGTTGTCCACCTTCGACGCGCTGAGGATGTAGCCGGCCATATGGTCCTGGAGGCCCAGCGCGAACATCATCTCGGTCATGTTGATGTCGTTGACCACCACACGCTGCGGAGGAGCGTCGAAGGTGCGCTCCACGCCGCAGTTGGTGACCGTCACCGGGTACCCGGGGGTGGCCGCGTCCGCGGCGGGCTGGACCTGTGCGCCGCAGCCGGCGAGCAGGGCGGCGGCCGCGGCGAGGGCGGCGGCGGGGACGGAGCGTCGGATTCTCATGCGGGTGTGGTCTCCTCCACGGTGGTGACGGCGGCCGGAAAGGCGCTGTCGCGGGCGGTGTCGGGCGAATAGAGCAGCTGCGGAACGCCGGTCTCCGGGTGCGCCACCACGTGCGCGTCCACGCCGAACACGGCGCGCACCAGGCCGGGTGTCACCACCTGGCGCGGGGTGCCCGCCGCGACGATGGCGCCCCGGTCCAGCACGTGGATCCGGTCGCAGAACATCGCGGCCAGGTTGAGGTCGTGCAGCGCGGTCACGACGGTGATCCCCAGCTCGCGCACCCTGCGCAGCACGTCGATCTGGTGCTTGACGTCCAGGTGGTTGGTCGGCTCGTCGAGGATGAGCACCCGCGGCTGCTGGGCCAGGGCCCGGGCGATGAGCACCCGCTGGCGTTCCCCGCCGGACAGCTCGAGGAACGGCCGCCCGGACAGGTGCCCGGCGCCGGCGGTGCGCAGCGCGTCCACGATGACCTGGCGTGCGTCCGCCGCGTCGCGGCCCAGCAGCCCGGTGTGCGGCAGGCGCCCGGTGGCCACCACCTCGTCGACGGTGAAGCCGAACTCCACGCTCGACTGCTGGCTCAGGGCTGCCAGGCGCAGCGCGCTCTCCCGCATCGTCATGCCCCGCAAGTCCGCATCGCCCAGCAGGATCCGGCCCGCGGTGGGGCGCAGCGCGCGGTAGCAGCACTTGAGGATCGTCGACTTGCCGCTGCCGTTGGGCCCGACGAGGCCGACCACCTCGCCGTGGCGCGCGCTCAGGCCGACGTCGCGGACCAGTGTCTTCGCGGAGACCTCCACGGTGAGGTCCTCGATGGTCAGATCCATGCGGCCGTCCTTCCATGATGGGTCTCGGCGGGGTGCGGGCCGGATCATGTGCCGCCGAACGTGTAGCGGCGGGCGCGCATGAGCAGGATGAACGTGGGCACGCCGACGAACGCGGTGATGGCGCCGATGGGCAGCTCCGCGGGGGCGACGACGGTGCGGCTGAGCACGTCCGCCCACACCATGAACACCGCGCCCAGGACCGGGGCGACGGCGAGGACGCGGGTGTGGTCGGCGCCGACGAGCATGCGCGTCACGTGGGGCACGACGAGGCCGACGAAACCGATGGCCCCCACGATCGCGACCAGCGTCCCGGTCATCGCCGCGCACACCACGAACAAGTACACGCGGAAGCGCTGTGCGTGCAGGCCGAGGCCGCTCGCGACGTCGTCGCCCATGACCAGCGCGTTGAGCTTGGGCGACCACACGGCCAGGAGCAGGCCGCCGCACACCGTCACCGCGGCGGCGATCGGCAGGGACGACCAGCGGGCCGACGCCAGGCTGCCCAGCAGCCAGAACATCACCGACTTGGCGTCCTCGCCGCGGGGGGACACGAAGATCATCACCGTGGTGACGGCGGAGAACCCGTAGGCCATGGCGGTGCCGGTGAGGACGAGGCGCAGCGGCGACAGGCCCTCGCGGGTGCGGGCCGCGACGTAGACGAGGACGGTGGCGACGAGGGCCCCGGCGAACGCGGCCAGCGAGACGGCCGCGGCTCCCAGCACGGCGAGCGTGCCGAACAGGATCACCGAGGTGGCCCCCACCGCGGCGCCGGACGAGATGCCCAGGACGAACGGGTCGGCGAGCGCATTGCGCACCATCGCCTGCACCGCCACGCCCACCATGGACAGGCCCGCGCCGACGACGATCGCCAGCAGGACGCGCGGCAGACGGGTGTCGGCGATGATGCGGTACCGGGTCACCTCGTCGGCCGTGATGATGTCGCCGGTGACGAAGGCGTGCAGGTAGTGGAGGGTCTCGGACCAGCTGATGGGCACGGTGCCCATGCCCACCGCCGCCACCGCGGACGCCGCGAGCACCACGGTGAGGGCGGCCACCCAGGCCGCAGTGCGCATTGCAGGAGCTGTGAAGCCGCGCGTCACGCCGCCGCGGCGGCGCGCGGATGGTGCCGTGTCCAGCATCGTCGGTGTCCTCGCCTGGTCCAGGCGTGAGGGCACGGGGCGGCGCGCCGGCGCACAACGGCTGCCGGCGAGGCGGACCCGGCGTGCTCCTCGACGCCGTCGGTCACCGCACGCGGTCTCCGCGCGGTGTGCTGGCAGGTCTTCGGACTCACGGGCGTGTGCTGACGCACGGCCTAATGGTCGCCGCTTCCCAGTGGCATCACGCCGGACGCGTGTGCGCTCCCAGTGCTGTTGACGACGGTCGTTCCCGTATACCGCTGCGGGCCAGTTCCGGATTCACACCGGATTCCCTCTTGCCCCGCCCGGCGCTCGGAGCTTTCCGAACCGGGCAGACCAGCAATGCTGCGAATGCTAGCAGCAGCCGCAGTGCGACGGTCGGAGACGCGGGTCGGAGGATCCGGCTCAGCGTGCGTGCTCGCCGGCGTCCAGGACCGCCGCGGTGTCCAGGGCGCCGGTGACGAGCTGCCGCGCGATGTCGGTCAGCCGTGTCCGACGGGCGCGGCCGTAGTCGCGCAGCACGGCGAACGTCTCGTCGATGGGCAGATCCCCGGCGTGGGCGAGCACACCCTTGGCCTGCTCGATGATCACCCGGCTGTTGAGCGCCGTCTGGAGCTGCTCGGTGAGCACCTCCCCGTGCCGGATGGCCCGCTCGGACAGGATCCCGATCGTGGCGGTCTCCGCCAGCGCGCGGGCCACATGCTGGTCCGCCTCGGACAATGTGCCGGGGGTCGTGCCGAAGAGGTTCAACGCCCCGATGGTCTGGTCGCGCAGCCGCAACGGCACGGTGTGCACGCTGCAGTATCCGACTCTGAGTGCTTCCGGGGTGAATGTCGGCCAGCGGCCGGCGGTCGCCGCCAGGTCGGCCACGGACACCGGGCTTCCGGTGCGGAAGCAGTCCACGCACGGCCCCTCGTTGACCTGCAGCTGGAACAATTCGAGCAGTTCGGTGCGCTCGGCCGACGATGCCACCAGTTGCAGGCTGCCGCGTTGGTCGGCGAGCAGCATCCCGGCCTCGGCGACGCCGAGCAGTTCGACGCAGTATTCGGTGAGCCGGTGCAGTAGTTCGACTGTGTCGAAGTCGTCGACGAGCGTGTCGGCCATCTCGACGAATGCGTCGACGAGGCGCGACTCGCGGCCGCGCGGTGAGGGGATGTCCATGGCGGGTCCTGACGTTGACGATCGACGGCGAACGGTACGGGGAGCGTGTCGGGTCACTGCGTGATGGCCTCCGGCGGCAGGCGTCCGGTGGTGATCTCGGCGGCGACGTCGGCGATGTCGATGCCGGCGGCGAAGGCGTGTCCGCGCATGCGCGCCATCGCCTCGTCGACACCGATGCGGTGCGCGGACACGAGCATGCCGGCGGCCTGGTGCACCACCGCCCGCGGCAATGACAGGTCTTCGAGGCGCTCATCTCCCAATGCTATTGCGAGCAGGGCCGCGGTGGCCAGATCCACCAGCCGCAAAGTGGTGGCGAGATCGGCCGGGGTCAACCAGCCGGGGCTGCGCCGGTACAGGCTCATCGTGCCCGCTATTGCGGCGCCGCTGTGCAGCGGAAACGCGAAGACCGCGCCCACGGGGCGGCGGGCGATCTCGGCGGCGAACACCGGCCAGCCGCGTGCGGCGTCGGCGGACAGGTCCGCAACCAGCACCGGCCGGCGCTCGGTGAACGCCTCGATCGCGGGTCCTTCGCCGAGGGTGTCGTGCACGGACTCGATCGCCGCCGCCGTCTCATCACTGGCGTACAGCACCTCGCGCATGCCTCCGCCGACTATCCCGCCGCCGGCGGAAACCGAGGCGCCGTCGACGGGCAACAGCCGCGCGCAGGCGTCGCAGACCACCGCGAGCGGCCCGGTCCCGCCCGCGCCGCTGCGCAGCTCGGCGGCCATAGCCGCGCGCACCTCCGCGATGCCTGCACGATCCGGGTGCGGTTCGTCGCCGTCGGGGCCTGGAAGAGTCACCGTGAACACGCCCGCAGAGCCGGCGAGCCTGTGCGCATCAGCAGTCTCCATCCGACAAGGGCGTGTGTATTCCCGCGGCCTTCGCAGGCCACGGCCGCATCGGACCAACGCTACCGGAGCGTCGGCATCGCGTGCGGGATGCTCGACGAGTGCGTTGTGCGGACGTCACGATCGCAATCGGCTGACAGGACACGCCGTTGCTGGCAGCATGGAGGCAACTACCCCGGACCCCGGTAGTCGACCAGATGAGTGCGGCAACCGGAAGGTTTCCCATGCCGATGCATACCCGTATCCGGTCCTGCTACACATCCGGCGGTGAGGACGAATTCGCCTCGGCCATAGGACAGCTCGTCGCCGCTGCCAAGGCTGCGGTCCCCGTCGCGGCCTACGCGGGCATCACAGGTTCGACGCATCACGCGGAGGTGCGGAGTTACGGCGCGACCGACTCGGTGATCGACGGCCTCGTCCGGTCGCAGACGGCGCGGCACCGGCCGTGGCCGCTCGTATCGGGCGGTTCGCGCACCATCACCATCGCTGATACTGCGGCGGACGGACGGTGGCCCGAGTTCACCTCCGCCGCCCGCCGGTCCGGTATCGGCAGCATCCTCGCGGTGGGACTGTCCGAGGAGGACCCCGCACTCGGGACTCTGAGCTTGTACGCCACCGACGCGGGAGCATTCACCGACGGCGACGAGACGATCACCGCCGTGTTCGCCGGCCGCGCCGCCGCCTTGCTGCGGAGCCACGCTGACGGCGGCGACTGCGACGGTAACGACGGCGACGGCGACGGAGACACCGGCAGCCGGGACGGCGCACCGCTCGTCGTCGAGGTCTGCGGCGATATCGACTCGGCCAATGCGGCGGCGTTCGCGCTGCAGCTTTCGTGGCTTCCCGCGCGTGACACGATCGTGCACTTGGCCGGGCTGCAGTTTTGCAGTGCCCGCGGCCTCGAGCTGTTGCTCGAGCACAGCAGGCGGCTCGCCGAGAACGGCGCCTCGCTGTGGCTCGCCGACTGCCCGCGCGCGCTGTGGCGGGTCATCGGCCGCCTGCGGCTCGACGAGGCGTTGCCGGTTCTCGGTACGTCCCCGCGCGCCGCGCCGCCGGTCACCGACTCCGCAGGACAATGGGCCGCGCGTCGAGGCGCACCGGGGCAGGCCGCGGCTCACATGCGACGGAGCCGCCGCTGAACGAGCGCCGGACGGGCCCGATCATCGATCATCGTGGTCCGGCACCGCCTCTGCCGCCTGCACCGAAGAGTTGCTTGAGTATGCGGAACGGCAAGGTGATCACATTGATGATCGTGTCGAGTACGGCGCTGATCGCGCCTCCGCCTCGGCGCGCGGGTCCGGACATCGCGTCCACCTCATCTCGATTGATGCGCGCGCCGCTCAGCGTGCGTCGTCGCGGTCCCAGCAGCCCGGCACGGTCACCGGCACCGGGAAGGTCATCGGGGGCATGTCGGCGAACTGGAAGGTCGCGTCGACGCTGGTTCCGGGGCGGTGCTTGCCCGGGAGGGTGATGGGGTCGATGTCGATGCGCGACAGGGACTCGAGCACGGTGCCGGCCGGTGCGCTGCACGAGCTGTCCACCGGTTGCACAGGGACCCCGGCGGCGGGCAGCCCGGTGGGCGTGATGCCCGCGATCTGCCGCGCGGTCGGCGTCGACAGTGATCCGCGTGCGCACAGCAGCGCCGAACCGCCGTCGATGGTGACCGGCGTGCCGTTGATCGCGATGGACTCCAGCCGGTAGTCGGCGGCGGGGCTCGCGTTGGCGGCGTTGAACACCAGGTGATAAGGGTTGAGATCGTCCAGAGCCTGGTCGGTGGCCAGCAGAAGCTGCACGTTGCTCAGCGTGATGTCGTCGTTGACCATCCTCTTGGTGATCCCCTGCGCGGCCGAGTCCTGGCCGATCCCGACCTCGTCGCCGAACTCCGGCTGGGTCTGGGTGATCTGCCCGGCGCTGCACGCCGAGAGGCTCAGCACTGCGGTGACGGCGAACGCGGCCAGTGCGGCAGGTCTGCGTCGGCTCCGGCGACTGCGGCGAATCAGCGCGCGTCCCATCGGGCGGTCCTCCCAGCGGTAGTGACGTCCCCGCCCGCGGCCGACCTGACTGATCACACCCGGGCGAGCTGCCGTGCATCCGATGCTACGGAAAGGGATTAGCCGGTACAGCGATTTGCAAACCATCACGGGGCGCCGCCGCGCGCGCACCGCCGTATCGCGCGCCCGTTCGGCCGGCGCTATCTCGCAACCGGCGCGCGGCGTCGCGTGCGGAGCGCCGGCGGCGATGTGGACAGCGGCGTCGGCGGAGTCCCGGCCGCACGTCAGACGGTGGGGTCCCCGTTCCACAGTCGTTCCGTCACGTTCTGCAGCGAGACCAGTGCCACCGGGTCGCTGCTGCGCAGGAGGGTGGGCCCGCTGACGATGGCGCGCACCGTGGAGCCGTCCCAGTGCACCAAGTCGATGATGTTGTCGGCATGCCGACGGAGGTAGGAGGTCATCGGCGGGGGAGTGAGCGCGGCAGCCACGTCGCGGAAGATGGAGCCCGATTTGCAGCTGGTCAGCCAATTGCGCCCGTACCCGAGCATGTCCTCCGCCGCCGGGTTGGCGTAGATGATGTCGCCGTCGTCGTGCACCGAGAGGATCGGGATGTGCAGTCGGTCCAGCAGCGTCAGACTGGGCAGCGACTCGAGGAATCCCAGCGGAGAGGTGGGCTGCGGGCGCCGCCGTTCAGAAGCCGTCATCGTGCACGGACCCCCATCTCCCGACCTTGGTCGATTGTGGCCATCACAGTATCCCAATTGCGGGAGATCCGGGAGGGAGTGCTAATCGGCGTGGAATGTTATTCAATGGATGCCGTGCCCGCAGGCCGCGGCCGACGGGCATCGAATCCGCTGCTGTGCCGCAGTGCGCGACACGTCCTGAAGGGGTGGGCGCATGGAGTTCATCGCATCGGCCGACGCGTTCTCCGCAGGACCCGGTTTCGCCGGCGATGGGCGGCTGCCGCGCGTGTCCTTCGCCGACGAGGACGGCGGCTGCACCGTCGTCGCGGCGACCCCGTCCGCAGAGCCCGGCCTGTGGCACGAGTACCTGTGCGGGGCACGCGAGAGCTACCGGCGCTTCGGCGTCGAGAAGGCGCTGGGGATCGACGGCATGCGCGACGGCCGCAGCACCGCCGTGTTCTTCACCGCGGTCGACGGGACCGGCACGGTGGTCGGCGGCGTCCGCGCGGTAGGCCCGTTCCGATGCGTCGAGGATTCGCACGCTCTCGTGGAATGGGCCGGGCAGCCCGGACTGGACGGGGTGCGCGCGATGATCTCCGCACGTCTTCCGGGCGGCGTCGCGGAGATGAAGGCCGCGTGGGCCGCCCGCGGCGCGGGCCGCGTGGCCACCACGCTGGCACGCGTCGCCGTGCACACGATGACGCTGCTGGGCGTGCGCTTCGTCATGGCCACCTCCGCCGCCTACGTGCTGGACCGGTGGTGTTCGTCGGGCGGGATCGTCGCCGACGCGGTAGCGGCCACCCCCTACCCGGATGCCCGTTACCGGACGCGGATCATGTGGTGGGACCGGGAGGACGTGCTGGTCAACGCCGAGCCTGGGCAGGCCCTCAAGATAGCCGAGGAAACGGCCGTGTTCGCCGCGTCCGTCGGCGGCGATCCGGAGGCGCAGCCGTGACGGGCGCCGTCGACGCGCACGCCCGCGTGCTCGATGCACGCGCCCCGGCGGATCGGGAACGGATCGACAGGCTGCGTGTCGACCCGGCCGTCGAGGTGCTCGACACGCTGGCGCAGCAGCGCGACGGGCTGGCGGCGCTCATTCCGGCGCCGGGCGCCGCCGTACTGGACGAGCCGCCGCGGTGGATCCACTACCCGTGGCGCCGCGCATTGGTGGCGTTGCTGGGCCCGCACGGGTACCGGCGCCTGCGCCTCGACCGCAATCGCCACAAGATCACCGCCGACGAGCAGGAGCGGCTGGGCGCGCTCACCATCGCGGTGGTCGGGTCCAGCGCGGGATATGCGGTGGCGCAGCAGCTGGCGCTCGAGGGGGTGTGCGGGCGGCTGCGGCTGGCGGACTTCGACCACCTGGAGGCCACCAACCTCAACCGGGTGGCGGCAGGGGTGCTGGAGTTGGGGCTGAACAAGGCGGTGGTGGCGGCCCGCCGCGTCGCCGAACTCGACCCCTACCTGCCGGTGCGCGCCTACCCGGAGGGGGCGACGCCCGCAGGCCTGGACGCGCTGCTGGACGGTGTCGACATCCTCGTGGAGGAGTGCGACGCGCTGGAGATGAAGGTGCTGCTGCGCGAGCACGCACGCGCCCGCGGCATCCCGGTGCTCATGGCGACGAGCGACCGCGGCCTGCTGGACGTGGAGCGCTTCGACTCCGAACCCCGGCGGCCCGTGCTGCACGGGGTGCTCGGCGGGGTGGACGGCGCCCGGCTGGCCGGCCTCTCCGCCGCGGACAAGGTGCCGTATGTGCTGCGGATACTCGACGCGGCCCGCCTGTCCGCGCGCGGGGCCGCATCGCTGCTGGAGGTGGGACACAGCATCGGCACCTGGCCGCAGCTGGCCGGCGACGTCGCGGCAGGCGCCGCGGCCGTGGCCGCGGCGGTGCGGCGGATCGGCACCGGACGGCCGCTGCCGTCGGGCCGGATCCGCATCGACATCGACGACGCCTTGGACGGTCTCGCGCTGGACGGGCCGGCTTCGGGCGATCGTGCGCCCGCCGGGCGCACGGCGGGCGGTGCCGGGGCGGTGTGCGGTGCGGAGGCGGCGTCGGCCGATCCGGGCGAGGCGGAGCCTCCGGCGGACCCGGCGGCCGCGGTGGCGTTCGCGGCGGCGCGGGCGCCGTCCGGCGGGAACGCCCAGCCGTGGCTGATGGACGTGGGTGCCGACGGGCTGACGCTGCGTCCGGATCCCGACGCGTCGGTGACCATGGACTTGCACGGTCGCGGCAGCGCGGTGGCCCTGGGCGCGGCGCTGTTCAATGCGCGTGCGGCCGCGGCGGCGCACGGGATCCTGGGGCCGGTCACGATCGACGGGGGCACGGGGGGTGCGGACGCGGCGGGGTTGCGCGTGCACCTGCGCTTCGGCGGCAGTGCCGGAATCGGTGGCGGTGACGGCGATGATGCGGCGCTCGCCGCGTCGTACCGGGCCGTCCTGCGGCGTGAGACCAACCGCAACACCGGCCGCCCGCGGGACCTGGGCGCCGAGGCGGAGGCGGGCCTGCGCGCGGCAGCGTGCGGCGAGGGCGGCGGCCTGCACCTGCTGACCGGGCGCGGGCCTATCGCGGCGGCGGCGCGGGTGCTCGCCGCCGCGGACAGGACGCGGTACCTCGACCCGCGGCTGCACGCCGAGATGGTCGCCGAACTGTGCGAGCCGGGCCCGGACGGCGTGTCGCCCACGGGCATCGACGTGCGATCGCTGGGGCTCACCGACGCGGCGCTCGCCGTGCTCGGCGTGGTCCGCCGCACCGACGTGATGGACGCCCTGGCGCAGTGGGATGCCGGCGCGGCGCTGGGCGAAGACACGCGCACCCGGATCCTGTCCGGCTCCGCGCTGGCGGTGGTCACGTGCCCCGGCCGCTCGGCGGCCGACCATGTGCGCGGCGGCGCGGCCACCGAGGCGGTGTGGGTGTGCGCCGAGGCGCTGGGCCTGTCGGTGCATCCGATGTCGCCGGTGTTCCTCTACGCCCAGGATCGCGACGATTATCCGGTGCTCTCCCGCGAACGTGCCGACGCGCTGCGGCACCTGCACCGCGCGTTCGACGGGATCGTCGGGCTGGCTGCGGACCGCCCGCCCGCGCTGGTGTTGCGGCTCTCGCACGACGCGGCCCCGACCCGGGTGCGCAGTCGCCGTCGCGCGCCGGACACCGCAGGGGCGGCCCGATGACACGCAGCCTCGAAGCTCTGGTGACCCACGTGGCGACCGCGCTCATGGGGGCCGACGCGGCGTCCGCCCGGGCGATCAGCGAGGACATCCTCGGCGACGTCGTCGGCCACTTCGGTGTGGACGCGAGCTTCCTGCGCCGCAACGAGCACGATATCCGCGCCACGCGGCTGGTCGCCGAATGGCCGCCGCGCAGTGCGGACGAGGCCTCCGACCCGTTGCGGCTCGTCCACTTCGCCGACGCCGACCCCGTCTTCGCCGCCATGGAGCACTTCACCGAGCCCACGTTCATCCGCCCCGGCCCGGAGACCTCGGAGTATCAGCGCCACATCCGGGTGAGCCGCAGCGTCGCGGCGACATCGGTGGCGGCCGTGCCGCTGCGCTCCGGCGACGTGACGACGGGGGCGCTCGGGTTCGTCAAGTTCGGCGACCGCTCGTGGGACGAGCTGGAGGTCAACGCGCTGCAGGCCATCGCGTCACTGTTCGCCCAGCTGCACGCGCGGATCGAGGCCGAGGAGCGTCTGCGTCACATCGCCGACCACGACGAGCTGACGGGGCTGTACAACCGGCGCGCCTTGTTCCGCGAGCTCGACAGGAGACTGTCCGCGGGCCGCGGAGAGTGCATCCCGATCCTGTTCCTGGACCTCGACCGGTTCAAGTCCATCAACGACTACCTGGGGCACGCGGTGGGCGACGAGTTCCTCCGGGTGTTCGCGGACAGGCTGCGCGAGCAGGCCATGGCCGGCGACTTGGTGGCGCGGCTGGGCGGCGACGAGTTCGTCATCCTGCCCGCCCGGCCGATGACCACTTCCGGTGCGTATGCGGAGGCCACCCGGATCCGCCGCGCGGTGCGCGAGTACGTCAGCGTGGGCGGCGAACGCGTGATCCGCACGGTGAGCATGGGCGTGGCTCTGGCAGCGCCCGGCGCGGCCACCACGACCAGCCTGATGCGCCGTGCCGACACCGCCGCCCGCACCGCCAAGCGGGCCGGGGGCGATTCGGTGACGGTGCTGAGCGCGGAGATGTCCGCGGAGGCGGACTTCCGCTCCGACGTCGAGATGCACCTGCCTGCCGCCATCGCGCACGGCGAGCTGCGGCTGCACTACCAGCCGGAGGCCGACCTGCGCACCGGCCGCATCCTGGCCGTCGAGGCGCTGGTGCGTTGGCAGCATCCGGTCCGCGGACTGCTGCCGCCCGGCGAGTTCGTCGGCATCGCCGAGTCGATGAACCTTGCGGGAGCGCTGGGGGATTGGGTTCTGCAGCGCGCCTGCCGGGACTTCAGCGGTTGGCGTGCCCGGGGCGCTCCGGAGGATGTGGTGCTGCGCGTCAACGTGTCGCCCGCGCAGCTGGTGTCCACGCGCATCGTCGGCACCGTGGAGGCGGTGCTCACCGAGTACGGCCTGCCCGGTTCGTCGTTGTGCCTCGAGATCACCGAGCACGTGGTGGTGCGTGATCTGGACGCCATCCGCGACACGCTCCGGGCGCTGCAGGTACTGGGCGTGTACCTGGCGATCGACGACTTCGGCACCGGCGCCAGCGTGCTCTCACACCTCAAGCACCTGCCCGTGGACGTGCTCAAGATCGACCAGGGCTTCGTCCGCAACCTGGGCCGCAACGCGGCCGACCTGGCCATCGTGCGGGCCATCATCTCGCTCGCCGCGGGGTTCGGCCACGAGATCGTGGCCGAGGGGGTGGAGACGTCCATTGCCGCGACGATGCTGCTGGAACTCGGATGCCACCGGGCGCAGGGCTTCCTGCTCTACCCGCCGGTGCCCGCGGCCCGGATGGCTGCGCTTCTCGTCCACGCGGACGGGGGCGACCGGCAGGGGGACGAGGTGGAACTGCCGCTGGACCGGTTCCGGGCGTGACGGTGCGGCCTGAGGGCAACGCCGTCATCGCCGTCAGGGGAGCCGCTGGCGGCGGTGGTGGCGGGCCGAGCTGCCGATCGCCTCGTGGTACCGGGGCAGCAGGCTCTGCGGGACCAGGCCCGGCACCAGCAGTAGCCACAGGCTCTCCAGGACGGAGACGGCGTCGCGGGCGTCGCGCATGGTCCGCGCACCGATGCCTGCGCCGATCATGGCGGCGAGGACCACCTGCGCCAGTGCGTCGTCTGTGGCGCCTGTGCTGTCCGGGGCGCCCGCGGCGGGCAGCACGTGTCCCTGTTTGCGGGCGTCGCGCAGCAGCCGGGAGAACTCGGCGCGGTCCCGCCTGCGCGACGCGGCGACCTCCTCCCAGGCGTCGTCCACCTCCCGCAGCAGGCGGTCGCCGGCCAGGCAGAACACGTCCCCGTCGCGCAGGGCCGCCAACGCCATGGTCTCGTCGATGAGCGTCTCCAGCGCGGGCGCGCCCGACGCCGCCGCGGCCCGGCGGACCTGTGCCGCGTGCTGCTCGCGTACTGCGATGATCTCGCGCGCGAGGGTGTCCTTGGAATCGAACTGCGCGTACAACTCGCCCGGCTTCACCTGCGCCAGGGTGATGATCCTGTCGACACTCGCCGAAGGGTAGCCGTAGGCGCCGATGATCTCGGCGGCGGCGGCCAGGATCTCCTGGCGCGTTCCGCTGCCGCCGTCGTGCCGCGTCATCTGCACTCTGGTCACCCCGGCTGTTCGTCGGAGGGCCTTTCGGGGCGCCTGCGGCCGCGCGGAAGGCCCACGCGGCCAGGCTGACCGCTGATCACAGAATATCGCAATGCCCGGCCGCCGATGCGCGATGACACGCGTCCGGCCGTAGCGGTCCGGCCGCGGTCAGTCCGGCAGGGTGACGCCGGTGGCCGCGGCCTTCGCCGCCACGGCATCCGGGAAGATGTTGCGGAACAGGTACAGGTCGCTGCCGAGCGCCCAGCCGGGCGCGAGCACGGCCGCATACCGTTCGAAATAGCCGAGCTGCTTGCCGAACAGCACCAGCTCCTCCGGGCTGGCCGCCCCCCACTGCCGGCCCACCTCGATCAGCGCCATGATGAGGTCGGACAGCCGCAGCGCGGCCAGGTCGCCCGCCAGCACCGGCGCCAGCACGGCCTGCAGCTGCACGCCCACCTCGCCGTCGGTGGCGGCGGTGCCGGAGGCGTAGCCCAGCGCCCGGATGCCGACGGCCACCCGCGCGAAGTCCCCGTCGATGGCCGTCGCGTAGAACATGTCGCGCAGGATCGTCCGCCACGTCTCCGGCAGCTCGCCGACGATGCCGAAATCCAGCAGGGCGATGCGCCCGTCGTCGAGCATCCACAGGTTGCCCGCGTGCACGTCGCCGTGGAACGGGCCGTGCACCACGATGGACTCCAGCCAGGCCTTGACCCCCCGGCGGATCAGCAAGGTGGTGTCCCGCCCGCTGTCCTTCAGCTGGTCGAACTGGTCCAGGGGCACCCCGGACAGCCGCTCCATGCAGATCACGCGCGGGCCGCAATGGTCCCAGTACACCTCCGGCGCCGTGACCTCCGCGTTGTCGCCGAACGCCCACAGATTCTCGCGCAACCGCTCCTGACGGGTGGCCTCGAGCGCGCTGTTGAGCTCGCCCACCGTCGCCTGGTGCAGGTCGCGGATGATGGCCGTGGCGTTGGCGACCCGGAAGAACTCGATGAGCCGCTCGAGCAGGTGCGCACCGGCGTACGCGGTGTGCAGATCCACCAGCATGCGGTGGCGGATCCCCGGGCGCTGCACCTTGATCACCGCGCGCCGGCCGTCGCGCAGCTCGCACGCGTGCACTTGGGCCACCGACGCCGCCGACAGCGGCACGTCGTCGAACGCGGCGAACATCTCCGTCACCGGATGGCCCAGGTCCTCCTCGACGACGCGGCGTGCCGCCGACGCGGGCACCGGCGGCACGTCGTCGAGGCAGCGCAGGCAGGCGTCGGCCAGCGGGGCGGGGAACACGCCCGACGACGAGGCCATGAGCTGGCCGAGCTTGACGAACGTGGGCCCCAGCGCGATGAACGCGCCGACCACGCCCAGCGACGCGGCCTCGGCGAGCGTCGCCTCGCTGCCGCGCAGCCGCCGCCACGGCCACCGCACCACCGCCCATGCCACGGACACCACGAGCACGAACGCGATGACCACGGCCCGGGCCAGCTCGGCGACGCCCACCCGAGACAGCGGCGGCACGTCCACCACGAGGGCCTCCGGCGGCGGGCCGTCGGCGTAGGGGCCCACCGGGCCGGGCGTGCCGGCAAGGCCGGGGCCGGACGCGACGGCGGGCGGGGTCATGCGGTGCCTGACGGCTGGGCGATGCGGAACCTGGTCGGCGCGGTCATGCCGGGCCCGCGGTCAGTCCGCGTAGTCGCGCTGCACACGCAGCACGCCCAGGGTCGTGGCCAGCGAATCGTACTGGCCCACCAGCATCACCAGCTCGATCAGCTGGCGCCGGTCGAAGTACGACGCGACGGTGGTCCACGTGTCGTCGTCGACGTCGCGCCGCAGCACCAACTGGTCCACGGCGAGCAGCAGCGCGCGCTCGTTGGGGTGCCAGCCGTCGGCCTCCGGCCCCGCGAAGACGCGCTGCAGAACGGCGTCGTCGATGCCCACGCGCGCGCCCAGCCTGCGGTGGTGGTCGATCTCGTAGTCGCAGCCGCGCAGGTGCGCCACGCGGAGGATCACCAGCTCGGTCTCCCGCCGGCGGATACGGCCGAACGGCATCATCATCGCCGAGAAGTGCAGCCACCCGCGGAACAGCCCGCGCGCCCGGCCCAGCGTGGAGAAGATGTGCGCGTCCGGCACCCCCGTCACCAGCGACGCGGTACGGCAGAACGCCCAGTTGAGCACGCCGAGCTCGCGGAACCCGCCGGGCTGGATGCGCGGCGGCTCCGGCACCACGTGCGGGCGCGGCGCGGTGTCCGTGGACGACGGATCGGTGCGGGCGGGTCGGGCAGGCATCACAGTCACTCCGGTTGCGGCGTGGTCAGGTCGGGGTGCTCGTCGCGGGCGATCTCCAGCGCCTGGGCCAGGCCCTTCTGCGAGCGCCGGTCCAGCACCGGCTGCACGGCCATCCGCACCGGCAGCAGGCCCGCCACCCACCAGGGGGCGACGATGCGGCGTGCGCGGGACGCCACGCCGCGCTCGATCCGGTCGATGGCCGGCCCCAGGGCGGTGGCGCCGGTGAACGAGCCGGCCGCGTTCATCGACGCGGCGGCCTTGGTGCTGAACCCGCGCGAGGTCATATCGGTGTCCAGCTCCGCGAAGTAGGCCACCCCCACGCGGGCGCCGGAACCGCGCAGCTCGGCGCGCAGCGTGTTGCCCAGCGCCTCGACGCCCGCCTTGGACGCGGAGTACGCGCCCATCAGCGGCAGGTGCGCCGCGGCGGCCGCCGACGAGACGGCCAGCGCGTAGCCAGACGGGTGCGCGATGTGCGGGCCGGCGGCGCGCAGGGTGTAGAAGCAGCCCAGCAGGTTCACCGCGACGGTGCGCTCCATCACCGTCGGATCGCCGCCGATGATCGGCATCTGCGCCGCGATGCCCGCGTTGGCGATCACCACGTCCAGGCCGCCGAGCTCGCCCACCAGGTCCGACACCGCATCGTCCACCTGCTCGCGGTGCGCCACGTTGCACTCGCGCCACGGGGCATCGCCGGCCTCGGCCGCGGAGGCCGCCAGCAGATCCGGCTCGAGGCCCGCCAGGGCGACGTGCGCCCCGCGTGCGGCGAACCGCTGTGCCAGCGCGGCGCCGATCCCGCGCGCAGCACCCGTGATGAGGATCCTGCGCCCCGCGATCGACGGCGGTGGCGATCCGAATCGAGAGGCCATGCGCAATGCTCCTGACGTGGCGGTGTCCGGTTTCACGGTACGTTCCGGCGTGCTCATCGGCACGGATCGAACTCCCGGGTAAGGTACCGGCCCCGCGCCGCATCGTGCGCGATCGTGGCGAGCGTCACAGCGGCGCCGGGTCTCACTGCACCGTATACGGGGAGACGGTGCTGCGGTGCTCGTCGATCTCGAGGGGCTTGCCGATCTGCGGGAACGCGCGCTGCGGGCACTCGAGGCGCTCGCACACCCGGCAGCCCGAGCCGATCGGCGTTGCCGCCGCCCCGGTCAGGTCCAGCCCGTCGCCGTAGACGGTGCGGTGCGCGTGGCGCAGCTCGCAGCCCAGGCCGATCGCGAACGTCTTGCCGGGCTGGCCGTAGCGCGAGGCGCGGCGCGTGACGGTGCGCGCCACCCACAGGTAGTTGCGCCCGTCGGGCATCTGCGCCACCTGGCGGACGATCTTGCCCGGCTCGGCGAACGTCTCGTACACGCTCCACAGCGGGCACGTGCCGCCCGAAGCGTTGAAGTGGAAACCCGTGGCCGACTGGCGCTTGGACATGTTGCCCGCGCGGTCCACCCGCACGAACGAGTACGGCACCCCGCGCAGATTCGGGCGCTGCAGGGTGGACAGCCGGTGGCAGACCGTCTCGAATCCCGCCGAGAAGAACGTGGACAGCCGCTCGATGTCGTACCGGAACTCCTCGGCGGCATCGTGGAACTGGCGGTAGGGCAGCACCGTGGCGGCGGCGAAGTAATTGGCGAGCCCCTTGATGCCCAGCGACCGGGCCTCGGCGGTGGAGAAGTTGCCCTCGTCGGCGAGGCGCTCGAGCAGGTCGCCGAACTCCAGGAACGCCAGCTCGGTGGCCATCCGGAAGGCGCGCTGGCCCGGCAGCAGCTGCGCGGCGAACTCCATGGTGCGGGTGTCCGGATCGTACCGGTGCAGCACGTTGTCGCCCAGGTCGATGCGCTTGACGATGTGCACGTCATGCTGGTGCTCCAGCCGCTGGGCGATCTCGCGGAGGATGTCGCCCCGGTGCAGCCGCAGCCGCTGCGTCATGTCCTCCGCGGCGGCGTCGAGCTCATCGAGATAGTTCTGGCGCTGATAGAAGTAGTCGCGCACCTCCTCATGCGGCATCGAGATGATGCCCGGCGCGTTGGCGTCGCCGCCGCGGCCCTCGGTGAGGGCGCCCAGCTGGTCGGTGGCGTTCCGGTACCGCTGATGCAGCGACACCAGGGCGCGCGCGATCTGCGGGTGCGCGGTGGCCAGCTGCGCCAGCTCGGAGGCGTCGGGCGCGGGGCCGGCGTCGGAGCCCACGTGCTCGTCCAGCAGCACCTCTCGCATCTCCGCGATCAGCCGCGTCGAATCCTGCGGCGAGAAGAAGGTGGCGTCCACCCCGAACACCTCGGTGATCCGGAGCAGCACGGGCACGGTGAGCGGGCGGACGTCGTGCTCGATCTGGTTGAGGTAGCTCGGCGAGATCTCCAGCGTCTTGGCCAGCGCCACCTGGGACAGGCCCCGCTCGGTGCGGAGCTGCCGCAGCCGCGACCCCACGAACGTCTTGGTCATCACCCCAGGCTACGAGCGCATGCGAAGGGTCGCAACAGCGGGTTTGCAGACTTGGCAAGCGGGAAGCAGGCGGTGGCGAGGCTCAGTTCGGGGGCTGCGCCGGGGCGGTGGTGGCGGACCCCGGGGCGTCTGCGGCGCCGGGGTCCGGGGCGCCCGTCGTCGCGCCGATCGAGTCGAGGGTGTCGGTGAAGACGGACATCGCGTCCGCGAGCGTCGCGTCGTCGCCCTCGACGGTGCAGTAGCCGGAGAGCGAGCCCTGGGCGGCCGCGAGCAGCATCGCCGACGGGTTGCCGTTGCCGCCCTCCTCGAGCAGATCCCGGGTGGTGGACTTCTGGTCGTCCGAACTCCGGCCCAGAAAATCGCCGCAGGACATCTCCGACGCGTTCGCACAGCCGACCAGCAGTGCTGCGGCCGCGATGATCGACAGGCCGGCCATTGCGGCGATCCGCGAGCGGCGCGGGGCGGACGGGTGCCGTGGGGCGGACGGGTCGGCGGGGTAGGGGCCGGCTCCGGCCGGGGAGGGCGACGCTGTCATGGCGCCAGGCTAGTCGGTGCGTGGCGCGCGGCCCGGGAGGCGGAACCGGCGGCGACGGCCGGACCCGGCATCGCACCGCCCGACGCGCCGCCCGAAACCCCGCCTGCGATGTGTGAAGCCACTCACAATCCCTGTCCGTCGGCGATAGCACGTGGACTGCCGTGCGCATCCGGGCTGCCACTGAGCGGGACCCGTCCGCCGGTGCGCGCGGTTTCGTCACGGCCGCGCGCTTCCCCCAGGCCAGGGCCCCAATCGGCTTACTCGGCGGTAACTTTTGGTGAATGTGACTATTGACGACTTCGCAGCGGGTGTGCACGCGGAACTTCGCTGAATTTGCAAAGCCGACGTGAAAGCTGGCGAAAGTTGGCAACTGTGAGCCCTGGACCTGCATGTTTGAGGTGTGCCATTGTCGGTGGTGTACAGGTCAGTGCCGGTGCGGATTTGCGAGCATCAATGCGAACTCCGTGCTTCCCCGAGCCGCTCGGGGTGGCGACGCCGGGCCGGCCCGGACAGCCGGGGCGCCGCCCGCGATGCCCCGCCCCGCGGCGGGGACGTCACGGACGGCACCGCCGGTGCGGCCGGGCCCGGCAGCGCACAACAGTGAAGATTCGAAGAGCAGGAGCCTCGATGTCGAACGTCGGAAAAGCACGTACCGCCGCGGAGATCCAGAAGGACTGGGACGAGAACCCCCGCTGGAAGGGCGTCACGCGCAACTACACGGCCGAGCAGGTCGCCGAACTTCAGGGCACCGTCGTCGAGGAGCACACCCTCGCCCGCCGCGGCGCCGAGGTCCTGTGGGACCTCATCCACAAGGAGGACTTCGTCAACGCGCTCGGCGCGCTGACCGGCAACCAGGCCGTCCAGCAGATCCGCGCGGGCCTCAAGGCCGTGTACCTGTCCGGCTGGCAGGTCGCCGGTGACGCCAACCTGTCCGGCCACACCTACCCGGACCAGAGCCTCTACCCGGCCAACTCGGTCCCCACCGTGGTGCGCCGCATCAACAACGCCCTGCTGCGCGCCGACGAGGTCGCCCGCGTCGAGGGTGACACCTCCATCGAGAACTGGCTGGCCCCCATCGTCGCCGACGCCGAGGCCGGCTTCGGCGGTGCGCTCAACGCCTACGAGCTGCAGAAGGCCATGATCGGCGCCGGCGCGGCGGGCGTGCACTGGGAGGACCAGCTGGCCTCCGAGAAGAAGTGCGGCCACCTGGGCGGCAAGGTGCTCATCCCCACCCAGCAGCACATCCGCACGCTGACGTCGGCCCGCCTGGCGTCGGACGTCGCGAACGTGCCCAGCGTCATCGTCGCCCGCACGGACGCCGAGGCCGCCACGCTCATCACCTCCGACGTGGACGAGCGCGACCGCCAGTTCATCACCGGCGAGCGCACGGCCGAGGGCTTCTACCACGTCAAGAACGGCATCGAGCCCTGCATCGAGCGCGCCAAGGCCTACGCCCCGTTCGCGGACCTGATCTGGATGGAGACGGGCACGCCGGACCTCGAGTACGCCCGCAAGTTCGCCGAGGGCGTCAAGTCGGAGTTCCCCGACCAGCTGCTGGCCTACAACTGCTCGCCGTCGTTCAACTGGTCGGCCAACCTGGACGACGCCACCATCGCCAAGTTCCAGCGCGAGCTGGGCGCGATGGGCTTCAAGTTCCAGTTCATCACCCTGGCCGGCTTCCACGCGCTCAACTACTCGATGTTCGACCTGGCCTACGGCTACGCCCGCAACCAGATGACGTCGTTCGTCGAGCTGCAGAACCGCGAGTTCGCCGCGGCCGAGGAGCGCGGCTTCACCGCGGTCAAGCACCAGCGCGAGGTCGGCGCCGGCTACTTCGACCGCATCGCCACCACCGTCGATCCCACCAGTTCCACCACGGCCCTGAGCGGTTCGACCGAAGAGGCGCAGTTCCACGGGTAAGTTCCCCGTAGGGCCTGAAGAAGAACCACTCACGCTGGGTACCACCTACTCACACTTGAGGAGCTGACGTGACAAGCGAGAAGATCCAGAGGGTCGGCGTCATCGGCGCCGGACAGATGGGTGCGGGCATCGCCGAGGTGTGCGCACGTGCACATGTTGACGTCCTCGTATGCGAGCCTTCCCGCGAGCTGGCGGCGGCCGGCCGCGCACGGATCCTGCGGTCGCTCGACCGCGGTGTCAGCAGCGGCAAGATCACCGACCGCGAGCGTGAGCAGGCCGCCTGGCGGCTCCGATTCACCTCGGACCTGGGCGACTTCGCGGACCGCCAGTTGGTGGTCGAGGCGGTCACCGAGGACGAGAAGGTCAAGACCGCGGTCTTCGCCGAACTCGACTCGGTGGTCACCGACCCGCACGCGGTCCTCGCGTCCAACACCTCGTCCATCCCGATCATGAAGCTCGCGATGGCCACGGAGAACGCCTCCCGCGTCGTCGGGATGCACTTCTTCAACCCCGTGCCCGTGCTGCCGCTGGTCGAGCTCGTGACCACGCTGACCACGAGCGCGGAGGTGGGCAAGCGTGCCGAGCACTTCGCCCACGAGGTGCTGGGCAAGGAGGTGGTGCGCTCGGCGGACCGTTCCGGCTTCATCGCCAACGCGCTGCTGGTGCCGTACCTGCTGTCGGCGATCCGCATGGTCGAGTCCGGCTTCGCCACCGTCGAGGACGTCGACAAGACGATCTCGCTGGGCCTCGCCCACCCGATGGGCCCGCTCAAGCTGAGCGACCTCATCGGGCTGGACACGGTCAAGGCGATCGCCGACTCGATGTACGAGGAGTTCAAGGAGCCGCTGTACTCGGCGCCGCCGCTGCTGCTGCGCATGGTCGAGGCCGGCCGGCTGGGCAAGAAGTCCGGCCACGGCTTCTACCAGTACGCCGAGAACGGGGCGTCCGCCCAGTAACAGCGGGCGTCCGCCCGGCCGCCGGACGGGTGCGCGGAGCCGCCGAAGAACACCACTTCGGGCGGGCGCCGGGCCGCCGTCGGGCGCGGGACGCAGTGTGAGAGCCGTCGTCGAGGGGCGTGACCGAGCACGGTCGCGCCCCTCGGCGCATCCCGTCCGCCACGCGGCCGGACGGGAATCTTCGAGACCGTAAACAGCGGGTACCCGGTGCGGCTGGTCGGTACATTCGGCACGATGAGAAGTGCCGGCGAGGCCGCCGGGGTGGACCCACCGCGCAGTGCGGGGCGCACGCCGTCCCGGCCCGCCTGCATCAGTGCAGCGACTGTGCGAGCAGACAGGAAAGGTCGACATCGCAATGAGTACCGCAGTTCCGGCAGGAATCGGTTCCAGCGTCCTCGGCTACCCGAGGATCGGGCCGCGTCGAGAGCTCAAGCGTGCCCTGGAGTCGTATTGGCACCGCCACTCCAGCCGCGACGAGCTGCTGGCCGTGGGCCGCGAGCTCCAGGAGTCCACGTGGCTCGAGCTCGCCGCGACGGGGCTCAGCCAGGTACCCGGCAACACCTTCTCCTTCTACGACCATGTGCTCGACAACGCGCTGCTGTTCGGCGCGGTGCCGGCCCGCTTCCGCGACCTGCAGGAGTCGATGCACCCGCTGGACTTCTACTTCGCGATGGCGCGCGGCGTGCCCGGGCACCCGCCGCTGGAGCTGGCCAAGTTCATCAGCAGCAACTACTACTACCGTGCCCCCGAGCTGGACCAGAACACCGTCTTCGCGCTGCACTCCGAATCGCTGCTCGACGAGGTGCACCGGGCCAAGCAGCACGATGTCGAACTGCGCCCGGTGGTGCTGGGGCCGCTGTCGCTTCTGCTGCTGAGCCGGGTGAGCGCCGACGCCACCGAGGGCTTCCACCAGCTGGACCTGCTGGAGCCTCTGCTGGCCGCCTACGAGCAGCTGTTCGAGCAGCTCGCCCGCGCGGGGATCACCTGCGTGCAGCTGGACGAGCCGTGGTTCACCCTGGAACGCTCCGAACGCGAGCTGGAGGCGTTCGGCCACGCCTACCGCGAACTGTCCGAGGCCCCGCTGCGCCCCCGCCTGCTCGTCACCGGGCCCTACGGGGATTTCGGCCCGGCGCTGCCGCTGCTGGCGTCCACCAAGGTCGAGGCCATCGGCCTGGACCTCGTCGACGCACCCAAGACAGCCGACGAGCTCGCCGCCATCCCGGGCATGAAGCGCAAGCGCCTCTACGCCGGCGTCATCGACGGCCGCAACGTGTGGCGGGTGCACAAGCTGCAGACGCTCGACTACCTCAAGGAGCTGTACGCGGCGATCCCCGACATCGTCGTGTCCACCTCGTGCTCGCTCATGCACGTTCCCTACGACGTGCTCATGGAGTACGACCTGGACGAGAACGTCGCCGACCACCTGGCCTTCGCCAAGCAGAAGGTGGGCGAGTCGGTGGCGCTGGCCCGCGCGCTGCGCAAGGGCCCGCCCGCCAAGTGGGCCGACGAGGCCGAACGCCCGGCCGCCGTCACCAACGACGCCGTGCGCAAGCGGGTCGCCGCCGTCACCGACGCCGACCGCGCGCGCATGCCGTTCGCCGAGCGTCGGGCCGTCCAGCGCGAAGCCATGCCGCTGCCCGACGTGCCCGCCACCACGCTGGGCTCGTTCCCGCAGACCGAGCACATCCGCAAGGCCCGCTACGACCTGGGCCAGGGGCGGCTCACGTGGGACGAGTACGTGGCCGAGGTGCACGCGGAGATCGAACTCGTCATCCGGCTGCAGGAGGACATCGGCCTGGACGTGCTCGTCAACGGCGAGGTCGAGCGCAACGACATGGTGCAGTTCTTCGCCGAACAACTCGACGGCTACGCCATCACCCGCAGCGGCTGGATCCAGGTGTACGGCTCGCGGACGGTGCGCCCGCCCGTGCTCTACGGCGACGTGTCCCGGCCCGGCCCCATGTCGGTGCGCTGGACCGAGTACGCGCAGTCGCTGACCGACAAGCCGGTCAAGGCGGTCCTCACCGGGCCGGTCACGCTGCTCGCGTTGTCGTACGTGCGCGACGACCAGCCCATGGCCGAGACCGCCGAACAGCTGGCGCTGGCGGTGCGCGACGAGGTGGCCGACCTGGAGGCCGCGGGCATCCGGATCATCCAGGTCGACGAACCGGCCATCCGCACCCTGTTGCCCCGGCAGGACGTGGGCCGCGAGGAGTACCTCGAATGGGCGGTGGGCGCGTTCCGGCTGGCCACGGCCGGCGCCGCCGCGGAGACGCAGATCCACACGCACATCGGGCTCTCCCGGGTGCGGTCGGTGGTGGAGGCCATCGAGAACCTCGACTGCGACGTCACCTACCTGATCCAGACGCGCACCGTCGACTGGGTCCTCGACGCCCTCGGCGGCGCCGGCTTCACCCGCGGGGTGGGGCCCGGCGTGTACGAGACGCGCTCGGCCGTGGTGCCCGACATCGACGAGCTCGACGACCGCCTCACCCGGGCCGCCGAAGCCATCGACGTCGACCGGCTGTGGGCCAACCCCGACGGCGGCCTCAAGACGCGGCACTTTTCGCAGCTCGAACCGTCGCTGCGCAACCTGGTGGCGGCGGCGCGGAGGCTGCGGCGGCGCGCCGACCGGCTCGAGGCCGAGTCGGCGCTGGGCACCGGGTTGGCGTGAACCGGCAGCGGCGGTGAGTGCCGGGCGGTGGGCGCGCGGCGCCCACCGCCCGGCCGGCCGTCAGGGCCTCGCCGTGCCGGCCTCCCTCACGCTGCGCGCCTGCGGCCCCGCCAGCGTCCCCTCCCACTGCGCGCGCCGATAGTCACGGCGCGCGCGCATCATCCCGGCGTGTCGCGGCAAGGGCCGCGCGTGGCGGCAGGGCGCGCGCGGCGAGGTGGAGCCGGCCCGGCCGGGGGGCGGCACTCTGTCACAAGGTCCTGGGACGAACCCGCCGCCGGGGAACGTAGGCGTCACGCGGGTCGACGGCGTCGATGATCGGGGCCGGACTCGCCTCGGCGCGCCTGCGGGCGCTGTCGAAAAGGCTCAGCAGGCGGTGCGGGGCGGCCAGGTCGGCCCAGGTCCAGCGCATCACTTCGAGCCCGGCGTCGCGCAGACGGTCCTCGCGCTTCTTCTCATCCCAGGCGATCTCACCCGGATCACGGGGATCGTCGATCTGACGCGAGTACTTGACGCGGCCGTCGAACTCGCCCACGATGCCGTGCTCATCGAAGAAGTAGTCCGCCCGGCCCAGCAGATCGCCGTTCACCCGGATGACCCGTTGCAGATCGCGGGGCGGAAGTCCCGCGCGGTCCATTACGATGCGGCTCCAGCTTTCGCCGATGCTCTCACTGCGCGGATCCATGGCCAGGACAGCGGCTCGCGCGCGTTTGGCTCCGGATCTGCCGGGCAGCCTTTCGATCTCCGTCAACAGCTCGTCGACAGTGGTCATCGCGTTGTTCAGCGCTGCGTCGCCCACCGCCACCGCACGATCGAACTGCACCGTCCGGGCCAAGTCGACGATGGTGCGAGCGACGGTGCTCACCGGGAGCCCGCCGACCTCGGTCACCTGAGCAGGCGACAGGTGGGCCATGTGCTGGTGCCGGCGCCGGGTCGTGTGTCCGCCTGCGGTGCCAGGCTGCGTCAGGTGGACTTGGGCGAGACTCAAGTCCCACAGCGGCAACCCGTGGATCGCGGCCGCGGACACGTGGCTGACCACGGCGTTCGTCCGCTGTTTGGCCATTGCTGCGTGCACGGCGATGACGTGGCGCGTGGTGATATCGGTGGCCGCGTCACCGGGCGTCGCGTAGACACCCGGCCGCACCCGCGCGAGATCCCCCTGATTGCACATTCGCTGGAGTGCGTGATCGTCGATTCCATTGCCGACGGCGTTGGCCCTGAACAGAAGCCTTTTCCTCCCCATGCACCCCATCATGGCCGTACCGGGCGACAGCGGATTCCATGGCCGACCGTAAAACCCCAGGAGCGGGACGGTGCCTGTGGATAACTTCCGCGGCGGTGCGAAGAGCCGTTGCCCCCGCGCCGCGCGCCGATCATCCTTACGCGCGCGTGTCGTCCCGGGGTGTCGCGGCAATCGGCGCGCGCCGCGGGAAACAGGCGGGTGGCGCGCCTCAGGCCTTGGGCACGGGCAGTTCGTGCCGCTCGGACATGAACACCCGGCGGTCGCCCTGGGCGTGGGCGATGGCGGTGATCCCGCCCCAGGCCAGCATGAGCAGGTGCTCGATCAGCTCCTCGACGGGAGTGGAGCGGTCCATCATCCAACGGTGCGTGGCCAGCTGGACGGCGCCGACCACCCCGTACGACCACGTCAGCGAACCGTCGGTGATGAAGCCCAGCCGCTGGAGCCGGTCGCTGAGGACGCCCGCGAGGAGTTCCGCGACGATCCGCTCGCTGTTCTCCAACGCCGCACGCACGCCCGCGCCGCCGGAGGTCATGCCCATGATGAACGGGTAGATCTCCGGCTCGTCGGCCACCGTGCGCACGTACACCGAGATGGCGGCCTCGGCCAGGCCGAACTCGTCGAGGTCCTCTTGACCCAGCGCGGCGGCGAGCGCGGGGGCCAGGCGCGTCTCCATGAACCGCATCGTCGCGGCGCTGGTCAGGTCGGCCTTGTCGTCGAAGTAGCGGTAGAGCACCGTCTTGGACACGCCGATCTCCGCGGCGATCTCGTCCATGCCGGTGTTGCTGCCGCGGGCCCGGATGGCGGCGAGGGCGCCGTCGGACAGCTCGGCGCGCCGCGCGAGCTTGTGCTCCTGCCAGCGCAGCTTGCGGCCGTCGATCTCGGAGTTGTCCTTGCGCTTTGCCACGTGCGTCCCTCGGTGCTGCGCCCGATCACCCCGTTCGAGGGATCGGGCGCGTCGTGTGTCGTTCGCGTATGCGGTCCGCCGAACGGAGTGTCGCCGCCCGTTCCGCGTGCACCCCACTCTAAAGCGTCCGCCGGTATCGGAGGACGGGACTCCCGGCCGCCGTGGGCGGGAATGCGCACCGCGGCCTCACCGGCGGCGGCCCGGTGCGCCGCGTCGGGCGCGCCGGGCGGGCGCCGAGCGTGAACAATGGCGGTGTGCTGATGACTACCGACGACCCGGCCAAGGTGCGTGAACTGCGGCGGATGAAGCTCGTCGCCACGGGGTTCCTGCTCGCGGCCGTCGTCGTCTACGTGCTCTGCCTGGTGCTGGGCGGCGACGATGCGCCCACCTGGGTCGGCTACGTGCAGACGGCCTCGGAGGCGGGGATGGTCGGCGGCCTGGCCGACTGGTTCGCGGTGACGGCCCTGTTCCGGCATCCGCTGGGCATCCCCATTCCGCACACCGCGATCATCCGGCGCAAGAAGGACCAGCTGGGCGAGGGGCTCGGCGAGTTCGTCGGCGAGAACTTCCTGGCGCGCGACGTGGTGCTGGGCAAGCTGGACTCGGCGCAGGTGCCGACGCGCCTGGGTGAGTGGCTGGCGCAGCCGCGCAACGCCGAGCGCGCGGCGGCGGAGGCGGCGACGCTGGCCGGTGGCGTCCTCACCGTGCTGCGGGACGAGGACGTGCAGCAGATCATCGACGCGACGATCGTGCGCAGGCTCGCCGAGCCCAAGTGGGGCCCGCCGATAGGGCGGGTCCTCGAGCAGCTGCTGGAGGAGGAGCGGCACCTGCCGGTGATCGAGCTGCTGTGCGAGCGGGCGTACCAGTGGGCGGTGAACTCGCAGCAGACCATCGACAGGATCGTGCTCAAGGACTCGCCGACGTGGTCGCCGCGATTCGTCGACCTGCTGGTGGGCGAGAAGATCCACAGCGAGCTCGTGGAGTTCGCCCGGAAGGTGCGCGCGGATCCGCAGCACGAGGTGCGCCAGGCGGTCAACCGGTTCCTCGTCGAGTTCGCCCGCGACCTGCAGACGGACCCCGAGACGATGGCCAAGGCCGAGCGCGTCAAGACGGAGCTGATGGACCGCGAGGAGATCACCTCGGCGGCGGAGGCGGCCTGGCGGATCGCCAAGAGGCTCATCGAGGAGGCCGTGGCGGACCCGGGCAGTGCGCTGCGGCGCAAGCTGGTCGAGTACTTCCGCGACATCGGGATCCGGCTGCGTGACGATGCCGACGCGCGGGCGACGCTCGACCGCTGGTTGGCCGGCGGCGTCGCCTTCGTGGTCGACAACTATGCGGGCGAGCTCACCGGCGTGATCACCGACACCGTCGCGCGCTGGGACGGCGACGTGGCGAGCCGCAAGATCGAGCTGGCCGCCGGGCGCGACCTCCAGTTCATCCGCATCAACGGCACGGTGGTGGGCGCGGTCGCGGGCCTGGTGATCCACGCGGCGTCGCAACTGATCACGGGGTGACCGCCGACGCGAAGGCATCGGGCTATGATGCAGGCCACGGTGGGTGGCCGCGTGTGACGAATGTCATGCTCCTTGGTTCTCATCTGCGCAAACACAGCGCTTGCAATTGTTAGCACGTCTGTTAGCGTGGGTGGTGCAGCGTAAGGAGGTGCCACATGGTAGGCAGCCATGATCCCGCCGACGGGGAGCGGAGCGAGGGTGGCTCCGGGGCGCCGGAAAGCCAGGACCGGCCTACCCAGGGCGCGTCCGGATCTGCTGCACCGTTCGCCGATCAGCTCGGCGACGGGGCCGGAGAGATCGCCGAGAAGGTGGTCAACACGGCCCAGGACATCGGGGGATTCATCCGGTCGCAGCGCGAATCCGCGCAGGTTTCGCTGCGGCAACTGGCCGAGCGGGCGGGCGTGTCCAACCCGTACCTCAGCCAGATCGAGCGCGGCCTGCGCCGGCCGTCGGCCGAGGTTCTGGGGCAGATCGCCAAGGGGCTCAGGGTCTCCGCGGAAGCGCTCTACATCCGCGCCGGGATCCTCGAGCAGCGCGACCCCAGTCCGGTGCGCGACGCCGTGCTGTCCGATCCCGCACTGAGCGAACGGCAGAGGCAAGTGATCCTCGAGATCTACGACTCCTTCTGTCGCGAGAACGTCGGGGCTGCCGCGCACGTGGCGGACTCCGCACAATAGGCGCCCCGCGCAGGGCCGGTGCGACGCAACGAGGGGTGTGTCGCACGCACGGTCCGTGCGGAATCCGCCGACACCGACCGAAATGACGGCGCCACGTCGTCACACCATAAGGAGCACCACATGTCGAACCCCATCGAGAACGTGAAGACCCCGCTGTACGCCGCCGTCGGCGCCGGCGACTACGCGCTGCAGGCCGTGGCCGACGTGGCCGGCAAGCTGCGCGAGCGCGCCGAGGAGCGCCAGAGCGAGTGGCGCACCAAGTCCGACGAGTGGCAGGCGCGCGCCGACGAGACCCGCGAGCGCATCCAGCACCTCCCCGACGAGCTTCCGGCGCAGATCGACGACCTGCGTGAGAAGTTCACCTCGGAGGAGCTGCGCAAGGTGGCCGAGGCCTACATCCAGGTCGCGACCGACCTCTACAACTCGCTGGCCGAGCGCGGCGAGGGCGCCGTGGACCGCCTGCGCAAGCAGCCGCTGGTGGGCGAGAACCTCGATCGTGCCGAGGCCGCCGTCAACGACGCGCGCGGGCTCACCGAGGAGGCGCTCGGCACCGTCGCCGCCCGCACCCGCGAGGTCGGCGAGCGCGCCGCCAAGCTGACGGGCCGCGCGTCGAGCGGCACCGCCGAGGCCGGCGCCGAGGCCGCCGCCACCACCGAGAAGGCCGCCACCGCGGCCGCGGAGAAGGTCGAGTCGGCCGGCGGCGCGGCGGCGAGTAAGGCCACGAGCGCCGCCAAGAAGACCGAGTCGGCCGCCAAGAAGGCAGAGCCCGCCAAGAAGGCCGAGCCTGCCAAGCCTGCCGCGGCGAAGAAGGCCCCCGCCAAGAAGGCGCCGGCCAAGAACACGCAGAGCAAGTGACACAGCGCTGACCGACACTGCGCGGACAGATCGGCGCTGAGAGATCGGCGCTGAGCGCGTCACCCCCGCCCCGGGCACCGGAATCGGTGCCCGGGGCGGCGTGCGTTGCGCGGCCGGGCCGGGCCGCCGGGGCGGGGGAGGCGCAGCGTATCCGTACAATCGACACCGTGGGAGTAATCGATCTGATCTTCATGGTCACGCGGTGGGCCGCCATCATTTTCGGCGCCGTGGCGTTGATCCATGCGATCCGCCAGCGTTCGGACGCGTTCCCCGCAGTCGGGCGCCTCACCAAGCCGGTGTGGATCGGCATCATCGCCGTCGCGCTCGTGCTGTTCTTCATCATGGGCGCACTGAGCTTCCTGGGCATCATCGGCGTCGTCGCCGTGGGCATCTACATGGCGGACGTGCGGCCCAAGGTGGACGAGATCCAGGGGCGCTGATCGGGGGCGATCCTTCGGCGCGCGCCTGATGCCGCGCCGCGCGCCGATTGCGACGACACTCCGGGGCGGCATGCGCGCGCCGGGGCAGTGCGCGCGCGTCACGGCGATGTGCGCGCGGCGCCGACGCCGGCCCCGCACCCGCGCCACCCGTCCAGACCTTGCCGGGGCCCGTCGGCGACGAGCACAATGGTATGTGTAACCGGAAGTTCCGGGGCGGCGGGCGAGGCCCGGCCACGGGTGGTACCCGAGCACCAGGCGGCCTGCCGCTACGCAGAGATTGCGGGGTGGATCATGGCGATCACCACCGAACGCACCCATGTGCCCGCGGGGCTGCGTCCGTCCAAGCACGGCACCCGCGAGCAGACGGCGGCCAGGCTGCTCCGGTCGGCGGAGCGCAAGTCGTACGACCCCACCGTGGACATCGACTGGGACGCGCCACTGGACCCGGACGCCTACGGGATGACCCCGGAATGGTGCAGCCTCTACGGCACGGAGCTGTGGGAGTCGATGTCGGAGCGTCGGCGTATCGCACTGACGAACCACGAGGCGGCGTCGATCAGCTCGACGGGCATCTGGTTCGAGATGATCCTCATGCAGATGATCCTGCGCGACGTGTACTGGCAGGACTACGCCTCCGAGCACGTGCGGTTCGGGCTCACCGAGATCGGCGACGAGTGCCGGCACTCGACCATGTTCGCCCGCGCCGCGCAGCGCATGGGCATCCCCAGTTACACGCCGAGCCGCGTGGTCATGTGGCTGGGATCGTTCTTCAAGTCCACGTCCACCGGCTCGCTGGCCTACGGCGGCACGCTGTTCGCCGAGGAGATCCTCGACATGATGCAGCGCGACTTCCGCCGCGACCCGCGCGTGCAGCCGCTCACCCGCCGGGTCAGCGAGATCCACGTGACGGAGGAGTCGCGGCACATCCGCTTCGCCCGCGAGGAGACCATCCGCAAGGCGGCGACGCTGGGCCGGGTGCAGCGTTGGTACGCCCAGTTGCTCATGGGGCTCACCGCGTACCAGATCATCACCAACCTCGTGAGCCCCGAGGCGTACCGCGCGGTGGGGCTCGACCCCAAGGAAGCGCGCAGGGCGGCCGCGGCCAACCCGCACTACGCGGCGATGGTGCACGAGGGCTGCGCCAAGACGGTGGAGTTCCTGGACTCGGTGGGCCTCATCGGCGGGCCGTCGACGGTGCTGCTGCGCCGGGCGCACATCCTCTGACCTGCGGGTGGGCCGCCGGGTGGCGATAGGATCGGCGGCGATGAACGAGTACCGGATCGACGAGCTCGCCCAGGCCGCCGGCGTCAGCGTCCGCAACGTGCGGGTGTACCAGGAGCGCGGGCTGCTGCCGGCGCCGCGGCGCGAGGGCCGTGCCGCCTGGTACAGCGACGGCCATCTGGCCCGGTTGAGGCTGATCGCGCGGATGCTCGAGCGCGGCTACACCTTCGCCACCATCGGGGAGCTGCTCACCGCCGCGCAGGAGGGGCTGCGGGTCACCGACCTGCTGGGTTCCGCGCCGCCGCCCACGCCCGCGGGGCCGTGGCGAAAGCTGCGCTCGGCCGCTCGGTTGCCGCTCGCGGAGCTGCGGCGCCTCTTCGGCGAGGATCCCACGCCGGAGCGCATCCGCAGGTCGGCCCGGCTCGGCGCGCTCGCCGATGGCGTCGCGGGCGAGGACGGCTACGTCATCTCGCACCCGCAGCTGCTGCAGGCGGCGGCCGAGCTCATCGAGGCGGGCATCCCGCTCGACGCCCTGCTGACCCTGGCGGAGCAGGTGAAAGCGGACACGGACCGCGTCGCCCAGCGGTTCGTCGGGATCGTCGCCGACCACTACCTGGGCGCGCCCGGCCTCGAACGGCGCGTGGACCTGGACGCGGCCGAGGTGGCCGAGGTGGCCGACCTCATCAACAGGCTGCGCCCGCGCGCCAATCAGGTGCTGCAGGTGCTGTTGGCGCAGAGCATGGACGTGGAGATCGGCAAAGCCCTGCAGCGCGCCGCGGACCAATTGGGCGCCGGCCCCGAGGAGGACGGCGGTGCGGCCCCTGTGGCGGATGATGCACAAGTGTGACCTCCGAACCTTCACAGTTCGGGACTGCCGCGCGCGTGACTGCGTTGTAATGTATGTAGCCGTTACAAGCGGTGCGGGATATCCCGGCCTTGCGTGCGGCGCCCCCCGGAAGGGGCGGGCCGGCACGGTCGTGGCACTCCGCGCGTGAGCGAGAGGACGAGGCGATGGCGCTGCGGATCACGGGGGCGGAAGGGCGGCGCTCCGCCGTGCGCTCGCTTGTCGATGCGTCCGCGCGGCTCGCTTCGGCGCGGTTGTTGCCGGGCGGCACCTCGCGCACCGACGCGGCGCGGCTCGCCGCCCGCCGCGCGGCCATGGACGCGTTGCTGGCGGACCCGGCCGAGGATCCGCGCGTGCTGGCGGTCACCGCGGACGACGGCAACCCCGTGCACGTGGTGGAGCGCGGCCCGGCCGACGGCGTCCCCATCGTGTTCATCCACGGGTGGGCGTGCAACAACCGCATGTGGAACGCCCAGGTCAACGAGCTGTCCAGGGAGCACCGCGTGGTCTGCTACGACCAGCGCGGGCACGGCCGCACCCCCAGCGGGGCGGCCCCGGCGTCGATGGACACGCTGGCCGACGACCTTGCCGCCGTACTGCGGGCGACGGTGTCGCCGGACGCGCCGGCCGTGATCGTCGGGCACAGCATGGGCGGGATGACGGTCAACGCCTGGGCGTCGCGGCACCCGGAGCAGGTCTCCGCCCACGGCCGCGCGGCGATGCTCATCAGCACCGCCGCCGACAGGATCCTCCACGATTTCGGCGTACTGCCGTTCCCCGAACGCCTGCCCGGGGCCTTCGCGCTGGGCCGCGCCGCGATGGGCGCGCCGTTCTCGGCCGCCCTGTTGCCGGAGTGGGGGTTCCACTACGTCACGATGGGCGGCTACGCCACCGCCGCACAGGTGGCGTTCTGCCGCGAGATCGTCAACGCCTGTCCGGCACGCAACCGGGGCCGGTGGGGAACCGCGATGAGCGATCTGGACGTGCGTGCCGGGCTGGAGTCGCTTACGGTGCCCACGACGGTGATCGTAGGCACCGACGACCGCCTGACGCCGCCGGTCCACACGCGGCGCATGGCCGAGGTGCTGCGCGAGTCCGGCCGGCTGGAACGGCTCGTCGAGCTGGCGGGCGTGGGGCACATGGTGCCGGTGGAGGCGCCGTTCGAGGTCGACGCGGAGATCCGACGGCTCGCCGCGCTCTGACCCGTTCTCGGGCCAGCGGCAGGGGTCATCGACCGGCACGCTCGCCGGTCAGCTGAACACCACCGTCTTGTGGTCATGCACGAGCACCCGGTCCTCGAGGTGCCAGCGCAGCCCGCGGGCCAGCACGAGTTTCTCGATGTCCCGGCCCTGACGCACCATGTCGCGTGTGGTGTAGGTGTGGTCGATGCGGGTGACGTCCTGCTCGATGATGGGCCCGGCATCCAGCTCGGCGGTCACATAGTGGCACGTGGCGCCGATCAGCTTGACACCGCGGTCGAACGCCTGGTGGTAGGGCCGCGCGCCCGCGAACGACGGCAGGAAGCTGTGGTGGATGTTGAGGGCGCGGCCCGCCCAGTGCTCGCACAGCTCGGCCGGCAGCACCTGCATGAACCGGGCCAGCACCACCGCGTGCGGGTCGTGGGCGTCGACCAGGTCGCGGAGCTCGGCGAAGGCGGCCGCACGCGCCTCGGGGTCGGCGCCGGCCTTGGGGAACGGCACGTGGTGGAAGGCGATGCCGTGCGCGCGCACCACCGGTTCGAGGTCGCGGTGGTTGCCGATTACCGCGGTGATCTGCCCGGGAAGCTCGCCCTGGGCGGCGCGTCCCAGCAGGTCGTGCAGGCAGTGGCCGTCCTTGCTCACCACCAGCACCACGCGCTTGGGGGTGCCCGAGTCGTGCAGCGACCACTCCGTCTCCGGCCCCAGCTCGGCGGCCACCGCGGCGAACCGCTCGCGCAGCTCGTACGCGCTGAGCTCCACCGACGACGCGCGGATGGCCTGGCGGGTGAAGAACCAGCCCGAGTTGGGGTCCGCGTGGTAGGCGGCCTCGACGATCCAGCCGCCCAGGTCGGAGAGGAACTCCGAGATCCGCGCCACGATGCCCGTGCGGTCGGGGCAGCCGAGGCTGAGGACGTAGCGGCGGTCGTCGGCCGCGGAGGAGGTGTTTCCAGCGGGGATCATGCGTCCCATTTTGGCCCAGGGGGTCCGGCAGGGGTGCGGCGGGCGGTGTGCCAGGCTCGCAGGCATGAACGCACAGGCCGGCACCGGATCATTTCGCAGCACCGTCGCGTCGATCGTCGACCACACGCTGCTCAAACCGGAGGCCACGGCGGCCGACGTGCGGGCCTTGATCGCCGAGGGGCGTGCACTGGGCGTCGGCGCGGTGTGCGTGTCGCCGAGCATGCTGCCGGTGCACGCCGGCGGGCTCGTCGTCGCCGCGGTGGCGGGCTTCCCGTCGGGCAAGCACCATTCGCTGGTCAAGTCTGCGGAGTCGGCGTTCGCGGTGCAGGCCGGCGCCCAGGAGATCGACATGGTCATCGACGTGGGCGCCGCCGTGGCCGGGGACTACGGCGCCGTCCTGGCGGATGTGCTGGCCGTGCGCGAGGCCATCGGCCCGGACATCGTGCTCAAGGTGATCCTGGAGACCGCGGTGCTCGGCGACGAGGCCATCGTCGAGTGCTGCCGCTCGGCCGAGCGCGCGGGGGCCGACTACGTCAAGACCTCCACCGGATTTCACCCGGCCGGCGGCGCGAGCACGCACGCCGTCCGCCTCATGGCCGAGACGGTGGGCGACAGGCTCGGCGTGAAGGCCAGCGGCGGGATCCGCACGGCCGAGGCGGCGATGGCGATGATCGACGCGGGCGCCACCCGGCTGGGGCTCTCCGGCACGCGCGCCGTGCTCGACGGGCTGCCCGAGGGCTGACGGCCGGCCCGTTCAGGCCCGGCCCGCCCCGTCGGGCGTTCCCGTCCGGTCAGAAGATGCTGCAGTCGATCTGCGGCCCGTCGGTCGTGTTCAGCGGCGCCTGGCCGCCGGTCGTGGTCAGCGGCGCCTGGCCGCCGGTGAGTCGCACCTGCAACCCCTTGCCGGTGACATCCACCGACTGCGGCGCCATCTCCAGCGGATAGTCGGCCAGGTTGCGGGTGAGCAGGTCGATGATCTGCTGGGCCCCGCCCGTGGGCAGGCCGATGCCGAAGGCGGTGATGTCGGAGGCCTCCATGGTCACCACGTTGCCGCTGATCCGCGGGGTCAGCGATATCCGGCCCAGCCCGCCGGCCACGGCCACGTCGATGGTCCCCGCGGCGGGATCGCTGGTGACCCCGGTGATGAGCATGCCGAATGGGAGCGTCTGCAGGCTGGCGAGCATGTCGTCGTTGCCCCAGGTCACCGTGGCTTCCGACGAGCCGACCGAGCCGGTGCCGTCGCCCTCCGGCAGGCGAATGTCGTGGATGGTCGAGCGCAGCTGCAGCCCGCGCATGGCGGCCTCGCCGGGGCCGGCGAGGTTGATGCCGTCGCTGTTGATGCTGATCGACGACACCGTGCCGGTGATGGCCGTCAGCAGCAGCGGGGTGGCGCCCAGGCTCACGTCGACGTCGCCGTCGACCTGTTGTTCCAGCGCGGTCGCAACGCAGTTCCCGACGCGGTCACGGGCGTAGAACTCGCCTCCCACGACGACCGCCACCAACGCGACGACCAAACCGATCGTGACGAAGAGGGCGGTGTGCCGGCGACGGCGCGGGGTGCGTGAAGGCGCTCGATTAGTCATCGGGACAGATTGTCCACGATCAACCTGAAAGAATGATGAGAATCTTGTCGGCGCCGTGTCTCAGCTGTGCGAACGCAGCCAGTGATTGGTGAAGCCCTCCTCGATGCCGAACAGGTTCTCCAGATTCTCTAAGATCACGTCCTCGAGCTTGCCTCCGACGAACGGGATGTTCACCTTGGCCTCGGGGGTGTAGTGCAGCACCGATCCGGCGTCGTCGTCGGTGAGGGTGACGTCGCCGCCCAGGCTGCCCGGCGCGGTGGGGATCGTCGCGGAGAAGCTGCCCGTGGTGACGCCGCCCGGAGCGAACGGCCCGAACGCCGCACGGCGGGTGATGACGAGGTCGGTCTGCAGCACCGTTTGTGCCACGGCGGGCATCATCTCGCGTGCGATCACCTGCGTCATCTCCACCCGGATGCCGTCGTCGCCGGACTCGAACGACTCGACCACCGACACGGGCGTGAACTCGCGGAGGCGGTCCATAAGACCGTCCCAATACGCCTTGTCGGCCAGCGCTGCGTAGGTGCGTGCTGCGTTCCCGGACAAGCGGGCCGAGTACTCGATGCGTCGTGGCATGGGGGCAGGTTACCGTGGGCTGCTGTGCACACTCTCGATCTCCCCGGGCTCGCGGCCGACGCCGGCGCCGGGCACGCCGCCGGCGCCGCACTGGCGGGCCTGACCACGCTGCGCGTCGGCGGCCCCTGCGCCCATCTGGTGACCTGTGCCGACACCGGGGCCCTCGTGGCCGTGGTGCGTGCGCTCGACGCGGCCGGGGTGCGCACCCTGATCCTCGGCGGCGGGTCCAACCTGGTCATCGCCGACGCAGGCTTCGACGGCGCGGCCGTGCGGGTGGCGACGGCGGGGATCGACATCGACGGGACCCTCGTGCGCGCCGACGCGGGCGCGCTGTGGGACGACGTGGTGGCGCGGACCGTGGCGGCGGGGCTCGGCGGCATCGAATGCCTCTCGGGGATCCCCGGCTCCGCGGGGGCCACCCCCGTGCAGAACGTGGGCGCCTACGGGGCCGAGGTCGCCGACGTCCTCGAACGCGTGGAGCTGCTCGACCGCGGCACCGGTGAACGGCACTGGGTGACACCGGACGCGCTGGAGCTCGGCTACCGGACGTCCGTGCTCAAACACCGGGATGACGCGCTGGTGCTCACCGTGGAGATGCGCCTGCGCGGCGACGGGCTCAGCGCGCCGCTGCGCTACGGCGAACTGGCGGCGCGGCTGGGCGCCGAGGCGGGGGCGAGGCTGCCCGTCGACGAGGTCCGCCGCACGGTCCTGGGCCTGCGCGCCGGCAAGGGCATGGTGGCGGACCTGAGGCTCGACGACGGCACACCCGACCACGACTCGTGGAGCGCCGGCTCGTTCTTCACCAACCCGGTGGTCGACGACGCGCGGCTGCCCGCAGTGCTGGAGGCGGTCGCGGCGCGCGTCGGTGCGGACGCGCGGGTGCCGCAGTACCCGGCGGGCGAGGGGCGCACCAAGCTGTCGGCCGGGTGGCTCATCGAGCGCGCCGGCTTCGGCAAGGGATACCCCGGCGCCGGCGCGCCGGCGCGGCTGTCGACCAAACACACGCTGGCGCTCACCAACCGAGGGGCGGCGCGCACCGGCGAGCTGCTGGCGCTGGCCCGCGAGGTGCGCGACGGCGTGCACGAAGCCTTCGGGGTGCTGCTGGTGCCGGAGCCGGTGCTCGTCGGCTGCGAGATCTGAACTGTGGCGCGGCCCGTCGGCCGCCGCCCGCCGGCCTCAGATCCGCCGGTTGACCCGCCCGTCGTGCGCCTGGTCCCGCGGCCGCACCACGATCTGGTCGAGGTCCACGTGCGACGGGCGGGTGGCGGCGAACACGACGATGTCGGCGATGTCCTCGGCCACCAGCGGGGTGACCCCCGCGTAGACGTTGTCGGCGCGTTCGGCGTCGCCCTTGAATCGCACCAGGGAGAACTCGGTTTCGACCATTCCAGGGCAGATCTCGGTGAAGCGCACCGGCTTGCCCAGCAGTTCGCCGCGCATCGTGCGGTGCAGCAGGGCCTGCGCGTGTTTGGCGGAGGTGTACCCGGCACCGCCGTCGTAGGAGCTCAGCGCGGCCACCGAGGTGACGGTGACGACGAGCCCGTCGCCCGAGTCGATCAGCCTGGGCAGCAGCGCCTTGGTGACGCGCAGGGTCCCCAGGACGTTGGTCTCCCACATCCAGCGCCAGTCGTCCAGGTCGGCCTCCGCGACGGGGGCCAGGCCCTTGGCGCCGCCGGCGTTGTTCACGAGCACGTCCACCGGTCCGGCGGCCGCGGCGAACGCGTCGACGGAGTCCTGGTCGGTGATGTCGAGCCGGTGCGCGCGGCCGCCGATCTCGGCGGCGATCGCGTCGATGCGGTCGGTGCGGCGGGCGCCGAGGACCACGTCGAACCCCTGCGCGGCGAGGGCGCGGGCACAGGCTTCGCCGATGCCGGAACTCGCGCCGGTGACGACGGCGGTCCGGCGGCGCCCGGCCGCCCCGTCCGCCCGCTGCTGGTCCGCACGCTGTTGCTCGGTGGTCGCGTCGACGCCGCGGGCGAGTTCCTCGTGCGCGGCCGGGCCGCCTGGGCCGGCACCGGACGCGGGGCCGCCGGTGCGTGAAGCAGGGTGATCTGATGCCATGCCCCGACCCTAATCGCCGGGCCGCCGCGGCGGGGCCGGTGCGATGTCTCACCCGCGGGCGGCCGGGGTTGCTGCGCGGGCATACTCTGGGGGCCATGGCAGAGCACAGTGCTGCGGTCCGGCAGGTGGTTGCGTCGGACGGGACGCGCATCGTCTACAGAGCCGACGGCCGGGTCGGCGCGCGCCCGCTGATCCTGGTGCACGGATGGGCACAGTCGTCCGCCTGTTGGGGGCCCAACGTGCTCGCGGCGCTCACCCGCCAGTACCGCGTGATCGCGGTGGACCTGCGCGGCCACGGCTATTCCGACGCCCCCGAGGACGCGTACGACGATCCGTCGCTGTGGGCGGGCGATCTGCGTGCCGTCCTGGACGCGGAGGGGATCGGCGCGGGGGCCGGCGCGGTGCTGCTGGGCTGGTCCTACGGCGGGCTGGTGTGCTGCGACTTTCTCGACAACGAGCGCGGCGCCGCGGCGGACGGCACCGTGGGTGGGCTGATCCTGGTGGGCGCGCTCACGGGGATCGGCCGCGGGCAGAAGGGCGGCCGCGTGGGCAAGGCCATGCGCACCGCGATGCCGTCCGTGCTGGCCACGGACGCCGCGGTGGCCGTTCCCGCGATGATCGAGCTCACGTCGGCCTTCCACGGCGAGGTGCACGGCAAGGGCGAACGCGAACAGGCGCTGCTGGCGCTGGCGCTGGGCACGCCGCCGCGGGTGCGCACGGCGCTGTTCAACCGCAACTCGGGGCACGACGAGATGCTCGCGTCCCTGGACATCCCGGTGCTCGTGATGCACGGCACGGACGACCGCATCGTCGACCCGAGCGCCGCCGAGCACGCGCTGGCGACGATCCCACAGGTGCGGCCATCGTTCTGGGAGGGCGGCGGGCACGCGCCGTTCATCGAGAACGAGGGGCGGTTCATCAGCGAGATCGACGAGTTCATCGACGTGCTCGACGGCGCCGGGGGCGGTCGATGACGGGGGGCGGCGCCTTCCCCCTCCCCGGCGGCGCGTCCTTTCCCGGTGGCGCGGCGGGGCACCGGGAGCTGCGCCGGGTGGCCGTGCTCTCGCTGCACACCTCGCCGCTCAACCAGCCGGGCACGGGCGACGCCGGCGGCATGAACGTCTACGTGCTCGAGACGGCCCGCGAGCTGGCACGCCGGGGCGTGGAGGTGGAGATCTTCACGCGCGCCACGCGGTCGGACCTCCCGCCGGTGGAGGAGGCCGCGCCGGGCGTGCTGGTGCGCAACGTCGTGGCGGGGCCCTTCGAGGGGCTGGACAAGCGCGACCTGCCGACGCAGCTGTGCGCGTTCACCGCCGGGGTGCTGCGGGCGGAGGCCCAGCATGCGCCCGGGTACTACGACCTGGTGCATTCGCACTATTGGCTGTCCGGCCAGGTGGGCTGGCTGGCCCGCGACCGGTGGGCGGTGCCGCTGGTGCACACGGCGCACACGCTCGCCGCGGTGAAGAACGCGGCGCTGGCGGCGGGCGACGTGCCCGAGCCCCTCTCGCGGCGGATCGGCGAGCAGCAGGTGGTGGCCGAGGCCGACCGCCTGGTCGCCAACACGGCGGAGGAACGCCGCCAGCTCATCGCGATCCACGACGCCGACCCGGACCGCGTCGACGTCATCGCGCCCGGCGCGGACCTGCGCAGGTACCGGCCGGGCGACACCGCCGCAGCGCGTGCCGAGCTGGGCCTGAACCCGGCCGAGACGGTGGTGACCTTCGTGGGGCGCATCCAACCGCTCAAGGCGCCGGACGTCCTGGTGCGGGCCGCGGCGCGCGTCCTCGAACAGGAACCCGAAACGAATCTGCGCGTGCTCGTCGTCGGCGGGCCGTCGGGCAGCGGGCTGCGCCGGCCGGAATCGCTGATGGCGCTGGCCGCGGAGCTGGGCATCGCCCACCGGGTCACCTTCCTGCCGCCGCAGCCGCCGGACCGGCTCGCCCAGGTGTACCGCGCGTCGGACGTCGTCGCGGTGCCCAGCCACTCGGAGTCGTTCGGGCTGGTGGCGATCGAGGCGCAGGCGTGCGGGGTGCCGGTGGTGGCGGCGCGCGTCGGCGGGCTCGGCGTGGCGGTGCGCGACGGCGAGACCGGCATCCTCGTCGACGGCCACGGCATCGACCGGTGGGCGGCGGCGCTGGAATCGCTGATCCGGCAGCCGCGGCTGCGCGCGCGGATGGCGGCCGCGGCGCCCCGGCATGCGGCGGCGTTCTCCTGGAGCCACACCGCGGAGGGGCTGCGCAGCACATACCGGCGTGCCATGCTCGACTGGGACGCGCAGATCGCGGGGCAGGTGGCGGGACGCCCCGGCCAGGACGAGCACGGGCAGGACCAGCACGGGCAGGACCGGGAGGCCGGCGCGGGCCGGCGGCGATTGCGGGAGGTGACGGCATGAGCAGGCACGGCATGGACGGCGAGGCCGGGACAGGGACGCGGACGGTCGACGACGCCGTCGCGTTGATCGGCGCCGCGCTCGACGCTTCCGGCATCGACTACACGCGCCCGGAGGGGCCGCATTTCGTCCTCACACTGCCCGGCGAGCGCAAGCTGAAGACCACCTGCCTGCTCACCGTCGGAGTGCACGGGGTGCGGGTGGAGGCGTTCGTGGCCCGGCACCCGGACGAGGACCATGCGGCCGTGTACAAGTGGCTGCTGCGGCGCAACCGGCACCTGTTCGGCGTGCACTACACGATCGACAAGATCGGCGACATCTACCTGGTGGGCCGCATCTCGACGGACGCCTTGGGACCGGACGAGCTCGACCGCGTGCTGGGCCAGGTTCTCGAGGCGGCGGACGGCGACTTCAACACCATCCTCGAGCTCGGATTCCACACGTCGATCCGGCGTGAATGGCGCTGGCGCACGGTGCGCGGCGAGTCGTTGCGCAACCTCGCCGCGTTCGAGCATCTGGTCACCGACGAGGACCGGGCGGCGGCCGCGCGCGGCGAGATCGGCCGGGCCGGCGACCCCCCGCGGAACGTGGTGACCGAGGCAGGGTCGGGGCCGGCGTCGGGTCCTGGTTCGGGCGACGGGCAGGACCTGGGATAATCGTCGCCATGACTATGGGAACCCTGGTGCTGCTCCGCCACGGCGAGAGCGATTGGAACGCAAAGAACCTGTTCACCGGCTGGGTGGATGTCGCGCTCACGGACAAGGGCACCGCCGAGGCACGCCGCGGCGGCGAGCTGCTGGTGGAGCACGGCCTGCTCCCGGACGTGCTCTACACGTCGCTGCTGCGCCGTGCCATCACCACCGCCAACCTGGCGCTGGACGCCGCGGACCGGCATTGGATCCCCGTCAAGCGCGACTGGCGCCTGAACGAGCGGCACTACGGCGCGCTGCAGGGCAAGAACAAGGCGGAGACCAAGGCCGAATTCGGCGAGGACCAGTTCATGCTGTGGCGCCGCAGCTACGACACCCCGCCGCCGCAGATCGCAGCCGGCAGCGAGTTCAGCCAGGACACGGACCCCCGCTACGCCGACCTGGATGCGGTCCCCATGACCGAGTGCCTCCAGGACGTCGTCGAACGTCTGATCCCGTACTTCGAGGCGGAGATCGCCGCGGACCTGCGCGCCGGCCGCACGGTGCTCGTCGCGGCGCACGGCAACTCGATCCGGGCGCTGGTCAAGCACCTCGACGGGATCTCCGACGAGGACATCGCGGGCGTGAACATCCCCACCGGCATCCCCCTGCGCTACGACCTCACCGACGAGGGCGGCGCGCTGCGACCGGTCACGGTCGGCGGCGAGTACCTGGACCCGGAGGCCGCCGCGGCCGGTGCCGCCGCCGTCGCCGGCCAGGGCAAGTGACGCGGCCGTGACGCGGAAACAGCCGATGCGCGCAGCGCACCCCCGGCACGCGGGGAACCGGGGGTGAAGGCGCCGATGCTGGTGGCCGGGATCGCGATCGGCGCCGCGGCCGGGGTGGCGGCGGGGCCGCGCGTACGTGAGTGGATCGACCGGCGCCGTTACCTCACCCACGGACCGTCGCCGTCGAAGCTGCTCGAGCTGGTGGTGGACGACTCGCCCACGGGCATCGCGGTGGTCGACGGCAAGCGCGACATCGTCCTGTTCAACCGGCGGGCCACCGAGCTGGGCCTGGTGGAGGACGACGAGCTCGACGACCGGGCTTGGGCGGCGGCGCGCAAGGTGCTCTCCGAGCGGCACCCGGTGGACTTCGACCTGATGGGCGACCAGCGCAGCCAGGGGCGGTCCATGTCGGTGCGCGGGCAGGCGCGCGTGCTCGACGACAGGGTGGGCCGCTACGCGCTGCTGTTCGCCGACGACGACTCCGAGATCGTCCGCATGGAGTCCGCGCGCAGGGACTTCGTCGCCAACGTCAGCCACGAACTCAAGACGCCCGTCGGCGCCATGGGGCTGCTGGCGGAGGCGTTGCTCGAGTCGGCGGACGACCCGGAGACGGTCCGGCACTTCGGACAGAAGGTGCAGGGCGAGGCGACCCGCCTGGGCGCGATGGTCTCCGAGCTGATCGCGCTCTCGCGGTTGCAGGGCGCGGAGAAGCTGCCCAACCTCGAAGAGGTCGACGTCGACGCGATCATCGCGGCCGCCATGGACAACGCGGCGCTCACCGCCGACGCCGCGGAGATCGAGATCACCACGGACGCGCCGAGCGGCCTGCGGGTGCTCGGCGACGAGATGCTGCTGACGACGGCGCTGACCAATCTCATCTCCAACGCGGTCAACTACTCGCCCAAAGGTTCCCCTGTGGCCGTGAGCCGCGCCCTGCGGCGGGGCCAGGTGCAGATCAGCGTCACCGACCACGGCATCGGCATCGCCCCCAAGTACCAGGAGCGCGTGTTCGAGCGGTTCTTCCGCGTCGACAAGGCGCGCTCACGTGAGACGGGCGGCACGGGCCTGGGGCTGGCCATCGTCAAGCACGTGGCCATCAATCACAATGGCCGCATCCGGTTGTGGAGCAAGCCCGGCACGGGGTCCACCTTCACGCTGGAGCTGCCCGCACACATCCCGGACCGCACGGGCGAACCGTCCGCGCTGCAGACTCCGCCGGGGCCCCCACGGCCCGACCCCGACCATAGAGAGGACATCCGTCGGTGAACCGAGTGCTGATCGTGGAGGACGAGCCATCGCTTGCCGAGCCGCTCGCCTTCCTCCTCCGCAAGGAGGGCTTCGAGGTTACCGTGTCCGTGGACGGGCCGTCCGCGCTGGAATCGTTCGACCGTGATGGCGCGGACATCGTCCTGCTGGACCTGATGCTGCCGGGCATGAGCGGCAACGACGTGTGCAAGCAGCTGCGGGCCAAGTCGTCGGTGCCGGTGATCATGGTGACGGCGCGCGACAGCGAGATCGACAAGGTGGTGGGCCTGGAGATCGGGGCCGACGACTACGTCACCAAGCCGTACTCGGCGCGCGAGCTGATCGCCCGCATCCGCGCCGTCCTGCGCCGCGGTACCGAGCCCGCGGTGGAGGACGACGGCTACGACGACGCGATGCTCACGTGCGGGCCGGTGGCCATGGACGTGGAGCGGCACGTGGTGACCGTGGGCGGCGAGGAGATCGCGCCGCCGCTCAAGGAGTTCGAACTGCTCGAGTTCCTGCTGCGCAACGCCGGCCGGGTGCTCACCCGGCAGCAGCTGATCGAACGGGTGTGGGGCGCGGACTACGTGGGCGACACCAAGACGCTCGACGTGCACGTCAAGCGGCTGCGCGCCAAGATCGAGCAGGACCCGGGCAAGCCCCGGCACCTGGTGACGGTGCGCGGCCTCGGCTACAAGCTGGAGGAGTGAGCGGCGCGCCCTGCCTCTGACGGGACGCGAGTCGGCGGGGCATGGCCCGCCCGGCCGGAGACGACGAGAGGACCCCGCAGCTGTACCGCTGCGGGGTCCTCTCTCGTGCAGGGAGGCCGCTCAGGAGCTGCCGACGCCGCCCTGCAGGCCGAGGCCGATGTCGCCGAGGCTGCCGCCGAGGTTGAGGTTCAGGCCGCCCTGGGCGCCGCCGCCGCCCGAGCCGGTGGAGCCGGCGCCGAGGCCGCCCATGATGTTGACGAGGCTGCCCGAAACGCTTCCGGCCGGCAGTTCAATGACGGGGAGCTGCGGAACGCTGGAACCCTGCGGAAGGTCCACGGTGACGAAAGTGGGGTGGCCGTTCACATTGGCGACGTAGTGAACCTGGTGCCATTCGCCGGCCCAGCCGCGCTGATGGCAATCCCGCCAGATGTTGGCCGCGTCGACGCGGCACGCGACCACGGTCGCGGTACCGTACGCGGGACTGACGAGGACCGCCCCGGGGCCGGGATTGAACGCGCCGGGAGCGTCGTACGGGGTGACCTGGTCGGTCACGTTGGTGAACCCGGGGGCCACCGGCAGTTCACCGACAGTGCTCGCGCTGGCGGCGGGTGCCATGGCCAGGGCCATTCCGCCGGCTGCTGCGGTGGCGGCGGCCGCCGTCACGACCTTCTTCATCGTCTTCTTCATAATCAGTGGCCCTTCTGTCCGAGGAACGGTCACTCGCGTGCAATCGGTGATTCACTGCTGGCGCAAAGTGCGCGGAGAGCCGTTCAAGCTGTCACTCATACGGGTCATCGCGGCCATTCGCCGGAGTGTTAACAAACGCTGAGAACCCGCTGAAAACCGCCAGCGGATCGGCTGTCGCGGCGCATTCCTTGACGAGGGTGAATAAAACAATGAGAATCAGTCAATGGGATCAGGACATTCGTCCATTTCGACCGCTCTCAGTTTGCCGGCCGGCCGTCCATGGTCGCGGCCGTCGCCGGGTGGACGGCCACGAGGCCCAGGTCGGCCCGCCGGGCGCACAGTCGCGCCAGCTCCGCGTAGGCGGCCGCACCGAGCAGCTCCGTCAGCTCCGGGGCGTACGACTGCCACACCGCACGCGCGCCGACGTGGGCGGCGGGGTCGCCGGTGCAGTACCAGTCGAGGTCGGCGCCGCCGGGGCCCCAGCCACGCCGGTCGTACTCGCCGATGGTCGAGACCAGCACCTGCTCGCCGTCTGCGCGCTCCACCCAGTCCTGGGTGCGGCGGACCGGCAGCTGCCAGCACACGTCGGGCTTGACCTCCATAGGCAGCCGGCCGGTGCGCAGCGCCATCCGGTGCAGCGCGCACCCGGTGCCGCCGGCGAAACCGGGCCGGTTCAGGAAGATGCAGGCGCCGTCGTGCCGCCGCGTGCGCAGCGCGGGCTCGTCGTCCACCTCGTCCTCCACCAGGTATCCGTCCGGGCCCAGGCCCCGCTCGCGCAGCTGCCAGTCCTCGTCGGTGAGGTCCGCGACGGCGGCGTCGAGACGGGCGCGGTCGTCGTCATCGCTGAGGAAGGCACCGTGCGAGCAGCAGCCGTCGTCCGGCCGGTCGGCGAGGATGCCGCGGCAGGCGGGAGTGCCGAACACGCACGTCCACCGCGACAACAGCCAGGTCATGTCGGCACGCACCAGGTGATCCGGGTCGGCCGGGTCGACGAACTCGACCCACTCGCGCGGGAAGTCCGGTTTCACTTCCACCGCGGGCGGCAGGTCGTCACTGCGGGTGCGGGGTCCGTGCGTCACAGGTCCCCACCGTAGACCCGCTAGGTTGGACGGTGTGCGACTCGGAGTACTCGACGTAGGAAGCAACACCGTCCACCTGGTGGTGGTGGACGCGCATCGCGGTGGGCACCCCACGCCGATGAGCTCGTCCAAGGTGGCGCTGCGGCTGGCCGAGCGGATGACCGAGGACGGCCGTCTGCACCCGGATGTCACCGACGACCTCATCGCCGCGGTCGCCGAGTTCTCCGGCATCGCCCGCTCGTCGGGGTGCGGCGAGATGATGGCCTTCGCCACCTCCGCCGTGCGCGACGCGGTCAACTCGGAAGAGGTCCTGGGGCGTGTCCTGGAGGAGACCGGGGTGGAGCTGAGCGTCCTCGGCGGCGTCGACGAGGCCCGCCTCACGTTCCTGGCGGTGCGCCGCTGGTACGGGTGGAGCGCCGGGCGCATCATGAACTTCGACATCGGCGGCGGGTCGCTGGAGCTGTGCAACGGCGTCGACGAGGACCCGGACCTGGCGTACTCGCTGCAGTTGGGTGCGGGACGTCTCACCCGCGACTGGTTCGGGTCCGATCCGCCCGGCAAACGGCGTGTCGCGGCGCTGCGGGACTGGCTCGACGCGGAGCTGTCGGACCCGTCGAAACAGCTGCTCAAAGCGGGTGCGCCGGACCTGTGCGTCGGCACGTCCAAGACCTTCCGGACGCTGGCGCGGCTCACCGGCGCCGCGCCGTCGAGCGCCGGCCCGCGCGTGACACGGACGCTGACGGCCAGCGGTCTTCGGCAACTGATCGCGTTTATTTCTAGGATGACTGCAGCGGACCGTGCGGAGCTCGAAGGCGTCAGCGCCGACCGGTCGCCGCAACTGGTTGCCGGGGCGCTCGTCGCGGAGGCGAGCATGCGTGCTCTGTCGGTGGACCAGCTGCAGATATGTCCGTGGGCGTTGCGTGAGGGTCTGATCCTGCGCCGGCTCGATACCGAGATGGGTGGCGAACTGTTGGTGGGTGCACGATGAGCGAACAGCCGGGGACGAGCAGCCGGCCGGTGACCGTTGCCGAACTGCTCGCCCGCAACGCCTCCGGCAGCGGGGGCTCGAGCGACGGCGGGCGGTCACGCAGGCATCACCGTGGCGAGCGTGCGGGCGGCATCTCCGTCGCCGAGCTGACCGGCGAGATCCCGGTGATCCGCGAGCCGGTCGCCGAGGACCGTGTCGACCGCGAACGCGAGGACGCGCAGGTCGACCGTCAGGACGCGCGCGACGCCGAGAGCGCCGCGGAGACCGACGTGGACGCCGCTGAGAGCGAGGTCCCGGCCGAGGAGGACGGTGCGGCGGAGCCCGCACCCGACGGCGAGGCGGACGGCGCTGAGGCGGACGCGGAAGCCGAGCACGACGCGGAGCCGGACGCGGAGGCCGAGCACGACGCGGAGGCCGGCGCCGATGCGCACGTCGACTCTGACGACTCTGAGCCGGTGGGCGATGCCGAGTACGACGCCGAGCCGGACGTCGACGCTGACTACGACGCCGAGCCGGTGGACGGCGCCGACTTCGGAGAAGTGGCCGATGCGGACGCCGACGAGGAAACCGCGGGCGTCGCGTCCGTGCAGGAATCCGAGCCGGACACGGTCCCGGGCGCCGGGCCGGACCTGGAACCGTGGGCGGGTGGCGCGCCGGAGTCCGCGGGCGGCACGCCGACCGTCGCGGAGATGCTCGCGCGCAGCGACGCCCCCGTCGAGGCGATCGGCGGCGAGCCCGGGGCGACGGCCACCGCGGTGATCCCGGTGGCCGAGCCTGCGGCGGAGGACGCGGTGGCCGATCCCGCCGTCGCGCAAGACGCGGACGTCGCCGCCCCGGATACCGAGGACACGGACGCTGCGGAACAGGGCGGGAACCGCGGCGCGGTGCGCCAGTGGGCCGGCCTGGCGCTGCAGGTCATCGTCGGCGTCGCGGTGGGCGCCGCGGTGTTCAAGGGGTTCGAGAAACTGTGGGACTCGCTGCCGTATGTGGCGTTGGTCCTGTCCGTGCTCGTGATCCTAGGTCTGGTGGCGGTGGTCCGCATCCTGCGCAAGACCGACGACATCATCAGCCTGCTTCTCGCGATGGTCGTGGGCGTGGTGGTGACGTTGGGGCCGCTCGCGTTCGTGTTGAGCACGCAATGACCCGCGCCGCCGGGCCCCGCCCCCGCGTCGGGTGGACATGTGGTCGCATCTCCGCCGGAAATCGACCAGATGTCCACCGAACGGGGAGGCCCGGCGCAGCGCAGACGGGGGAGGCGCGGTGGTGAAGGGCCGGGGGATTCCGGTGGGATTGTCGACCGCGTCGGTGTATCCGCAGACCACCGAGAGCGCGTTCCAGTACGCCGCGCAGCTGGGTTTCGACGGCATCGAGCTCATGGTGTGGGCGGAGGCCGCCAGCCAGGACCCGTACGCGGTGTCGGCGCTGATAGACCGCCACCAGGTCCCGGTGCTCGCGTTGCACGCGCCGTGCCTGCTCATCTCGCAGCGGGTGTGGGGCTCGGACCCCATCCCTCGCCTGGACCGGGCGGTGCAGGTGGCGCGCCAGGTGGGGGCGACGACGGTGGTGGTGCATCCGCCTTTCCGTTGGCAGCGCGCCTACGCGCGCGGTTTCGCCGCGCAGGTGGCCAGGCTGGAGGACACGCACGGCATCGTCGTCGCGGTGGAGAACATGTATCCGTTCCGGGCGGACCGGTTCATGAGCAACAAGGAGGGTTCGGTCCAGCGGCTCCGCAAGCGCGGGGGCGCGGGGGCGGCGATCTCGGCCTTCGCGCCCGGACACGATCCGACGGAGGTGGACCACCGGCACTTCACGCTGGATCTGTCGCATACGGCCACCGCGGGCATGGACGCGCTGGAGCTGGCGGACCGGATGGGCGACGGGCTGGCGCACGTACACCTGGCGGACGGCCGCGGCGCGTACACGGACGAGCACCTGCCGCCGGGCGCGGGCGACCAGCCCTGCGCGGAACTGTGCCGGCGGCTTGCGGCGCAGCGCTTCGCCGGTCAGGTGGTGCTGGAGATCACGACGCAGAACGTGCGCACGCGCGACGAGCGGGCGGCCGTGCTGGCGGATTCGCTGGCGTTCGCCCGCACGCACCTGGCGCGCCCGCGCCCGCAGCGCGCCGACTGACCCGCGGCGGATTCCACCGGCCGGCGCGGCGTGGACCGGTCGCGCGGGCGGCCGCATGGATCCGCGGCGCGCGTGGCAGGCTGAGGGGCATGACGAGAATTGCTGTGGTCGGCGGCGGCCGGATCGGTGAAGCACTGGTGTCGGGCCTGCTGGCGGGTGGAAGGCAGGCGCGTGACCTGGTGATCACGGAGCGCTTCGAGGCTCGCGGCCGTGAGCTGGCCTCGGAGTACGGCATCCGGGTCACCCAGAGCATCGCGGACGCCGCGGAGGGGGCCGCCGTGCTCGTCGTGGCCGTCAAGCCCAACGATGTGGACTCGGTCCTCGCGGAGGTGGCCGAGTACCAGGAGACCAGCGACGACGACCAGCTCATCGTGTCGCTGGCCGCCGGCATCACCACGGCGCGGTTCGAGCAGCTGCTGCCCGCCGGCACCGCGGTGGTGCGCGTGATGCCCAACACCCCGATGCTCGTGGGGCAGGGCGCCAGCGCCATCACGCCGGGCCGGCACGCCACCGCCGTGCACATGGATCTGGTCGAGGAGCTCATGGGCGCCGTCGGCATGGTCCGCCGGGTCAAGGAGTCGTCGATGGACGCGGTGACGGCGGTTTCCGGCTCGGGGCCCGCGTACTTCTTCCTGGCGATCGAGGCCATGGTCGATTCGGGGGTCGCGCTGGGGCTCACCCGGCCCGTCGCCCGCGATCTGGCGATCCAGACGCTCGTCGGCGCGGGCGCGATGCTCGCCGAGTCCGGGGAGACCGCCACCGAGCTCCGCGCCGCCGTCATGTCGCCCGGCGGCACCACCGCGGCGGCGATCCGGCAGTTCGAGAAGGACGGCCTGCGCTCGGCGTTCTTCGAGGCGATGGCGGTGGTGCGCGACCGCTCCGCGGCGCTGGGTGCGGTGCAGGAGGACGGCTCCTGATCCGACGCGGGGACGCCGCCTCCCGAGGCCGTGCGGTGGCCGGGCCGTGATCCCGCCGTGACCCCGCCGAGCAGGGCATTCACCGCGGATTCGTCACACGCGTCGCAGCGACACCACGATTACCGTTAGGCTGCGGGGTAGCACGTGCGTGTCAGGTCCGCCGGAGGGGAAGCCGGCGGCGCGACGCGTGCCGGAGGATGTGAACCAATGGCGTCATCTGACAAGCCGCCCGCCGGAGGGGCGAAGCCTGCCTCGCAGGGCTCCTCGGACGCCGGAGAGCCGGCGTCGCTGGCGGGCACCAATTTCCTGACCGTCGCGGAGGTGGCGACGATGATGCGCGTGTCGAAGATGACCGTGTATCGGCTCCTGCACGGCGGTGAACTGCCGTCGGTGCGGGTGGGGCGCTCGTTCCGGGTGCCCGCCAAGGCGGTGCACGAGTATCTGCAGTCGTCGTACTTCGACGTCGGCTAGAACGGCAGGATCGGGTCCCGAAGGTCCGGGAGCAGGGCCGGCGCGGGCGCGATCCGGCGCCCGTCGGCACCTCGGTTCGAGGGTCGGTCCGCGCGGCGGTAGCATTGTCGATTGTCGTGCCGTGGAGAGGTTTCCTCGGCTGCTGTCGGCGGGCGTCGCGTGGGGCCGGGTGCCCCGCGGGCAGGTGCGTCACCGAGTGATCGGTGCACCGGAGAGGACGCCGGACCACGTGCTTGCCGCGCTCAGCGCCCGGCGCTGTGCGCGGCCACGGCAGCACGGGGTCCGCTCGATGGATTCGTGCACGAGGGTCGCCGCACCGGTGCGGGTCCCCAGGTACTAGGCAGTGAGGATTCCCGGTATGGGTTCAGTGATCAAGAAGCGCCGCAAGCGCATGTCGAAGAAGAAGCACCGCAAGCTGCTTCGTCGCACCCGGGTGCAGCGTCGCAAACTCGGCAAGTGATCCGCGCGCACCGGCGGTAGAGCGTCCGGTCGCGCATCGACAGCCGCGCGCTGCTCCGGCGGCCCGGTCCACCATCGTGGACCGGGCCGCCGGTCGTTTCGGGTCGGCTTTGCCGTGCGGGCCCGCCGGTGCGAACCCGCGCGGAATGTGATGCACGTCCGGTAGCGGGCGGGATATGGCCGCCGTCGCGCTGCGGCCGCTATTCTGTACCTGATGAGTGAATCCGACGCGCCGCGCGAGCCCAGGGCGGTACTCGTGACGGGAGCCAGCCGCTTTCTCGGCGGTTCCCTCGCAGCCATGCTGGCCGCCCACCCGACGATCGAGCGCGTCATCGCCGTCGACTGCCTCGCGCCCAGCAAGAACATGCTCCGACGGCTGGGCCGCGCGGAGTTCGTGCGGGCGGACATCCGCAATCCGATGATCGGCAAGATCATCCGCGGCGCGGAGGTGGACACGGTCGTCCACACCGACGTGCACTCCCGGCCGGGGGAGGCCGGCGGGCGCGCGGTGATGAAGGACATGAACGTCATCGGCGCCCTGCACCTTTTCGCCGCCTGTCAGAAGGCTCCCACGGTGCGCCGGTTGGTGGTGCGGTCGACGTCGGCCGTCTACGGGTACAGCCCGCGCAATCCGGCGCGCTTCGGTGAGGAGATGGCGCCGAAGAACCCGCCGCGCGGCGGGTTCTCCCGGGACAGCGTGGAGATCGAGTCGTACGCGCGCGGTGCGGGTCGGCGCCGCTCCGACCTGCAGGTGAGCATCCTGCGTTTCGCACCGCTCATCGGCGTGCGGATGGACACCGAGCTCACGCGGTACTTCGGGGCGGTGCTGGTACCCAGCGTGTTCGGATACGACCCGCGCATCCAACTGCTGCACGAGGACGACGCGCTGGGGGCGCTGGAGTGCGCGGTCGCCGCGCCCGCATACGGCACGTTCAACATCGCGGGCGACGGCACCATGTCCGGCGCCCAGGCCGTCCGGCGGGCGGGCCGGCTGGGCATCCCGTTGCCGTCGCCGATGCTGGGCGTGGTGGGTTCGGCGCTGCGGGCCGCGCGGGTGGTGGACTATTCGCACGAGGAGCTCGGGTTCCTGAGCCAGGGCGTGGTGCTCGATACGACGCGGATGCGCACCGAGCTCGGATTCACGCCGCGCTGGTCCACGGTGGACGCGTTCGACGACTTCGTCCGCGGCAGGTCGCTGGACCCGGTGATCGACCCGGCGGTGGTGCGCGGATGGGAGGAGCGGCTGACCGCGCTGGCGCGACGGCTGCCGGTGTGATCGGGACGGCCCCGCGTCGGCAGAGGCGCCGGGCCGCCGCAAGGTGTTGTGCGCCGCAGGGTGCGGGGAAGCGGTGTGACAGCGTGGACGTGGTGCGCGGGGGCGCATGCGAAGGGAACGCGACCGGCCGGGAGGCCGGGAGCGGAGACGATGGGAGTCGAGGTGGAGGATTCGGCGGTGGCCAAGGTCATTCCGCTGCGCGGTGAGGGGCGCGGCGGCGTGGCGCGGGGCGCGTCGACGGACGGAGCGCGGGGCCCCGGCGTCCCGCCGGTGGTGCACCAGCTGCGCGCGGGCGGGCAGTCCGGCGAGGCGGATCACGCGGCGTTGGCCGACCACATCGCAGAGGCCCTCACGTTCCTGCGCCGGCGCGTGACCGGCGACTACGAGGTGGACGACTACGGCTTCGACCCGCACCTGAACTCGTCGGTGATCCTGCCCGCCCTGCGCCCCGTGTTCGAGAAGTGGTTCCGGGTCGAGGTGTCCGGGGTGGAGAACCTGCCGGAGGACGGTGCGGCGCTGCTGGTGGCCAACCACGCCGGCACGGTGCCCGTAGACGGCCTGATGCTCTCGGTGGCCGTGCACGACCACCACCCGCAGAACCGGCCCACCCGCATGCTCGCGGCCGACCTGGTATTCCAGACGCCTCTGCTGGGCTCGTTCTCCCGCAAGGCCGGGCACACGCTCGCCTGCCACCCGGACGCGGACGGCCTGCTGCGGGAGGGCGCGCTGGTCACGGTGTTCCCGGAGGGGTTCAAGGGCGTGGGCAAGCCGTTCGCGGACCGCTACAAGCTCCAGCGTTTCGGCCGCGGCGGCTTCGTGACCTCGGCGCTGCGCACCGGCGCGCCCATCATCCCGGTGTCCATCGTCGGATCCGAGGAGATCTACCCGAAGCTCGCCGACATCAAGCCCCTCGCGCGGCTGCTGGGGTTGCCGTACTTCCCGATCACGCCGCTGTTCCCGCTGCTCGGGCCGTTGGGCGCCGTCCCGCTGCCGTCGAAATGGCACATCGCCTTCGGCGAACCCATCGCCACCGACGGCTACGACGAGCAGGCCGCCGACGACCCGATGATCACCTTCGACCTCACCGACCAGGTGCGCGAGCGGATTCAGCAGACGCTGTACACGCTGCTCGCGACGCGGCGGAACGTCTTCTTCGGTTGACGGCGGCGTCGGCCCGGCCGTGGGCTGTCCCGCCGCATGCTGTCGGGCGGTGGGCCGTCCGGCTCACGCCGACTGGTCGCGGCGCCCCAACACGGTCGCGGCGGCGCCGCCGATCGCCCCGAGCGCGAGCGCCGTGGGCACGCCGATCTTCGCCGCCTTGCGGCCGGTGCGGAAGTCGTGGATCTCCCAGCCGCGATTGCGGGCCAGTTCACGCAGGTCGGCGTCCGGGTTGACGGCCACGGCCGTGCCGACCGCGGTGAGCATGGGCACGTCGTTGTGGCTGTCCGAATACGCGGTGCACCGTTTGAGGTCGAGCCCCTCGCGCACGGCCAGCGCGCGCACCGCGTGCGCCTTGCCCAGCCCGTGCAGGATGTCGCCCACGAGGCGGCCGGTGAACACGCCGTCCTCGCTCTCCACCACGGTGCCCAGCGCGCCGGTGAGGCCCAGGCGCTTGGCGATGACCTGCGCCAGGTCCTGCGGCGTCGCGGTGACCAGCCACACCTGCTGCCCGGCGTCGATGTGCCGCCGGGCCAGTTCCAGGGTGCCCGACCAGACCTTGTCGGCGAGGATCTCGTCGTAGATCTCCTCGCCGAGGCGGGTGAACTCCGCGGTCTCGCGTCCCGCGATGAACGACAGGGCCTTCTCCTTGCCGCTGGCCACGTCGTCGCTGTTCTCTTTGCCGCTGACCCGGAACTTGAGCTGCTGCCATCCGAACTGCGCCATGTCGGACAGTTCGATGTAGTCGCGGGAGGCGAGACCGCGCGCGAAGTGGATGATCGAGGCGCCCTGGACCATGGTGTTGTCCACGTCGAAGAAGGCGGCCGCGGTGAGATCGCGCGGCGCGGGGGTCCGTGCCGGCGTGCCTTCCGACGGCCTGCCCGGCGCAGCGTCGTCGGTGGATTCGGCCTCCAACTGGGCATGCGCGGCGTCGGCGCTGGCCTCGCCCGCGAGGTTCTGCAGAAGCTCGCCCAGGCTGGGGCCCAGCGGGTTGCGGGCGCTGAGGCGGGCGAGGCGGCGCCGCACGGAGGAATCCTGCGGGTCCGGCTGCTCCCGGTGGTCTGGCACCGCATCCTCCTGATCCGCATGCATCCTGGTGGCCGCTCGGGACGGTCGCGGGTCCGCATCCCCACGCGGGCCGTGGACCTGAACGGTCACCCCAACAGTAACCGTCGGCTACGGGGTGCGGGGCCGCGGCACGCGCGCGGCGCGGCCGGGGCGGCGCGTGGCGCCCGGCACCGCGCGCAGGCCGCGGGCGCTGTGACAATGATCTCCGTGCCCGCGGGGCGATCCGGCCCTGCGGCGGCCGGGCCGGATCGCCGCCGGGCCGCGAGAGGGCGGGCGGCGGCGGGGAGGCGGTCGCGGGGAGACGGTTGACGGGGGTGGTTGACTGGGGTCCCGCCCGGCGCGGCGGCGGAACCGGAGTTCAGGGAGAAAGGTGCACGGCGGTGGCCACTGCGGGCAGGGAACGGGATTCGGGCGACGGAGCGGCGGCGGGAGGCCGCGAGGTCACACTGCTCACCCGCGAAGGCTGCGGCGGCTGCGACGCAGCGTGGGAGCGACTTGACTTGGTGTGCAAGGAGTTCGGAATCGCCGCGTCGGCGGTGGACGTGGACGCGGCGGCGGCGCGACGGCCGGAGCTGCGCGCGGAGTTCGGCGACAGGCTCCCGGTGGTGCTGCTCGACGGACGGGAGCACAGCTACTGGGAGGTCGACGAGGAACGGCTGCGCGCCGACCTGGCCCGCTGAGCCCGGGGGCCGGCGCGGCTGCATGCGGCGCGGCGGGGCCGGCCGTCGGCGCCCCGCGGTGACCCGGGCGCATGGTAGGCGGCGGCGGTCGGCGGTCCGTAGCGGACCCGGGTGCGGATGCCGCCGCCGTAGCGTGTAGGGGCGTGCCGCGTCAACTTTGTGCCGGGGGTGACGAACGGTTACCGTGGTGTGAACCAAGCACCGGGGTGCTGGGTCAGAGCTGCGTTTATGCGGCTGTGTCCGGGCAGCGCCGTACCGCATGCACGATCATGCCGACGGCGGTGCCGCGTCCAGGCCCGCCGCGGTTGCGTCACGGTCCACGGGCCGCACGCAAGCGTGCCAGGCGGACGCTCCCGTCCCGGACGCTCATTCACTTCGGCTGCACGAGGAGCCCGCGACGTGACAGATCGACGCCCAGCGTCCGCCCGCCCTGCGCCGGCCCGCCCCGGCCGCCGGCGCGGCACCGACGGAGGCATCCGATCCGGTGGAGCGCCCGGCAGGAACTGTGCCGGACGCCGCGATCACGGCGCCCCCAATAGTCGCATACGCCCGGTCGGCACCGTCGTCCGGCACGCCGGTGTCCGGGAGCGGGCGGGCGACGGGTCGGAGGTGGCCGCAGCATGAGCATTCTGCTGGTCGGAATGTCGCACCGCAGCGCGCCGGTATCCACGCTCGAACGCGCCGCGGTGTCGGAGGCGGACCGCCCCAAACTGCTGGACGCGCTGGTGCGACGTCCGCACGTCGCCGAGGCCATGGTGGTCTCCACCTGCAACCGTATCGAGATCTACGCCGTCGTCGACGCGTTCCACGGCGGCCTCGCGGAGGTCAGCGGGCTGTTCGCGGAGCATTCGGGGATGAGCGTGCAGGAGCTCACCTCGCATCTGTACGTGCGCTACAGCGAATCCGCGGTGGAGCACCTGTTCACGGTGGCCGCGGGCCTGGACTCGATGGTGGTGGGCGAGCAGCAGATCCTGGGGCAGATCCGCACCGCCTACGCGGCCTCGGACTCGCAGCAGGTGGCCGGCCGCGCGGTGCACGAGCTGGCGCAGCAGGCGCTGCGCGTGGGCAAGCGCGTGCACAGCGAGACCGGCATCGACTCCGCCGGCGCGTCGGTGGTGTCGGTGGCGCTCGAGCGTGCCGCGGCGCTGCTGGGCGGGCCACGCGCCCTCGAGGGCCTGGCGGGCCGCCGGGCGGTGGTGCTCGGCGCGGGTGCGATGGGCGGGCTGGCCGTCGCCAACCTGATCCGCGCCGGCATCGGCGAGGTGACGGTGGTCAACCGCACCGCCGAGCGCGCGGCCCGGCTGGCCGAGACCGCCGCGGAGGCCGGCGTGGCCTCGCAGGCGACCGGCTTCGACGGGCTCGCGGCGGCCGTGCGCACCGCCGACGTGGTCGTGACCTGCACCGGCTCCGTCGGTGCCGTGCTGACCGTCGCCGACGTGCACACCGCGCTCACCCGCCGCACGGCCGACACTCCGCTGGTGATCTGCGACCTGGGCCTGCCGCGCGACGTCGACCCCGCGGTGGCGGGCCTGCCGGACGTGGACCTGCTGGACATCGAGACGCTGCGGCAGGACCCGGGCGCCGGGGCGGCCGAGGCCGACGCGTCCGCCGCGCGCGAACTGGTGGCCACGGAGCTGGCCGCCTACCTGGAGCAGCAGCGGGCCTCGGAGGTGGCGCCCACAGTGACCGCCCTGCGGCGGCGTGCCGCCGAGGTGGTCCAGGGCGAGCTGCTGCGGCTCGAATCGAAGGCCCCGGGCCTCACCGACGCCGAGAAGACGGAGGTGGAGCGCACGGTGCGCCGCGTCGTCGACAAGCTGCTGCACGCGCCCACGGTGCGGGTCAAGCAGCTCGCGGCGGCCCCCGGCGGGGGTTCCTATGCGGAGGCGCTGCGCGAGCTGTTCGAGTTGGCGCCGGGCGTGACGGCCGCGGTGGCGCGCTCCTCGGAGTCCGCCACCGACGTCGAACCGGCTGATCAGAGCCTGGCAGAGGAGGGCACACTGTGACCGATCACCCGGCGGCCGCAGGAGCGGCGGGCGTCCCCGATCCCATCCGCGTGGGCACGCGCGGCAGCGTGCTGGCCCGCACCCAGGCCGGCACCGTGCGCGACGCCCTCATCGCGGCCGGACACCCCGCGGAGCTCGTGATCATCAGCACCTCCGGCGACAAGTCCATGTCCCCGGTGGAGAAGATCGGCGTGGGCGTGTTCACCGCGGAGCTGCGCGAGGCCATCCGCGACGACCGGGTCGACATCGCCGTGCACTCGTTCAAGGATCTGCCCACTGCCGCCGAGCCGGGGCTCACGATCGCCGCCGTGCCGGCGCGCGCCGACGCCCGCGACGCCCTGGTCGCCCGCGACGGGATGACGCTCGGCGAGCTGCCCTCCGGGGCCCGCGTGGGCACGTCCGCGCCGCGCCGCGTGGCGCAGCTGCGGGCGCTGGGCCTGGGGCTCGACGTGCAGCCGCTGCGGGGCAACCTCGAGCGCCGCCTGGGGCGCGTCGACGAAGGCGAGCTCGACGCGGTGATCCTCGCGCGGGCCGGCCTGGACCGCACCGATCGCACGGGGCTCATCACCGAGACGATCGATCCGTTGCAGATGCTGCCCGCGCCGGCGCAGGGCGCCCTGGCCGTCGAGTGCCGCAGCGCCGACGCGGCGCTGGTGGAGCTCGTCCGACGGCTGGACGATCCGGACACCCATGCCGCCGTCGTCGCCGAGCGCGCGGTGCTGGCGCGCCTCGAGGCCGGCTGCACGGCACCCGTCGGCGCGCTCGCCGAGGTCGTCGACTCGACCGGACCCGACGGCACGCCCGCGCTGGAACTGTCGCTGCGCGCCGCCGCGGCCGCGGAGGACGGCACCGTGGTGCTGCGCGCCTCCCGGGTGGGGCCGGTCGCCGACGCGGAGTCGCTGGGGCTCGGCGTGGCGGACGAGCTGCTGGAGATGGGCGCCGCCGACCTCATGGCCGACAGGCCGGGCGGGGCGCCGGGGGCGGGGGTGCCCGGATGACCGCCCACGGAGCGCGGGGGCCCACAGCGCCGGCCGCGCCGCGCAGACCGCGGCCCTGCACCGCATCAGACCACGTAATGACCCTCGCACTCACTCTGGAGATCGAACGATGAGCCGCGCACGCAAGACCACCCCCGGACGGATTCTGATCGTGGGGGCCGGTCCGAGCGATCCGGCCCTGCTGACGCTGCGGGCCCGCGAGGTCCTCGGCGCCGCCACCGTCGCGTACACCGACGCCGACGTCGACGAGGGCGTGGTGTCCTTCATCGGCACCACGCTCACGGTGGACGAGGAGACGGGCGAGGGCGGCCCAGACGTGCGTCCCGCCCTGGGCGACCCCGCGGACGTGGCCAAGGCGCTCGTCACCGAGGCCAAGCTGGGCCACGACGTGGTCCGCCTGGTCTCCGGCGACCCGATGACGACCGATTCGGTGATCGCCGAGATCACCGCGATCGCCCGCACCCAGGTGCATTTCGAGGTGGTGCCGGGCGTGCCCGTCGGCAGCGCGGTGCCCGCCTACGCCGGCATGCCCATCGGTTCCGCGCACACCGAGTTCGACGTGCGCGGCGAGGTGGACTGGGCGGCGCTGGCCGCCGCGCCCGGCCCGTTGGTGCTGCACGCCACCTCCGGCCGCCTGGCCGAGACGGCCGGCGCCCTGGTGGAGCACGGCATGAGCGGTGCGACGCCGGCCGCCATCACGGTGAGCGGCACCACGCGCCGCCAGCGCACGGTGGAGGCCACGCTCGGCACGCTCGACGAGGTCGGCTCAGAAATGGTGGGCCCCCTGGTCGTCACCATCGGCAAGGCGGTCTCGCAGCGGCACAAGATGTCGTGGTGGGAGTCGCGCGCGCTGTACGGGTGGACCGTGCTGGTGCCGCGCACCAAGGACCAGGCCGCGGCGATGAGCCGCCGGCTGGTGGACCACGGCGCCATCCCCAAGGAGGTGCCCACCATCTCCGTGGAGCCGCCCCGGAGCCCCGCCCAGATGGAGCGGTCGATCAAGGGGCTCGTCGACGGCCGCTACCAGTGGGTGGTGTTCACCTCCACCAACGCGGTCAAGGCCGTATGGGAGAAGTTCCAGGAGTTCGGGCTGGACGCGCGCGCGTTCTCCGGCGTGAAGATCGCGTGCGTGGGCCAGGCGACGGCGGACAGGGTGCGCGCGTTCGGCATCGAACCGGAGATGATCCCGCCGGCCACCGAGCAGACCAGCGAGGGGCTGCTGGCCGAGTTCCCGCCGTTCGACGAGGTCCTCGACCCGGTCAACCGGGTGCTGCTGCCGCGCGCGGACATCGCCACCGAGACCATCGCCGAGGGGCTGCGCGAGCGCGGCTGGGAGATCGACGACGTCACCGCCTACCGGACGGTGCGCGCCTCGCCGCCGCCGGCGGAGACCCGCGAGATGATCAAGACCGGCGGCTTCGACGCGGTGTGCTTCACCTCGTCGTCGACGGTCCGCAACCTCGTCGGCATCGCCGGCAAGCCGCACGCCCGCACCATCGTCGCCTGCATCGGGCCGAAGACGGCGGAGACCGCCCGCGAGTTCGGGCTGCGCGTGGACGTGCAGCCGGAGGTCTCGCAGGTGATCCCCCTGGTGGAGGCGCTGGCCGAGCACGCCGCGCGGCTGCGGGCCGAGGGCGCGCTGCCGCCGCCGCGGAAGAAGTCGCGCCGCCGCTGAGACGGCCTGCTTGCCGCCCCGCCGACCCGGCGGGGCGGGGTATCGTCCGCGGTGCGGCCCCGTCCGGCGGGGTCCTAAGGAGGAGAGCGTGTACCCAGACCACCGTCCCCGGCGCCTGCGCACCACGCCGGCGATGCGCCGGCTCGTGGCGGAGACCACCACGACGCCCCGCAACCTGGTGCTGCCGATGTTCGTGGCCGAGGGACTCTCGGACCCGCGGCCCATCGCCTCGCTGCCCGGCGTGGTGCAGCACACGCAGGACACGCTGGTGAGGGCGGCGCACGACGCGGTCGCCGCCGGTGTGGGCGGGCTGATGCTGTTCGGTGTGCCCGAGCACCGGGACGCCGTAGGCAGCGGCGCCGACGATCCGGACGGCGTGCTCAACAGGGCGCTGGGGGCGCTGCGGTCCGAGTTCGGCGACGACACCGTGCTCATGGCCGACACCTGCCTGGACGAGTTCACCGACCACGGGCATTGCGGCGTGCTCAGCCGCGACGCCAACGGCCGTGAACGCATCGACAATGACCTCACCGTGCAGCGTTACGTGGACACGGCGCTGGCGCAGGCCGAGGCGGGCGCGCACGTGGTGAGCCCCAGCGGAATGATGGACGGCCAGGTGGGCGCCATCCGCGCGGCGCTCGACGCGGCGAACTTCCGCCACACCTCCATCCTGGCCTACTCCGCCAAGTACGCGTCCGCGCTGTACGGGCCGTTCCGAGAGGCGGTCGGATCCACCCTGGTCGGCGACCGCACTACCTACCAGCAGGACCCGGCCAACATCCGCGAGGCGCTGCGGGAGACCCGCCTGGACCTGGGCGAGGGCGCCGACATGGTCATGGTCAAGCCCGCGATGCTCTACCTGGACGTGCTGCGCGAGGTCGCGGCCGTGTCGACGGTCCCCGTCGCCGCCTACCAGGTGTCCGGCGAGTACGCGATGATCAGCGCGGCGGCCGCGAACGGGTGGATCGACCGCGACGCGATGATCCTCGAGTCGCTCACCGCGATCCGCCGCGCCGGCGCGGACATCGTGCTCACCTACTGGGCGGCCGAAGCGGCCGCGATGCTGCGGTGATCCGGTGGTGATCCGCGCGTGAGGGCCGACGAACGGCTGCCGGGCGCCCCGCCGCCCCGGTACCCGGGGGCGGGGCAGGGCAACGGCGGATCCGGCGACGGGCCCCCCGCGGCGCCGCCGGCGGTGCGCATCGCCTACGAACTGTGGTGCGTGGTGGCGGTGCTCGGCATCGGCACCACCGTCGGGGTGATCCTGGTGATGTCCGGACTGCAGGACACCGTCGTCGACGAGATGCTCGAACGCTTCTCCGGCGGCGTGAACGGCCAGCCCGTCACCCGCGCCGACGTGGTCTCCAGCTTCCACCTGTCGCTGGGCGTGATCGGCGTGCTCGGCGCGGTCGTCATCGGCCTGACGTGGCTGGTGGCGCGCCGGATGCTGCGCGGCAAGGCATGGGCACGGGCAGTGCTCGTGGGGTTCACGGCGATCATCACGGTCATCGGTTTCGAGGGGCTTCTCGGTTTCAACAGCAACGGCTCCGTGGTGCTGGAGGTCTGTGCCATCCTGCAGGCCGTGCTCGCCATCGGGGCGTCGGTGATCGTGCACCGCGGCGAGGCGCACCGGTACTTCTACGGGGGACGGCCGCGGTGAGCGCCCCGCTGTTCTCCGAGCCCGGCGCGCGCTGGTGGCCCATCGTGCTGGCGCCCGTGTTCGCGCTCGTCGGCATCGTGATGGACGCGGTGATGGGTGGCGGCATGCCCGTGCTCGTGTGGCTGGTGTCCGGCGCGGTGCTGGCGGCGGTGGGCGCGCTCATCATCCACGCCGCCCGCACGCACACCGCCGTCGAGCTCACCGAGAGCACGCTGCGCCTCGGCACCGACGACATCGCCATGTCCGACATCGTCCACGTGTTCCCGCCGGCCCCTGCAGGGCGCCGGCGCCAGGATCCGCGTGAACCCTGGGAGTCGGCGCGCTCGCTGGGCGGGCTGTCGGTGGTGCCGCGGGGCGGCGGGGATCGGCGTGCAACTGCGTTTCCGGTGCGCTGCGGCAGGCGTGGCGCGCGACGACGCGGCGCTGCGCGCGGTGCTGGAGCCGCTCGTGGCCCGGCGCCGTCCACGCAAGGGGGCGCCCCGGGTCAAGGGCGCGGGGCCGCAGTGACGCGGACCCGGTGGATCGCCGTCGCCGAAGCCGTCGTGGCGTTGGCGGCGATCGCGATGTCGGTGTGGTTCTGGAACCAGGGGGTGCAGCCTGCGCGCACGCCGGTGCTCGTCGAGGGGCAGCCCCCCATCGAGGTGACGATGTACGACGGGGCGCGGGTGACCACGTCGATCGTCATGATGGCCGCGGCCGGGCTCGCGGTGGTGGACGCGCTGCGCAGGGTCCTCAGCCGGCGGCCCTGAACACCACCCGGTCGCCGGGGCGCAGCTGGGCCGCCGCGTCGAGCGCGGCGCGGCGCACCACCGCGATCACCGGATAGCCCCCCGTCACGGGATGGTCCGCGAGGAACAGCACCGGAAGCCCGTCGGAGGGGACCTGCAGCGCGCCGGTGACCATGGGCTCCGAGGGCGGTTCGCCGTCGCGCGCGCGGCGCAGGCCGTCCGGACCGTGCAGCCGGGCCCCCACCCGGTCGGTGTCGGGCGTGACCGTCCATGCGCGCGTGACGAGCAGCCGCCGGGCGTCCGCGGTGAACCAGTCGTCGCGCGGTCCCCAGACGACGGGGAGCCGGACGGGGGCGGTGTGCGCGGAGGCGTCCGGCGGGATCAGGTCGGCCGCGGGCAGGGGCGCGGCGGCGGGCCCGGTGACGAGCACGTCGCCCGCGCGCAGCACGGGCGGACCCAGCCCGGAGAGCACGTCCGTGGCGAGACTGCCCAGCTCGGGCCGGTGCGCGGCGCCGTCGGCCCCGTGCACCTCCGCCACCCCGCCGCGCACGGCCAGATAGTTCCGCAGGCCACGCGGAGGCGCGTCGACGGACAGCACCTGGCCCGCGCGCAGAGGGATGCGGCAATGCGAGCCCGCCGGGGCGCCGTCGACCCCGACGGCGGTGACCGGGCCGGTCACCGCGACGATCGCCGCCCGGCGTGCGCGCACGGCCAGGCCGCCCAGCGTCGTCTCGAGCACCGCGGCCCGCGCTCGTCGTTGCCCACCAGGCGGTTCGCCGCGGCCAGAGCGCCCCGGTCCGCAGCGCCCGAGAGCCCTACCCCAGCGCGCCGCGGCCCGGGCGGCCGCCGTCCTGCACGGTGGTCATGGGGCCGGGTTCCAGCACCTCCAGGCGCCCTGCGAAGCCGTCGCCGCTCATGCCGCCTCCCCGCGCGTGCGAAGCGCACCCGGGTCCCCGGCGCGAGCAGCGCGGGCGGGTCGCGGCGCGGCTGCCACAGCTCCGCCGCAGTGGTGCCGATGAGCTGCCATCCCCCCGGGGAAGACCGCGGGTAGACGCCGCTGAACGGTCCGGCGAGTCCCACGCTCCCGGCGGGCACGCGCGTGCGCGGGGTGGACCTGCGCGGCACCTCCAGCCGCGGATCCCCGCCGACGAGGTAGCCGAAGCCGGGCGCGAACCCGGTGAAGGCGACCGTCCACCCGGTTCCGGTGTGCGCGTCGATCACCTCGGCGCGGGTGAGTCCGGTGGCGCCGGCGACCGCGTCCAGGTCGGGACCGTCGTAGACGACGGGGATCACCAGAGCCTCCCCCGGCGGTTCCGCGGAACCGTCGGCGCCCGCAGCGTCCGCGACCGCACGGGCGGAGAGGTCCGCGCACCACGTGCGGACGACGTCGGGGGCGATGGCCGCGGGGGAGAACGTGACGGCCACGGTGCGCGCGGCCGGGATCACGTCGACGATGCCGGCCGGGCGCCCGCGCGCAGCAGCGGCGGTGAACGGGAGCACGGCGGGCGACACCGGTCCGCCGGACCCCGGGAACTCGACGAGCACGGCCGCGTCGCCGGCCGCCAGGATGCGCACCCGCCCGCCGTCCGTCCCGTGCGCGCCGTTCATCGTCCGCCTGCTGTGCGGGGTCCACGCGCGCGCGACCTCACGTGAACGGGCGCAGGTCGACTCCGGCGCCGTCGAGGGCCGCGCGCACCGACCGGGCCATCGCGACTGCGCCGGGGGTGTCTCCGTGCAGGCACACCGACTCGGCGCGGACCGGGAGCCGGGTGCCGTCGACGGCCGGGACCACGCCGTCCTCGACCATGGCCACCACCCGCGCGGCGATGGCGTCGGGATCGGTGAGCAGCGCGCCGGGCTCGCCGCGCGGCACCAGCGTGCCGGCGGGGGTGTAGCCGCGGTCGGCGAAGGCCTCCGTGACGGTGCGCAGACCCGCCCGGTCCGCGGCGTCGAGGAACACCGACCCCGGCAGTCCCAGCACGGGCAGCGCGGGGTCGTAGGCGCGGACCGCGGCGACGACGGCGTGCGCCTGGCCCTCGTGATGCACGATGGCGTTGTAGAGCGCCCCGTGCGGCTTCACATAACGCACGCGGCCGCCCCGGGCCCGGGCCAGGCCGTCGAGCGCGCCGATCTGGTAGATCACGTCCGCGGTGAGATCCCGCGGCGACATGTCGATGAACCTGCGGCCGAACCCGGCCAGGTCCCGGTAACCCACCTGGGCGCCCACCCGCACGCCGCGTTCGACGGCCCCGGCCGTGGTGTCCAGGAGCGTGGCGGGGTCGCCGGCGTGGAACCCGCAGGCGATGTTGGCGGAGGTGACGAGCGTGAGCATCGCGGCGTCGTCGCCCAGCGGCCAGGTGCCGAAACCCTCGCCGAGGTCGCTGTTGAGGTCGATCACGGTCACACACCCATGGTGTCACGGCGTGTGCGCGGACGCGCCCGTGCGCCGCCCGCCTCCCGGCCCGCGAGACAGGGCCGTCGACTGGCGGCGGCGCGGCCGCCTAGCATCCACGCCATGCCCGACCCGCACTCGGATCCCGCCGCACCGGGGCCCTGCAGGAGCCTCGAGACCACCGTCGACGAGGAATGGATCGACGTCAACGGCCACATGAACGCCCAGTTCTTCGGCCTGGTGATCTATGACGCGCACGCGCGGTTCACCGACCTGATCGGCCTCGGGGACGTGTACGTCGAGCGGACCGGCAACGGCAAGGTCGTGGTCGAGAGCCACATCACCTATGAGCGTGAGCTGCGGCTCGGTGAGGCGATCGGGGTGGATTCCTGGCTGCTCGGCGTCGACGACAAGCGATTGCACTTCTTCCATGAACTGCGGTCGCTCGAGTCCGGCTGGCGCGCCGCCGCGGGCGAACAGCTCGACCTGCACTTCGATCTCGGGTCACGCCGGGTGGCCCCACTGCCGGCCGAGGTGCGGGACCGGCTCGCGTCGCTGTCGGAGAAGCAGCGCTCCGCCGGTCATCCTGCCGGCACCGGGAAGATTTCGACGGTGCGCGCGTAGGCCACCCGGCGCGCGCCGCGCCGAGTGGGTGGTTTTTCGGTGCTCGGCGCGCGCAGATCACCGAAGAACGCCCCACTCGGCGGGTCAGGCGCGGACCGACTCGGGATCCTCGGCCGACAGCGGCGTGGCGGGCTCCGGCCGCCGGTGCATGCGGGCGCGGCGGCCGCGCACGGCGGCCACCGACCGGCAGACCACGTAGATCGCGAACGAGATGGTGGTGACGAACACGGACACGGGCACTCCCGGAGCCAGCGACAGGATGATGCCGCCCACCACGGAGATCTCCGCGAAGACCACCGACAGCACCGTGGCCCGCAGCGGGCTGGAGGTGATGCGGGCGGCGGCCGCGGCGGGGGTGATCAGGAGCGACAGCACGAGCAGTGCGCCGACGATCTGCACGCCCATGGCAGCGGTGATGCCGATGAGCACCGCGAACACCATCGACAGCATCCGCATGGGCACCCCGCGGGCGGCGGCCACGTCCGGGTCGACGCTGGCGAACCACAGCGGCCGGTAGACGATGGCGAGCACCGCCAGGACCACCACTGCCGACCACACCAGCAGCGAGATCCCCGCGGTGTCGACGCTGACCACCTGGCCGACCAGCAGGGAGAACTTGTTGGACGTGCGATCGGGGTTGAGCCAGATGAACAGCACCGACAGGCCCAGGCCGAACGCCAGGATCGCCCCGATCACCGAGTCGCGTTCGCGGATGCGGGTGCCGAGCAGGCCGAAGGCCACCGCGGCGACCACCGCGCCCACCAGGCCGCCCACGCCCACGTCGATGCCGAACAGCAGCCCGAACGCGGCGCCGGCCATGGACAGCTCGGACGTGCCGTGCACGGCGAACGACATCTGCCGGGTGACGATGAGCGGCCCGATCATGCCGGAGACGAGACCGATGACGGCGGCGGCGATGAGCGCGTTGCGCACGAAGTCCATCTGCAGCAGGGCGCCGGTGGTCTCGAAGGCGAAGAGGTTGTCGATCAGCTGCGTCAGCTTGTCGTTCATCGGGGGACCGCCGTGCCTGTCGTCGCCGTCCAACCGGCGTCGGGCGGCCCGTCCGGCGCCAGCGGGGAGGCCTGGCAGTGCGGGTCCAGGGGTGCGTCGGCGGCGCCGACGACGACCACCCGCCCGTGCACCCGCAGCACGTCGACCGGGGTGCGGTACAGGTCGGTGAGGACCTCGGAGGTGAGCACCTCGTCGGGCGTGCCGACGGCGAACCGGCCGTCGACGATGTACAGGACGCGGTCGACCATCGGCAGGATCGGATTCACCTCGTGGGTGACGAACAGGACCGCGGTGCCGGCGTCGTGGCGCCGGCGGTCGATGAGCCGGGCCACGGTCTGCTGGTTGGCGAGGTCCAGGCTGAGCAGCGGCTCGTCGCACAGCAGCACCGCCGGGTCGCCGCACAGCGCCTGGGCCACGCGGAGACGCTGCTGTTCGCCGCCGGAGAGCACGCCCATCGGCCGGTCTGCGTAGGCGCTCGCGCCGACCTCGGCGAGGGCGGCGTCGACCCGTTCCCGGCGCCTGTGCCTGCCGCGCAGCCCGACGCCGAACCGGTGGCCGTCCAACCCGAAGCCCACCATGTCCCGCCCGCGCACGGTGGTGCCGGGGTCGATCATCTTCTGCTGGGGGATGTAGCCGACCCTGTCGTTGCCGGTGCGGACGGCCCGGCCCGCGACCTCCGCCGCGCCGTGGCTGAGCGGCTGCAGCCCCAGCAGCACCTTGAGCAGGCTGGACTTGCCGGACCCGTTGGGCCCGAGCACAGCGATGAACTCACCGGGCCGCACCGTGAGGTCCAGCCCGGACCACAACGTGCGGTCGCCGAACCCCAGCGCGGCGCCGCGCAGGGCGAGGGCGGGAGCGGGGTGCGGAGCGGTCAGTCCGTCGGTGGCGGGGAGTGCGGTCATCGGGCCGTCGCCTTTCCCAGTGCGGTGAGGATCGTGTCCACCCATGCGATGTAGGGCACGCCGTCGGGCGGGGACTCCGCGACCTCGACGACGGGGATGCCGGCGCGGTGGGCGTCGCGGAGCATCGCCTCGGTGGAGGGGCTGTCGGTCTGCGTGTTGTAGACCAGCGCGGACACCTCGCCGCCGGACAGCAGTGCGGTGAGGTGCGCGATCACCGCAGGTGCCGGGTCGGAGCCGTGCTCGATCGCCTCGCCGAACTCGGGCGGGGTCAGGTCCTCGATCCCGGCGCCGGCCAGCAGGTAGTGGGCCACCGGCTCGATGGCGACGACGGGCCGGGGGCGGCCCGCGGCGATGGCGGCGGACCTGTCCTCGAGCGAGCGCAGCTGCGCCTGCAGCGCGTCGGCGCGGGCGTGGAACGCCTCGGCGTCGGCGGGCGCGATCGTCGCCAGCCGCCCTGCGAGGTCGTCGGCCACCGCGTCGACGGTGCCGAGGTCGAACCACAGGTGCTCGTTGATCGCCCCGTGCCCGTGGCCGCTGCCGTCACTGTGCCCATGCCCGTGTCCGTGCTCGCTGCCGTCGGCTTCCGGCTGCCCGGCGTGCAGCGCCGCGGCGTCGATCACGGGCGCGGAGGCGGAGACGCCGTGGACGAGCGAGGTGAAGAATGCGTCGTAGCCGCCGCCGTTCGCCAGCAGCACGTCGGCGCGGTCCACCGTCAGCGCATCGGCGGGCGTGACCTGGAACTCGTGCGGATCCTGGCCCCGCGGCACGATCTCCTGCACGACCACCGTGGGGCCGCCGATCTGCTCGGCGATCGCGGCCCACACCGCGGTGGAGGCGACGACGGAGATGCGGCCGTCGTCGGCGGGGGAGACCGTGGAGGAGGCGCATCCCGCCGCGGCGAACGCGATGAGCGCCGCCGCGGCCGCGCGCAGTCCGCGGGCGCGTGCGCCGGAGGCGCGGCGGTGCAACTGCATGCGCGCGGCCTCCCTTCCCCGCCTGCGACGACTCCCGGACGGATCGCTTGATGCAAACGATTGTCATTACAGAGTAGCGCAGGGGAGCTTCCGGGCACGCGGCGGTGCGACGAGGATTACTGCGCGGACAGCAATTGCGCGCAGCGGAGGAGCCCGATGTGGCTGTACGCCTGGGGGTGGTTGCCCAGCGCGCGCTCGGCCACCGGGTCGTACTCCTCGGGCAGCAGGCCGGTGGGGCCCGCGGCGGCGACGAGTTGGTTGAACAGCGCCTCCGCCTGGCTGCGTTGGCCCACCAGCAGGTACGCCTCCACCAGCCACGCCGCGCACAGGTGGAAGCCGCCCTCGGTGCCGGGCAGGCCGTCGTCCGAGCGGTACCGGTACACCGTCGACCCGCTGCGCAGCACGGCCTCGGTGGCCGAGACGGTGGCGGCGAAGCGCGGGTCGGCCGGGTCGAGCAGGCCCGAGAGGCCGATGAACAGCGACGCGGCGTCCAGGTCCACCCCGTCGTAGGCCGCGGTGTAGGAGTGGGCCTGCCCGCTCCAGCCGTTCTCGACCACGTCGTCGGCGATCTTGGCGCGCAGCGACTCCCAATCGGCCTCGGCCTCGCGGCCGAAGTCGGCGGCGAGCGCCAGCGCACGGTCGATCGTCACCCAGCACATGACTTTGGAGTACACGTGGTGCCGCGGGGCGCCGCGGATCTCCCAGATGCCGTTGTCCGGCTCGGTCCAGCGCAGCGCGACGGCCGAGGTCATCGCGCGCACCAGCGACCAGTCGCGGTCGGTGAGGGCCGCCGCGTCGTCGGCGCCGGCGGCACGGCGGGCGCGTGCGAGGTCGGCGATGAGCTCGGTGATGGGGCCGAAGACGTCCAGCTGCACCTGCTGATTGGCGGCGTTGCCCACGCGCACCGGCCGCGAACCGGCGTACCCCGGCAGCGAGTCGAGCACCGCCTCGGGCGGGAGCCACGTCCCGTCGAGGGTGTAGAGCGGGTTGAGGCGCTCGGGGCCGGACAAGGTGTCCAGGACGCGGTGCAGCCAGTCGAGCAGCCCGGCGGCCTCGCCGAGCGATCCGACCGAGACCAGTGCGGACGCCGTCATCGAGGCGTCGCGCAGCCAGCAGTAGCGGTAGTCCCAGTTGCGGACCCCGCCGATCTCCTCGGGCAGCGAGGTGGTGGCCGCGGCCATGATCGACCCGGTGTCCGCGTGCACCAGGCCGCGCAGCGTCAGCGCACTGCGCTTCATCAGCGACGGCTTGAGCGGCGGCAACGCGAGCGACTGCGCCCACGTGCGCCAGTAGTCCTCCGCCTCGGCGCGGACCTCGGCCTCGGGGCGCGGCGCGGCGGACAGGTCGTCGGTGCCGCAGCGCAGCTCGAGCACCACCGGCGTGCCGGACGGATCCACGACGGCCTCCGCGGACTGCTGGAGCCCGTCGCCGACGATGCGCCAGCGGACCCCCGGGGAACGCAGGACGATCGGGTCGTTGGTGCCCTGCACGCGCAGCCCGTCGCCGTCCGCCTCGATCTGCACCCGCACCTGGCCGAACTCCGGCCGCGGCGCGAAGTGGACGCGGCACGGCGCCGTCCCGGTGATCACGCGGGTGAGGTTGACGCGGCCGCGCGGGACGTCGTGCGGCAGGTAGTCGGTCACCAGCAGCGACGCCCACCGGGTCTCCACCGTCATCGTGCCGTCGACGTACTCCTGGCTCAGAGGCAGGCCGCCGCGCTCGGGGGACACGGTGAAGTGTCCGGCGGAATCGCTGCCCAGCAGCGCCGAGAACAGCCCGGCGGAGTCGGGGTCCGGATGGCAGAGCCAGTTGATCGACCCGGTGGGGGTGACGAGCGCCTTCGCGTCGGGCGACGCCAGCATGGTGTGGCGCTCGATGGGCGTGGCGTGCGCGCCCAGCAGCCACGCGCGCCGCTGCTCGAGCAGGAACGCCAGCACCCGGGCCACGTCCTCGGTGTCGTCGACGCGGAAGTGCGCGCCGGTGGGGCCGGGCCCCACCTTGATGCCCACGTCGGGCCCGTGCAGGCGGCGGAACGCCTTCTCGTCGGTGACGTCGTCGCCGAGGAACACGGTGGCCGACGCGCCCTCCCGGTGGCGCAGGATGTCGAGCGCGTCGCCCTTGTCTGTGGTCACCACCGACAGCTCGATCACCGCCTTGCCCTCGGTGCACTGCACCCCCGACCACTGCGCAGGCCCGATGCGCGCGGAATGCACGGCGGCGTCCGCGGCGTGGGCGTCGGCCACGTTGCGCACGTGCAGCGCCGCGCTGGCCGGCTTGACCTCCACGGCGGCGCCGGGCGTGCCGTCGGCGATGTCCTGGAGGGCGTCCACGACGCGGCCCAGCAGGGCGCGCGCCGACGCATCGATCTCTTCGAGGAAGCCGATGTCGAACTCGGAGCCGTGGCTGCCCACCAGGTGCACCTCGGACGGCAGCCGCGACAGCGTGGCCAGGTCGCGCAGGGCCCTGCCGGAGATCACCGCCGCCACGGTGCCGGGCAGCGTGGCGAGGTTGCGCAGGGCGGTGACCGACTCCGGGCGCGGACGCGCGTCGACGGGGTTGTTGACGATGGGCGCGATCGTGCCGTCGTAGTCGGACGCGACGAGCAGCCGCGGCGCGCGCGCCAGCGAGGTGAGCGAGCGTCGGAGGTCGTCGGGCAGGGATGACACAGCGGCGGTCCTGGGCTTTCGGGAGCGGGGTGACCGCGTGCGCCCGCCGGGTTCGGCCTCCGGCGGACACGTGCGGTCCGTGCAGCCGAAGTCTAGTGCCACCGGGTGCGCGGCCGTCGGTGCCGCGGACCCGGTGCGTGCCGGATCACCGCCGGCGGATCAGACCGGCGCGGATCATGCCGGCGCGGATCAGTGGGCGCCCTGCGCCCCGGCGTCGTCCGCGGTGACCGTGGCGCCGCCGGTCGCGGGGTCCACCGCGTCGGCCCGGTCGCCCATGAGCAGCCGGATGGTGAGCTTGAGCCGGTCGGCCACGTCCACCGCCGTGGCGCGCCGGGTGAGCCAGGCGACCAGGTTCGACATCCACACGTCGGAGATCACGCGGGAGACGTTGAGCTGATACTCCGTGGGATGCTCGGAGTTGGTGAGCGCGCGGGCGAAGATGCGGTCGATCAGTTCACCGACGCGCGCCACCTCCGCGGACGCCGAGGCGTCGGCGAACATGAATGCGCGCGTCATGGCCTCGGTCAGCAGCGGATCGCGCTGCATCACCGTGGTGATCTGGCCGATCATCAACTCCAGGCGCTCCTGCGTGGACAGGTCGGCCGGCATGCGGCGATCGGTCTTCGTGTCGATGCGCTCGAACTCGCGTGCCAGGGCCGAGACCAGCAGGTGCACCTTGGATGGGAAGTAGCGGTACAGAGTGCCCACCGCGACGTCCGCCCGATCGGCCACGGCCCGCATCTGCACGGCGTCGTATCCTCCCCGGGACGCGAGCGCCAGCGTGGAGTCGAGGATGCGGCGGCGCCGGTCCCGTTGCGCGTTGGAGTTCAGGTCGTCGTCGCGCAGGGTCGGTATGACTCCGTCGCGGGCGGTGGTGCGGGAACTGCTTGCCATGGGACTACCTCGAATATCCGTGTGGCCGTGTGGGACGTCGGCACTGTGTATCGACCCTGCGCGCCGCATCGGGCCTGCGTGCGGCAGCCGCGCCGTCGAGGCCGCGGATGTTCGACGCGCCGGGTTGTCAACCGGTGTACCACTCTCCGGGAGGTCGAGAGGTGATCTCGACCCTACTGACTCCACATATTAGAACACGTTCTAAGGTTGGGCGAGGATTTGTCTCGATCCGTGCAGCGGTCGGCGTCGCGTGCACCACCGCCCGTCGCGGACCACTGATCGAGCCTGCCGCACCGTTCCCGGGCGGTTTGCACCCAGAATGGAGCGGATCTCGACGAATGACCGGCCAGGAGGAACCGTGACCATCGCGACCACCGCGGAACAACAGGCGGTACAGGACTCCATCGGCGCGTGGGCGCGCTCGGCCTCGCCGCTGGAGACCGTGCGGCGATCCGAGGAGGATCCGCGCCTGTGGCGCACGCTGTATCCCGCCATGGCGGACCTGGGGGTGCTGTCGGTGGCGCTGCCCGAGGAACTCGACGGAGCTGGCGGCACCACCGCCGACCTCGCGGCGATGCTCGAATCGGCCGCGGCGGCGCTGGCCCCGGGGCCCGTGCTCACCGGGGCGCTCGCCGGCCTGGTGCTCGCGCGGGCGGGCGGGCCGGCCGCCGACGAGCTGGTGCCCGCGCTCGCCGCCGGTGAACGCACCTGCGGGCTCGCCGTGGAGGCGGCCGCCGTGCCCGCCGCGGCCGCGCCGGACGGCGGCCTGTCGCTGACGGGCGACGCCGGACTGGTCTACGGGTACGACGAGGACGGGCTCGTCCTCGTGCGCGTGGCCGGAACCGACGCCGGCGCCGAGGCCGCTGCAAGCGAGACCTGGGCGCTCATCGACGCCGGCGCCGCGGGGGTCCACGCAGACCGGCAGCAGGCGGCGGACCTCTCCGTGCCGCTGGCATCGGTGCGCTGCGAGGCGGTGGCGGTGCCGGCCGGGCGCGTCCTGTCCGGGCTGCGCGCGGGGCTGGTGCGCGACCTCTTCGCCGCGCTCGCGGCCGCCGAGGCCGCCGGCGTCGCCGGGTGGACGCTCGACACCGCGGTCGAGTACGCGAAGATCCGCGAGCAGTTCGGCCGGCCCATCGGCACGTTCCAGGCGGTCAAGCACCTCTGCGCCGAGATGCTGTGCCGGGCCGAGCAGGCGCGCGCCGTCGCATGGGACGCGGCGGTGGCCGCCGACGAGGGCGCGGCGGCGGAGGACGGCGGCGACCAGGCGATCGCCGCAGCGGTGGCCGCGGCCGCCGCGCTGGACTGCGCCGTGGACAACGCGAAGGACTGCATCCAGGTGCTCGGCGGCATCGGGTTCACCTGGGAGCACGACGCGCACCTGTACTTCCGCCGGGCGTTGAGCCTGCGTCAGGTGCTCGGCGGATCGGCGGCCTGGCGCCGTCGGGTGGCCGAGCTGACGCTGGCCGGGGCGCGTCGCACGCTGCGCCTCGAGCTCGACGAGGCCACCGAGGCGGGCCGCGCCGAGGTGCGCGCCGAGGCGGAGAAGATCGCCGCGCTCACCGAGGATCGGCAGCGCGCGGAACTCGCGGAAACCGGCCTGCTCACCCCGCACTGGCCGAAGCCGTACGGGCGGGCCGCGTCGGCGGGCGCTCAGGTGCTCATCGACGAAGAGCTCGACCGGGCGGGCGTGCACCGCCCCGACCTCGTCATCGGCGCGTGGGCCGCGCCCACGATCATCGCGCATGGCACCACCGAGCAGATCGAGCGCTTCGTCCCCGGCACGCTGCGCGGCGAGATCTCCTGGTGCCAGCTGTTCTCCGAGCCGGGCGCCGGCTCGGACCTGGCCGCGCTGCGCACCACCGCCGAGCGGGTCGACGGAGGATGGAAGCTCGACGGCCAGAAGGTGTGGACGTCGCTGGCAGTGGAATCGGACTGGGCGATCTGCCTCGCCCGCACGGACAAGGACGCGCCCAAGCACAAGGGCATCACCTACTTCCTGGTGGACATGCAGTCGCCGGGCATCCGGATCAGCCCGCTCCGCGAGATCACCGGCGACGCCCTGTTCAACGAGGTGTTCCTCGAGGGGGTCGTGGTCCCCGACGAGTGCGTGGTGGGCGAGGTGAACGGCGGCTGGCGCCTGGCGCGCACCACGCTCGCCAACGAGCGTGTCGCCATGGGCGGCGGCTCGGCGATGGGCGACGAGATGGAGGGGCTGATCGCCGAGGTCCGCGGGGCCGCCGGAGCGCTGGGCGACACTGAGCTCGAAACGCTGGGCGCGCAGGTCGGGGAGGCCACCACCGGATCGCTGCTGGGACTGCGCACCGCCATCCGTGCGCTCGAGGGACAGGACCCCGGGCCCGGATCGAGCGTGCGCAAGATCATCGGCGTGCGGCACCGCCAGGCGCTCGCCGACGCCGCGCTCGAGATCGCGGGCGTGCGCGGCGCGGTGTGGGGCCCGCAGATCAAGAAGGTCCTGCACCACCGGTGCCTGTCGATCGCCGGCGGCACCGAGCAGATCCTGCTCACCGTCGCGGCCGAGCGCCTGCTGGGCCTGCCGCGCGGGTGAGCGCTCCGCCACTCGCCGCTACCGGACAGCGGGCCCGGCGCGTGCCCCGGCGGGCCCGGCGGTGTTTCAATGCGAGCCGGAGTATCAGTACGCACGCGGGTGCCGGCGCCATGGTCCCGTCCCGCGCGGTGCGCCGGGACGGAGCGTGATGTTGTTCCGCAACGGATCGCGACCTTGTGACGGAGAACGCATGACATCGTGCCGGAAAAGTTCGTGACACATGCTTCCACTTAGTTCGATAGGACGGTTTTCAGGTGGACTTCACTCTGGGAAGTGAGCAGCAGGCGGTGGCCGAGGTGGCCGCCGCGGTGCTGCAGACGGCGGCGAGCGCCGAGGCCCTCGCCGCCATGGACAGGACATCGCCGGTGTGGGACGAGACGCTGTGGAAGCGGCTCGCCGACGAGGGCGTGCTCTCGCTGCCGCTGCCGGAATCGCTGGGCGGCGACGAGCTCGGCATCGCGGAGATCGGGGTGCTGCTCGACCAGGTCGGCCGGCACGCGGCGCAGGCACCGGTGCTGGAGACCCTCGGCTTCGGCGTGCTGCCGCTGCGCGCCCTCGGCGGGGACGCGCAGCGTTTCCTGGCCGGGGTTCCCGGTGGCGCGATCCTCACCGCGGCCTTGAACGAGCCGGGGGCGCCGATGCCCGCCGAGCCCGCCACGACGGCCGCCGCGGACGGTGACGAGTACGTCGTCACCGGCCGCAAGGTGGGGGTGCGCTACGCCGAGCAGGCGGCGTTCATCCTGGTGCCGACGTCCGCCGGGGTCGCCGTGGTGGCGCCCGGGGCGGACGGTGTCACGCTGACCCGCACGGTCACCTCGTCGCTCGCGCCGGAGTGCACGATGGTGCTCGACGGCGTGCGCGTCGACGCGGGCGCCATGCTCACCGGCGCGCCGGTGGCGGACGTGTACCGGATCGCGCTGGCCGCGCTCGCCTCGCAGGCGGCCGGCCTGGGCACGGGCATGACCAACCTCACCGCGCAGCACGTGAGCACGCGCGAACAGTTCGGCAAGCCCATCGCCGCCTTCCAGGCGGTGTCGCAGCAGGTGGCCGACTCCTACGTCACCGCGCGCACCCTCGAACTGGCGGCGACGTCGGCGTGCTGGCGGATCGCGCAAGGTCTCGACGCCGCCGAGGACACATCCGTCGCCGCGTACTGGCTCGCCGAGCGGCTGCCGGTGGCCATGCAGCAGTGCAGCCACATGCACGGAGGGCTCGGCGCCGACGTCACCTACGCGGCGCACCTGTACTACGAGCAGACGAAGGACCTGGTGCGTCTCGTCGGCGGCCCGGCGTCCCGTCTGACCATCCTGGGCGCACTGAGCGCCCGCGACCTGGGTGTGGAGGCAGCATGCTCATCGATCTGACCCCCGAGCAGAAGAAGCTCCAGGCGGAGCTGCGAGAGTACTTCTCCAAGCTCATCTCGCCGGACGAGGCCGAGGCGATGCTCACCGACCGTCACGGTGAGGCGTACGAGACCGTCATCCGCCGCATGGGCCGCGACGGTTGGCTGGGCGTCGGCTGGCCCACCGAGTTCGGCGGCAAGGGCTTCGGCGAGATCGAGCAGCAGATCTTCACCAACGAGGCGGTGCGCGCGGACGTGCCGCTGCCGTCGGTGACGCTGCAGACCGTGGGCCCGACGCTGCAGAAGTACGGCACCGACGAGCAGAAGAAGAAGTTCCTGCCGGCGATCCTCGCCGGCGAGGTGCACTTCGCCATCGGATACACCGAGCCGGAATCGGGCACCGACCTCGCCTCGCTGCGCACCACCGCGGTCCGCGACGGGGACGAGTACGTGATCAACGGCCAGAAGATCTTCACCACGGGCGGCCACCAGGCCGACTACATCTGGCTTGCGGTGCGCACCGGCACCGTGGAGGACCGGCACCGCGGCATCACGATCCTCATCGTCGACACCAAGGACCCGGGGTTCTCCTGGACGCCGATCATCACGGCGGACGGCGCGCACCACGTCAACGCCACCTACTACGAGGACGTGCGCGTGCCCGCCTCGATGCTGGTGGGCGAGGAGAACAAGGGCTGGCGCCTGATCACCACCCAGCTCAACCACGAGCGGGTCATGCTGGGGCCGTGCGGCCGCATCGGCGGGCTGTACGACCACGTCAGCGAGTGGGCCAAGCGCGAAGGGCCGGACGGAGCGCTGCTCGCGTCCCAGCCGGACGTGCAGCGGGCGCTCGGCGAGATCCGCGCGATCTACCGGCTCAACGAGCTGCTCAACTGGCAGGTGGCGGCGGGCACCGGCGACCTGGACATGGCCGACGCCTCGGCCACCAAGGTGTTCTCCACCGAGCAGGTCCAGCGCATGGGGCGGATCGCCGAGGAGGTCGTGGGCCGCTGGGGCGACCCCGCCGACCCGGACACCGGCCACCTGCTGCGCTGGCTGGACGCGCAGACCAAGCGCAACCTCGTCATCACGTTCGGCGGCGGCGTCAACGAGGTCATGCGCGACCTCATCTCCACCGCCGGGCTCGGACTGCCGAAGGTGTCGCGCCGGTGACCGCACAGGAGACGCACATGACCGACCAGGACATCCTCGACGCCGCGCAGCGCGTGCGCGACGAGGGGGGCAGCGCGCGGCGCAAGGGCCGCGACCCGATCAACCAGCCGATGGTGAACAACTGGGTCGAGGCCATCGGCGACCGCAACCCGATCTACGTCGACGACGCCGCGGCGCGGGCCGCCGGGCACGACGGGATCGTCGCCCCGCCTGCGATGGCGCAGGTGTGGACGATGCGCGGGCTCGGTGCCGTGCGTGAGGCCGACGACCCGCTCGGCCGGATGACCGACATCCTCAACGAGGCCGGCTTCACGTCGGTCGTCGCCACCGATTGCAACCAGGTGTACCACCGTTACCTGCGGCCGGGCGACGAGGTGACCATCGAGTCGGTGCTCGAGGACGTCGTCGGCCCCAAGAAGACGGGGCTGGGCGAGGGGTGGTTCTTCACCACCCGCAACTACTGGCGCGACGCCGCCGGCGACATCGTGGCCGAGATGGAGTTCCGCATCCTCAAGTTCCGCCCGCCGGCAAAGGATGCCGGCGCGCAGGACGGGCCGGCCGCGGCGCGTTCGGCCTCGGGCGATCCCGTCGATGACCTCGACGGCACGAAGATGATGCGCCCGCAGGCCTCCCGCGACACCGAGTTCTTCTGGGACGGCGTCGCCGCGCACGAGCTGCGCATCCAGAAGCTCGAGGACGGGACGCTGCAGCACCCGCCGCTTCCCGCGCTGTGGAAGCCCAAGGGGGAGACCACCGACTACGTCGTCGCCTCCGGGCGGGGCACGGTGTACAGCCACGTCGTCCACCACGCCCCCAAGGTGCCGGGGCGGCAGCTGCCGTTCGTCATCGCGCTCGTCGAGCTCGAAGAGGGCGTGCGGATGCTCGGAGAGCTGCGCGGCGTCGATCCGGACGCGGTGGCCATCGGGCAGCCGGTCGAAGTGGACTTCCTCGACTTCCCCGACGATCCGGACGCGTCGGGGCGCGAGGCATGGACGCTGTACGCGTGGCGTCCCGCCGACGGAGCAGCGAAGGAGAAGCGATGAGCCCCAGCATTCCCGTGGTGGCACCCCCTGCAGCGCCGCCCGCCGTGGTGGCCGGTGACGTGCTGCCCGAGCTGAAGATCGAGGGCACGCCCACGTTCATCGTCGCGTCGGCGCTGGCGACGCGCGACTTCGAGGACGTCCACCACGATCGCGACCGGGCGCAGCAGCGCGGGTCCAAGGACATGTTCGTCAACATCCTCACCGACACCGGGCTGGTGCAGCGGTACGTCACCGACTGGGCGGGGCAGCGTGCCGTCATCCGGTCGATCTCGCTGCGCCTGGGCGTGCCCTGGTACGCGTACGACACGTTGACCTTGACCGGCACGGTCGAATCTGTCGGCGATGACGGCCTGGTCACCCTCGCGGTGACCGGCGCCGACGCGCTGGGCAAGCACATCACCTCGACGGTCACGCTGGTCATGGACGGCACCGCGGAGAAGGGAGCCGGCGCATGAGCGCGCAGTCAGGAGGGGCGCTTTCCGGTGCCGCCGCGATCGCGGGGATCGGCGCCACCGACTTCTCCAAGGACTCCGGGCGCAGCGAACTGCGCCTGGCGTCCGAGGCCATCCGTCTCGCTGTCGAGGACGCGGGGCTCACGCCCGCGGACGTCGACGGGCTCGTGTCGTTCACCATGGACACGAACATGGAGATCGCCATCGCCCGCGCGCTGGACATCCCGGAGCTGAAGTACTTCAGCCGGATCCACTACGGGGGCGGTGCGGCCTGCGCCACCGTGCAGCAGGCGGCGATCGCGGTGGCCACCGGTGTGGCCGACGTGGTCGTGGCCTACCGGGCGTTCAATGAGCGCTCCGGCAAGAGGTTCGGGCAGGTCGACACCGGGCTGGTCAAGCGTGTCGACTCGGGAGGCGCCGACTATGCGTTCTCCTACCCGCACGGCCTGAGCACGCCCGCCGGCACCGTCGCGATGATGGCCCGCCGGTACATGCACGAATACGGCGCGACCAGCGAGGACTTCGGGCGGATCGCGGTGACCGACCGCAAACACGCCGCCGTCAACCCGAATGCCTTCTTCCACGGCAAGCCGATCACCCTCGAGGACCACCAGAACTCGCGGATGATCGCCGACCCGCTTCACCTGCTCGACTGCTGCCAGGAATCCGACGGCGGCATCGCGATCGTAGTGACCTCGGCGGAGAGGGCCAAGGACCTGCCGCAGAAGCCGGTCTCGATCCTTGGAGCCGCGCAGGGCAGCGCGCGCGACCAGTTCATGATGATGAGCTACTACCGGCCGGACCTGGCGTGCATCCCCGAGATGGGGCTCGTCGGCAGGCAGCTGTGGGAGCAGTCGGGCCTCAGTGCGCAGGACATGGATGTGGCCGTGCTCTACGACCACTTCACGCCGTACGTGCTGATGCAGCTCGAGGACCTCGGTTTCTGCGGCCGGGGCGAGGCCAAGGACTTCGTCCGCGAATCCGGCGCGCTGGAGGTCGGCGGCGCGCTGCCGCTGAACACGCACGGCGGGCAACTGGGCGAGGCCTACATCCATGGGATGAACGGCATCGCAGAGGGGGTGCGGCAGATCCGCGGAACCTCGGTGAACCAGGTCGACGACGCGGCGCACGTCCTCGTCACGGCCGGCACCGGCGTGCCGACCTCCGGCCTGGTGCTGGGGGCATAGCCGGGGCTGCACGGTCCTGACGGGCCCCGCACGGCGTTCGCGCCGTGCGGGGCCCGTCTTTCTGCGCCGTGGCCGGCGGTTCGCCTGCGTGGTCCTGGGCGGCGGAATGGTTCCGCGGACCGTCTTGACCTGGGGATTTGTGTTTGGGTGGGGGTGGGCGTAACTTTGGTCGGGCCGGAGCGGCGAGAGCAGCTCCCAAGCCCGGAAGGGGCTGGGGGCGGTGCGCTTGCGAGTGTGCTACGGTGTTTCCAGCAGGTGCGGCCGCAGTTCGCCGGGGAGTGTTCCGGGTGGTGGTGGTTGTGCGTGTTCTTTGAGAACTCAACAGTGTGTCGATGAATGCCAGTGCCAAAATTTTTTGGCATGTCATGCCTTGTCTTTGTGGCAGGGTGTGGCTGTTTGCGGGTCGTGTCTTCCATTCCCTGTCGGGAGGTGCGGCTCGATGTTTTTTGAAGCTAGGTTTGTTTTGCTAGTGGATTTCTCGATGTGATTTGACTGATTCGTCGTGGTGTCGGTGCTGCTGCTGTGTGTGGTGGTGTCGGCGGGCGGCGGGTTGTTGATCTTTCAACGGAGAGTTTGATCCTGGCTCAGGACGAACGCTGGCGGCGTGCTTAACACATGCAAGTCGAACGGAAAGGCCCCTTCGGGGGTACTCGAGTGGCGAACGGGTGAGTAACACGTGGGTGATCTGCCTTGCACTCTGGGATAAGCCTGGGAAACCGGGTCTAATACCGGATAGGACCACATGCCGCATGGGGTGTGGTGGAAAGCGTTATGTAGCGGTGTGAGATGGGCCCGCGGCCTATCAGCTTGTTGGTGGGGTAATGGCCTACCAAGGCGACGACGGGTAGCCGGCCTGAGAGGGCGACCGGCCACACTGGGACTGAGACACGGCCCAGACTCCTACGGGAGGCAGCAGTGGGGAATATTGCACAATGGGCGCAAGCCTGATGCAGCGACGCCGCGTGAGGGATGACGGCCTTCGGGTTGTAAACCTCTTTCAGTGCCGACGAAGCGGAAGTGACGGTAGGTACAGAAGAAGCACCGGCCAACTACGTGCCAGCAGCCGCGGTAATACGTAGGGTGCGAGCGTTGTCCGGAATTACTGGGCGTAAAGAGCTCGTAGGCGGTTTGTCGCGTCGTCCGTGAAAACTCGCAGCTTAACTGTGGGCGTGCGGGCGATACGGGCAGACTTGAGTACTGCAGGGGAGACTGGAATTCCTGGTGTAGCGGTGAAATGCGCAGATATCAGGAGGAACACCGGTGGCGAAGGCGGGTCTCTGGGCAGTAACTGACGCTGAGGAGCGAAAGCGTGGGGAGCGAACAGGATTAGATACCCTGGTAGTCCACGCCGTAAACGGTGGGTACTAGGTGTGGGGCCCTTCCACGGGTTCTGTGCCGTAGCTAACGCATTAAGTACCCCGCCTGGGGAGTACGGCCGCAAGGCTAAAACTCAAAGGAATTGACGGGGGCCCGCACAAGCGGCGGAGCATGTGGATTAATTCGATGCAACGCGAAGAACCTTACCTGGGTTTGACATACACCGGATCGCCGTGGAGACACGGTTTCCCTTGTGGCTGGTGTACAGGTGGTGCATGGCTGTCGTCAGCTCGTGTCGTGAGATGTTGGGTTAAGTCCCGCAACGAGCGCAACCCTTGTCCTGTGTTGCCAGCACGTAATGGTGGGGACTCGCAGGAGACTGCCGGGGTCAACTCGGAGGAAGGTGGGGACGACGTCAAGTCATCATGCCCCTTATGTCCAGGGCTTCACACATGCTACAATGGTCGGTACAGAGGGCTGCGAGACCGTGAGGTTCAGCGAATCCCTTAAAGCCGGCCTCAGTTCGGATTGGGGTCTGCAACTCGACCCCATGAAGTCGGAGTCGCTAGTAATCGCAGATCAGCAACGCTGCGGTGAATACGTTCCCGGGCCTTGTACACACCGCCCGTCACGTCATGAAAGTTGGTAACACCCGAAGCCGGTGGCCCAACCCCTTGTGGGAGGGAGCCGTCGAAGGTGGGATCGGCGATTGGGACGAAGTCGTAACAAGGTAGCCGTACCGGAAGGTGCGGCTGGATCACCTCCTTTCTAAGGAGCATTACAGTGCCTCAGTGACCGCCGTGTGTGTGGTCTGGGGTTGCTCATGGGTGGACACTGGCCGCGCTTTGATTGCAGGAGCCTCGTTCGGGCCCGCCGTGGGTGGTGGGTGTCGTGTGGGGTGGGGGCGCTAGTCGGCATGCTGTTGGGCTTTGAGGGAACACGCTGCGCGTTTGTGTGTGGTGGGTTGTCTTGATGTGATGCGCCGGCGGGCCCGTCGGTGGTGTCGTGTGGCTGGTTCCGGGTGTTGTGCGGGGTTGGTTGTGCGGTGTGGCGGGCTGGTGGGTGTGTGTGTTGTTTGAGAACTGGACAGTGGACGCGAGCATCTTTGATCTTTGTGTTGTAAGTGTGTAAGAGCACACGGTGGATGCCTTGGCACCAGGAGCCGATGAAGGACGTGGGAGGCTGCGTTAAGCCTCGGGGAGCTGTCAACCGAGCTGTGATCCGAGGATGTCCGAATGGGGAAACCCAGCAGCGGTGATGCGCTGTTACCCGCGCCTGAATGTATAGGGCGTGTGGAGGGAACGCGGGGAAGTGAAACATCTCAGTACCCGTAGGAAGAGAAAACAATATGTGATTCTGTGAGTAGTGGCGAGCGAAAGCGGATGAGGCTAAACCATGCGCATGTGATACCCGGCAGGGGTTGTGTGTGTGGGGTTGTGGGGCTGCGATGTGCCGGTGCTGCCGTGCCGGCGGGTAGTTGGAGAAAACACATGGTTAGCGGAAGTGGTCTGGGATGGCCTGCCGTAGTGGGTGAGAGTCCCGTACGTGAAAGCTGTGTGTCTGCCTTGTCGTGGTGCCCGAGTAGCAGCGGGCCCGTGGAATCTGCTGTGAATCTGCCGGGACCACCCGGTAAGCCTGAATACTCCCTGGTGACCGATAGCGGATAGTACCGTGAGGGAATGGTGAAAAGTACCCCGGGAGGGGAGTGAAAGAGTACCTGAAACCGTGTGCTTACAATCCGTCAAAGCCTGCGCGTAGTTTGGTCTGCGGTGGGTGATGGCGTGCCTTTTGAAGAATGAGCCTGCGAGTTAGTGGCATGTCGCGAGGTTAACCCGTGTGGGGTAGTCGTAGCGAAAGCGAGTCCGAAGAGGGCGCCAGAGTGGCATGTTCTAGACCCGAAGCGGAGTGATCTACCCATGGCCAGGGTGAAGCGACGGTAAGACGTCGTGGAGGCCCGAACCCACTTAGGTTGAAAACTGAGGGGATGAGTTGTGGGTAGGGGTGAAAGGCCAATCAAACTCCGTGATAGCTGGTTCTCCCCGAAATGCATTTAGGTGCAGCGTCGCGTGTTTCACCATGGAGGTAGAGCTACTGGTTGGCTGATGGGCCTTACCGGGTTACTGACGTCAGCCAAACTCCGAATGCTGTGGTGTGAGAGCGTGGCAGTGAGACTGCGGGGGAAAAGCTTCGTAGTCGAGAGGGAAACAGCCCAGATCGCCGGCTAAGGCCCCTAAGCGTGTACTAAGTGGGAAAGGATGTGGGATTGCGAAGACAGCCAGGAGGTTGGCTCAGAAGCAGCCATCCTTGAAAGAGTGCGTAATAGCTCACTGGTCGAGTGGTCCTGCGCCGATAATGTAGCGGGGCTCAAGTACACCGCCGAAGCCGCGGCACTCACATGTTGGTTCGCATCTGCCTGCGGGTGGGTGTGCAGCCGTGTGGGTGGGTAGGGGAGCGTCGTGTAGCCGGGGAAGCGGCAGAGTGATCTAGTCGTGGAGGCTGCGCGAGTGAGAATGCAGGCATGAGTAGCGAAAGACGAGTGGGAAACTCGTCCGCCGAATGACCAAGGGTTCCTGGGCCAGGTTAATCCGCCCAGGGTGAGTCGGGACCTAAGGCGAGGCCGTCAGGCGTAGTCGATGGACAACGGGTTGATATTCCCGTACCCGTGATATCGCGCCCGTGGTGAATCAGTGAGACTAACCATCCTGAAGCCCGTGTCGTGCACTTTCGGGTGCAGGGCGTGTGGTGGATGCGTGGGACCTGATCTGGTAGTAGCCAAGCGATGGGGTGACGCAGGAAGGTAGCAGGGCCAGTCAGTGGTGATACTGGTGTAAGCCTGTAGGGCGAGGTGCAGGGAAATCCGTGCCTCATGGTGCCTGAGAGGTGATGCGACCCCGGTGTGGGGGATTCTGTGATCCTATGCTGTCGAGAAAAGCCTCTAGCGAGTGGTGTCATGGCCCGTACCCCAAACCGACACAGGTGGTCTGGTAGAGAATACCGAGGCGATCGAGAGAACTGTGGTTAAGGAACTCGGCAAATTGCCCCCGTAACTTCGGGAGAAGGGGGGCCATGTCTGGTGAACACCCGTGCGGTGGGAGCTGGGTGTGGTCGCAGAGACCAGAGAGAAGCGACTGTTTACTAAAAACACAGGTCCGTGCGAAGTCGTAAGACGATGTATACGGACTGACGCCTGCCCGGTGCTGGAAGGTTAAGAGGACCGGTTAGTGGCTTTCGGGCCGCGAAGCTGAGAATTTAAGCCCCAGTAAACGGCGGTGGTAACTATAACCATCCTAAGGTAGCGAAATTCCTTGTCGGGTAAGTTCCGACCTGCACGAATGGCGTAACGACTTCTCTGCTGTCTCAACCACAGGCTCGGCGAAATTGCATTACGAGTAAAGATGCTCGTTACGCGCGGCAGGACGAAAAGACCCCGGGACCTTTACTATAGCTTGGTATTGGTGTGTGATTCGGTTTGTGTAGGATAGGTGGGAGACTGTGATGCGCCGGCGCCAGCCGGTGTGGAGTCGTTGTTGAAATACCACTCTGATCGTATCGGACTTCTAACCTCGGACCATGATCTGGTTCAGGGACAGTGCCTGGTGGGTAGTTTAACTGGGGCGGTTGCCTCCTAAAGAGTAACGGAGGCGCCCAAAGGTTCCCTCAGCCTGGTTGGCAATCAGGTGTTGAGTGCAAGTGCACAAGGGGGCTTGACTGTGAGACTGACGGGTCGAGCAGGGACGAAAGTCGGGACTAGTGATCCGGCACTGGCTTGTGGAAGCGGTGTCGCTCAACGGATAAAAGGTACCCCGGGGATAACAGGCTGATCTTCCCCAAGAGTCCATATCGACGGGATGGTTTGGCACCTCGATGTCGGCTCGTCGCATCCTGGGGCTGGAGTAGGTCCCAAGGGTTGGGCTGTTCGCCCATTAAAGCGGCACGCGAGCTGGGTTTAGAACGTCGTGAGACAGTTCGGTCTCTATCCGCCGCGCGCGTGAGAAACTTGAGGAAGGCTGTCCCTAGTACGAGAGGACCGGGACGGACGAACCTCTGGTGTGCCAGTTGTTCCGCCAGGGGCATTGCTGGTTGGCTACGTTCGGGAGGGATAACCGCTGAAAGCATCTAAGCGGGAAGCCTGTTCCAAGATGAGGTTTCTTTCCCCCTGTGTGGGGTAAGGCCCCCTAGAGATGATGGGGTTGATAGGCCGGAGCTGGAAGCCCTGTGAGGGGTGGAGGTGACCGGTACTAATAGGCCGTAGGCTTACCCACAATTATGTTCTTGTGTTTCGCGTCCACTGTCCGGTGTCTGAGGCAACACCCGCACCGTGTGTGTGTTGGTGTGTGTCGCATGGTGTTGCGGTGGTTATAGCGTGAGGGTCACGCCCGGTCCCATTCCGAACCCGGTAGCTAAGCCTTACTGCGCCGATGGTACTGCACCCGTGGGGTGTGGGAGAGTAGGTCACTGCCGCACAATTTGTTGATAGAGCGCCTCGGGCCCGGCCCCCTGACAAGGGGGACCGGGCCCGAGGCGTTTGTGTTGCAGCCGTGCCGGGCCTACGAGGGATGCCGGCGGTACCTTCATGCTCCGCCCGTTCCGCCCGGGAGGCGGAGCGCCCGGGCGCCCGGGCGTACGGGCCGGACGTGACGGGTCGGGGGAGTCGATGGTGACCGCGCGCCGCCCGCGGTGATGACGGACAATGCCTGATGTGATGACGGTCGTCGACTACACCCAGGCCCGCCTGCGGACGCTCGCAGTGAGCGACCCCGGGCGGCGGCTGGTGAAAGGCGACAGCCTGGCGGCGGCCGACGCCTTGTCCACACCCGCAGGGCTGGCCGTGACGGTGCTCTTCGGTGTACCGGTCCTCGGCGGGCCGACAATGGACGTGGCGATCGAGCTGGGCCCCGACCTCGGCGAGGATGATCCCTGCCGAGGTCGGGGCCCTTCGTCACAGCACGGGCTGTTCAGTCGCTCGACACCGCAGCGATCGGGTTCACGCGTGTGGCTGCGCGCGCGGTCGACAGACTTGCGAGACCGACGGCGAGCAACGCGCCTCCGACGAGTCCCCCGACCGCCGGCCAGGGTATCTCGACGACACCCACGCCTGTCATGCGTTCCAGTGCACCCCGCATTCCGAGGATCGTCCCGCTTGCGGCCACCCCGCCGAGGGCGATGCCGATGGCCGCGACTGCTCCCGACTCCAGGACGGCCATCCGCACCGTCTGGCGTCTGGTCAATCCCGCCAAGCGGGTCGCACCGAACTCCGGCCGGCGGTTCGAAGCCGCGATGACCACTGCGTTGATTGCGGCGAACAGGGTGTACAGACTCGACAGTCCCAGCAGCACGACGAAAATCTTCAGTTGAGTGTTCTGCTGGGCAGCTGCCTGGTCCTGCACCCACTCGTCGGCATCGGTGACTGTGCCGGAGATCCTCTCCTGTATGGCGATCTGCACTGTGTCCTTGTCGGCGCCGGGCGAGAGCGAGACGAATGTGCGGGCAGACTCCGTCGCTCCTGCAGGTAGCTGTACGGATCCTGCCGGCAATAGCAGGTCCGGGCCGCCGTACGGCTTGATGGGCGTTACGGCAACGATGGGCAGCTGCATCGTGCGATCACCGATCTGGAGATCGATGGTGTCGCCGATCGAGAATCCGAGTTCGCCTGTGCGTCCCGGGCCCAGTGCCACAGCTTGACCGTGAAGGTCGTCGAGGGTGCCGCTGACCGCGTGGATCCGGTGAGCCTCCCGGAAATCGTCCGGGTGCACGACGCTCGCGTGGCCGGCTTGCACGTCTCCGCCGAGCTCGTCCTCTCCGTGGTCGCCGTTGGTGATGACAAGCGGGACGTCGGTTTCCACGGAGGTCGTGGCGACTCCCGGTACGTTCGAGATGCGTGTCGCTTCGTCCGGTGGGGTGGTTGCCACCAGATCCGCGGTGGTATCACGCCGCAACGTCACCTCGGATGCGGTGGTCAGCGCAAGTGAGGTACTGAGCAGCCCGATCACCAGACCGACGAGCAGGATGAGCGGTGCGGCGGTCGATGCGCTCCGCCGGACCCCGTCACGCATATTCGCGGCGGCCAGCTCGGCTGTCGGGTGGCCCCGGAAAATCAGTCCGAACACGCGGCCGACCGGTGGGACCACGACAGGGCTGAGTTCGGCCAGGCCGACTGCGGCGGCGAGGGCCACCAGCATCATCAACGGCATCGCACCGCCGGGATCCAGCGTCTGCGAAACGACGATCAGAAGTGCGGCGATGGTGAGGAACGCGACGCCGAAGAACCAGCGGGACTTCGTCATCACGCGTGCCTCGTCCCCGGTGTCGCGCACCGCATCGAGCGGACGCACCTGTCCTGCCCGGCGCGACGCCACCGACACGCCGGCGAGCGCGACGATCAGGCCGATCGCGATGGATACCGCAACGACCCAGTTCTGCCATTCGGGGCGGAAGCCGGACGGCAGGAAGTCAAACGAGACGAGCATCGACGACTGCAGCCGCACGACGGCGAGTCCGAGCGGTATGCCCACCGCCGTACCGGTGAGCCCGAGCAGCGCCGCCTCCGACAGCAGGAGTCTGCGTACCTGGGTGCGGGAGGCGCCGGCGAGGCGGAGGAGCCCAAGTTCCTTCCTGCGCTGGGACACGGTGAACGCGAACGTCGAGCTGACGATGACGATGGTCAGTATCAATCCGAGCGCCAGGGTTATTCCGATCACCGGAACGGCCAGCATCGAGCTATTGAGCATCTGTGCCCGGGTGAGTGCGTCCAGGCCGGGGGCCGGCTCGAACCCCACCGCCGCCAAGAGGATCAGAAGCGACGATTGCACGAGAGCAACGCCGAAACCGACTGTGAGGATCGATCCGATGAACAGCTGCCAGCGTTCGCGGAATGTGCTCAAAGATAGCTTCAACATGCGTCACTTCTCCATTGCCGCGAGCCGCCCGGCGACCTCTGCCGACGTCGCGTTGTAAAGCCTGTCGACGATCCTTCCGTCGGACAGGAACAACACGCTGTCCGCGCGTGCCGCTGCTGCCGGATCATGCGTCACCATGATGATGCTCTGCCCCGACTTGTCCACCATGCCGCGGAGCAAGTCGAGCACGACCTTCGCCGACGTGGAATCGAGAGCGCCCGTCGGCTCGTCCGCGAAAAGCACGGCGGGGCGTGTCACCATCGCCCTTGCGATGGCCACACGCTGCTGTTGGCCCCCGGAAAGCGCACGCGGCCGGTGCTTGGCGCGGTCGGCGAGCCCCACATCGGCCAGCACTCGCCGGGCTTCCGATGCGGTGACCCGCTGTCCGTCCAGGCGCAGGGGCAACGAGACGTTCTGTTCTGCAGTCAGGGCGCTGAGCAGGTTGAAGCTCTGGAAGACGAATCCGATCGTTCCCCGCCGCAGTGCGGTGAGCGTCTCGCTCGATGCCTCTGTGATGTCGGTTCCCGCGACGCGGACCTCTCCGCTGGACACGCCTTCGAGGCCCGCGGCGCAGTGCAACATGGTCGACTTCCCGGAGCCCGATGGACCCATCACGGCGGTCCACTGGGCCCGCGGAAAGTCGACCGAGATGCCATCCAGTGCACGCACCGCGGTGCCGCGTTTGCCGAAGGTTCGAATGACGCCGCGCATCTCGACTGCGTGCACGTCAGAATGCGTTGGGGTCTGTGTGCGTGTCGGTTGCGATTTCGTGTGTGCCATGTTTTCCAGGCTAGGAATGGTGCGCCTGCGGCAGCATCACTCCGCAGTGCCGATGTGGCGTCCCTCTGTGGGGGTACCTGCACGGAGAACAGACCTCGTAGAGGTAGTGGCGGTTCTCGGGTGGTTTCAGGCGGTTGATCTCGGTACGGGCAGTCGTGCTGGCACCGGTTGTGACGGTGCTCGGCCAGGAAGGCGGTTGTCGCACAAGCTGTCAATCCGGGGCTGTCACTGCGGCGCCGGTGCCATGGACATCCAGAGGGATGCGGGCGTCAACTCGGTCTGCAGTGGCAGGCCACTGCGGCGGCGCGACTCCGCAAGGTCGACGGCTCCGCCGTCGACCTTGCGGAGAATCAGGCGCCTCGGCCGGTCCACAGCAGTGGGACCGGCGGAGTTCCATCTGAGCGCAGGCGCAGATTCCACCGCCGTCGCGTACTGACACGGGGGAAACGACGTGCGCCCCTCAGCAGTTGATGGCGCACGGTTGATCTCGAGTCGACCTCTATGCAGCGATACGGCGCGAGGTCGGACGTCGAATCGTGCGCTAGAGCATAAGAGACGGTGTCGGTGACCGGGCGGTGGGCGGCGGCCCCGGATTCGGCCCGGCCGACCGAAAGATCAGGCGCGCAATGCGGGTCGCGACTGTACGCGTACCGCGGGGCGGTGGCGTGACCGGGTTCTCTCCTCCACGCGTCGACGCCGTCCGGTGAACGCTTCCTCTCCGGCAGCGATGCGGCCACCGGCATCGACGAAAGCGTCGACGGAGGTCGCCGCCCAATGGTGTCGTGACCTCGAGCCCCAGTGCCGTTGGCGGCAGCAGTCGGACGATGGGGCGGACGTGCCTCGATGATCCTCGGCAGCGCATGGCCATCGGGCACAGGCCGCCGATATCGGCGTGGCCCCGGGAGGCGGGCGATGCGCCTGCGGCCAGGGGCGTGGCCACTGAACTTGTGCAGGCCAGCCTCATCCTGGAGCGAAATCGACGCTGCATGTTCGCGGCCGCCATCAGCGCTTCAGCGATGCGATCGTTCGTCCGGCGGGGCGGGGTCGAGCTGTCAGCGGCGGCGCGAATCTCCGCTTCCGCGGCGGCGGTCGCCGCCGGAACGCGCACCTCGACGGCGTGCCGGGGCGGGGGTGTGGTCTGCAGGTGCGTCCACACCGTCGTCGAAGTTCGAGAACAGCGAGTGGTGGATCTGCTCAGTGGTGCTTCCAGTCATGAGCGGTATGCGTCCTTCGGTGCGGGGATCGGCGCTGAGATACGGGAGGCGTCGCGGAGCTCCGGCGGGTGCGGACCGCATGGACGAGTCCGCACAGGTTGGCGCCGGGGTACGAGCCGACCGTGCCGGCCGGCAACGGCAATGGTGCGGCGCCCACCGACGGTGCACACGGTAGTCCCCGCGCGCGTCCGCCCGGGGGAGGCACACTGCGCGCGTTGTGCCGGCGAGGGGGAGAGGCCCCACGCCGCCGTGGGGCGGAGGTGCGATCGATGATCGCTTCGGCCGACGATGAGGCGTCAGCGCCCGGTTCATTCGAGCACGCCGCGGGTGCACCGCGACGGAGGAAGCTCAGATGGTGGGCACGGGCACCTCGGCCGGCACCGTCTCCGGTGCGAGAGCCATTCGACTCCGCACACGGTTCTGCGCAGCATCATCCGTCATTGCGCTCCCACACGGCGGTGCACCGGCGTCACAGGGTGGCGAGGGGCGCCTCGAGAGTGACGTGCACTGCATCGGCAGGCGGGTCGGTTGTCCGGTGCCCGCGTAGCGCTCCGGTGCGCAGCGGCACGACCCGCACCGCCCGGCTCATCACCTGCTCGTTGACCTGGGGATTTGTGTTTGGGTGGGGGTGGGCGTAACTTTGGTCGGGCCGGAGCGGCGAGAGCAGCTCCCAAGCCCGGAAGGGGCTGGGGGCGGTGCGCTTGTGAGTGTGCTACGGTGTTTCCAGCAGGTGCGGCCGCAGTTCGCCGGGGAGTGTTCCGGGTGGTGGTGGTTGTGCGTGTTCTTTGAGAACTCAACAGTGTGTCGATGAATGCCAGTGCCAAAATTTTTTGGCATGTCATGCCTTGTCTTTGTGGCAGGGTGTGGCTGTTTGCGGGTCGTGTCTTCCATTCCCTGTCGGGAGGTGCGGCTCGATGTTTTTTGAAGCTAGGTTTGTTTTGCTAGTGGATTTCTCGATGTGATTTGACTGATTCGTCGTGGTGTCGGTGCTGCTGCTGTGTGTGGTGGTGTCGGTGGGCGGCGGGTTGTTGATCTTTCAACGGAGAGTTTGATCCTGGCTCAGGACGAACGCTGGCGGCGTGCTTAACACATGCAAGTCGAACGGAAAGGCCCCTTCGGGGGTACTCGAGTGGCGAACGGGTGAGTAACACGTGGGTGATCTGCCTTGCACTCTGGGATAAGCCTGGGAAACCGGGTCTAATACCGGATAGGACCACATGCTGCATGGGGTGTGGTGGAAAGCGTTATGTAGCGGTGTGAGATGGGCCCGCGGCCTATCAGCTTGTTGGTGGGGTAATGGCCTACCAAGGCGACGACGGGTAGCCGGCCTGAGAGGGCGACCGGCCACACTGGGACTGAGACACGGCCCAGACTCCTACGGGAGGCAGCAGTGGGGAATATTGCACAATGGGCGCAAGCCTGATGCAGCGACGCCGCGTGAGGGATGACGGCCTTCGGGTTGTAAACCTCTTTCAGTGCCGACGAAGCGGAAGTGACGGTAGGTACAGAAGAAGCACCGGCCAACTACGTGCCAGCAGCCGCGGTAATACGTAGGGTGCGAGCGTTGTCCGGAATTACTGGGCGTAAAGAGCTCGTAGGCGGTTTGTCGCGTCGTCCGTGAAAACTCGCAGCTTAACTGTGGGCGTGCGGGCGATACGGGCAGACTTGAGTACTGCAGGGGAGACTGGAATTCCTGGTGTAGCGGTGAAATGCGCAGATATCAGGAGGAACACCGGTGGCGAAGGCGGGTCTCTGGGCAGTAACTGACGCTGAGGAGCGAAAGCGTGGGGAGCGAACAGGATTAGATACCCTGGTAGTCCACGCCGTAAACGGTGGGTACTAGGTGTGGGGCCCTTCCACGGGTTCTGTGCCGTAGCTAACGCATTAAGTACCCCGCCTGGGGAGTACGGCCGCAAGGCTAAAACTCAAAGGAATTGACGGGGGCCCGCACAAGCGGCGGAGCATGTGGATTAATTCGATGCAACGCGAAGAACCTTACCTGGGTTTGACATACACCGGATCGCCGTGGAGACACGGTTTCCCTTGTGGCTGGTGTACAGGTGGTGCATGGCTGTCGTCAGCTCGTGTCGTGAGATGTTGGGTTAAGTCCCGCAACGAGCGCAACCCTTGTCCTGTGTTGCCAGCACGTAATGGTGGGGACTCGCAGGAGACTGCGGGGTCAACTCGGAGGAAGGTGGGGACGACGTCAAGTCATCATGCCCCTTATGTCCAGGGCTTCACACATGCTACAATGGTCGGTACAGAGGGCTGCGAGACCGTGAGGTTCAGCGAATCCCTTAAAGCCGGCCTCAGTTCGGATTGGGGTCTGCAACTCGACCCCATGAAGTCGGAGTCGCTAGTAATCGCAGATCAGCAACGCTGCGGTGAATACGTTCCCGGGCCTTGTACACACCGCCCGTCACGTCATGAAAGTTGGTAACACCCGAAGCCGGTGGCCCAACCCCTTGTGGGAGGGAGCCGTCGAAGGTGGGATCGGCGATTGGGACGAAGTCGTAACAAGGTAGCCGTACCGGAAGGTGCGGCTGGATCACCTCCTTTCTAAGGAGCATTACAGTGCCTCAGTGACCGCCGTGTGTGTGGTCTGGGGTTGCTCATGGGTGGACACTGGCCGCGCTTTGATTGCAGGAGCCTCGTTCGGGCCCGCCGTGGGTGGTGGGTGTCGTGTGGGGTGGGGGCGCTAGTCGGCATGCTGTTGGGCTTTGAGGGAACACGCTGCGCGTTTGTGTGTGGTGGGTTGTCTTGATGTGATGCGCCGGCGGGCCCGTCGGTGGTGTCGTGTGGCTGGTTCCGGGTGTTGTGCGGGGTTGGTTGTGCGGTGTGGCGGGCTGGTGGGTGTGTGTGTTGTTTGAGAACTGGACAGTGGACGCGAGCATCTTTGATCTTTGTGTTGTAAGTGTGTAAGAGCACACGGTGGATGCCTTGGCACCAGGAGCCGATGAAGGACGTGGGAGGCTGCGTTAAGCCTCGGGGAGCTGTCAACCGAGCTGTGATCCGAGGATGTCCGAATGGGGAAACCCAGCAGCGGTGATGCGCTGTTACCCGCGCCTGAATGTATAGGGCGTGTGGAGGGAACGCGGGGAAGTGAAACATCTCAGTACCCGTAGGAAGAGAAAACAATATGTGATTCTGTGAGTAGTGGCGAGCGAAAGCGGATGAGGCTAAACCATGCGCATGTGATACCCGGCAGGGGTTGTGTGTGTGGGGTTGTGGGGCTGCGATGTGCCGGTGCTGCCGTGCCGGCGGGTAGTTGGAGAAAACACATGGTTAGCGGAAGTGGTCTGGGATGGCCTGCCGTAGTGGGTGAGAGTCCCGTACGTGAAAGCTGTGTGTCTGCCTTGTCGTGGTGCCCGAGTAGCAGCGGGCCCGTGGAATCTGCTGTGAATCTGCCGGGACCACCCGGTAAGCCTGAATACTCCCTGGTGACCGATAGCGGATAGTACCGTGAGGGAATGGTGAAAAGTACCCCGGGAGGGGAGTGAAAGAGTACCTGAAACCGTGTGCTTACAATCCGTCAAAGCCTGCGCGTAGTTTGGTCTGCGGTGGGTGATGGCGTGCCTTTTGAAGAATGAGCCTGCGAGTTAGTGGCATGTCGCGAGGTTAACCCGTGTGGGGTAGTCGTAGCGAAAGCGAGTCCGAAGAGGGCGCCAGAGTGGCATGTTCTAGACCCGAAGCGGAGTGATCTACCCATGGCCAGGGTGAAGCGACGGTAAGACGTCGTGGAGGCCCGAACCCACTTAGGTTGAAAACTGAGGGGATGAGTTGTGGGTAGGGGTGAAAGGCCAATCAAACTCCGTGATAGCTGGTTCTCCCCGAAATGCATTTAGGTGCAGCGTCGCGTGTTTCACCATGGAGGTAGAGCTACTGGTTGGCTGATGGGCCTTACCGGGTTACTGACGTCAGCCAAACTCCGAATGCTGTGGTGTGAGAGCGTGGCAGTGAGACTGCGGGGGAAAAGCTTCGTAGTCGAGAGGGAAACAGCCCAGATCGCCGGCTAAGGCCCCTAAGCGTGTACTAAGTGGGAAAGGATGTGGGATTGCGAAGACAGCCAGGAGGTTGGCTCAGAAGCAGCCATCCTTGAAAGAGTGCGTAATAGCTCACTGGTCGAGTGGTCCTGCGCCGATAATGTAGCGGGGCTCAAGTACACCGCCGAAGCCGCGGCACTCACATGTTGGTTCGCATCTGCCTGCGGGTGGGTGTGCAGCCGTGTGGGTGGGTAGGGGAGCGTCGTGTAGCCGGGGAAGCGGCAGAGTGATCTAGTCGTGGAGGCTGCGCGAGTGAGAATGCAGGCATGAGTAGCGAAAGACGAGTGGGAAACTCGTCCGCCGAATGACCAAGGGTTCCTGGGCCAGGTTAATCCGCCCAGGGTGAGTCGGGACCTAAGGCGAGGCCGTCAGGCGTAGTCGATGGACAACGGGTTGATATTCCCGTACCCGTGATATCGCGCCCGTGGTGAATCAGTGAGACTAACCATCCTGAAGCCCGTGTCGTGCACTTTCGGGTGCAGGGCGTGTGGTGGATGCGTGGGACCTGATCTGGTAGTAGCCAAGCGATGGGGTGACGCAGGAAGGTAGCAGGGCCAGTCAGTGGTGATACTGGTGTAAGCCTGTAGGGCGAGGTGCAGGGAAATCCGTGCCTCATGGTGCCTGAGAGGTGATGCGACCCCGGTGTGGGGGATTCTGTGATCCTATGCTGTCGAGAAAAGCCTCTAGCGAGTGGTGTCATGGCCCGTACCCCAAACCGACACAGGTGGTCTGGTAGAGAATACCGAGGCGATCGAGAGAACTGTGGTTAAGGAACTCGGCAAATTGCCCCCGTAACTTCGGGAGAAGGGGGGCCATGTCTGGTGAACACCCGTGCGGTGGGAGCTGGGTGTGGTCGCAGAGACCAGAGAGAAGCGACTGTTTACTAAAAACACAGGTCCGTGCGAAGTCGTAAGACGATGTATACGGACTGACGCCTGCCCGGTGCTGGAAGGTTAAGAGGACCGGTTAGTGGCTTTCGGGCCGCGAAGCTGAGAATTTAAGCCCCAGTAAACGGCGGTGGTAACTATAACCATCCTAAGGTAGCGAAATTCCTTGTCGGGTAAGTTCCGACCTGCACGAATGGCGTAACGACTTCTCTGCTGTCTCAACCACAGGCTCGGCGAAATTGCATTACGAGTAAAGATGCTCGTTACGCGCGGCAGGACGAAAAGACCCCGGGACCTTTACTATAGCTTGGTATTGGTGTGTGATTCGGTTTGTGTAGGATAGGTGGGAGACTGTGATGCGCCGGCGCCAGCCGGTGTGGAGTCGTTGTTGAAATACCACTCTGATCGTATCGGACTTCTAACCTCGGACCATGATCTGGTTCAGGGACAGTGCCTGGTGGGTAGTTTAACTGGGGCGGTTGCCTCCTAAAGAGTAACGGAGGCGCCCAAAGGTTCCCTCAGCCTGGTTGGCAATCAGGTGTTGAGTGCAAGTGCACAAGGGGGCTTGACTGTGAGACTGACGGGTCGAGCAGGGACGAAAGTCGGGACTAGTGATCCGGCACTGGCTTGTGGAAGCGGTGTCGCTCAACGGATAAAAGGTACCCCGGGGATAACAGGCTGATCTTCCCCAAGAGTCCATATCGACGGGATGGTTTGGCACCTCGATGTCGGCTCGTCGCATCCTGGGGCTGGAGTAGGTCCCAAGGGTTGGGCTGTTCGCCCATTAAAGCGGCACGCGAGCTGGGTTTAGAACGTCGTGAGACAGTTCGGTCTCTATCCGCCGCGCGCGTGAGAAACTTGAGGAAGGCTGTCCCTAGTACGAGAGGACCGGGACGGACGAACCTCTGGTGTGCCAGTTGTTCCGCCAGGGGCATTGCTGGTTGGCTACGTTCGGGAGGGATAACCGCTGAAAGCATCTAAGCGGGAAGCCTGTTTCCAAGATGAGGTTTCTTTCCCCTGTGTGGGGTAAGGCCCCCTAGAGATGATGGGGTTGATAGGCCGGAGCTGGAAGCCCTGTGAGGGGTGGAGGTGACCGTACTAATAGGCCGTAGGCTTACCCACAATTATGTTCTTGTGTTTCGCGTCCACTGTCCGGTGTCTGAGGCAACACCCGCACCGTGTGTGTGTGGTGTGTGTCGCATGGTGTTGCGGTGGTTATAGCGTGAGGGTCACGCCCGGTCCCATTCCGAACCCGGTAGCTAAGCCTTACTGCGCCGATGGTACTGCACCCGTGGGGTGTGGGAGAGTAGGTCACTGCCGCACAATTTGTTGATAGAGCGCCTCGGGCCCGGCCCCCTGACAAGGGGGACCGGGCCCGAGGCGTTTGTATCGTGCGCGGGCATGCCCCCGCCTCGCAGGCGCGCCCCGACCGTTCCGGCCGGCAAGGGCTTCCCACACGCACCGGTGCACCGGCGATACGCCGCAAACCGCGGCTACAAGGTGGGCACGCCCGCGCGCTCCGTTTCCGCGTGCGTCGCGATCCGGCGCAGGCCGACGGCGACGAGCAAGGGCAGCAGCGCCTGCAAAGCGGTGCAGATCCGTTCGGCCAACCCCAAATACATGCCCATCTGTGCGGCCACATACATCGCGAGCACCGACAAGGCGATGACCAGACCGGCTACGACGAGGCCATTGCGGCTGACGAGGCGCTCCCATGGCGACCGATCGGACCCGGCGCGTCCCAGCAACGGCAGAGTCGGGCGCCAGTAGGCCATGACGAACGGCCACAAGGTGAGCAGGCCGGCACCCGCCACGGCGAAGAGCATGTGGTCGAACGTGCTGCCGTTCGCGGGCTGCGGAAAGTACGCCACGCCCAGGCCCGCGACGCCGCCGAACGCGATGATCATGCGCGCAGACCTGTGCACGCCGTGCAGGCCCACCGCAGTGGTCAGATACCCCAACGCCACGCAGTACAGCGCCGCCGTCATGATCCAGCTGTGGGCGGCGCCGAGGCCCGACAGGACGCTGATGGTCTCATGGACCGGGTCGTACCCCTGCGGCTGGAGCTCACCAGCGATGATCCAGCCGACGATCAACACGGTCGGAGTGAACGCCGTCGCCCATACGGCCCACCGCGGCGGGCTATCCGGCCGGGCACCGACCGCGGGGGCCGGCACCCCAGAGGTCGGCACCACGGAGCCGAGCAGTACGGGAGTCTGGTCTGCTGACGGGGGAGAAGCCCCCGTGCCGGGTGTCGGGGCGGACGTCGTGTCGTGACGATGGGTGCATTGCGCGTCGGTCATCCGGCCCCCTTCTCTATGGGGCGCGCTGGGCCGAACCGCGTGCGGGGCGCCGATCACGGTCGGCAGTCCCGGCGACAGGCCGCCTCGACGTGCCCGTACTGCAACGCCGCGTCGCTCCCCGGGGAGAAGCCGCGCTGCGCATGCAACTGCTTACCTCCAATCTACGACGACGTGAGACACGCAGCCGCCGGTATGTGTGATTCCCTTGGTGGTACCACCGTTTCGCAGGCGTTTCGCGGTGCCGGGACGGCGCCGCGCATCGACATCCCGCTGGCTGACGGACTTGGTCGACAGTGGTGTACCCCGCGTCTAGCGTCGGGACGACCGGGGTGGCCGCCACCGGCGGAGAAGCGCTCGGCGCGGGTCGCCTCGTCGGTAGGTGTCGACGATGAGGGAGAATTGATGAGCAGCGAGGACTCGAGGTTCGACGGCAAGGTCGCGTTCGTGACGGGCGCCGCCCGCGGTCAGGGCCGCACGCACGCGGTGGCCTTCGCAGAGCGCGGTGCCGACGTCGTGATCTGCGACCGGTGCGCGGACCAGCCCGGGGTCGGCTACCCGCTGGCGACGGAGGACGACCTGGCGGAGACCGTCCGCCAGATCGAGGCGCTCGGCCGCAAGGTCGTTTCCGAGAAGGTGGACACGCGGGACCGCGGCGCGCTCGAGGCGCTCGTCGCGCGCGGGGAGAGCGAGCTCGGCCGTATCGACATCGCGGTCGCGAACGCGGGCGTGTCCGGCATGTCGCCGATCACCGACCACCCGCAGGCCGTGTGGGACGATGTCGTCGGATCCAATCTGCACGGCGTGTTCAACACCCTCGCCGCCGTGTCGCCCGGCATGGCCGAGCGCGGATACGGACGCATCATCACCGTGTCGTCGATGATGGGGCGCAGTTCCTCGCCGGGCCAGGCAGCATATGCGGCGTCCAAATGGGGCGTCATCGGCATGACCAAGTCCGTGGCCCAGGACCTCGCGGCGGCCGGTGTGACGGTCAACGCGGTCGCGCCGGGCAACATCGACACGCCGATGGTGAAGAACCAGCGGCTCTACGACGTCGTGTGCCCGGACATCGAGAACCCCACCTGGGACGACGTCGCGCCGCGACTCCAGCAGCTGCACGCGCAGCCCATCGCCATCCTCGACCCCTTCGAGGTGACGCGCGCGGTGATGTTCCTCGCGGACGAGGGCAGCGCGCACATGACCGGCATCGTCATCCCGGTCGACGCGGGCGCCGCGGCGCGGACCTCGGCCTGACCTTCCCGCACGCCCGGGACGGCCGCGGCCCCGCCGCAGACACGAGTCTTCTGTGCGGGGCCGCGGCCGATGCGTCGCCTGTCCGGGTTGAGTGCCCGGGCGGTCAGGACTGGTGCACTGGGACGGCGCTCTCTGTTCCGGTTCCGCCCTCGAACGTCCGGCCGTCTTCGAGGGGCGGCCCGTCCTGGAACGCCGGCGCGCCCTCGTCGTGCCGGACCGCGGCGCGCTCGCGTCGGATCGTGCGCACTACGTGGATCAGCGCAGCCAGCCACACCGCCGCCAGCACGGCATAGACGGGGGCCGCGGCGAACCGGCCGAGACCGACGGCGTCGAGGAATGTGCGCGCGTTCGTCAGCAGGATGATGCCGCCGACGAGGGTCCCCATGAGCCGGGCGGGGAGCAGCCGGACCACCCAGGCGGCCAGCGGCGCGCCCACGACGCCGCCCACCAGCAGTGCGGCGACGACGGTGAAAGGGATCTCCGAAGTCGAGAGCCCCAACAGGAAGCCCGCGCTTGCGCCGACGGTGACCAGGAACTCGGCGGCGGCCATCGTCCCCACCACTTTGCGCGGCTCCATGCGGCCCGAGGCCAGCAGCATCGAGGAACCGACCGGCCCCCATCCGCCGCCGCCCATCGCGTCCATGAAACCCGCCACCGCGGCCAGCGGCACCAGGAAACGCCGCCGGATGCGGCGCACCCGCACGGCACCCGAACGAAGGAAGACGAAGCGGGCGAGGATGTAGGCACCCAGGCCGAACAGGATCACGGCGACCACCGGTGCCGCGGCGGACGCGGGCAGCGAGGTGAGGAACGTCGCGCCGGCGAAGGCGGCGACGGCGCCGGGAACCGCCAGCCAGGCGATCTTCGACCAATCGACGTTGCCGAACGCCGAGTGCGACAGGCCGGAGGCGAGCGTGGTGCCGATCTCGGCCAGATGGGTACTGGCGGATGCGGCCGCCGGGGCGACGCCGACGGTGAGCAGCACCGTCGTCGACGTCAACCCGAAGGCCATGCCCAACGCCCCGTCTATGAGCTGGCCGGCGAGGCCGGCGAGGGCGAGGAGGAGGAAACCGGGCATCGAGGGACTCCCAAGTCGATAGCAGCGATCGTTGCGGTTTCGCATGCGGAAGAATGTCCGGCATGCGGATCACGTCGAAGGCCGACTACGCGGTGCGCGCGATGATCGAGCTCGCCACCGCGGACGGGCTGCTCACCGCCGAGGGCATCGCTGCCAGGCAGGGCATGCCCACGCGGTTCCTGCTGAACATCCTCAACGAGCTGCGGGTGGCACGGCTCGTCGAAAGCCGGCGGGGGCGGGACGGTGGATACCGGCTCGCGTGCCCGGCCGCCGAGGTGTCGGTGGCGGATGTGCTGCGCGCGGTGGAGGGGCCGTTGGCGGACGTCGCGGGGACGGCGCCGGAAGACCTCGACTATCCGGGGGCCACCGCGCCGCTGCGCGACGTGTGGATCGCGACGAGGGGGGCGGTGCGCCGGATACTCGAGACGGTCACGCTCGGGGATCTGGCTTCAGGAGAACTTCCGGATCCGGTGGTCAGGATGCTCGGCGACCCCGACGTGCAGCACAGGCGGTGAAAAGCGCGTGCGGGCGTGTCGGCGCTAGGGGCGACAACAGGTCGACGTGCTCCGCATGAAGTCCACGCAGCGGCGACGGGTCAGTGGGGCCGAGTGCATGGGTGCCAGCCTCCACCAGAGAACACCACAATGTCAATCGGATTGGTGTAGAAGTGTATCGGGTCACAGGGGTGTCGTGGCCCGAGGCGCCGAGCGCGGCGGCGCGCGGTTCCGCGGAACCGCGCGCCGCCGCACTCAGAAGTCGGTGACATGCGACGCCAGGAGCGCCGCGACATACGCTTCCGGGTCGGCGCGGACGTTGTCGACGAGGTCCAGGCCGTGGGGCCGCAGCTCGGCGACATGCTCGTTCCGCTGCAGTGCGGCGCCCGCGAACAACGGCCACGGCAGGCGCAGGTCGCCCCGCTCGTCCGCCTGCTCGGCCAGCCACGGGAACCACGGCGCGCACCCCAGCGTGTCGAGTAGGTGCGTGACGAGGAGCTTCATCTCCTCGGTGGCGGCCTCCCTGGTCTCCATGGAGTGCGGCGCGTCGACCAGCGGCGCGATGAGGATGTCCGCCACCGGCCTGAAGCGCCCGAGTTCGGTCATCAGGCTGCCGAAGACGAGCTCGTCGAACTCGGTCCTGCGGCACTCGCGCTCGTCCTCGAGGTGCCAGGCGGCTTCGCACTTGTCGCTGCAGAATGAATATGGGAACACGTCGAAGCCATCGGCGTCGATCTCCATGGTGCACCCGCACGGTTCGATGAGCAGTCCGTCGGCGGAGACGGGCTGCCAGCCCTCGGGCCAGGCGTCGGGGGTGATGCGGCTGAGACTGTGTTCGGTGGTCATGGCTGCTCCTGTTCGATGGGGTGGGGCGAAGGTCACGCGGCGAGCAGTCGGGGGCGGATGCGGGTGCACGCGGTCAGGACGTCGCGGTCGAGGTTGTGCCACCACGGGCTCCGGAGCGCGTGCGCGAGCGGGTGCCGCCTGTTGTCGCCATTGCTCCACTGCGCGAGTTCGATGTGCCGGTGGTGGTCGCGCTCGGCGCGTTCGACCGCCGGCGAAAGGTCGCGGTCCTCGCCGAACAGGATGATGACGTCATGGGTGCGGGCGATGGCGCGCGCCAGCAGGCCGGGGTCGAGGTCGACGTCCTCGGGGCCGTGGCCATGCGGCAGGAATGTCTGCGCGGCGCTGGCCAGCACGTGGTGGTGGTCGAGCACGATGAGGGCGGTCTCCGCGGTGCTCCGGGTGCGGCTCGTGTGCATGATCGGTTCTCCGTTCGTCATGCAGTGCCCGGGATGTCTTCCCGTGCAATGAGGGTGGGTCGGGGAAAGCGGAGCCCCCCAGGGGGATCCCTGGGGGGCTTCTCGAACGATGTTCTGGCGGCGATCGTGTGTCGGCGTTTTCGGCGGCTCCTTGCATGGTTCGTATAGGAGGGATATCGGTGTTCGGAGGTTGTGGTTGTCACCGAAGGCGATGGGGTTCATCTATTCCGGATGTGTACTTGTTCGATGATTTCCCGATGGTAATCATCTTCGGGGTGGCGCAATACGATTGATGTTGGGGAATCCTGGATCGCGAGGAATGTATTCGCGATAGTTTCCGTGGAACCCCCACGTATCACCTGTCGGGCGCGTTGAGCACGCCCGACAGGTGCCAAGGCGCTGGATGGCCAATGGCTTCGTGATCACATCGAATCGCACCGCAATTGCATTCGCCGCGACGTGGGCGAAACGCATCCTGATCTGTGACAGGACGCATCCTGTTCTGTGGCAGGGCGGCCGGTGTGCGGTCCGACGCTTTTGCGCAACGTCTCCAGGATGCGCCTCCCAATCCCGTGTGTCAAGCGATTGAGATGCGTGCAGAAAAAGGCCGGGGCCCGTTTTCCGCGTGGTGCGGAAAACGGGCCCCGGCTGCTGTGCGGGTGGCTTACCCCGCGACGGTGAGTACCACGTCCGCGAGGGCAGGCGCCTCGTCGCGCTCGGGCACGACGGCGGAGACGAGGATCTCGTCGCCCTCGCGCCACATGCGTACGCGCAGCGTCTCGCCCGGGAACACGATGCCGGCGAAGCGCGCCTTGAAGCCCTTCACCTTCGTGGTGTCGCTGTCGAGCATCGCGTCGACGACGGTCTTGCACGTGATGCCGTAGGAGCACAGGCCGTGCAGGATCGGCTTGTCGAAGCCGGCCGCCTTGGCGAACTCCGGGTCCGAGTGCAGCGGGTTGCGGTCGCCGCACAGCCGGTACAGCAGAGCCTGCTGGGGCAGGATCGGCGCGTCGACGACGGCGTCGGGCTCGCGGTCGGGCAGCTCCACCTTGCTCGAGGGGCCGCGCTCGCCGCCGAAACCGCCCTCGCCGCGCGCGAAGATCGACGACCGCGCCGTCCACAGTGCGTTGCCGTCGGCGTCGACGGTCTCCGCCTCCTGGACGATGACCGCGGCCTTGCCCTTGTCCCACACCTCGGCGATCTTCGTGGTGGTGCGCCCGGTGCCGTTCGCGGGGATCGGCCTGTGCACGGTCACCTCCTGGCTGCCGTGCACCACCTTGGCCAGGTCGATGTCGACGCCCGGGAACTGCACCTTCGGCGGCTCCGAGGCGTGGAAGGTGGCGGCCACGGTGGCGAAGGTGGGCAGCACCTGGGAATCGTCGTCGCGCAGGTACCGCAGCTCGGCGGGGTCCACCGGCCGCGCTCCCGCGCCCACGCCGAGGTGGTAGAGCTGCACGTCGGAGCTGGTCCAGGAGAACTCCTGGGCGGGCAGCTCCGCGCCGACGGCGATGTTCGGATCAATGGGCATGGGAAGCCTCCTCGGCCTTGCGCTTGTTGTCCTTGTCCACCAGGTCGAGCACCGCGAGGTAGCCGAACGTCATGCCCGGGCCGATGGTGGCGCCGGGGCCGGCGTAGGTGTGGCCCATGACCGGGGAGCTGCAGTTGCCGGAGGCGTAGAGGCCTTCGATGACGCTGCCGTCCTTGCGGAGCACCCGCGCCGCGGTGTCGGTCATGACGCCGCCCTTGGTGCCCAGGTCGCCCGGCACCATCTTGATGGCGTAGTACGGCGGCTTGCCGATCTCGCCGAGCGATGGGTTCGGCTTGTTGAGCGGGTCGCCGTAGTAGTGATCGTAGGCGCTCTCCCCGCGCTGGAAGTCGGGGTCCCTGCCGTCGCGGGCGTAGCCGTTGAAGGTGGTGACGGTGTCCTGCAGCGCGTCGGCCGGCACGCCCATCTTCTCGGCCAGTTCGGCGATGCTGCCGGCCTTGACGATGACGCCGGACTTGAACCAGCGGCCGGGGAGCTTCTGGCGCGGCGGGATGCCGACGAACGAGTAGCGGTTGCGGTAGCGCGTGTCCAGCACGAGCCACGCGGGGATGTTCTCGCCCGGGCCCTCGCCCTGGCCCCACTTGCCGCCGTACATCGCGTGCGTCGCCTCGACGTAGGGCGCGGACTCGTTGACGAACCGCTGGGCCCGCTCGTTGACCATGATGCAGCCGGGCAGGCTGCGCTCGGACAGCGCGAACCAGGGCCCGCCGGTGAGCGGCATGGACGGGCCCCACCACGCGTCCTCCATGAAGCCCAGGTCGGCGCCCAGGCGCAGCGCGGCCTCGATACCCGCGCCGGTGTTGGCCTTGGCGCCCACGGTCCAGTCGGCGCCGATGGGGGCGCGCTGATACTTCTGGCGCATCTCCGCGTTGTGCTCGAAGCCGCCCGAGGCGAGGATCACGCCCATCCGGGCCCCGATGGTCTCCTCGGAGCCGTCGGCCTTGCGGACCTTGACGCCGGTGACCTTGTCGCCCTCGGTGACCAGGTCGGTGAGCTCGGTGCTGAGCAGGATCGGCACGCCCGCCTGCAGCAGCCCGCCGCGCAGACCCGCCATGAGGGCCTGGCCGCGCACCAGCAGGTGCTTCTTGCGGGCCTTGGCCGCGAGGAAGCGGAGACCCACCTTCATCGCCTGCACCGGCCCGCGCGGGTGGCGCATGAGCAGGTTGAGCCACTTGTAGTCGGCCTGGGTGATGACGAAGTTCGGCGGGGCCTTGACGTAGTCGGGTTCGAGGTTCTTCAGCTCGTCGCCCAGCTTGTGCCCGTCGAAGGGCACGGGCTCGACGCTGCGCCCGCCCGCGCGGCCGCCGGGGGCCTCCGGGTAGTAGTCGGAGTAGTTGGTCACCCAGCGCAGCTCCAGGGGGGAGTTGGCGAGGACGAACGAGAGCATTTCGGGCCCGCGCTCGAGATAGGTGTCGATGCGGTCCGGATCGACGGTGTCGCCGATGATGGAGTGCAGGTAGGTCCGGGCCGCCTCCGGGGTGTCCTGGACGCCGTCGCGGCGCAGCACCTCGTTGTTGGGGATCCAGACGCCGCCGCCGGAGCGGGCGGTGGAGCCGCCGTAATTCTCGGCCTTTTCGATGATGACGGCCCGGAGACCGTTCTTCGCGGCGGTCAGCGCGGCTGTCATGCCGGCGCCGCCGCTTCCGACGATCACGATGTCGTACTGCTGCTCGGTCATGTAGAACAGGTTATAGAACGGTCGTGGCGCACCGCCAGGGCCCATACCCGTGAGCCCGATTCTGGCCCCATGACCGGCCCCGACGCGACATTCGGGTACCGGCCAGCGGGACGGGCCCGGTCCGGGCATCTCCTGCGCGACCCGCGTTCCGCTTGCGCCTCTCGGGCGCCGGACCCCGTCGTCGTGCGAGGAAACGGTGCGCGGAGCGGCGGCGCGGAGTGGCGGCGCGGAGTGCCAGACTGGCAGGGGAGCGTCCGCACCCGGATCAGGGGCGGCGGCCGCCCGGAGGGGAGCAGCCGGACACATGGAGCCGAAGGAGCCGGGCGGCAGGGATCAGCGCGGCAGGGATCAGGGTGGCGGGGATCAAAGCGGCGGGGCGCAGCGCGGCCTGCTCCCGCTCGACGGCATGACGGTGGTGGCGGTGGAGCAGGCCGTCGCGGCGCCGCTGGCCACCCGGCACCTGGCCGATCTGGGGGCGCGGGTGATCAAGATCGAGCGGCCGGGCACGGGCGACTTCGCCCGCCACTACGACACCGCCGTAAAGGGGCTGGCGGCGCACTTCGTCTGGCTGGGCCGGGGCAAGGACTCGGTGGGGGTGGACGTCAAGGACCCGGACGGCCTCGACGTGGTGCGCCGGCTCGTCGCGGGCGCCGACGTGTTCGTGCAGAATCTGGCGCCGGGCGCGGCGGACCGCCTGGGCCTGGCCGCGGGGGTGTTGCGCGGCGACCCGCTGCGCGCGGGCAGTCCGGAGCTGGTGACCGTCGACATGTCCGGGTACGGCGACTCCGGCCCCTACCACGACCGCAAGGCCTACGACATGCTCGTCCAGTCGGAGGCCGGGCTGGTGTCCATCACCGGCACGCCGGAGGCGGCGGCGAAGACCGGCATCCCCTCGGCCGACATCGCCGCGGGCATGTATGCCTTCTCCGGAGTTCTCGGCGCCCTGTTGCGCCGCGAGAGGACGGGGAAGGGGGCGGAGGTGTCGGTGTCGATGTTCGATTCGCTCGTGGAATGGATGGGCTACCCGATGTACACGGCCCTGTACTCGGGGGCGCCGATCGCGCGCACCGGCGTGGCCCACCCGTCGATCGCGCCCTACGACGGTTACCCCACCGCGGACGGCGAGGTGCTGATCGGCGTGCAGAACGACGACGGCTGGCGGGCACTGGCCACCCGGGTGCTGGGCAGACCCGGGTTGGCCGACGAGCCGCGCTACGCCACCAATGTCGAGCGCGTGCGCCGGCGCGCGGAGGTGGACGCGGCGGTGGCGGAGGCCACGCGCACGTTCACGACGGCGGCGCTGCTCGAGGTGCTCGGGCGGGAAGGGATCGCGGCGGCGCGCCTGCGGGACGTGCAGGGCATGGTGGCGCACCCGCAGCTGGCGGCGCGCGGCCGGTGGCGCAGCGTGGGCACGCCGGCGGGCCCGGTGGACGCGGTGCTGCCGCCGATCGGCATCGCCGGCACGGAGCCTGCGATGGGCGACGTGCCGGGGCTGGGGCAGCAGACGGACGAGGTGCTCGCCGGGATCGGCTTCGGCCCTGCACGGATCGTCGAGCTCCGGGAAAGGGGAGTGGTGCAATGACCGACGGCACACCGCCCGCGGTGTTCACGGAGATCGCCGAGCACTGGCGGCCGGCGCCCGCGGTGGCCGAGGAGGTGCTGCCGCCCTGGCCCGCCGCGGCCCTTGCCGCGCTGCTGGGCGCCGACCCGCCCGCCGAGGACGGGGGCGCGCTGCCGCCGCTGTGGCATGAGGTGTACCTGCGCGACCGCCCGCGCATCGCCGACCTGGGGGAGGACGGGCACCCGTCGGGCGGCCCGCTGCTACCGCCGATCCCGCGGCGCCGCCGCATGTTCGGCGGCGGGCGCATCATCGTGCACGCACCGCTGCGCATCGGCGAGCGCGTGCGCCGCACCAGCGCCGTCCGGTCCGTGCGGGTGCGGCACGGGAGCAGCGGATGGCTGCTGTTGGTGACCGAGCGCCACGTGTTCGAGGCGGGCGGGCGCCTGCGCGTGGAGGACGAGCGCGACATCGTCTACCGCATGCCCGGCGACGTGCGCGGGGCCGGGGCCGGTGCCGGGGTCGTGCGTGTGGGCGTGGGCGACGAATCAGCGACGGGCACCGCGTCCGCGGCGGAGGCGCCGGCGCCGATCCTGCGGTTGGACGCCGACGAGCGGCTGCTCATGCTCGTCAGCGCGCTCACCTACAACCCGCACCGCATCCACTACGACCGCGACTACGCGACGCGCGTCGAGGGGCATCCGGGGCTGGTGGTGCACGGGCCGCTGCTGGCGTTCGAGGGCATCGAGGCGGCGCGGCGGATCGACGGCCGGTACCCGGACCGGGTGGACTACCGCCTCACCGCCGCGGCCCATCCGGGCGCGCCGGTGGACTTCGCCGCGGCGCCGGCGGACGGCCCCGGAGACGGCCCGATCCGCACGGAGCCGGGCTCCGTGCGGATCGGGGGGCGCCAGGGCGGCCGTCTGTGCATCCGCGTCGACGCGGCGTGGGACGGGGCCGCCGGAGCGGGTGCGGGGGCCGTCAGCCCGCCGGAGTGACGGTCTCCTTGGCCCAGCGGTAGTCGGCCTTGCCGCTGGGCGAGCGGCGGATGGCGTCGACCACCACCAGCGAACGGGGCGCCTTGTAGCCGGCGAGCAGCGGCTTGAGATGGGTGCGCACATCCTCCAGCGTCGGCTCGTCGAAGCCGTCGCGCAGCTGGACGACGGCGGCCACCGACTGCCCGAACTTGGGGTCGGGCGCGCCGGCGACGAGCGTGTCGAGGATGGCCGGGTGACTCTTGAGCGCCTGCTCGACCTCCTCGGGGAAGACCTTCTCGCCGCCGGTGTTGATGCAGCCGGAGCCGCGGCCGAGCACGATGATCGACCCGTCGGCGTCCACCTTGGCCATGTCGCCGAGCACGGAGAAGCGCACGCCGTCCTTGACCGGGAAGGTCGCACGCGACTTGGCCTCGTCGCCGTAGTACTCCAGCGGCACGTGGCCCCGCCGCGCGAGGTAGCCGATCTGGTCGGACCCGGGGGCGATGGGGTCGAGCAGCTCGTCGACCACGATGGTGTGCTCGCTGGCCTGCAGCCGCAGCACGCCCTCCTCGTCCATGTTCACCACGCCGTCCGCGCCGGACTCCGACGCGCCGAAGCTGTCGCGGATGAGCAGGTTCGGCAGCACCTCGAGGAGCTTGGCCCGCGAGGACTGCGACCAGATGGCGCCGCCGGAGGCGACGGAGAACAGTGAGGAGACGTCGTACTCGTCGGGATTCGCGACCAGCTCGTCCACCAGCGGCACGCCCATCGCGTCGCCGACGATCATGAGGATCTGGATCTTCTCGCGCCCGGTCAGCTCCAGCGCCTCGACGTGGTCGAAGTTGCGCATGAGCACCTGGCGGGCGCCGATGAAGAACATCTGGAACAGCGAGTACATCGCCGCGCCGTGCATCAGCGGGGCCGTGACCAGGATGGTGAGCTGCGGGAAGTTCGCCGCCGCCTCGGTGAGCGCCTCGGCGGTGTGGTGCGGGTCGCCGTACGGGTTGCCGCCGGAGAGCGCGGCGTAGTAGAAGTCCTCCTGCCGCCAGACGACGCCCTTGGGGTGTCCGGTGGTGCCGCCGGTGTAGATGATGAAGCGGTCGTCGGCGCTGCGCGGCGCGAAGTCGCGCTCGTCGCCGACCTCCGCCAGCGCCTCGGAGAGCGCGCGCACCGCGACGCCGGCCGCGGCGCACGCCTCGGCCAGCTCGGCGGTGGGCGTGCCGACGACGAGGACGGCCTTGAGGTCCGGGCAGTCCGGCACCACGTGCGCCACCAGCGGCGCGAACTCCTCGTCGACGATGAGCAGCGCCGAGCGCGAGTTGGTGTACAGGTAGGCCAGCTCGGCTTCGGTGTACCGGTAGTTGATGTTCACCGGCACCATGCGGACCTTCAGCGCGCCGATCACCGACTCGATGTACTCGACGCTGTTGCGCATGTGCATCGCGACGTGCGCGCCGGTGTCGATGCCGGTGGCGGCGATGGCGTGCGCCAGCCGGTTCGACTCGCGGTCGAGCTGCGCGAAAGTGAGCCGCGTGTCTTCGAAGACCAGCGCCTCGCGGTCGTCGAGCTTGTCGGCAAGCGCCTCGAAGAGGTCGGCAAGATTCATGGACTACCCATCTCTCATCGTGTGAGGGCTACTCGTCGTAGGAGACCTTCACGTGGTCGGACTTCGGCAGTGACTGGCACCCCAGGTAGATGCCCTCTTCAATGTCTTCGGGCTCGAGCACCTCGTTGGTGATCATCTCGACCTCGCCCTCGAGGACCATGCACGCGCACGCGCTGCAGGCGCCCTCGCGGCAGGAGAACGGCGCGTCGAGGCCCTTGCTCAGCAGCAGGTCCAGCAGCTTGGTGTTGCGCGGCCACGCGTACTCGTAGGTCTCGCCGTCGAGCGTGACCTCGACGGACGCGTTGTCTGTCGCGTCCTCGTCGGACTCCTCGACGACGATCTCGGCGAACGGGTCGCCCTCGATCGACTGGAACACCTCGATGTGCACGCGGGCGTGCGGCATCGCGAGGTCCTCCTTGAGCGCCCCTTCGGCGGCCGACATGAACGGCCCCGGCCCGCAGATGAAGGCGTCGCGGTCGGCGAACGGCTTGGCCAGCGCGGCGATCGTCGCCCGCGACGGCAGCCCCTGCAGCGTCTGCAGCCAGTGCAGCACGGTGAGGCGGTCCGGGTACTGCTCGCCGAGCTCCCGGAGCTGGTCGGCGAAGATCACCGAGTTCTCGTCCCGGTTCGCGTACAGCAGCGTCACATTGGCGCTGCCCTTGCGCAGGGCCGACTTGAGGATGGACATGACCGGCGTGATGCCGCTGCCCGCGGCGATGAGCAGCAGATCATGGTCGAGGTCCTTCGGCACGAACATGCCCGACGGCTGCAGCACGTCCACCTGCATCCCCGCCGCGGCGTTGTCGCACAGCCAGTTGGATGCGTAGCCGTCCGCCGTGCGCTTGACGGTGACGGTGAGCTCGTCGTCGGTGAACGGCGAGCTGGACAGCGAGTAGCTGCGCGCCACCGAGCCGGTGAGGTCGCTGGGGACGCGCAGAGTGAGGAACTGGCCGGGCGCGTACTCGAAGCGCTTCGCGAGCGGTCCGGGCACCGCGAAGACGAGCGAACGGGCGTCGTCGGTCTCCGCGATCACGCGCGCCAGCGACAGCGAGTGCACGTGGCTGCCCACGAGTCCGCTCCCGGACGCGGCGGTCCGCACGCCGGAGCCGCCTGCGGCATCGTCCGAGCCTGCATCCTGCGGGGTGGGGTCCGGGTTGGCGGGTTGAGCCTCTGGCATCCTCGTTCAGTCCTTCATCGTGTCTGCTGACCCGGCGGCCGGGTCGTCTTCTTCGGGCACCTCGACACGGCCCGCCCGAACAGCATGCACTATCGAAGAGTCCAGGTCCGGGCACCCGTCCCGCAGGGCGGTCGGGGTGCCCGTGCCGGCCCACTCGGCGAAACGCGGGCACGTCGCGGCGGGCTCATCCTGCCATTGCACGCTGGTGTGCTGCGCAGTGAGCTTGCGTACCAGCACCTCGGTGCCGCAGCGTTCGCAGGCCACGGGGACCATCGCGTCCACCATGTAGCGGCGCCGGTCCTCGTCGGTGGCGCGGTGCAGTGCCGCGCGCTCCGCGGGATCGGTGAAGGTCCGGGCCTTGGCCCAGCCGCCGCCGGGGCCCTGTCGGCCGCCCATCGCGCTCAGACCTCGACCTGACGCCGGGTGGCCTGTTCGGCAGGGGTGGGGCCGGCAGCGTCGTCGTCGGCGGCGTTGTCACCGTCGGCCGCGCCCTCCTCGGCGCGCATGCGTTCGAGGTTCTCGGCCACCTCCTTCTCCCAGTACTCGTTGGCCTTCGTGGTGTCCACCTCGTACTCGAAGCGCTGCGTCATCTCGTCGGTCACCTCGGCCTTGTCGACGTAGAACTGCTCGTACCAGCGGCGCATCTGGTAGACGGGGCCGTCGTTGTCGCACAGCAGCGGGTTGTCGATCTTCGACTTGTGCTTCCAGATCTCGACGTCCTGCAGGAAGCCCTCGCTGATGCCCTCGGTGAACTTCTCGGCCAGCTTGTCGGCCAGCTCGTCGGTGACGCCCTGGGGCTTTTTCACCATGACGCCCCACATCAGCACGAATGAGTCCTGCGTGACGGGGTAGTGGCAGTTGATCAGCACGGACTCGACCTTGAACCCGCTGTAGACGTTGGTGAGCGGGTTGATCATGTAGGACGGACCGTAGTAGGCGGCCACCGACTCGAGCAGCGTGTCGCCGCCGTACTGCGAGGCCATTCCGATGTCCGGCCGGCCCTTGGTGGTGAGCCATTGCGAGGCGACCTGGCCGTCGAAGATGTTCTTGAAGTACGTCGGGAAGGCGTAGTGGATGTAGAAGAAGTGCGCCATGTCCACGACGTTGTCGACGATCTCGCGGCAGTTGGAGCCGTCGATGACCATCGAGTTCCAGGTCCACTCGGTCCACTCGTCCGAGCCGACGCCCTCGATCTCGGGGATGTAGTCCTCGGGCGCCCCGCCCTCGGGGTCGTTCCACACGAACAGCTGGCCGTTGCGCTCGAGCGTGGGCCAGGCCTGGGTGCGGGCGCGCATGGGCACGCGCTTGGCGTAGGGGATGTCCTTGCACTTGCCGTCGCCGCCCCAGCGCCAGTCGTGGAACGGGCAGGCGATCTCGTCGCCCTTGACGGTGCCCTGCGACAGGTCGCCCCCCATGTGCCGGCAGTACGAGTCCAGCACGTTGAGCTCGCCCCGGGTGTCCTGCCAGACGACGAGCTTGCCGCCGAAGGCCTCGATCGAATGGGGCTTGCCGTCGCGGAAGTCCTTGGCCAGGCCCAGGCAGTGCCAGCCGCGGGCGAACCGCTCGGGCGTTTCGCCGACATCGATGTGCCGGACGTGGTCCGAGGTGTCCGTGGTCGCCATCGCTCTCACATCCTTCTCCGGTAGTGCGGTGCTCTCGCGTCCTCCGGCACGGCGGGCAGGGCGCAGGGCGGTTCCGCTCCGCGGGGGACGGCGGAACCATAGTAGAACATGTTGTAGAACAGGTTATAGAAATCATACGCCCCGAGGCAACGTCCCACCCACCAGTGGGCCCGGCGTGCGGCCGGGCGGGATGTGGAACGGTGTGCTGAGGCGGCGCTCGACATGAATGAGAACGTGTTCTAGTCTTGGCCCGGTCGCGGGCCCGCCGCCGGGGCGGACAACGGGCGACAGACGGGAGTTCTACGGTGAGCGGAATCGACGAGCGCATCGGGCGGGAGCACACCGCGTCGTGGCAGGATCCGGCCGCCCTCGAGGTGCTCGGGCGTGTGCGTGCGATGCTCCCCGCCGTGCGGGCGCGGGCCGACGAGGCCGAGGAGCTGCGGGTGCTCCCGCAGGCGACGATCGACGAGCTGCAGGAGGCCGGGTTCTTCCGACTGCTGCAGCCCGCGCAGTGGGGCGGCCTCGAATCCGACCCCGTCACCTTTTACACGGCGGTGCGCGACCTCGCGGGCGCCTGCGGCTCCACCGGATGGGTCGCCGGCATCGTCGGCGTGCACAACTGGCACCTGGCCCTGTTTCCGCAGCAGGCGCAGCAGGACGTGTGGGGGGCCGACCCGGACGTGCGCATCTCGTCCTCCTACGCCCCGATGGGCTCCGGCGAGGTGGTCGACGGCGGCTACAAGGTCAACGGCGCGTGGGCGTGGTCGTCCGGCAGCGCGCACGCCGACTGGGCAGTGGTGGGCGGCCCGGTGATCAAGGACGGCCGGGCCGTCGACTTCGTCAGCTACCTGATCCCGCGCTCGGACTACCGGATCGACGACGTCTGGCATGTGGTGGGCCTCAAGGGCACCGGGTCCAACACGCTCGTCGTCGAGGACGCGTTCGTGCCGGCGCACCGCGCCCTGAGCTTCAAGCAGATGACCGACTACGCCGCGCCGGGGCTCGAGGTCAACACGGCGCCGCTGTACCGCATGCCGTGGGGGACCATCCACCCCACTGTCATCTCCACGCCCATCGTCGGCATGGCCTACGGCGTCTACGACGCGCACGTGGAGCACCAGGGGACGCGCGTACGGGCCGCCTACGCGGGGGAGCAGGCGAAGGACGACCCGTTCGCGAAGGTCCGCGTGGCGGAGGCCGCCAGCGACATCGACGCGGCCTGGCGCCAGCTGTCCGGCAACCTCGCCGACGAGTACGCGTGCGTGCTCGGCGGCGAGACGGTGTCGATGGGCATGCGTCTGGCGGCGCGCCGCGACCAGGTGCGGGCCACCGCGCGGGCCATCGCGTCGATCGACCGGCTCTTCGAATCGTCCGGAGCCACGGCGCTGCAGTCCGGCACGGTGATCCAGCGGCTCTGGCGGGACGCGCACGCGGGCCGGGTGCACGCGGCCAACGACGCGGAACGCGCGTACGTGATGTACGGCGGCGCCGAGTTCGGCCTGCCGGTCAACGACAGCATGGTCTGATCCGGGACACCCGGACACCGAGACAACCGAGGAGACGAACGCGATGAGCATCCGTGCGCTGGGATACCTGCGTATCGAGACCACCGACATCGAGGCCTGGCGCGAGTACGGCCTCAAGGTTCTCGGAATGGTCGAGGGCAAGGGCGCCGACGAGAACAACCTGTACCTGCGCATGGACGACTTCCCCGCGCGCCTGGTCATCGTGCCCGGTGAGCGCGAGCACCTCGCGTCGGTCGGCTGGGAGTGCGCCAACGAGGCGGGGCTGCAGGACATCCGCGACCGCCTCACCGCGGCCGGGTGGGACTTCGAGGAGGCCACGCCGGAGGAACTCGCCGAGCGCCGCGTGGTCGACATGATCAAGACCCACGACGCCACCGGCTACACCCTGGAGATCTTCTGCCAGGTGGCGCTGCAGCACCGCCGCGTGGTGAGCCCGTACGGGCACAAGTTCGTCACCGGCGACCAGGGGCTGGGGCACGTGGTGCTCGCCACCGACGACGACGCCGCCGACCTGAAGTTCTACCGTGACGTGCTGGGCTTCAACCTGCGCGACTCGTTCCGCCTGCCCCCGCAGGTGGCCGGCCTGCCGGCCGAGCACGATCCGGTGTGGCTGCGTTTCCTCGGCGTGAACCCGCGCCACCACAGCCTGGCCTTCGCGCCCATCAAGGGGATGTACCCCACCGGCATCGTGCACCTGATGCTCGAGGTGGAGAACAGCGACGACGTCGGCCTCTGCCTGGACCGTGCCGACCGCCGCAAGGTGCCCATGGCCGCTTCGCTGGGGCGCCACGTCAACGACCAGATGCTGTCGTTCTACATGAAGACGCCCGGCGGATTCGACCTCGAGTTCGGCTGCGAGGGCCTGCAGGTGGAGAATGACGAGGATTGGATCGCGCGGGAGAGCACCGCGGTCAGCCTCTGGGGCCACGACTTCTCGATTGGACGCAAGTAGACATGACGGACGCACCCGCGGAAATCGACGGCAGGGCGCTGCGCAACCTCATCGGCAACTTCGCGACCGGCATCACGATCATCTCGACGATGTCGGAGGACGCGCCGGTGGGCTTCGCCTGCCAGTCCTTCAGCTCCCTGTCCCTCGATCCGCCGATGGTGCTGTTCTGCCCCATGAAGACCTCGCGGTCGTGGAGCGCCATCGAGGCGGCCGGGCGCTTCGGCGTGACCATCCTCGCCGAGGACCAGCAGGACGCGTGCGCGGTGTTCGGTTCGCGCAACCCGGACAAGTTCGCCTCGGTGGACTGGCACCGCTCGCCGGGCGGCATGCCGATCCTCGACGGCGAGCTCGCCTGGATCGACTGCACGGTGGAGAACGTCGTCGACGGCGGCGACCACCACGTGGTGTTCGGCCGGGTGCAGGCCTTCGGTACGGGGGAGCCCGACAAGCCCCTGCTGTTCTACCGGGGCCAGTACACGGGGATCGAACCGGACAAGTCCGTGCCCGCACCGTGGCGCGCGGACCTCGAGGAATTCCTGTTCACCGCCGGCACCAACGACACCTGGCTCTGACGACGTCACGGCGAAGGCGGCCCGGCTGCGGAGACGCGGCCGGGCCGCTTCGCGCCGGTACCCCGGGTCACAGTCAGATCGGCGCGGTGGCTTAGCGTGGAGCCATGGCTGCTGCGCGGGGACACGACGAACAGGCTCCACCGGTGGGCGCGGCACGCGCGCTGACGGTCTCCACCTCCACCGCGCCGTTCACCTGGCATTGAACGCTGAGCCGGATGGCCAAGCGCATCCGCCGGCTGGCGCGCGTCGCGGTCAAACCGGTGATGACGTTCTGGCCGATGACCGAGCGCGGCATCGACGTCATCGAACGGGCCGACCACTGGGCGGAGTCCCGGATACCGCACCCGGCCGGCGCCGACATCACCGACGTGCTGCTGGGCGGGGTGCGCTGCGAACGGACGATGCCGCGCACGCCCGCGACCGACGCGTTGGCCGGGGGAGCGGTGCTGTACCTGCACGGCGGGGCGTTCCTGTTCGGCGGGCCGTCGACGCACCGGGGCGTGTGCGTGCTGCTCGCCAAGGCCGCGGGCGTGCCCGTCTACTCCGTCGAGTACCGCCAGCTCCCCGCGGGGCCGGTGTCCGCCTCGGTGGCCGACGCGGTGACGGCGTACACGGCGCTGCTGGAATCGGTGGACGATCCGGCCCGCGTCATCGTCGGGGGCGACTCGGCCGGGGGATACCTGGCGATGAAGGTCGCCGAGATCGCGGCGATGCGCGCGATCCGCCGCCCGGCCGCGGTGATCGGCTATTCGCCGCTGCTCGACCTGGTGCTGGGTGAGAATGATCCCGGGTACTTCCGCCGCGACGCGTACCTGCCGACGCGCCCGCTGGAGAAGCTGCGCGAGCGGTGGCTGGACGGGCCCGACACGATCGAGGGCGAGCAGTCGCCCGTCGACGTCGACCCCGCGCTGTTCCCCCCGGTGTTCCTCTCCGCCGCGGAGTACGAGCTGCTCCGGCCCGGCGTCGAGGTGATGACCCAGCGGCTCCACGATGCGGGGGTCCCCGTCGAGACGCACCTGTGGGTGGGGCAGGTGCACGCGTTCCCGGCCGTCGGCCCGCGTCTTCCCGAAGCGCGCGAGATCGTCCGTCTCTCGGTGGATTTCGCGCGCAGGGCGGTGGAGGGCCGGTCGGAGGACGCGGACGAGGGGCGCTGCGCGTAGGGGCGAGTGCGGGTGCCACGACGATCGAGCCGGCGGTGGACTGACACCGCTCCCCGTCACAGGTCCAGGCGCAGCCTGTCGTCGGTGCACCGTGACACGCAGATCAGCATCTCGCCGCGCTCGCGCTCGGCGGCGGTGAGGACGCTGTCGCGGTGGTCGACGTTCCCGGACAGGGCGGTGGCCTTGCAGGTGCGGCAGTAGCCCTGCCGGCACGAGTACGCGGTGTCCGGCAGCGCGTCGAGCACGGCCGACAGCACGGTGCGGTCCGCGGGCACCTCGATGGTGCGGCCGGACCGGGCCAGCTCCACGGTGAAGGGCGCGCCGTCGGAGACCGCCGGCGCGGAGAACCGTTCGCAGTGGAACTCGACGTCGGTCCGGGTGCGCAGGGCGTCGAGGATCCCGGCGACCATCGGAGGCGGACCGCAGCAGTAGACGGCCGTCGAGACGTTCAGGGCACCCGGTGTTCCGCGTTCTGCGGGCCCGGTTGCGGAGAGCCCCAACAGTTCCTCGGGCGTGGGCAGTCCGTCGTTTTCATCGTCGGTACGGATCCGTGCCCGCGGGCCCAGGGCCGTCACCTCGGCGGTGAACGGCAGGGCGTCGCGGCAGCGGCCGGTGTGGATCATCGACCAGTCGACGCCGAGCGCGTCGGCCATGCGCGCCATCGGCAGGATCGGGGTGATGCCGATGCCGCCGGCGATGAGCCGGAGCCGCCCGGCCGGTGACCCGTGCCCGGGGGCGACGAACGCGAACGCGTTGCGCGGGCCGGAGATGGTGACGGGGGTGTTCTCGGTGAGCGTCGTGTGCACCTCGAGCGAGCCGCCGTCGCCGTCAGGGATCAGGCGCACGGCGATACGGTAACCGCTGCGGTCGGCCGGATCGCCGCACAGCGAGTACTGGCGCAGTCGTCCGGAGGGCAGGTGCAGGTCCAGGTGGGCGCCGGGGTGCCACACCGGCAGTGGGGCGCCGTCGGCCGCCGCGAGCGTCAGCTCCACCACGTTCTGGTCGTGTGCCACCACGCGGCGGTGGGTCACGATCAGCGCGAGCGTGCCGTCGTCCTGCGGGCCGGTGTGCGATGCGCGCGGCGCCGAGCCCGACGTCCAGATGTAGGCGCCGATGACGGTGTCGAGCGTGCGCAGGACCGGGTCGACGCGCGCGCGGCCGTGGAGGCTGGGCGGGGCCTGCGGGCGGCGGGCGCGGCGCACGGCGTGGCGGCCGGGCATCAGATCTGCGCCGCCGCGCGTGCGGAGGGCGACGCGGCGAGGTAGGCGAGCGCCTGCGCGGTGTCGCCGACGGATTCGGGGGAGTAGCCGGGGGTCAGGCAGATCGCGGCGCTCCGCAGCAGCCGGGGGATGCGGGGGAAGGTGCCGCGGCGCATCGAGCGCACCAGGCGCCGGCCGATGCGCAGGTAACCCATGGTGGGGAGATCCGGGTCGGCCCGGACGAGGTACCGGGTGTTGCGGAGGATGAGCGCGAGCAGCGCGCCCACCCCGACGACCATCGCGATGTTGCGGCGCACGTAGCCGACGCCCATGTGGACGACGACATCGTGCGCCACGTTGCGGTGTTCGACCTCCTCCGCCCCGTGCCAGCGGAACAGGTCGAGCATCTGCAGGTCGGTGTCGTGCTCCTCGAGCGGGGCGTTGAGGATCCAGTCGCCGAGGAAGGCGAACAGGTGCTCCAGGCCGCCGATCAGCGCCGCGCGCTCGATCAGGTGCTGCCGCGCGCGCCGCGGGCTCTGGCCCGGCCGGGGGCCCACGACGACGCGGAACAGGAACTCCGACTGGCGGATCAGCGGCGCCGGGTCGATGCCGCGGGCCCCGTAGACCTCGTGCAGCACGATCTCGTGCGTCTCGGCGTGCATGGACTCCTGGCCGATGAATCCCAGCACGTCGCGGCGCAGGGCCTCGTCGCCGATCAGCGGCAGCAGCTCGTGGAAGGCGGCACAGAACATCCGCTCGCCTTCCGGCAGCAGGAAGTTCAGCGCGCCGATGGCGTGCGAGGCGACGGCGTCGCCGGGGATCCAGTGCAGCGGCGTGCGCGACCAGTCGTGTTCCACATTGCGCGCGCGCAGCTCGACCCGGCCCGGGGTACGGGTGCTCGCCTCGTCCGCCATCGGATGCCTCCCGTGGTCCTGCCATGCTCCTGTATGTGACTGAACGTAACGTGTATGCCTCGACGATACGACATTCGCGCTGGATGGGAAAGCGCCGACGCGAGGTGGACGCGCGGACGACAATGGGCGTGCGGGGGCACGCGAGCCGACGGAGGGAGTGCAATGGCGGTGGGGCGACACATGGATCGGTACGAGCACGCGGGGATGACCTTCGAACTGGTCGACAGCGCGGCCGGCACCGCCGACGGGGCACGCGCACCCGTCGTGCTGCTCCACGGCTTTCCGCAGACGGCATCCTGCTGGGCCGCGGTGACGCCGATACTGAACCAGGCCGGCCACCGCACCATCGCGGTCGACCAGCGCGGGTACTCGCCGGACGCGCGCCCCCGCGGCAGGCGGGCGTACCGGCTGGAACTGCTCATGGCGGACGTCGTCGCGCTCATCGAACGGGTCGGCACCGGCCCGGTGCACGTGGTCGGTCATGATTGGGGCGCGGCCGTCGCGTGGATGCTCGCGGCCAACCGCCCGGACCTCGTGCGCACGCTCACCGCGGTGTCGGTGCCCCACCCCGGTGCGTTCGTGCGCTCGATGCTGTCGAGCACGCAGGCGGTGCACTCGTACTACATGGCCCTGTTCCAGGTGCCCCGGCTGCCGGAGTGGGTGGCGCGCCGGCTTCCGCGGGTGTTCGACCGCATGCTGCGCCGCACGGGGATGACGGACGCGATGGTGGCGCGGGTGCGCGCCGAGGTCATCGATGCCGGGGCCTTGACCGGCGCGATCAACTGGTACCGGGCGATGCCGCTGACCAGCCCGACGATGATGAACCGGCCTTCGCGGGTCCCCACCACCTACGTGTGGAGCGACGGCGATGTGGCGCTCACCCGGCGCGGCGCCGAGCTCACGGCCGAGTACGTGGCGGCCGACTACCGCTTCGAGGTGCTCGAGGGCGTGAGCCACTGGGTGCCGGAGGAGGCCCCGGACGCATTGGCGCGCCTGATACTCGCGCGCGTGCAGGAGTGACGAGAGCCGCTGCGCGCGCATTCGCGCGACACAGCGCGCGCAGCGAGAGAACCGACGCGCGGCGGGGTCCGCACAGGCAGTGCCCGTGCGGACCCCGCCGCGTCCAGGTGAGGCCGGCCGCGGGGCCCCGTGCGACGTCTAGGTCAGGCCCGCCGCCGGTTCGAGCAGGTGCAGCTGCTCGCGCGGCTGGCCGAACAGCTGCGCGCAGCCGTGCGCCCGCTTGAAGTACAGGTGCGCGTCGTGCTCCCAGGTGATGGCGATGCCGCCGTGCAGCTGGATCGCCTCGCCGGCCACCTGCTGGAAGGCCTCGGCGCAGTAGGCCTTCGCCGTCGCCGCGTCCACGGGGGAGAGCGACTCGGCGGCCTTGTAGGACATCGACCGCGCGGTCTCCACGAGCACGTAGAGATCCGCCATGCGGTGCTTGAGCGCCTGGAAGCTGCCGATGGCCCGGCCGAACTGCTTGCGCTGCTGCGTGTACTCCACGGTGAGCGCCAGGAGCCGGTCCGCGGCGCCGACCGCCTCGCCGGACAGCGCCACCTGCGCGATGGCGAGGACCCTGTCGAGCACCTCGGCCCCCGTGGCCAGCGGGGTCGCCGGGGCGGCCGAGAACCGCACCCGCGACAGCGGCCGCGTGGGGTCCATCGCCGGGGTGGCGGTGCGCTCGACGCCCGCCGCGGACGGGTCGACCTCGAACAGGCCGGGGCCCTCGTCGGTACCGGCTGCCACGAGCAGCACGTCTGCGCGGTCGCCGCCCAGCACGTAGTAGGTGTCGCCGGTCAGCGTCCACCGGTCGCCGGCGGACTCGGCGCCCACCTCGAGATCGTCCGAGCCCCAGTAGCCTTCGTAACCCGACCAGCACAATGCCGCGGTGGTCTCGCCCGCCGCGATGCCGGGCAGGATCCGCCCGCACGCGTCGTCGTTGCCGGTGGCGAGCAGGGCCTGCACGCAGATGACGGCGCTGCCGAGCATGGGTGAGGGCACCAGGCCGCGTGCGAGTTCCTCGAGTACGAGGTGCGATTCGACGTAGCCGGTGCCGATGCCGTCGAATTCCTCGGGCACGGCGAGAGCGGCGACCCCGATCTGCTCGCACAGCAGCGACCAGAGCGTCGCGTCGTAGCCGGCGTCGGACTCCGCGGCGGCCCGGACGGCGGCGCTGTCCGCGCGCTTGGCGACGACGTCCCGGACGGTGCGGGCGAGCTCGCGCTGCTCGTCGCTGAACGGGCCCGCCTCGGACAGGCTGATCGCGGTGTTCTTGCCGGCCATGATTACAGCGCCTCCATGATGCGGCCGCGGTGGTCGGCCGGGGTGCCCCAGGCCGTCACCAGCGCGCGGGTCTTGGTCAGCAGCAGCGACAGGTCGTGCTCCTGGGTGTAGCCGATGGCGCCGTGCACCTGCAGCGCCACGCGCGACGAGTGGTAGGCCGCCCGTCCGCAGGCCAGCTTGGCCGCATGGACGTCGCGGCGCGCGGTGGGGGCGCCGTCGCGCACGGCCATCGCCGCCGCGTACAGCAGCGGGCGTGCCATCTCGACGCCCACGGCGACCTCGGCGACGAGGTGCTTGACGGCCTGCTGGCTGCCGATGGCGCGGCCGAACTGCTTGCGCTGCTTGGCGTACTCGACGGTGGCGTCGAGCATCGCCTGGCCGAGCCCCTGCAGCTGCGCCGCGGTGGCGAGCGCGCCCAGGTCCTGCGCGGCGGCGAGCACGCCGGCGTCGACGGTGCCCAGCTGTGCGCCCGCCTCGGTGGCGTACAGGTGCCGCGCCCGGTCCACCGACTGCGCGCGTGCGCCCGGTTCGCCCAACGCGACGACGGCGCCGCCGTCGGCGGGATCCACGCGCAGCACGGTCGCGGCGGTGCCGGCGTCGACGGCGTACGGCGTGGCGGGCGGCGCGGCGACGGTGGCCAGCGCGCCCTCGGACAGGGCGCCGAGGCGGTCGGGCGCCACCGCGGCGAGCAGGGTGGGGGCCACCGCGAGGGTCTCGGCGACGGGGCCGGGGACCCCGTAGTAGCCTAGCTTCTCCGCGGCGACGATGAGGAACAGCGCGTCGGCGCCCATCCCGCCGTCGTCCTCACCGATGAGCAGGCCGTTGACGCCGGTCTCGGCGAGCCGGCCCCACAGCGCCGTGCCGGGGGCGGCGTCGCCGTCGGACCATGCGCGGATGACCGCGGGCGAATCCGCCTTGCTCAGCAGCGAGTCGAGCGACGCGGCGAAGTCGTCGTGGATCTCTTCCAGTGCAAATCTCATCGATCCGCCTTCGGTAGGCCGAGGAGACGCTCGGCGATGACGTTCTTCTGGATCTCGTTGGTGCCCGCGTAGATGGGGCCGGACAGGGAGAACAGGTACCCGTCCTGCCAGGGGCCCATCACCTCCGCCTCCGGGCCCAGCAGGTCCAGGGCGGTCTCGTGGGTGGCGACGTCCCAGTCGGACCAGAACACCTTGTTGATCGAGGATTCGGCGCCAAGAGCGCCGCCCGATTCGAGGCGGGTGACGGTGGCCCACGTGCTCAGCTCGTAGGCGCGGGCGCCCACCCACGCGTCGACGACCCCGTCGCGTAGCGCGGTGTCCGCGGCATCGACGGCGCCGGAAGCGATCTGCGCGCGGTAGGTGTCCAGCAGGCGGTCGGTGGTGGCGAGGAAGCGGCCGGGGGCGCGCAGCGACAGCCCGCGTTCGTTGCTCGCGGTGCTCATGGCCACGCGCCAGCCGTTGTCGACGGCGCCGATCACGCCCGACTCGGCCGGGGACGCGGGGTCGTCGGGCACGAACACGTTCTCCAGGAACAGCTCCGCGAAGCCGGGTTCGCCGTCGAGCTGGTCGATGGGGCGCACGGTGACGCCCTCGGAGCGCAGGTCGAACATGAAGTAGGTGATGCCCGCGTGCTTGCGCTCGGCGTTCGGGTTCGAGCGGAACAGCCCGAACCCCCAGTCGGCGAAGGCCGCGCGGGAGCTCCACGTCTTCTGCCCGTTGAGCAGCCAGCCGCCCTCGGTGCGCGTGGCGGTGGAGCGCAGTGAGGCCAGGTCGCTGCCGGCCTCCGGCTCGGACCACGCCTGCGCCCAGATGTCGTCGGCGCGGGCCATGCGCGGCATGATGCGGTCGAGCTGGCCGGGGGAGGCGTGCTCGAACAGCGTGGGGGCCAGCAGGAAGATGCCGTTCTGGCTCACCCGGCCCGGCGCGCCGGCGCGGTAGTACTCCTCCTCGAAGATCACCCACTGCTGCAGCGTCGCGTCACGCCCGCCGTACTCGGCGGGCCAGGAGACGACGGACAGCCGGGCGTCGGCGAGCGTGCGCTCCCACGCGCGGTGCGCCTCGAAGCCCTCCGCCGTGTCCATCGACGGCAACGGCTGCGCAGGCACGTGCTCGCGCAGGAAGGTGCGGACCTCGTCGCGGAACGCGACGGTGTCGGCATCGAATTCGAGATCCACTGTCGGATACGTCCTTTCGATTCAACTCGGGTCCCGCGCGGCGGCGGCCCGGAAGGTCAGTCGAGGGCCCGGAGCTCGTTCTTGAGCACCTTGCCGGAAGCGTTGCGCGGCAGGACGTCCACGAACCGCACGGAACGCGGATTCTTGAAGTTGGCCAGGTGCTCGCGGCAGTACGCCAGCACCGCGTCCTCGGTGAGCTCGTGCCCGCGCCGGACGACGATGAATGCGCAGCCGACCTCGCCGAGCCGCTCGTCCGGAACGCCCACCACGGCGGACTCCGCGACGGCGTCCATGCGCGCCAGCTCGTTCTCGATCTCGGCGGGATAGACGTTGAAGCCGCCGGAGGTGTACATGTCCTTGAGCCGGTCGGTGATGTCGAGATAGCCGCGCTCGTCGAGGGTGCCGACGTCGCCGGTGTGCAGCCAGCCGTCCGCGTCGATCGTCTTGGCGGTGGCCTCCGGGTCGTCGAGGTAGCCGAGCATGACGTTCTCGCCGCGCACGAGGATCTCGTCCTTGTCGCCCAGGCGGACCTCCATCCCGGGGATCGCGCGGCCGGAGGTGGTGGACACGGTGACCGGGTCGTCGTCGGTGCGGCACATGGTGACCACCACGGCCTCGGTCTGGCCGTAGGCGGTGAGCACCGCGTCGAAGCTCAGCTCGTTCTGCATCTTCTCCACCAGCGGCACCGGCACGGCCGCCGCACCGGTGATCGCCACGCGCAGCGAGCTCATGTCGAGCTTGTCGCGGTCCGGGTGGTCGAGGATGGACTGGTAGATCGTGGGCACGCCGGGGAACACCGAGATGCGCTCGCGGGCGACGATGTCCATCACCGCGGGCACGTCGAACACGGCCATCGGCACCATCGTGGCCCCATGCAGCAGGCACACCAGCATTCCGGCTTTGTATCCGAAGGTGTGGAACAGCGGGTTGATGATGAGGTAGTTGTCGTCCGAGGTCATCTCGGCGCATTCGCCCCACGCGTCGGCGATGCCCATCGACTGGCGGTGCGCGGTGAGCACGCCCTTGCTCTTGCCGGTGGTGCCGGACGTGAACAGGATGTCGCACAGGTCGTCCGGCAGCACTGCGGCCGCGCGCGCGTCGACGGTGGCCTGGTCCACAGCCTCGGCGGCGATGCCGAGCGCATGCCAGTCCACCACCTCGCCGTACGGAAGCGCGGGCACGGACACCTCGCCGCCGCTGCGCAGCGCGCCGCCCATGGCGGGGGCGCGCACGATCAGGCCCAGCTCCGGCAGGCCGTCGGGGCCGGCGGCCTCGACCAGCTCGGCGAGGCGGTCGAACCCGAGGAACTTCTCCGGTGCGACGAGGGCCTTCGCGTGCGTGCGCTGGATGAGCTCCAGAGCCTCGTGCCCGGTGTAGCGGGTGTTGATGGGCACGATCGCGGCACCGACGTAGTGGGCGGCGAGCGCCGCCTCGATCCAGTGGTGGGTGTTGGGGGCCCACAGTGCCACGCGATCGCCGGGCTCCACGCCCTTGGCGGCGAGCGCGCGTGCCACGAGCCGCACCCGCTCGAGCAGCTGCGCGTAGGTGATGCGGTCGTCGCCGTCCGCCACCGCGAGGGAATCCGCGAACAACTCCGCGGCCCGGGTGAGGGCCGCGGGCGTGGTCCGGGGGTGAGCTGAATGGTCGCCGGCCATCCGCGGGTCGATGCTCAAGGGGCCTCCTCGGTTCGATTCGCTCGCATGGCCAGGCTACACGGCTACACAAGCAAGTGCTTGGTAGGGTACCGTATCGGCATTGGCGAGAGCCAGTGGAGAACTTCGGGCCAAAGGAACGGTGATGACCGAAACGACAGTCCCGACCGCGCAGGCCGCGGGGGCCGCACAGACAGCAGAGGACGCCGCTTTCGCCGCCGAGGTGCGCGAGTGGCTGGCGGACAATCTCACCGGCGAGTTCGCGGAACTCAAGGGGCTCGGCGGCCCGGGGCGCGAGCACGAGGCCTTCGAGGCGCGCCTGGCCTGGGACCGCCACCTGGCGGCGGCCGGCTGGACGTGCCTGGGCTGGCCCAAGGAGTACGGCGGCCGCGGCGCCACGATGAACCAGCAGGTGCTGTTCCACCTCGAGTACGCGCGTTCGGGTGCGCCCGCGCGGGTCAGCCACATCGGCGAGGAACTGCTGGGGCCCACCCTCATCGCCTTCGGCACCGAGGAGCAGAAGGCGCGCTTCCTGCCCGGCATCCGCAACGTCACCGAGCTGTGGTGCCAGGGTTATTCGGAGCCGGGTGCCGGCTCCGACCTGGCGGGTGTGAACACCTCTGCGCGCCTGGACGGCGACCGTTGGGTCATCAACGGGCAGAAGGTGTGGACGTCGCTGGCCCACCTGTCCGACTGGTGCTTCGTCGTCGCCCGCACCGAGCCCGGGTCCCGGCGGCACAAGGGCCTGAGCTACCTGCTGGTGCCGATGCACCAGGACGGCATCGAGGTGCGGCCCATCATCCAGCTCACCGGCACCTCCGAGTTCAACGAGGTGTTCTTCGCCGACGCCACCACCGAGGCCGACCTCATCGTCGGCGGGCAGGGCGAGGGCTGGAAGGTCGCGATGGGCACGCTCGCCTTCGAGCGCGGCGTGGCCACCCTGGGCCAGCAGGTGCAGTTCGCCGGGGAGCTCACAGCCCTCGTCGAGCTCGCCGAGCGTAACGGCGCCGCTCAGGACCCGGCCATCCGCGAGCGCCTCACCCGCGCCTGGGTGGGGCTGGAGGTGATGCGCGCCCACGCCGCCCGGACCCTGGGCGAGGGCAACACCGAGATCGCCGGCGCCCCGTCGGTGGCCAAGCTGGTGTGGGCGCACTGGCACCGCCGGCTGGGCGAGCTGGCCATGGAGGTCCGCGGCGCGCCGTCGCTGCTGGCCGCGGGCGGCTCGTACGACGAGTCCGACCCGTTCGACGAGTGGCAGCGGCTGTTCCTTTTCACCCGGGCCGACACCATTTACGGCGGATCCGACGAGATCCAGCGCAACATCATCGCCGAGCGCGTGCTCGGCCTACCGAGGGAGGCACGACCGTGAGCACCACCGAGACGGGCACAGCACCGAAGTCTCCGCTGGCCGAGGTTCCGCAGGAGACGCCCGGCCACGGGCTGCTCGCCGGAAAGAAGGCCGTGGTCACCGCCGCCGCCGGCACCGGCATCGGCTTCTCCACCGCGCGCCGGGTGCTGCTCGAGGGCGGCGACGTGCTGGTGTCCGACTTCCATGAGCGCCGGCTGGGCGAAACGGTCGCCGAGCTGCGTGCCGAGTTCCCGCAGCAGCAGGTCGATTCCATCCTGTGCGACGTCTCGTCCACCGAGCAGGTCGACGCGCTGATCGCGGGTGCGGCGGAGAAGCTCGGCCGTATCGACGTGCTCGTGAACAACGCCGGGCTGGGCGGCGAGACCCCGCTCGCGGACATGACCGACGAGCAGTGGGACCGCGTCCTCGACATCACGCTGAACAGCACGTTCCGGGCCACGCGCGCGGCGATGCGCTACTTCCGCGAGGCCAACGCCGCGGACAGCACCCGGCGCGGCGTCATCATCAACAACGCGAGCGTGCTCGGCTGGCGCGCGCAGCACGGGCAGGCGCACTATGCGGCCGCGAAGGCCGGCGTGATGGCGCTGACTCGTTGCAGCGCCATCGAGGGCGCCGAGCACGGCGTGCGCGTCAACGCCGTCTCGCCGTCCATCGCCCGGCACCCGTTCCTGGCCAAGGTCACCAGCGAGGAGCTGCTGGACAACCTGGCGGCGGGCGAGGCGTACGGCCGCGCGGCCGAGGTGTGGGAGATCGCCACCGTCATCGCGATGCTCGCCTCGGACTACACGACCTACATGACCGGCGAAGTCGTCTCGGTCTCCAGTCAGCGGGCGTGACGACGCCGGGGCGCGGGGCGAGCGCCCCGGAAAGCCTGCCTAGCAAGCGCTTGGTAGTTAGGATGGGGGTGTGAGTGTGGCGAACAACGGCGGCAAGACGGAGGCGGCGCGGTCCGAGCGGCGCAGCGAGCTGCTCGAGATCGCGGCCGGCCTCTTCGCGGACCGGGGGATGAAGTCGACGACGGTGCGCGACATCGCCGATTCCGCCGGCATCCTCTCCGGCAGCCTCTACCATCACTTCGATTCCAAAGAATCTATCGTCGACGAGATCCTCGCGGAGTTCCTCGACGAGCTGTTCGGCCGCTACCGTCGGATCGTCGATGCGGGCGAGAACGCGCGCACCACCCTCGAGGAGCTGGTGCGCGCGTCGTTCGGCGCGATCGACGTGCGGCATTCCGCGGTGGCGATCTACCAGGACGAGGCCAAGCATCTGGCGGCGAACCCGCGCTTCGGCTACCTGGGCGAGCGGGCGCGCGAGTTCCGCGAGCTGTGGATCGGCGTGCTGCGCCGCGGCGTGGCCGACGGGAGCTTCCGCCCCGACCTCGACGTGGAGATCGCCTTCCGGTTCATCCGCGACACCGTGTGGGTGGCGGTGCGCTGGTACCGGCCGGGCGGGCAACGCAGCGCCGACACGATCGCGTCCGAGTACCTGTCGATCGTGCTGAACGGCATATCCGCCGGCACATGAGGCCGGACGGCGCCCTGCCCCCGCCCCGCCGCACCGCAGCATCCAGTCAAGCCGCAGAACATCAGGAGAACACCATGCCCGAGGCATACATCATCGACGCGGTCCGCACTCCCACCGGCAAGAGGGGCGGTTCGCTCTCCGGCGTGCACCCCGCCGACCTGGGAGCGCACATCATGAAGGCCGCGGTCGAGCGCAACGAGATCGACCCGGCCGCCGTCGACGACGTGGTCTTCGGCTGCGTCGACGCGATCGGCGGGCAGGCCGGCAACATCGCGCGCTCCGCCTGGCTGGCGGCGGGCCTCCCGGAGGAGGTGCCCGGCACCACCGTCGACCGGCAGTGCGGATCGTCGCAGCAGGCCATCCACTTCGCCGCGCAGGCGGTCATGAGCGGCACGTCCGACCTCATCCTCGCCGGCGGCGTGCAGAACATGAGCCAGATCCCCATCAGCGCGGCGATGATCGCCGGCAAGGAGTTCGGCTTCGACGATCCGTTCTCCGGTTCGGAGGGGTGGCGTGCACGCTACGGCGACCAGGAGGTCTCGCAGTTCCGCGGGGCCGACATGATCGCGCAGCAGTGGGACATCTCGCGGCTGGCCATGGAGGAGTTCGCGCTGCGCAGCCACGAGCGTGCGCGCGCCGCGATCGCCGAGGGACGCTTCGAGCGCGAGATCGTGCCGGTCGGCGAGTTCACGACCGACGAGGGCCCGCGTGAGACGTCCATGGAGAAGATGGCGGGCCTCAAGCCGCTGTCCGAGGGCAGCCGGCTCACCGCGGCCGTCGCCAGCCAGATCTCCGATGCCGCGTCGGCCACGCTGGTCGCCTCGGAAGCGGCGGTGCAGCGGTTCAACCTCAAGCCCCGTGCGCGCATCCACCACATGTCGGTGCGCGGCGCCGACCCGGTCATGATGCTCTCGGCCCCGATCCCGGCCACCGAGTACGCACTGCGCAAGTCGGGCCTGTCCATCGACGACATCGACGTGGTCGAGATCAACGAGGCCTTCGCGTCGGTCGTGCTGTCGTGGCTCAAGGAGACGGGCGCCGACCCGGCCCGCGTCAACGTCAACGGCGGCGGAATCGCGCTGGGGCACCCGCTGGGCGCGACGGGTGCGAAGTTGTTCGCGACCATGCTGTGCGAGCTCGAGCGCTCCGGCGGCCGGTACGGCCTGCAGACGATGTGCGAGGGCGGCGGCACCGCCAACGTCACCATCATCGAAAGGCTCTGAGCCACCCGTACTCAACACTGTTGAGATCACAAGTCCACATCGATTCGGCGGCCTTCGGGGAAAACCCCCGGAGGCCGCCGGTCGCTGTGTCGGGGCGCACAGCCGGGAGGGGTATGGTTGCCGGGGCCGACACGGCGGAAGGGGAGAGATGAACAGATACCGATGGGGGGTGGCGGCCGCCGCGGCCGCATCCGTTGCCATCGTCAATCCTGCGCTCGCGCAGGCGCAGCCGCAGGAGATCGAGTGGGTCGACTGCCCCCAGTACCTCGGATACATGGACCGCGGCGGACTGGCGGCGGACGTCGAATGGCAGTGCGGTGAGGTCCAGGTCCCCGTCGACTACGCCGACCCGGACGGCAGGAAGATCGACGTCTCGGTCAGCCGCATCCCGGCGGAGAACCCGGCCCGCAGCCAGGGCGCCTTGTTCGGCAATCCCGGCGGCCCGGGCGAGCAGGCGCTGGACTTCTGGCTCCCGGTGGAGGAGGGCACCGGCCCGGGCGCCCGGCTGCACGAGAATTACGACCTCGTGGCCGTCGAGCCGCGCGGCCTCAGCTACAGCGGCGGCGTCGCGTGCGACGCCCCCGTGACGGCGATGCTCGACCCGGCGGCGGCCTACACCGCGTGCATGGCGGCGGACCCGCAGCTGGTGCAGTCGCTGACCACGGCCAACACCGCGCGCGACATGGAGGTCGTCCGGGAGTCGCTGGCGGCGGAATCGAACGCTGACGGCGGGGCGACAGCCGCTGACGGCGGGGCGACAGCCGCTGACGGCGGGGCGACAGCCGCTGACGGCGGGGCGACAGCCGCCGACGGGACCATGGACTACCTCGGGTACTCCTACGGGACCTACCTGGGCGCCACCTACGCCACCCTGTATCCGGAGGAGACGGGCCGGTTCGTGTTCGACTCGGCCGTCAACCCGGACTGGGTGTGGAACGAGCAGGCGGCGCAGCAGGCCGAGGCCCGCAAGCAGCGGACCAACGCCATGTTCGCCTGGATCGCCGCCCACGATGACACCTATCACCTGGGGGACACCCCGCTCAAGGTGTTCCACACGTGGAAGGGCATCACCGACAAGGAGCTCAGCGGCGGGATGAACCTCACGCCGCCGGACGCGACGATGGGCGACCTGCCCGAGTTCGTGCGGCCCGTGGGCGAGCCGGTGCTGGACGTCATCAACGCCACCGCGGAGCCGCGTGCGCGCCTCGACGGGGCGGTGCGGGCAGTGACGGGCGCAGATGACGGGCGGGCCACGAGCGGGCTCACCGGAACCACGCTCAACGCCGCCGGGTCGCGGGAGATGTGGCCGGTGGTCGCGCGCCGGATGCAGGACATCCGGCAGTACGGGGCGGGCACGCTGGCCCCGGGGACCCGCATGATCGATCCTCCGCAGCTCACCACGGACGACGTCCTGTTCACCGCGGTCACCTGCAACGAGAACCCGCAGTCCGGGGACCCGGTGCAGGCCGCGTTGGCGCAGTTCAACGCGCAGACCGGGGGCAACGCCTACGACGTCATGGCGCAGCGTGCGCGCGGCGGCGTGGACTGCGCCGGCTGGCCGGCCAGCAGCGCGCCGGTGCCGCTCGACGGCAGCGGCTTGGAGACCGCTCCGCTGGTGCTGCAGAGCGAGCACGATGCGCTCACCCCGTACCCGGGCGGCGTGGAGCTGGCCGAGCAGATGGGCGGCGTGCTGGTGACGGTGCAGGGCGGCGACCACGGCGTGTTCGGCCGCGGCAACGAGGCGGTGGACACGGTGGTCGACGACTACCTGGTCGACGGTGTCGTGCCGCAGCCGCAGGTGCTGCCGGAGGCACAGATCCGGATGCCGCTCACGCCTCCGGAACCCGCTCCGCTGCCTGCCGCGCAGGACCTGGACGCCGCGATGGCACAGGGCTTCTCGGCGGCCTCGGATGCGGTGAAGCAGGCGGCGCAGCAGATCGACAGCGCCGTCAACCAGGGCGGTACCGCGAAGGCTGCTGACGCCGGCCAGGCGGATGCCGCGCAGGACGGTGCTGCACAGGCTGATGCCGACGCGGATGATGCCGCGCAGGCCGGTCCGGTCGAACAGGCCGTGGACGACGCGGTCGACCAGATCGGCGCCGTGCTGGGCCTCGAGTGACGGTCTGAGTCCGCCGCGGAGGCGACGGCGAAGGGGCCGGTCGGGATGGTGATCCCGGCCGGCCCCTTCGGCTCTCCGCGGTTTCGCTACAGCACCGTTTCTCCACAGTGCCGTCGGCGTACTGTCAGCGGCGCAGCTTCGCCATCGCGTCGATGCGCTCGGCGGCCTGCGTCATGATGCGCTCGATGAGCTCCGCGCAGCTGGGCAGGTCGTCGATCATGCCCACCACCTGGCCGGAGGCGAGCACCCCCGCATGCGTGTTGCCGTCCACCAGGCCGGCCTTGAGCAGCATCGGCGTGTTGCCGGCCATGATGATCTGCTGCCAGGTGCGGTCGGACGCCTTCTTCATGGCGAGCCCGTCGCGCATCAGCGTCGACCACTTCATGCCGGTCATCGCCTTGAACTCGGTGGCGTTGCGCGCCGCGGCCGCGAGGCCCTTGGCGTAGCTGCCCTTCTCCAGGGCGTCCACCAGCTCGGTGTTGAGCACGCGGTGGGGCATTCCGTCGACCTTGCGCGAGACGGTGGTGTCCTGCAGCCCCCGCTTGAGGTACTCCTGCTTGACCGAGTCGGGCACGGCCGAGTCGGAGGTGAGCAGGAAGCGGGTGCCCATCGCGATGCCCTCGGCGCCGTACGACAGCGCCGCGGCGAGCCCCCGGCCGTCGAAGAACCCGCCCGCCGCGACGACGGGGATGCCGCCGTCCCCGAGAGCGTCGATGACGCTGGGCAGCAGCAGCGTGGTCGCGACCCCGCCGGTGTGTCCGCCGCCCTCGCCGCCCTGGACGATGACGGCGTCGGCGCCCCAGGAGGCCACCTTGACCGCGTGCTTGGCGGCGCCGATCGACGGGACGACGACGACGCCGTTGTCCTTGAGCTTGGCGATCAGGTCCTTCTTGGGCGCCAGCGCGAACGAGGCCACCTTGACCTTCTCGCGGATCAACAGGTCGATCCGTTCGCCGGCGTCGGTGGCGTCGGCCCGGATGTTCACGCCGAAGGGCTTGTCGGTGAGCGACTTCGTCTTCTTGACCGCGGCCTCGAGCTCGTCGAACGTCATCGTCGCCGAGGCGATGATGCCGAGCCCGCCCGCGTTGGACGTGGCGGCGGTGAGCCCCGGCCCCGAGACCCAGCCCATGCCCGTCTGGACGATCGGGTACTGCACGCCGACCAGCTCGGTGAAACGGGTGGAGATCTGCGGGGTGGTCACAGCGTCACCGCTCACTGGGCCACCTCGCGGTCGCGCAGCGACTTCGGGTCGATGACCTCGCGGATCAGCCGGAGCTCCTCGGCCGAGGGCTCGCGCGTGGGGCCGGCGGCGTCGAGGCCGTCGATCTCGAACGAGGTGTTCTCGCGCACCTGCTCGGCGGTGACGCCGGGGTGCAGGCTCAGCGCGTGCATCGTGCGGCCGGGGCCGCTGTAGTCGAACACGCCCAGGTTGGACACCACGCGGTAGTTGTTGAGGAACCGGTAGGCGGGGTTGTCCGGGTCGGCCTTGTCGTAGCCGACGCCGCACACCACGTCGACCTGCTCGCTGAACACGCGCGCGGAGTGCTTGCCCACCCAGTAGCTGGTGGCGTGGTTGATGGCGTTGCCGGGGCCGCCGCGCACGCCGAACATCTGGCGCGTCGGCTTGTCCAGCGGCCCGAACGCGGAGATGTTCTGGTTGCCGTACTTGTCCAGCTGGTTGGCGCCCATCACCACGTGCCGACGGCCGGAGGCGACCACGTCGAACACCTTGGAGAACGGCAGCCAGCCCTCCACCTTGCCGGGCCGGCCCAGCGCGGGGGTGTCGGCCAGGATCAGCGCGTTGCCGTCGGTGATGAGCAGGTCGGGCTCGGAGGTCAGGCGGGCCAGCCGGGCGCCGATCGACGGCAGGGTGGCCATGGGGGAGGCCATGATCTCGCCGGCGCCGGAGAACATCTCCGCGCATGCGACGGCGCAGTACTCGGCCCGGGTCACGTCGTTGTCGGTCATGCCTGCTGCTCCTTCTGCTCCTGCGTGAACCGTGCGACGGCCGCCTGATAGTCGGCCTCGTCGCCGGACAGGTAGGTCTCGGCGAACGTCTTCCACGCCTCGGGGTCCTTGGCCGATGCGGCGTAGTGGCGCTGGAAGGCCTCGTCGCGCCCGTAGCCGCCGGCGAAGGTGAAGTGCGCGCCGTTCGCCGCTTCGCTCACCGTGTCGACCATCATGCGGTTGACCAGGAGTGCCTGCTGCGGAACGGAGTCGACGAGCTCCTCGGTGGAGACGATCGTGTCCGCGCTCAGGATGCGCTGCCGGGCCGACATCAGGTGCAGGTCGTCGAAGTACGGGTCCACGCCGGTGTAGGCGGCGTTGCCGTGCTCGTCGGCGATGTCGAGGTGCACCAGCGCGGCGTCGAGCTCGAGTGCCGGCATGGCCAGCAGCGTCTCGGTACGCCCGTCGGCGGCGGGGTACGGGGACTCGACGGTCTTGAGTTCCTCGCCCCAGAACTCGGGGACGCTCGAGCCGAGGCCGGCGCGGATGGGCATGAACGGCAGGCGCGCCGCGGCGGCCTGCAGCCCGGCCTTGACCATGCCCTCGTCCATCTCGCGCGATTCGATCGTGCCCTCGGTGCGGGCCTTGGCGAACCACGGGTCGTAGAACGGCTTGGAGTCCAGGGAGACGAAGCCGTAGTAGGCGCGCTTGACCTTGCCGGCCGAGATCAGCAGGCCCAGGTCCGGCCCGAGGAAGCCGACGACGGTGAGGTCGGTGACGTCGGTCCGCAGCAGTGCACGGACGAGGGCCATCGGCTTGCGCCGGGAGCCCCAGCCGCCGAGCCCGATCGTCATGCCGCTTTCGATACCGGCGACGGCCTCATCCAGAGAACGGCGCTTGTCGCGCATCTGTGCCATTTACTCGGCCCCTTCGTTGGGTGTGTTCGATTTGGGCTTGCCGGTGGCCACGAACGCGTCGCGGTGCTCGTCGGCCACCCCGGCCAGGTTGAGTTCGTAGGTGTAGCGCTGCTCGAGCAGGTAGCTGCCCTTGACGTCCATCGGGTCGATCCCGTTGATGGCGGCCTTGGCGGCGCGGATCACGTTCGGGTCCTTGTCGGCGATCTTCTGCGCGATCTCGACTGCGGCGGCGTCCAGCTCCTCGCGGGGGACCACCTTGTAGACGGACCCGAAGTGGTGCAGCTGCTGCGCGGTGACGTTCTGCGCGGTGTAGTACAGGGTGCGCATCATGTGCTGCGGCACGAGCCGCGACAGGTGGGTGGCGGCGCCCAGGGCGCCCCGGTCCACCTCCGGCAGGCCGAACACCGCGTCGTCGGTGGCGACGATGACGTCCGCGTTGCCCACCAGGCCGACGCCGCCGCCCACGCAGAATCCGTTCACCGCGACGACGACGGGGACCTCGCAGTCGTAGACCGCGGAGAACGCGGCGGCGCAGCCGCGGTTCGCGCCGATCAGCGCGTCGAAGCCCTCCGTGGCCTGCATCTCCTTGATGTCGACGCCGGCGTTGAAGCCCCGGCCCTCGGCGCGCAGGATCACGACGTGCGTGCCGGCGTCGCGGCCGGCGGCCAGGATCGCCTCGGCCAGCTCGAACCACGCCGCGGACGGCAGCGCGTTCACAGGCGGGTAGTCGACGGTGACGGTGGTGATCCCGCTCCCGTTCGAAGTGGACGTGATGCCCATGTCTGCTTCCTTACCTCGGGGTCGAACCTTGCTGGTGGCCGGAACTCCGCGTCCGGGCCGCGCTCGCCGACCGGCTCCTCCGGGTGACCGGCTCCGTGCGATCACCGCCGCCGGGCTTAACAACCAAGCGATTGCTTGGTACGTTACCAGATGAGTGCCCCCGGATAAGGAGTGAATGCAGTGAGCGGATTGGTGGACGGCCGCATCGTCATCGTGACCGGTGCCGGACGAGGGATCGGGCGCGAGCACGCGCTGGCCTTCGCAGCCGAGGGTGCGAAGGTCGTGGTCAACGACCTCGGCGCGGGTGCAGACGGCAAGGACACCGGCGAGCACCCCGCCGAGCAGGTCGTGGCCGAGATCAAGGCGGCCGGCGGCGAGGCCGTCGTCAACGGCGACGACGTGGCCTCCTGGGAGGGTGCGCAGAACCTCGTCAAGACCGCGATCGACACCTTCGGCGGGCTCGATGTGCTGGTGAACAACGCCGGGTTCCTGCGTGACCGCATGCTCGTCTCGATGGGCGAGGAGGAGTGGGACTCGGTCACGCGTGTGCACCTCAAGGGGCACTTCGCGCCGCTGCACCACGCCGCCGCGTACTGGCGTGCCGAGTCCAAGGCCGGCCGCACCCGGCAGGCCCGGATCATCAACACCACCTCGGGCGCCGGCCTGCAGGGCAGCGTCGGCCAGGGCAACTATGCCGCCGCGAAGGCCGGCATCGCCGAGATGACCATCCAGGCCGCCGCCGAGATGGCCGGCTACGGCATCACCGCCAACGCGATCGCGCCCGCGGCCCGCACCCGCATGACCGTCGGCGCGGGCGGCGCGATGGCCGAGGCGATGGCGGCCCCGGAGGACGGTTTCGACGCGATGGACCCGGCCAACATCTCCCCGCTGGTGGTGTGGCTGGGCAGCACCGAGTCCGGCGACGTCACCGGGCGGGTGTTCGAGGTCGAGGGCGGCAGCGTCACCGTGGCCGAGGGCTGGCGTCACGGGCCCAGCTGGGACAAGGGTGCCAAGGTGGACCCCAAGGAGCTGGGGCCGGTCGTAAAGGACCTGCTGGGCAAGGCGCAGACGCCCGTGCCGGTGTACGGGGCGCGCTGACCCGACCGGGACACACGCCTGTGGCCGGCGGTTCCGCGGAACCGCCGGCCACAGGCGTCTTCGGCCCCGGCGCCGCCGCACGCCGTCCTGAGCACCTGAAACGCTGAGCACCTGAAACGCCGAGCAAGCGGAAACCGCCGGATCGACGCGGGAAACGTGCGGTTTCCGCTTGGTGGGCGGGCCGCGGGCCGGTGCGCGCGTTCGCTAGCGGCCGAGCTTGGTGCGCACCACCAGGTTCACCCCGGGGAAGCAGGCGGCGAGCTCGCCGCGGCTCTGCTTGAGCGTGGAGGTGCCGAAGCCCTGGCCCCGGCACTCCGGCGTGATCCACAGCCGCAGCTCCACCTCGCCGTGTCCGCCGAGCTCGCCCACGGCCAGCCCCACCGCCTTGCCGTCGTCCGCGGGGTCCTCCACGACGAACCAGGCGGCCGACTCCTCGTCGATCCGCGCGAGGCCCTCGTCGATCGCCGCATCCACCTGGTCGGGCGCGTGCAGAGTGGACCCGTCCTCGCGGGGCTCGGTGGCCCGGGCGCGGTAGAGCGCGGTGTCCGGTTCCCGCTTGGCGAACGGGCGCAGCCGCACGTCGCGGTCGGCCGGGGCGATCCAGTTGAGCGCGCTGTTGACGTCCTCGAGCTCCTTCTGCATGCGCCGCAGGTCCTGGCGGTTCAGGCGCCACAGTTGCATATTGAGCACGGCCTCCGCGTGCTCGGCGGGCACGTCCAGCAGGCGCCGCACGTTGCGGGCGGCGTCGTCACGGTCGGTGGATTCGATGATGGCGTCGAGGACCTCGTGGCGCCGCTGCAGCGCGGATACGAGGCTGTCGAGCAGTGCGCGGCGATCGAGGGTGGGTTCGGTGGACGACGACGACATCGGATGCGCTCCTGACATGGTTGGTGTGACGTGCTGTGCTGCCGATGCCGCCAGTGTAGGGCGGCCGGCGGGGCGGCGAACGCGATCGCGCGCCGTGCCCCTGGGGAGGGACACGGCGCGCGACGGAGGCGTGGAGGTCAGACGCGTTCGATGATCGTCCCCGCGGCCAGCGCCCCGCCCGCGCACATCGTGATCAGCGCGCGCTCGCCGTCGGTGCGCTCGAGCTCGTGCAGCGCCGTGGTGATCAGCCGGGACCCGGTGCAGCCCACGGGGTGCCCCAGCGCGATGGCGCCGCCGTTGACGTTGACCTTGTCCATGTCCGGCTTGTGCTGGGAGGCCCACGACAGCGCGACGGACGCGAACGCCTCGTTGACCTCGAAGAGGTCGAAGTCGCTCATCGCCAGCCCGGAGCGGTCCAGCAGGCGCTGGGTGGCCTGCACGGGGCCGTCGAGGTGGTAGTAGGGCTCGGCGCCGACGAGCGCCTGGTGGGCGATGCGCGCGCGGGGCGTGAGGCCCAGCGCCCTGGCCTTGTCCTCGTCCATGATCAGCACGGCGCACGCGCCGTCGGAGATCTGCGAGGAGGTGCCGGCAGTGTGGCGCGCGCCCTCGTAGACCGGTTTGAGCTGCGCCAGCCCCTCCATGGTGGTCTCGCGCAGGCCCTGGTCGCGGGTGACGGTGTTCCACTCGTCGGTGGGCTTCTTGTCCTCGCCGATCACCGGCGCGTCGACGGGGAGGATCTCGCGGTCGAACCGGCCCTCGTCCCAGGCGCGCTTCGCCTTCTGCTGCGAGGCCAGGCCGAACTCCTCGAGGTCGGTGCGGGAGAACCCGCGCCGGTCCGCGATGCGCTCGGCGGCGAGGAACTGGGCGGGCATGTCGATGTCCCAGGACTCGGGGCGGCGCGGGCCGGCGTGGTCGCCGGCCACGTTGGCGCCCAGCGGCACCTGGCTCATCATCTCGATGCCGCAGGACACGCCGCTGTCGATGGCGCCGGCGGCGATGAGGTTGGCGACCATGTGCGTGGCCTGCTCGGACGAGCCGCACTGGCAGTCGATGGTGGTGGCGCCGGTCTGCCACGGCAGCCCCGCGTTGAGCCAGGCCACGCGGGCCACGTCGTTGGACTGCGCGCCCACCTGCGTGACGCAGCCGCCGACGACCTGTTCGACCAGTGCGGGGTCGATGCCGGCGCGCTTGACGACGCCCGCCTGCGCTGCGCCGAGGAGTTCTGCGGCGTGCAGTCCGGAGAGCCAGCCGTTGCGCTTGCCGATGGGGGTGCGCACTGCTTCCACGATCACGGGATTGCCCACGACGAGGTCCTTTCGATTCGATGGGGCCGGTCGGGCGGAGGCCCGTCGGGCGGTGCCGGACGGGCCGGGGCCGGTCAGGCGGCCACACCGTCCGGATGCGCACGCCTACGCCTGAAAACTAGAACAGGTCTGCCCGGGCGATCAAACCGGAGTCCCGCCGGTCACGGCCGGGACCTTCCCAGGCGGACTGGAATGTGTTCTAATCGAGTTAGAACGTGTTCCAGTAGCGGCTGGGCACCCGAGACCGCCGAGGGCAGGAGTGTAGACGTGACCAAGCCCAATATTCCCGAGGGATTCGATCCCACCGACCCGGAGCTCATGGCCGAGCGCGTCCCGCACGACGAGCTCGCCGAGCTGCGCCGTCACGCCCCTGTGCACTGGATCCCGCAGCCGCGCGAGGTCGGCGGCTTCGACGACGACGGCTACTGGGCCGTCACCAGCCACGAGCTCATCCGCGAGGTCTCCCGCGACGACAAGACCTACTCGTCCTGGGAGAACACGGCGATCGTGCGTTTCGCGGACTACATCACCCGCGAGCAGATCGAGATGCAGCGCACGATCCTGCTCAACCAGGACGCCCCGGAGCACACCAAGCTGCGCGGCATCATCTCGCGCGGGTTCACCCCGCGCGCCATCGCCACCCTGCGCAGTGCGCTCACCGAGCGTGCCGAGCAGATCGTCGGCGAGGCGAACAAGGACGAGACCGGCGACTTCGTCAGCAAGGTGGCCGCCGAGCTGCCGTTGCAGGCCATCGCCGAGCTGCTGGGCGTCCCGCAGGAGGACCGCGGCCAGCTGTTCCGCTGGACCAACGAGATGATGGGCTACGACGACCCCGCCAACGCCGACGTCGACCCGGCCATGTCGTCGATGGAGATGCTCGGCTACGCCTACAACATGGCGGAGAAGCGCCGCGAGGAGCCGGCCGACGACATCATCACCAAGCTGCTCGACGCGAGCATCGACGGCGAGGCGCTCAGCAGCGAGGAGTTCGGCTTCTTCGTGCTGCTGCTGGCGGTCGCCGGCAACGAGACCACGCGCAACGCCATCACGCACGGCGTCCTCGCCTTCATGGACAACCCCGAGCAGTGGAAGACCTGGCGCGACGAGCGGCCGAAGACGATGGCCGACGAGGTGGTCCGCTGGGCGACGCCGGTCACCGTCTTCCAGCGCACCGCCACCTGCGACACGGAACTCGGCGGCAAGGAGATCAAGAAGGGCGACCGCGTCGCCATGTTCTACATCTCCGGCAACCGCGACGAGGAGGTGTTCGACGATCCGTACACCTTCGACATCACGCGCGATCCCAACCCGCACCTGGGCTTCGGCGGCACCGGTGCGCACTTCTGCATCGGCACGCACCTGGCGCGCCTGGAGATCGAACTGATCTTCAACGCCATCGCCGACGTGATGCCGGACATCGCCAAGCTGGGCGAGGCCGAGCGCCTGCCGTCGGCCTGGCTCAACGGCATCAAGGAGCTCGAGGTGGACTTCACCGGGAAGTGCCCGGTGGCGCACTGACGCGTCCGCCCGACGAGGGGTGATGAGGGGCCCGGCGGTCTTCGGACCGCCGGGCCCCTCGTCGTCTGTCCGGGCTCGGCAGCGCGGTCGTGTTCAGGCTTCCGCGTCGCGTGCCCAGGCGTCGTTGGTGCCCAGCGCCGCGAGCAGTGTGCGCACGGCCATGGCGCGCCGGTGCGCGTGGCCGCCGAGCGTGTCGAACGCGCACTCCGGATCGGCCGGCGGGCCGAGGTGGGTGCAGCCGCGGGGGCAGTCGTCCGCAGCCGCGTCGAGGTCGGAGAACGCGCCGAGGACGTCGTCGGGGGAGATGTGCGCCAGACCGAACGACCGCACGCCGGGCGTGTCGATGACCCATCCACCGCCCGGCAGCGGCAGCGCCAGCGACTGGGTGGAAGTGTGTCGCCCCTTGCCCACGGCCGACACGATGCCGGTGGCGCGGTCCGCGTCGGGGACGAGCCGGTTGACCAGGGTGGACTTGCCCACGCCGGAATGGCCGATGAGCGCTGTGACGGTGCCGGTGAGCCGCGCGCGGACGGGGCCCAGTGGTTCCGCGCGCCCGGCGAGCAGCACCGGCACGTCGAGGTCGGCGAACGCGGCGGTGAACTCGGCCGGGTCGGCCAGGTCCGATTTGGTCAGGCACAGCACGGGGTCCACCCCGCCCACGTACGCGGCGACGAGGGCGCGCTCGACGAATCCGGTGCGCGGCGGCGGATCGGCGAGCGCGGTGACGATGAGCAGCTGCTCGGCGTTGGCGACGACGGTCCGCTCGTACGGGTCGGTGTCGTCGGCGGTCCGGCGCAGCACGGTGCGGCGCTCGGCGACGCGCACGATGCGGGCCAGGGTGTCGGGGCGGCCGGACAGATCACCCACGACGTCGACGGTGTCACCCACGACGACCGGCGTGCGGCCCAACTCGCGGGCGCGCATCGCGACGACGCGGCGGTGCGGGTCGCCGGCGAGCGCGCATCCCCACCGGCCGCGGTCCTTCGACACGACCATGGCGGCGACGGCGTCCTGGTGGTCCGGCCGGGTCTTGGTGCGGGGCCGGGACCCGCGCGACGGGCGCACGCGCACATCGGACTCGTCGAAGTCGCGGGCCCGTCGGGGACGTCGCGCCGCGCTCAGGAGACCGGCCCCGATCCGGCGCCCGCGAGCATCCCCGCCCACAGGCCGGGGAAGTCGGGCATCGTCTTGCCGGTGGTCTCGACGTCCTCCACGTGCACGCCGTCCACGCGCAGACCCAGGATGGCGCCCGCGGTGGCCATGCGGTGGTCGGCGTAGGAGTGCCAGGTGCCGCCGTGCAGGGGCGCAGGGGTGATGGCGAGGCCGTCGTCGAGCTCCTCCACGCGGCCGCCGAGGGCTGTGATCTCGGCGGTGAGGGCGGCGAGCCGGTCGGTCTCATGGCCGCGCAGGTGGCCGATCCCCGTCAGCGTCGACGGGCCGTGCGCGAGCGCGGCCAGCGCCGCGACGGTGGGGGTCAGCTCGCCGGTGGCACGCAGGTCCACGTCGATGCCGCGCAGCCGCTCGGGGCCCTGCACGGTGAGCGCATCGTCCGCCCACCGCACGCTGCAGCCCATCGCCTCCAGGATCTCGCGGATGGCGTTGCCGGCCTGCGTGGTGGTGTGCGGCCACCGCGGTACCGTCACGCGCCCCGCGGTGACGGCCGCGGCGGCGAGGAACGGGGTGGCGTTGGACAGGTCCGGCTCGACGATCCAGTCGACGGCGCGGACGGGGCCCGGCGCGACGGTCCAGGTGTCGACGCCCGCCGCCGCATGCTCGGTGGCGACGTCGACCCCCGCGGCGGCGAGCATGGCGATGGTCATGTCGATGTGCGGCATCGACGGCACCGGCGTGCCCCGGTGGCGGACGGTCACCCCGTGCCGGAACCGGGTTCCGGAGAGCAGCAGGCCGGAGACGAACTGGGACGACCCGGAGGCGTCTATGTCCACGGGCCCGCCCTCGAGGGACCCGGAACCGAACACGGTGAACGGCAGCGCGCCGCCGACGACCTGCGCGCCGAGGTCGCGCAGCGCGTCGAGGACCACGCCCAGCGGGCGCACGCGGGCCTGCGGGTCGCCGTCGAAGGCGACATTGCCCTCGGCGAGCGCGGCGATCGGCGGAACGAAGCGCATCACGGTGCCCGCCAGGCCGCAGTCGACGGCGCCGCCGTGCAGCGGTCCGGGGACCACCGTCAGCGCCGTCGGGTCTGTGCCGTCGCCGACCGGCGCGATCCCGGCGCCCAGGGACTGCAGTGCGCCGATCATCAGATCGGTGTCGCGGCTGCGGAGCGCGCCGGTGATGGTGGACGGGCCCTCGGCGAGCGCGGCGAGCACGAGGGCACGGTTGGTGATGGACTTGGACCCCGGCAGTTCCACGACGGCGTCGACAGGCCCGCCGGCGGCGGGTGCACTCCACAGGCTCATCACTCCATCTTGGCCCATCGGCACGGGCCCGGGGCGCACGGCCGGTCGGCGTGTGGCGCGGACGGCGGCGGGGTCGTTCAATTGGTGGTGATCCGGGCGGTGACGGCGTCGGCGAGGGCGATCAGGTCGGGCGGCCGGAGCTCCAGGTCCAGGCCCCGCCTGCCGGCGCTGCACAGGACCACCTCGAAGTCCAGGGCGGAATCGTCGACGACGGTGGGCAGCCGCCGACGCTGACCCAGCGGCGAGATTCCGCCGACCACGTACCCGGTGGCGCGTTCCGCCTCGGCGTGGTCGGCCATCGCGGCACGGCGGCCGCCCAGGGCCTTCGCGACGGCCTTGAGCGACAGCGCCGAGGGGACGGGGAGGACGGCGACGGCCAGCGCGCCGTCGACCTTGACGAGCAGGGTTTTGAAGATCTGTTCGGGCGCGACGTCGAGTTCGGCGGTGAGCGCCTCGACCGCCTCGGCGCCGAAGGTGCGCACGCGGCGGTCGTGTGCGTACTCGTGCACGCGGTGCGCGATCCCGGCCCGCGCCGCGGCGGCGGTGGCGGGGGTGGAAGTGCCGGACATGCCCCCAGCGTAGGCCCGCGCGTCGTGCCGGCCGGGAACACGACACGCCGACGCGGTGTTGCACCGTACGAGGTCGCAGGGTCGATGAGGAATCGGCGCCGACGACAGCCGCGTGCATACCCGAGGAGGTCTGGAGCATTGAGCGTGACGTGCATGCGCCGTCCCGTACTGATCGGCGAGCCGATAGCGGTAGCCTCGGCATCAGGGACGACGGAAGGGACCCACGTGCCGACATCCGATGAGCCGACCGGGAGCGCCGCCACCGGCGACACGCCCGGCAGCGGGGCAGGGGCGGTCACCGGGACGGCCGAGGCCGCGGAGACCGAGGCGCAGCTGGCCGAGCGGTTCGAGCGCGACGCGATGCCGCTGCTGGACCAGCTCTACGGTGCCGCGCTGCGCATGACGCGCAAGCCCGCGGACGCGGAGGACCTCGTGCAGGAGACCTACCTCAAGGCGTTCTCGGCGTTCCGGTCGTTCCGCAAGGGCACCAACCTCAAGGCGTGGCTCTACCGGATCCTCACCAACACCTACATCAACGGCTACCGCAAGAAGCAGCGCCAGCCGGCGCAGTATCCGACGGACGAGATCACCGACTGGCAGCTCGCCGCCACGGCCGAGCACACGGCCGAGGGGCTCAAGTCCGCCGAGCTCGAGGCGCTCGAGGCGATGCCCGATGAGAACATCAAGAACGCGCTGCAGCAGCTGCCGGAGGAGTTCCGGATGGCGGTGTACTACGCGGACGTCGAGGGGTTCCCGTACAAGGAGATCGCGGAGATCATGGACACCCCCATCGGCACCGTGATGTCGCGACTGCACCGCGGCCGCAAACAGCTGCGCGGGCTGCTGGCCGAGGTCGCACGTGAGCACGGCATCGACACCTCGGAGAAGAAGCCGGCAGGGAGGAAGGCGCCGGCGCAGGCCGCGCCCGCAGGGCAGGAGAGCGACCGATGACCGGCGGTGCACCCGATGAACTCGATTGTTCCGCGGTGATCGCGGACGTCTGGCTGTTCCTCGACGACGAGTGCGACCAGGCGACGCGCGCACGGGTGAAGCGGCACATGGAGAGCTGCCCGTCGTGCCTGGCGACCTTCGGTATCGAGGAGAAGCTCAAGTACCTGTTGGAGCGCAAGTGCGGCGGCGAGCACGCGCCGGAGGGGCTGCGCCGGCGTCTGAGCCTCGAGATCCGCCGCACCGTGGTGACGACGCGGATCGAACGCGGCGAGGCCTGAACCGCCCGGCGGTCGGCCTGCGAGCGGAAGGGCGCTGGAGACGCGGCGAGGGCCCGGGAGCACAGTGCTCCCGGGCCCTCGCCGCGTTCACGGTCAGCTGTTGGGGCGCTTGCCGTGGTTCGCGGGCCTCTTCTTGCGGTCGCGACGCTTGCGTCCACGCCTGCTCATGATGTTCACCTCTCGTCCAGCGGTACATGCTCCGCCGGGGCGGGCATGCCCACGGACGTGGGCCGCCCGCCCGTACGCGGAACACCGACCGCGACATTGTCGCACGTCCGCCGGACTGTGGTTCGATGGGTGCATGCGGTCGGAGGCCTCGGGCGGTGCGGTTGTCAGCGGCCCCACGTCACGCTGTCCCAGGTCAGGCTGCGCCACGCCCTTCGGTCCGGCGCGGGTGGAGCCGGAGTCCGTGTGATGTCCACGCTCAGCGACTTGCTCGCGCAGTACACCGACCTGGACGGCGGCGCGGTCGACCATCTGCAGCGCGTGGTGGGCGAGTGGCAGCTGCTGGCCGACCTCTCCTTCGGCGACCAGCTGCTGTGGGTGCGCAGGTCCGGCTTCGACGACGCGGACGGTCCGGCGTCGGCGATGATCTGCGCGTCGCAGTGCCGCCCCACCACCGCGGCCACGGTGTTCCAGCGCGACGAGGTGGGCGCGCGCCCGTCCGCCGCGCTGGCGCCGCTGCTGCAGCGGGCCTGGGACGAGGGCGTCGTGGTGCGCGGGGTCGTGGAGGTGCCGGGGGTCACCGATGCGGCACGGATGGCGGCCGCCCCGGTGCGCTACGGGGGCCGCACGGTGGGGGTCGTCGCCGCGGTGACGGCGGGGGTGCGTCCCCGCGTGCCCAGCCCTCTGGAGGCGGTGTACGACGACAGCGCCGCGCTGCTGCAGCAGATGATGTCCGAGGGTTCCTACCCGCCGGACGAGGCGGACTCGGCCTCGCATTCGAGCCCCCGGGCGGGGGACGGTCTCATCCGCGTGGACGCGTCCGGACACGTCGCCTACGCCAGCCCCAATGCGCAGTCGGCGTTCCACCGGATGGGGCTGACAGTGGAACTGGTGGGGCGGGATCTGGCGCAGGTGACCGAGGAACTGGTGTGGGATCCGCTCGACGGCCGCGAGGCGGGGCAGCGGCTGCGGGACACCCTGGTGCACGGCGCGGTGCTGCGGATCGAGCTGGACACGCGCGGGGCGACGATCCTCATGCGCGCCCTCCCGCTGCGCACCGCCACGGCGGCGGCAGGCGCCCTTGTCCTGGTGCGCGACGTCACCGAGGTCAAAAGGAGGGACCGCGCGCTGCTGAGCAAGGATGCCACGATCCGCGAGATCCACCACCGGGTGAAGAACAATCTGCAGACGGTGGCCGCGCTGCTGCGATTGCAGGGGCGCCGCAGCGGAGACCCCGAGGTCACCGCGGCGCTCGCGGAGGCGGTGCGCCGGGTCTCGTCGATCGCCCTGGTGCACGAGACGTTGTCGATCTCCGTGGGCGAGGACGTCGACCTGGACGAGGTGGTGGACCGGCTGGTGCCGATCATGGCCGAGGTGGCGGGCGGCGGCCGCGTCCGGATCCGGCGCAGGGGCGGGCTGGGCATGCTGGGCGCGGACAGGGCCACACCCCTGGTGATGGTCCTCGTGGAGCTGGTGCAGAACGCGATCGAGCACGGCTACGAAGGCGTGGCCGAGGCCGGCGAGGTGACGATCGACGCCGTGCGGTCGGCCCGGTCGGTGGAGGTCACCGTGCACGACGATGGTCGCGGCGTGCCAGAGGGGTTCGTGGTGGAGGATTCGCCGCGGCTGGGGCTGCAGATCGTGCGGACCCTGGTGGGGTCCGATCTGGGCGGGGAATTCCGCTTGCTGCATTCCGCGGCGGGCGGCACGGATGCGGTGGTGCGGATGCCCGCGGTGCGCGCCCGGGAGTGAGGCCCGCCGGAGCCGGCAGACGGATCCGGGCCGGGCCCCTCGGCGAGGGGCCCGGCCCGGACGTGACCGCCGTCGTGGCGGCCGGAGCTTCAGACTGCGCTGCGGGTGCGTGCGCGCGCCTTGCGGCGCTTGAGTGCGCGACGCTCGTCCTCGCTGAGGCCGCCCCACACGCCGGCATCCTGGCCGGACTCCAGCGCCCAGGTCAGGCATTCCGAAGCGACGGGGCAGCGGGCGCAGACCGCCTTCGCGGTCTGGATCTGCGCAATCGCCGGACCGCTCGTGCCGACCGGGAAGAACAGTTCCGGGTCCTCGTCGCGGCAGATGGCACGATGGCGCCAGTCCATCCCTCACTCCTTACTGGGTGCATGCTTGCACCGTCGGCTAATCGATAAGTGAAATCCGTGCTGTGTTCACGGGGCGGGGGCTTCCGCGCCACCTGTCCGGTTGCTGCGGACGATCGCCTGGGGCGGTCTCCGTGAACCCCGCCAATGAATGCTGTCACGTACTTCGGTAATGTCAATAGAGTTTTGTGAAGTCGTGGGGAACGTCACGTGAACAGAGTGTCGTTTGCGGTGCACACGGTGCTTCTTGCGGTGAACGCGGTGCCGCGTGGGGTGACGAGTGTGCAGGTGCGCGCGGCGTCGTTCTGTGCGCGCGTCGTTCGTGTCCGCCGCCTGCGGGCGAGGGGAGTGCCGCCGGGGAGACGCGAACGTGCGCCGACGATCATGCCGAACAGGCCTCCGGCGGTGGGCCGTCGGCGACGTCACGCGTGGGTGTCTGCCGGGGTGTCTTTTCGGGGATTCTGTGGATGTCATCCTTCCCGATGGCATTCGGTACCCGCGTCATGCTACTCGCGACAGGTGGTGTACGCTAGCGAAATTTTCCGTCGGCCCGGTATCCGCGCACACGAAGCGGGCCTGTCGGCCGGAACGGTCGATCGGTCGCGGGCGGGGATCAGTCCGGTTCCGCCGGGGCGACGACGTCGAGGATCCCCGGCACCGAGTTGAACGTGACGTCGGTGCGCACCCCCAGATAATCGCCGTCGATCTGGAATGCGACGGGCTCGGCGCTCCGGATCCGCACGCAGGGCGTGTCGTCGGTGCGCACGAGGTTCTTGTTCTTCGGCTGCGCCGTCGCGGAAAGGAGCTGCCGCGATAGCCGCAGGCTCGTCACGGTGTCCATGCTGCGCATGCCGAACACCCCGAGGCCGGTGTCGAAGCGGGTGCCGGGGTTGGTCCGGACCTCGCGCGCACCGAGATAGGTCCACGGCGAGGTGTTGGACACGAAGGCGTAGTGCACGCTGTCCACCGGCTCGCGGCCGGGAAGTTCCACCGTCAGCGTCGCCGGTCGGCGCGCGTTGCGCAGGAACACGCGCACCGTGGTGCGCAGATACCGGGAGGGCGTGGCGGCGTGCCCGGCGCGGCGCGCGGCCTCCATCGCCTCGACCACCAGGGCGTCGACGCCCATGCCTGCGGTGAAGGTGAACCAGCGGTTGTCGCAGTGGCCCAGCCCGATACGCCGGCGCTGACGCGAGGCCAGCAGGTCCAGAACCTGGTTGGTGGCCTCGACGGGATCCGGCCGGATGCCCAGGGACCGTGCGAAGACGTTGGCCGAGCCGCCGGGCACCACGCACACCGCGGGCGTGCGGCCCGGGGCGATCTGGCGCACGGAATCGGGGTGCGGCGGGCCCAGCAGCCCGTTGACCGCCTCGTTGACGGTGCCGTCGCCGCCGTGCACCACCACGACCTGGGTGCCCTCGAGCGCGGCACGGTGCGACAGCTCTGCGGCGTGGCCGCGGTGCGTCGTGTGCACCACCTCCAGTTCGAGCCTGCTGGCCAGGGCGTGCGCCAGCAGGTCACGGCCCGCCGGGGTGGTGGACGTGGCGTGAGGATTGACGATCAGGAGGGCGCGCACGCTCAGATACCCTAGCGGCACCGCGCGGGCATGCTGGCCTAGGCTGTCCGCGTGCCCGACGACAACGGCGGTGCGAGGCCGCGCGACCCGCAGGACGCCTCGAGCGCCCCCCACCCGACAGATCCCGGAGTCCCTCCCACGACGGTGCGCATCGCGGGCGGCATCGTCGCCGGCGAGGGCGTCGTGGGTGTGGGGATCGCGATCTTCTACGTGATCAGCGCGCTGGTGGGCAATCACGACAAGGGCATCAGCTACTTCGGCACGGCCGCGTGGTTCGGACTGCTGTTCGGCGGCGTCCTCGCGGCCGGGATCACCCTGCTGCTGGGCAGGCGCGGCGGGCGGGGCGTCGCCATCATCACCCAGGTGCTGCTTGCGCCCTTCGCGTTCTCGCTGCTCGGCCAGTCGCATCAGATCGCCTGGGGGATCCTCATCGTCCTGGCCATCGTGCCCGCGTTCGTGCTGTTGGTGCACCCGCAGACATCGGCGTGGATGAACCGCCCCTATGCGCATCGCGCGGACCCCGACGCCGATGGGGACGACGACACCGACGGCTGACCCTCCCGGACGGCCCGCGTACCCGTCTGCGTCAGCGCAGCCGCTGCAACAGCCGGTAGACGGGGTCGCCCGTGTCGCGCGAGCCGGCCGGGCCATCGTCGGCGCCGTAGGCGATGCGCGAGGGCGCAGCGGCTTCCGCACCGGCGTCGTCGCAGTCCCCGGCCGGTGCGCCCTCGCTGCGGTTCCACTCGCGCACCGCGAACCGTTCGACGATGGCCCACGTGCCGCCGCGGCGTTCGAAGTAGTCGACGTAGCGCAGACCCGTCGTGAAGTTCATCGCACGATGGGCGCCCCAGTGGCGGGCGACGCCGTAGCTCTCCGCCACCGCCCGGTCGCCGCGAACCTCCGCAAGGTGATTCGCGATCTCGTGGCGGGTCCCGTCGAGCGTGCGCAGCAGCGGCTCCACCCACGCGATGAACCCGTCGACCGGACCGTCGAAACCGGAGTGATGGTCGACGCCGTCGGGATGGTAGGCCGAGCGGACCGCCGCCATGTCGAGGCGGTCGATGCCGCGGCAGTAGCGCATCACCGCGTCCCGGATCTGCTGCTTGGCCGCCAGTTCGGCGATCTCCGCGCCGCCGACCGGCTCGCCCGCAGGCCCCGATCCGTCAGGTCCGGCCGCGTCGGGCCCGTTCCGCCGTGCGTTCACCGCGCTTCTCCTTCCGCCGCCAGCGCCGCGAGCGCGCCGCCGGTGAGCCGGTTCTGCGTCCATTCGCCGCGCCCGATCGCGCCGAGGGACTCGTAGAAGCGGATGGCCTCGGCATTCCAGTTCAGCACCTCCCACTCCAGACGCGAGTACCCGCGCTGCGTGCACACGGCGGCCAAGGCGGCGAGCAGCCCGCGGCCGTGGCCCCGCCCTCGGCATGCGGGCCGCACGTAGAGGTCTTCCAGGTGGATGCCGTGGACGCCGTCCCACGTGCTGAAGGTCAGATACCACAACGCCATCCCCGCGATCCGGCCGTCGTCCTCCTCCACGACGTGGCCGAACACCGCCGCATCCGGGGAGAACAGGGCGTCGGTCAGCAGGTCGGGGGTCACCGTGCACTGGTCGCGCATGCGCTCGAACTCCGCGAGTCCCTCGATGAGTTCGACGAGCACGGGGGTGTCGTCGGGGCGGACGCGGCGGACGTGGACGGTCATCGGATCGGCTCCTCGTGTCGTGCGGGCAGTCGCCGTGGTCCCGCCACGGAACAGACCACCCGGTACTCGTGCTCGTGGCCCAGTTCGGCCACCGCGGCGGTGGGCATGGCCAGGCGCGCGCCCAACGTCACATCGGCGTCGATCCAGCGGGCCATGAGCGCCCGCGAGAAGTGGCCGTGCCCCACGAGGACCACGTCCCGCCGCGTCCCGGGGCCCGCCATGGAACGCAGGACCGCGTCCGCGCGCGCCGAGACCTGCGCGGCCGTCTCGCCCCCGGGGCACGGATGCGTCCACACCGTCCAGCCGGGGACGCTCCGCCGGATCTCGGGGGTCGTCACCCCCTCGTAGTCGCCGTAGTCCCACTCGGCGAGCCTGTCGTCGACGCCGTCGACGGCAAGCCCCGCCAGGCGCGCCGTGTCCAGCGCGCGCCTTCGCGGGCTCGCGATCACCAGCGGATCGTGCAGCTGCAGCGGTGCCAGCAGGCCCGGCAGCCGTCGGGCCTGGTCGATGCCCGCCGGCGTGAGCGCGACGTCGGTGCGGCCGGTGTGCCTGCCGGACGCCGACCAGTCGGTTTCGCCGTGCCGGACGAGGACGACGCGGAAATGGTCCTTCACCCGCTCATCTTCGCACCTGCGCACCCCGGCCGGGCAGAGCCGGGTCCGTGCGCGGGTGAGTGCTGCCGGGCGTCGTCGGCGCGCCGAAAACGGGGCGGATGTGGCCTGGGCGACATCGATCGGCGAAGATGGCGGGCGTGGCAAGAGTTCTGGCAGTGGCAAATCAGAAGGGCGGGGTCGCCAAGACCACCACCGTGGCCTCGCTGGGCGCGGCCCTGGTGGCCCGCGGCAGGTCGGTGCTGATCGTCGATCTCGACCCGCAGGCGTGTTTGACGTTCTCGCTGGGGCACGACCCCGACAAGCTCGTATCGTCGGTGCACGAGGTGCTGATCGGCGACGCGGACGTGGAGGACGTCCTGGTCGACACGGCGGACGGGATGACGCTGCTGCCCGCGACGATCGACCTGGCGGGCGCGGAGGCCCTGCTGCTGATGCGTCCGGGGCGCGAACACGCCCTGCGCCGGGCGCTGACCGCCGTGGCCGAAAGGTTCGACTTCATTTTCATCGACTGCCCGCCGTCGCTGGGCGTGCTCACCCTCAACGGGCTCACCGCCGCGGACGCGGTGATGGTGCCACTGCAGTGCGAGACGCTGGCGCACCGCGGGGTGGGACAGCTGCTGCGCACGGTCGAGGAGGTCCAGTCGATCACCAATCCGGCGCTGCGCATGCTCGGCGTGTTGCCGACGCTGTTCGACGCGCGCACCACGCACAGCCGCGACGTGCTGGCCGACGTGTCCGACCGCTACGGCATGCCGGTGCTCGCGCCGCCCGTTCCGCGCACGGTGCGGTTCGCGGAGGCCTCCGCGTCGGGTTCGACGGTGCTGGCCGGCCGCAAGAACAAGGGGGCCGCCGCGTACCGGGAGCTGGCCGGAAACCTGCTGGCGCACTGGGAGGACGGCGCCGAGCTGGCGACGCTGTCCGCCGCGGAGATCTACTCGTAGACGTTCCCGTCACCCGCGCGGCGGCACGGGGGTGAGCGCGACGAGGGTCCCGCCGCGCTGTTCCAGCACGACGTCCCCGGCCGTGCCGGGGACCACCGGGCCGGCCGTTCCCGCGGCCCCGTCGGCGCTGCGGTCGACGGGGATCGTGCGCCGGACGGCGCCGTCCCAGGGGGCCGTCACGGCCAGGCCCTCGTGGGTGGGCACCAGCAGCGCCGAGGCCATGGAGGTGCCCGGCCCGAGCGTGTCCGGCATGCGCCAGCGGACGGCGAGGGTGCGCGCGTCGAGGGCCACCGTGGCCGTGCCGGTCCAGAAGGTGATGACCGGGCCGGACCGGGCACCCACCACGATGCGGTCGGCCGCGGTGCCGGGGGCGAGCGGGGTGAGGCTTTCGCGGGCGATGCTCGCGTCGTAGACCAGCAGCGCCGCGCCTGCGCCGTCGGGAGCGACGACGGCGGTGCGTTCCCCGGACACGGCCACCACGTGCGCGGTGGGCAGCGCGGCACCGTCGATGCCGAGCACCTGGGATCCGAGCACGTCGGGCTGGGAGGCGTCGTCGGGCGTGGCCGTCATGACCGTCAGCCGCACGCCCGCGTCGCCCGGGCAGCGTTCGAGCACCGCGATGCGGGTGCCGGACGCGGCGGCCGAGCCGATGGTGCACCCCGGGCGCGGGTCGTCCTCCGGGTGCACCGGCGCGTCGACGCGGCCGTACTCGACAGTGCGCACCAGATCGGAACGCCACGATTCGATGCGGGTCGTCCCCACGGCGGTCACCCGGTCCTCACCGGTGATCAGTCGCATCGTGTCGTCGAAGCTGCTGCTGCGCTGCGGGCCGCGGCGGCCCGAATCCGCGTCGATCGCGGTCACCTCACTGCAGCCGTTGCCGGTGCGGTACACGGCCACGGCGTGGCCGAACGCGGCCGTCGCCGCGCACAGCGGGACGCCGCGCTCATACGACCAGCGCGGCTCGCCGGTACGGAAGTCATGGCCGATCACCGCGGACCCGTCGGCGGTGATCACCGTTCCGCCGACCACGAGCGGGTGGTCTGCGGCGGAATCGGGGGCGCGCCAGATCTCGCCCAGGGCCGCCGGCGGGCCGGTGACCGCAGACGGGACAGGGGCCGGGTCGGCGGCGGGGACCGCATCGGTGGCGCGCGACGGGCTCGTCCACCACACGATCAGCGCCGCGATGACGATCGCGGCGCCGATCAGTGCGGTGGCGGCATAGTCGACGCGGGTGCGTCGCTCGGGCCGTGGCACGGGGCGGGGTCAGTCCGCGGTGGCGGTACTGCCCTGCGGGGCGCTGCCGCCCGCCGCGCCGGCGCCCGATGCGCCACCCCGGCGGCGCCGCCGGCGGCGCCGCGCCGGGCCTCCGGAGGACGGGCCGGTGCCGGCCTTGCCGTCCGCGGGCGCGTCGGCGGGGCCGCCGTCGGCCGTGCGCTGCGATGCCCCCGCGCCGTCGCCGGCCGGTTGCGCACCGCGGGTGCGGCGGCGCGACGAACGGTTGCGCTGCGCCGCGGCCTTGCCGTCGGCGCGGCGCCGCGTCGCGCCGGAGCCGGACTCGGAACGCGCGTCGCCGTTGCGGGACCCGCGCGGGCCGCCGGAGGCGCGCGTGGCGGGGCCCACCTTGCCGGTGACGTCGGTGGGGATGTCGAGGTCGACGAAGAGATGCTCGGAGCTCGAGTAGGTTTCCACCGGGTCCGCGATGTCCAGGCCCAGCGCCTTGTCGATGAGCTGCCAACGGGGCACGTCGTCCCAGTCGACGAGGGTCACCGCGATGCCGGTGCGGCCCGCGCGGCCCGTGCGGCCGATGCGGTGCACGTAGGTCTTCTCGTCGTCCGGGCACTGGTAGTTGATGACGTGCGTGACGTCGTCGATGTCGATGCCGCGGGCGGCCACGTCGGTGGCGACCAGCACGTCCACCTCGCCGGAGCGGAAGCCCTTGAGCGACTTCTCACGGGCCACCTGGCCCAGGTCGCCGTGCACCGCGCCCACCTTGAACCCGCGTTCGGCCAGCTCGTCGGCGACCTTCTGCGCGGTGCGCTTGGTGCGGGTGAAGATCATCGTCGCGCCGCGACCACGGGCCTGCAGGATGCGCGAGAGCATCTCCACCTTGTCCAGCGCGTGCGCGCGGAACACGTGCTGGACGGTGCGCTCGTGCACCGCCGACGAATCCGGCTCCTCCGCGCGGATGTGCGTGGGCTTGGTCAGGAACGTGCGCGCCAGGGTGATGATGGGTCCCGGCATCGTCGCGGAGAACAGCATCGTCTGGCGCTGGTCCGGCACCATGCCGAGGATCCGCTCGATATCGGGCAGGAAGCCCAGGTCCAGCATCTCGTCGGCCTCGTCGAGCACGAGAACGGAGACCTTGCCCAGGATGAGGTGGCCCTGGTTGGCCAGGTCGAGGAGCCGGCCGGGGGTGCCCACGACGACGTCGATGCCGGACTGCAGCGCCGCGATCTGGTCCTCGTAGGGGCGGCCGCCGTAGATCGACGTCACGCGGGCGCCCAAGTGCACCGCGGCCTCCTGGAGGTCCTTGGTGACCTGCACACACAGCTCCCGCGTCGGCACGATCACCAGGGCGCGGGGGGTGCCGTCCAGGGGACGCTCGGCGTCGTCGGCGGAAATGCGGTGCAGCAGCGGGACGCCGAAGCCGTAGGTCTTGCCCATGCCCGTGCGCGCCTGGCCGATCAGGTCGTCGCCGGCCAGTGCCAGCGGCAGCGTCAGCTCCTGGATCGCGAAGGTGCGCTCGATGCCGGCGTCGGCGAGGCCGCGGACGATCTCGTCGCGGACGCCGAGCTCGGCGAAGGTGGGGGCGGGGGAGTCGGGGGTGTGGTTGAGGGACACGGGGCTGACGTCCGGGCTCGGAGTCACGCCGGTGTCGATGGTCTGCTTGCTCAGGGTATTGCCTTCCGTGCGGTCGTCGCGCGCACGCAGACGGTGGGCTGCTGGGCCGCGGCCCCGCCCACCTGCGGTGGGGGCCTGCGGCCGCCGTGCCCCCCGACGCAGCCCGTGCGGGCGGCGTGCACGGGGCACCGGATCCCAATGCGGGGCAGTCGCCGTCGAACTGGTGACAGGCCTGCCGATCGGTGCGCGCACATTGCCGGCCCGGCGGTCCGCGGTGGACGCTCCCATTCCAGGCGCTCTGCCTGCTGTGGACACTGCCTGCACGGCCGCGGCGTGCAGTGTCCGCGCCGGCTGCGCCCGCGGGAAGACCCGCCGTGCACCGGCGGAACGCCTGCCGCCTGTCGGCAGCCGGAGATCCGGGCCGCGTCGGCATCCACGCCGACGCGGCCCCATCCTACCGGTCGACGGCGGCGTACGGGGGCACCGGACTGCATCGGCGCTATTGTGCAGTGCATGACGAACCCCGAAACCGTCTCCCCGGACGCCGTAGGTCCGGACTCCGCAGGCTCCGCCGACACCGCCGGCGCGGCGCGGCGGGTGAGCGCAGACCATCCGGGCGTCGACGAGCTGTTCGGCCTTCTCGCGTACGGGCAGCTGTCGGCCTTCTACCGACTCACCGCCGACGCGGCCGCGATGGCGCCCACCGTGCGCGGCAAGGTGGCGATGGCAGGCCTGGCGGCCACCGACCACGAGCATTTCGAGCTGCTGCGGGGGGCGCTCGCCGACCGCGGACGCGACATCTTCGACGCGATGGCGCCGTACGAGCAGACGATCGAGCAGTTCCACGCGTCGACCATGCCCAGTTCGTGGCTCGAATCCCTCGTCAAGGCCTACATCGGCGACGGACTGGCCTCGGACTTCCACCGGGAGATCGTCGCCGCGCTGCCGGAGGAGATCCGCAGCGTGGTCTCGGAGGCGCTCGAGGAGACGGCGCGCTCCGAGTTCGTCGTGGCCGAGGTGCGCGCCGCCATCGACAAGACCCCGCAGGTGCGGTCGCGGTTGGCGCTGTGGGCGCGCCGGCTCCTCGGCGAGGCCGTCACGCAGGCGCAGTACGTGGCTCTGCAGAGCGAGGCGCTGAGCGAACTGGTGATCGCGGCCGCCGGCGACATCAACCATCTGGCCGAGTTGTTCGACCGGATCCAGGACAAGCATGCGCAGCGGATGGAATCCCTGGGCCTCGGATAGTGTTCCGGGTGTCGTGGGGCCGCGCCCCGCGGCACGGCAGAGTGATCCGCTGCACGACGGAGTGATCCGCGGTTCACGACGACTGGGATCGAGACTGGGAGGAAGACCGTGGAGGTCAAGATCGGTGTGTCCGACAACCCGCGTGAACTGGTGATCGCCAGCGCACAGACCCCGGAAGAGGTGGAGAAGCTGGTCTCCGCGGCGCTGTCCGGCGGCGAGGGAGTGCTGAGCCTGGAGGACGAGAAGGGCCGCCGGTTCGTCGTGCCCGCCGCCCGGATCGCGTACGTCGAGATCGGCATCAAGGACTCGCGTCCCGTCGGCTTTCTCAAGTAGGCGGCGGCCGGGCGGCCGGCCGGCCAGGCCCCGCCCGCCGCCGACGGCGTGCGGTCCGGCCGCTCAGTCCTCGCGGCGCCCCTGCATGGGCACGTGCGCCAGCCCGCCCCAGGCCAGCGCGGCCGTGGTGGACACGGCGTCCTCCTTGGTGATGGGGCGGTCGGCCTCGAGCCAGTACCGCGCGCTCACCTGGGAGGCGCCCACCAGGCCCACCGCGAGCATCCGCGCGCGGTACGGGTCCAGCCCGGAATCCTGGCTGACCGTGTCGAACACCGCGTCCACGCACGCGTCGACGCCGTTCTCCACCCGGCTCTGCACCTGCGGATCGCCCATCAGGTCCGACTCGAACACCAGCCGGTACCCCTGGGTGTCGTTGTCGACGAAGTCGAAGAACGCCTCCACCGCGGCGTGCACGCGCTTGCGGTTGTCCGTGGTGGAGCGCAACGCCTGGCGCACGCCGTGCACCATCTGGTCGATGTGCCTGGTCAGCACGGCCATGTAGAGGTCGAGCTTGCTGGGGAAGTGCTGGTAGAGGACCGGTTTGCTCACGCCCGCGGTCTCGGCGATCTCGTCCATCCCCGCCGAGTGGTAGCCGCGGACCACGAAGACCGTGCTGGCTGATTCCATCAGCTGCAGCCGGCGCTCGTTGCGCGGCATGCGGGCGGCCTTCTTCGAGGTCTGGCGCGCGGCGTCCGTGGAACCCTCCGGCGCCCCGCGGGCGGTATCAGTCATTGCTCTCCAGGTCATCGGGGTCTTCCAGGAACCCGGTCGTGCGCGGTCCGCAGGCCGGTGGGCGTGAATCGGAGAATCAGACTACTCGGTCGGCGGGCGCGCCCGGCGGTGCGCATCGGCGGTGTACCTCGTGTCCAGGTCGGGAAGTATGAGATTCTGGTGTTGTGACATATCGGGACGACGACGCGCACCGGTCCCGCCGTCCGGCGGCGGACGGCGACGGACGCATCGCCGGGGCCGTGCGCGACCGCGGACCCGAACCGCGCTACACCGAAGGCCAGCGGGTGCGCGACTCCGCCGACGAGCAGGGCGGATTCTCGTTTCCCTCGTGGAATCAGCCGCTGCGCGCACGGTGGGACCCCACTTTCGGCCCGCAGCGTCCGCGCGCCCGGCGCAGCGAACGCGAGGGGATCCGGCGCCAGACCCGGCTGGGGCGGTTCGTCTCCCAATACGGCTGGCGCGCCTACGCCATCCCCGTCCTCGTGGTGGTGACCGTGTTCGTCGTCATCGAGGCCTTCCGGGGCGGCGGCACCTCGAGCGCCGATGCGCCCAGCCTGGGCACGCGGTTCTCGGACGTCAACGGCATCGTCGGCGCGCCCGTCGCCGACGGCCGCTTCGACCCGTCGGTGCCCTCGGCGGCGCTGCCCGACGGCGGACCGTTCACCGTGCACGGCGCCGGCACGTTCCACATCGTCCCCGGAACCACGGGGCAGGTGGGCCAGGGCACCCAGCACGTGTACACCTACACCGTCGACGTCGAGGACGGCGTCGACACCACCGGCTACGGCGGGGACCAGGCATTCGCCAGCATGGTCGACCACACGCTGGCGAACCCCAAGAGCTGGATCAACGATCCCACCGTCGCGTTCCGGCGGGTCGACACCCCGGACGCCGACTTCCACGTCGCCCTGACCTCGCAGATGACGGTGCGGCAGAGCTGCGGCTACGACATCCCGGTGGAGACGTCGTGCTACAACGCCGACCTCAAGCGCGTGGTGCTCAACGAGCCGCGCTGGGTGCGGGGAGCGGTGGCCTTCCAGGGGGACATCGGCTCGTACCGGCAGTACATGGTGAACCACGAGATCGGCCACGCCATCGGATACGCGCAGCATCAGCCGTGCCAGAGCGACGGGGGGCTCGCGCCGATCATGATGCAGCAGACCTTCGGCGTCGCGAACGACGACATCGCCAAGCTCGACCCCGACGGCGTCGTCCCCAAAAACGGCATGACGTGCCACGCGAACCCGTGGCCGTTCCCGCGGTCATGAGCGCCATGGCCGCCGGCGCGGAGCCGCTGCCGCCGCTCGTCGGCGTCGGTCCGGAGCTCAGCGAACGCGACCGGGCGCGGTTCCACCGGCACACGATCCTTCCCCAACTGGGCGTGGACGGCCAGCGTCGCCTGCGCAACGCGCGCGTCCTCGTCATCGGGGCGGGCGGGCTGGGCGCGCCGACGCTGATGTACTTGACCGCGGCGGGCGTCGGCACGATCGGCGTCGTCGACTTCGATGTGGTCGAGGAGTCGAATCTGCACCGCCAGGTCATCCACGGGGAGGCCGACGTGGGCCGCCGCAAGGTGGACAGCGCGCGGGACTCGATGCGGGCGATCGACTCTGCAGTGCACGTGCGCCTGCACCCCGAGCAGCTGGACAACGGCAACGCGGTGGAACTGTTCGGGCAGTACGACCTGATCCTCGACGGCACCGACAACTTCGCCACCCGCTACCTGGTCAACGACGCGGCGGTGCTGGCGGGCCGCCCGTACGTGTGGGGATCGATCTTCCGCTTCTCCGGCCAGGTGTCGGTGTTCTGGGACCGCGCGCCGGACGGCCGCGGGGTGAACTACCGGGACCTCTACCCCGAGCCGCCCGCGCCGGGCAAGGTGCCCTCGTGCGCGGAGGGCGGGGTGCTCGGAGTGCTGTGCGCGGCCGTCGGCTCGGTCATGGCCACCGAGGCGGTCAAGCTCATCACCGGCATCGGCCGCCCGTTGCTGGGCCGGCTGCTGATCTACGACGCGCTGGAGATGAGCCACCGCACCATCGGCATCCGTAAGGATCCGGCCGCGCCGCCGGTCACGGGGCTCGTCGACTACGAGCGGCTGTGCGGCGCGCCCGCGGTGCCGGACGTTCCCGAGACCTCGGCGCGAGAGCTTGCGGCGGAACTCGACGCCGTCGCCGGGGGCGAGGGCGGGCACGTGGAGCTGATCGACGTGCGGGAGCCGGATGAATGGGCGATCGCGCGGATTCCGGGCGCCCGGCTGGTGCCGTTGGGCGGTTTCGCCGCGGGAGCCGAGGACCCGCTGGCGGACGTCCCGGCGGACCGGCGTGTGGTCGTGTATTGCAAGTCCGGCGGCCGTTCGGCGCAGGCGGCGGCGTGGTTGCGCGAGCGCGGTCATCGCGACGTGTGCAGCCTCGCCGGCGGGATCGACGACTGGGCGCGCACCGTCGATACGGGTATGCCGCGGTACTGACGGGCGCTGTCCGCCCGCGCCGCCGGGACCGCGATAGGAGCCGGATGCCGTCGGCGTCCGCCGACACGGCCGGGCGACTACCGGCACGGCCGCGCCTGCTCGACGGTAGGTTACGGGTTGTGAGCTCTCCAGACCTTCCTCCGGAACACGTCCGGTCCACGTTCGGCCTGCGCGGCCGGGAGCTGATGCCGTTGGGCGACGGGACGGGCGCGTGGCGCGTGGGCGAGGCGGTGCTCTCGCCGGTGGCCGACCATGCGCGGGCGGCATGGTCGGCGAGCGTGCGCGAGACCCTCGACGTGGACGGCGTGCGGTTGGCCCGTCCGGTGCGTTCGAGCGACGGGCGGTATGTGGTGTCCGGCTGGCGCGCGGACACGTTCATCACCGGCGAGCCCGAGGCCCGGTACGACGAGGTGGTGTCGCTGTCCGTACGGTTGCACGCCGCCACGTCGTCCCTGTCGCGTCCGCGGTTCCTGGCGCAGCAGCCGGCCCCGCCGTACAGCGACGCGGACATCTTCGCCCTCGCGGACCGGGCCGCGTGGGAGAGCGTGCCGTTCGCCGGCGTCCGCGGCCTGGACGCGATCGTCGCGGCGGGCCCGGACGGCGACCGCAGCAGCGCGCTCGTGCAACAGTTGGCGTCCCTGCGCAAGCCCGTGGACATTCCGGACCAGGTGGTGCACGGCGACCTGTTCAGCACCGTGCTGTTCGCCGGCGCGGCCGCGCCGGGCATCCGCGACATCGTGCCGTATTGGCGTCCCGCGCCGTGGGCCGCCGCGGTGATCGTCGTGGACGCGATCTCCTGGGGTGGCGCCGACGACGGGCTCATCGAACGCTGGGGGGTGCTTCCGGAGTGGCCGCAGATGCTGTTGCGGGCCATGATCTTCCGGCTCGCGGTGCACGCCTTGCACGACAGGGCCACCGCCGGCGTGCTTCCAGGGCTGGAGCGAACCGCGGACCTCGTGCGGCTCCTCGTATAGGGGCGGGGCGCGCAGGCGGGCCCGCGGCGGGTGGGGGCACAGCTATCGGCGCGGCAGCGAGAACCCCTCCGCCACCACGGCGGCGAGCTCGAGGAACGCCCTACGGGTGCCCCTGCCGAGCAGGTCCAGGTCCACCTCCGAGCCCTCGGCCAGGTGCGGGTCGAACGGGATCGTATGGACGACGCGGCACCGCCCGGCGAACAGCTCCTGCAGCTGCGGCAGCTTCACCGCGCTCGTACCGCGCCCGGCCGAGTTGATGACGACCACGCACCCCTCCACCAGGTCGCCGCGATCGTGGTGCTCGAGCCAGTCGAGCGTCGCCAGCGCGCTGCGGGCGCCGTCGATGGCGGGTGAGGTGACGAGCACCAATGCGTCCGCGGTGTCGAGGACGCCCGCCATCGCGGAGTGCATGAGGCCCGTGCCGCAGTCGGTGAGCACGATGTTGTAGTACGACTGGAGGATCCGCAGCACCGACCGGTAGTTCTGCTCGCTGAAGGCCTCGGAGACCGCCGGATCCTTCTCGGACGCGATCACCTCGAGCCGGCTGCGCGCCTGGGACGTGTGCGCGCGCACGTCGGAGTAGCGGCGGATCCGGGGGTCCTCGAGCAGGCCCCGCGCGGTGGACGACGTCTGCGAACGGACGCGCTGGCCCAGGGTGCCCAGGTCGGGGTTCGCATCGACGGCGATGACCCTGTCGCCGCGCACCGAGGCGAACGTGGAGCCCAGGCCGATGGTGGTCGTCGTCTTGCCGACCCCGCCCTTGAGCGAGAGCACCGCGATGCGGTAGTCGCCGCGGATCGGCTGGTCGATGCGCGCCACGAGTTCGCGATGGGCGGCCTCGGCACGCGATTCGCCCGGGTTGATCAGCCTGCCGGAGGCCACGTGCACGGCCCGGCGCCAGCCGCCGGACGGGGGACGCTTGGAACGCTGGAGCAGGTCGAGATCGGACAATTCCCGATGCGCCGCCGCGCGTGGCCGCGCCGGCGGTCCGGGCCGCGTCCCGCCGTCCGCCGGCGGTGCCGTCTGATGCGGCGTGTCCGCGGCGACGGGCGCCTGTGCGTGTGCGGGGGCCTGGGCGGGCGGGGGAGCCTGGGCGGAGGACACGGCGGGACCGGCCGCCGGGGGTTCCGCTTGCGCGCCGCCCGCCAGCCACGGCGGACCCGCGGGTGCGGTGCCGGCGTTCTGCGCGTCCGAATACCCGAAGTCGTGCACGGTGAATCCCCCCGTATGGCGTTCCCCCGGCCGCCGCGGCGGCGGCCTCCCCCTGAATTCCGCGACCACGCTAGCACCCGGCACCGCCGGGGGAACGGTCGCCATCGGCGCCCGGTGGTCATCCGGCTCCGGCGTCGCGGGCGAGCAAGGCGGACAGGAAGCCGTGCAGTGTCGCGGCGGCGCGCGCGGAGTCCCCGTCGTCGATGGCGTCGACCAGCGCCCGGTGCTCGCGCAGGTAGACGGTCCCCGAGTGGGCGAGCTCGGCGAGCATCTCCTCGGTCATCGTGGGGACCACTCCCTCGTACACCTGCAGATAGGTCGCGTTGTGGGCGGCGACGACCACTGCGCGGTGCAGCGCCGCGTCCGCGCGTGCGGCCGCGTCGAGGTCGCCGTCCCGGTGGTGCTGGTCCATCCGGGCGAGCAGCCGGCGCATGTCCGCGATGTCGTCCGCGCTGCGGCGCTGCGCGGCGAGCGTCGCGGCGGTCACCTCCAGCGCCTGCCGCAGTTCCAGCAGTTCCCGCCGCCGGGCGGGGTCGATCTCCCGGCGCAGCACGGCGGTGACCGACGAGTCCGCCAGCACGAACGTGCCGGAGCCCTGGCGACGGTCGAGCAGCCCCGCGTGCACCAGCGAGCGCACGGCCTCGCGGACCGTGTTGCGCCCCGCACCGGTGATCCGGGACAGCTCCGCCTCGGTGGGGATCCGCGAGCCCACCGGCCACCGGCCCTGGTGGATCTCCCCGCGCAGCATCTCCGTCACCTGATCGACCAGTCCCCGGCCCCGCGTGATCGACTGCACGACCCGTTCCCTCCGTCCCGGTGGGCGGTGCGCCCACTCCGTCACCGCGGCGCTGCGTCACCGCACCCGCTTCGTCACCGCACCCGTTTCCTCCGATACATCCCATCATCCTATGATTTGTCGGAGCAATCGGCGGACGGCCACGATGACGGCGGGAGAAGGCGACGGTGGGTGTGATGGGAATCGGCGGCGGCGTGCGGACAGGCCCGGGCGGACCGGCGGGCGGTCTGAGCGGCTTCTTCGCGGGCAGGCTCATCGCATTCCTCGCGCTGACGTTGTCGGCGCTGGTGTTGCGCACCGCGGTCACCTCCATCACCCCGTTGCTGGACAGGATCGGCGATGAGGTCGGCTTCGGCTCGGCGGTGGCCGGGGTGTTCGGCATGGTCCCCACGGCGATGTTCGCGCTGTTCGGCCTGCTCACGCCGCTGTTCATCGGCAGGATGGGGCTGGAACGCGTGGCGGTCGTCGCCATGGCCCTGTCCGGTGCCGGGCTTCTGATCCGGGCGCTCGTCGACGACACCGCTCTGCTGCTCGTGTTCTCCGGCGTCGCCCTGGCAGGCATGGGCATCGGCAACGTGGTGATCCCACCGCTGGTGAAGCGCTACTTCTCGGACCGTGTCGCGGTCATGAGCGCCGTGTACATCACCTGCGTGCAGTTGGGGACGGCGGTGCCGCCGCTGGTGGCCGTCCCGGTGGCGGACGCGTACGGATGGCGGTGGTCGCTGGGCATGTGGGCGCTGGTGGCCGCGGCCGCGCTGCTGCCGACGCTCGCCCTGCTGCGCTCGCGCAAGGCCGCCGACGCCGCGCAACGGGCGGTGTCGAGCGTGGCGCCGGACGAATCCGGATCGGGCTCCGGTGCGGAGACGCCGGTGATCGTCGAGAGCGCGGTCGACGAGTCCGCGGGGCGGCGCGGGTCGCTGGTGCGCACCACCTTGGCGTGGGGCCTGGCGGGCATGTTCGGCATGACTTCGCTGATCACCTATTCGCTGTTCACCTGGCTGCCGCGGATCTTCTCCGATGCGGGCGCCGACGAGGCGTTCGGCGGTGCGATGGTGGCGCTGTTCTCGGCGATGGGGCTGATCGCCGCGCTCGCCGGGCCCACCGTCTGCGCGCGCATGTACAACCCGTTCCCGATCGTCCTCGGCTGCGCCCTCGTGTACATCGTCGGCTTCGGCGGGTTGTACCTCGCACCCATGGGGGCGCCGATCCTGTGGGTGGTGCTGCTGGGGCTCGGGCCGAGCACGTTCCCGATGTCGTTGACGCTGATCAACCTGCGCACGCGCACACAGTCCGGTGCCTCGAGGATGTCGGGCTTCAGCCAGGGGATCGGCTACACGGCGGCGTGCCTGGGACCCTTGCTGTTCGGTGCGCTGCGGGACGTGACCGGCGGGTGGGCGTGGCCGTTCGCGTTCATGCTCGTGTCGATGTGCGTGATGGTCGTCGGCGCGTACTTCGCATGCAAGCCCCGCTACCTCGAGGACCTGTGGTGAACGGCGCGCGCCTTCAGGGGACGCCGCCCTGCGTCGCAGGAACAGATCCGCGTATGGCGGGACCGGTCAGGGTTCGTGGAACGCGCTCCGCATGTCCACGCGGCCGTCGATGAGGGGGACGCCCTCTTGCGCCAACAGCGGCAGCTGGCGCAAGCGCATGGCGGGGGCGGGGCGTCCGTCCGCGCGGATCACCCGCTGCCAGGGCAGTCCGCCGCCGTCCACGCGCAGGATCCAGGCGACGGTGCGCGGCGTCGACAGCCCCGCGGCCGCGGCGATCGCACCGTAGGTGCAGACCTTCCCGCGCGGTATCGCGGCGATGAGCTCGCGCACCCGTTCCACCTGTTCCTCGGTGGTGACGGCCACGGTTCAGGACTCCGAATCCATAGTGCGGCGCACCAGCTTCGCGACGAGCTCGGGATGCGACTGGGACACCATGTGCTCGCAGTCGACGGAGTGCACCGTGAGCAGTCCGCCCAGCTCCGCGCTCCAGCGGTCCACCACGTCGTCGGCCAAGAAGGGCGGTTGCACCCGGGTGGCGCGGACGAGTTCCGTGGGCACGGCCGGCGGGGTCACTGCCGGCAACGCCATCTCGGCCCAGGCGGCGACCATCGCCGGAGCGCTGACGCGCCACGTCACGCCGCCGAACGGCGAAGCGACCAGGTGCTCGGCGATGTCCGCGTCGAGCACCGCGGGGGCGACATCGGCCCAGCCGCCGTGCAGTTTGTCGGCGCGCGCCTCGGCGGCATCCGGATAGTCGGGCGAGTGCAGGTAGGCGTCGGCGATGTCGCGCGCCCTCTCCGGTGCGAGCCCTATCGCCGGGTCGAGCAGCACCAGGGCGCGCACGGCCGCCGGATGCGCGCATGCCAATCGCACGGCGATGTTCGCGCCGTAGGAGTGTCCGACGACGACGAGGGGCTCCGCGTCCTCCTCACGCAGCGCCGCGGCCAGGTCCCGGACCTGCGCGTCGACGGTCCAGGGGGGAGCCCATGGGGAGCGGCCGTGCCCGCGCAGATCCGGCGCCAGGACGGTGAGATCGGGCAGCCACGTGCGCGCCAGGTTCTCCCAGCGCTTGCCGTGTCCGGTGAGCCCGTGCAGCGCGAGCAGGTCGGGGGAGCGTCGCCGCGCGTCGTCCGGCGGACCGAACCGGTGCATATGCAGGGAGCTCACGGCGCCGATTGTGTCACCCGCGCGCGAGGCGGAGGGCATCGCGGTGCCGCGTGGCTGTCGGTGGTCTGTGCTGTGATGGTGCGTGGTGGTCGAGGGCGTTCCGGACGGACGGCAGTGCTGTTGGGCAGCAGTGCTGGTGGACGGCAGTGCTGCTGGGTGGTACGGCAGGGCGGACCGCCCAACAGGGGGCGGTGGAGCGATGACGAGTGAGCGGAGGTGGCCGGCGGCATGGCAGTGAGTGGAACGGACGTCGCCGCGCCGCGCCCGCGGGCGCGGTTGGTGCGTGCGGTGCGGGATGCGCCCATCCCGCGGGTGTGGGATGAGGACGCCGCGTCATTGCTGGCGGACGCCGGGGCGACGGCACGAGGCGGCGCCGGGGCGGCGGCCCGGCCTGCGGTGCAGGTCCTCGGCGGTCCCGGGACGGGAAGACCGCGCTGCTGGTGGACGCCGCGGTGGCCCGGCTGGCGGCGGGCGCGGATCCGGAGAGCGTGCTGGTGCTGACGCAGTCCGCGCGTGCGGCGGCGGCGATGCGCGCGGAGATCACCCGACGGCTGTTCGCCGGACGGCCGGACACCGCGTCGCGCGCCACGCGGGAACCGATGGTGCGGACCGTCCACTCGTTTGCGTTCGGTGTGTTGCGCTTGCACGCGTCGGCCCACGGCAATCCGCCCCCGCAGCTCATCACCGGCGCCGAGAAGGACGCGGTGATCCGCGAGCTGCTGCGCGGCGACGCGGAGGACCTCGCAGCGGGCGGGGCGGCCGCCCGCCGGGCGTGGCCGCGGCGCCTGCAGCCGGCGCTCGGCCTTGTCGGATTCGCCCGCGAACTCCGCGACGTCATGCTGCGCGCGGCGGAGCGCGGGTACGGCCCCGAGGACCTGGTGCGGCTCGGCAAGGAGCACCGGCGCGCGGACTGGCAGGCTGTCGGCAGGTTCGCGGCCCGGTACGAACAATCCATGCTGCTGCGTTCATCGGTGGGCATGGAGGCCCCGCAGGCGAGCGCGCCCGCGCTCGACGCCGCCGAGCTCGTCAGCGCGGCCCTGGAGGCGTTCGCCCTCGATCCGGAACTGCTCGCCGCCGAGCGCGACCGCGTGCGGTGTCTGCTGGTCGACGACGCGCACCACCTGGACCCGCAGGCCGCTGCGCTGGTGCGGCTGGTCGCCGCGGGCGCAGGGATGTCGGTGGTGGCGGGCGACGGCGACCAGCAGGCCTTCCGCTTCCGCGGCGCGGATGCGGCCTACCTCGATACGGTCGCGGCTGCGGGCAGCCCGCAGCGGATCGTCCTCACCACGTGCCACCGTTCCGGGAGCGCCCTGGTGGATCTCGGCGCGCGCGTGGCGGCGCGCCTCCCCGGCGCCGCCCCCCAGCGCGGGCCCTCCGCCGCCTCCGGCGCGGAGGCGGGCGCGGCGGCGGTCCGCGTCCTCACCACCCCGTCCCACGAGGCGGCGCTGATCGCCGACGCGCTGCGGCGGGCGCACCTGGGGGACGGCGTGCCGTGGTCGGAGATGGCGGTGATCGTGCGGTCGGTGCCGGCGTCGTCGGCGGTGCTGCGACGCGCGCTCGCCGCGGCGGGGGTTCCGGTGGCCACCGCGTCGAACGAGCTGCCGCTCGCCCGCCAGCGTGGTGCGTCCTCCCTGCTGATCGCGCTGCGCGCCGTCACCGCGTCCGGCGGTGGGGGCAGCGGGGCCGGCGGTTTCACCGCGGACGACGCGCTGGCCCTGGTCTCCGGGCCCGTCGGCGGCGCCGACCCGGTGGCGTTGCGGCGGCTGCGGCGGGGCATCCGCAGGGCCGAGCTGGACTCGGGCCGTGACCGCGACTCGGTCGAGGTCATCCGCGCGACGCTCGCCGCCGGCGATGATGGCGGTGACGGCGCCGGTGGTGTTTCTGCGGAATCGCTCCGGGGACTCAGCGAAGTCGAGTCCGCGCCGCTGCGACGGGTACGCGATGTCCTCGACGCCGGGCGTGCTGCGCTGCGCGCCGGTGGCGGCGTCGAGGAGGTGCTGTGGGCTCTGTGGCAGACCAGCGGGCTGGAGGGCCGATGGGTGGCGGACTCCGCCCGCGGCGGGCCGGCCGGCGTGCAGGCGGACCGCGACCTGGACGCGGTCGTCGCGCTCTTCGACGCCGCCTCGGACTTCGTCGACGGACTGCCCGCGGCGCATCCGTCGGGTTTCGTCCGGTACATCGAGGACCAAGAGCTGCCCGGGCAGGTGCGCACCGCGGCTGCGGCGCCGACCGATGCGGTGTCGCTGCTCAGCGCGCACTCCGCGGTGGGGCGTGAATGGGATGTCGTCGCCGTGGCGGCCGTGCAGGAGGGACTGTGGCCCAATCTGCGGGCTCGGGGAACCCTCCTCGGCGCCGAGGACCTCGTCGACGTCATGGACGGCCGGACCGCGCACCCCGATTCCGACGAGCCGCGCCTGCACATCTCCCGCACCGCGGAGCTCCTCGCCGACGAGCGGCGGCTGTTCCTGGTGGCGTGCACGCGCGCCCGGCGTCGGCTGCTGGTGACGGCCGTGGACTCGGAGGGCGGCGAGGAACTCGTCCCCTCACGCTTCCTCGAGGGGCTCGCCGCACCGCCGGCCGCAGGCGCGGCGGGCACGGCGGCAGGGGACGGTGCCTCCGGGCCGGAGGGCGCGCCCGCCGCGGACTCGATCCCCGCGGCCGAACCCGGCGCACGCAGGGTGCTGGCGCCGGGCCCGCTGGTGGGCGAGCTGCGTGCCGTGGTCTCCGCGCCCGTCGGCTCCGACCCCGCCGCGCAGGAGCGCCGGCGCCGCGCGCCGCCCGCCAACTCGCCCGCCTCGCGCGGGCGGGCGTGCCGGGCGCGCACCCGCGCCAGTGGTACGGGTTGGCCGCCGTCAGCACCGGCGCGCCGCTGTGGGGAGCGGACGACGCAGCGGTGGCGCTGTCGCCGTCCAACGTCGAGACCTTGCGCAACTGCAGCCTGCGCTGGTTCCTCGAGCGCAACGGCGGCGACGACGGCGCACAGATCTCCGCGGTCGCCGGCACGTTGGTGCACACCCTGGTCCAGGCGGTGGCCGCCGATGTGCCGGAGGACGAGGTCGCCCGCCAGATGGACGCCGCCTGGCAGCAGGTGGACCTGGGCTCGCAATGGTATTCGCGCCACGAACTCGAGCGGCACCGCGGCATGCTCGCAGGGTTCCGCGGATGGCTGCGGGCCACCCGCACCGAGCTGACCGAATCTGGCGTGGAGGTCGCCGTGGACGTGGTGCTGGAGGCGCCGGAAGGGTCCGGCCTGCCGGGGGTGCGCCTGCGGGGCCGGATCGACCGGCTCGAACGCGACCCGGACGGCCGCTTCGTCGTCGTCGACGTCAAGACGGCGCGTCATCCCGTCACGAAGAACGAGGCCGCAGACCACGCGCAGCTCGCCGCCTACCAGGTGGCGCTCGCAGCCGGCGCCGTCGACGGCGAGTGCGGGCAACCGGGCGGCGGGCGGCTCGTGTTCGTCGCGAAGTCGGACAAGGACGGCGTCGCCGTGGAACGGGTCCAGGCCCCGCTCGACGATGCGGGGATCGAGCAATGGCGCGACGTCATCCACGAGGCGGCGGAGACCACGCGGGGCCCGGGGTTCACCGCCCAGGTGAACGACACCTGCCGGCACTGCGCGGTGAAGACCAGCTGCCCGGCGCAGCCCGACGGAAGGCAGGTGACCGAATGACCGCGTCGCAGGACGCGCGGGTCGGCGCGGCCGAGATCGCAGAGGCGCTCGGCCAGTTCCCGCCCACCGACGAGCAGGCGGCGGTGATCGAGTCGCCTCTCGAGCCGGTGCTCGTCGTGGCCGGCGCGGGTGCAGGCAAGACCGAGACGATGGCGGCACGCGTGGTGTGGCTGGTGGCCAACGGGCTCGTCGAGCCGTCGCAGGTGCTGGGGCTCACCTTCACACGCAAGGCCGCCGGTCAGCTGACCGACCGCATCCGCCGCAGGCTGGCGCGGCTCGCCGGGTCGGCGCTGCTGCGCAGCGTCGACCCGGGCGGAGGGATCCGGGACAGGCTCCGCTCCGCGGAACCGGAGGTGAGCACCTACCACTCGTACGCCGGTCGGCTGCTGGGGGAGTACGGCCTGCTGCTGCCGATGGAGCCGTCGGTGCGGATGCTCGGCGAAACCGAGCTCTGGCAGATCGCCCACCGGGTGGTCAGCACGTGGGACGGCGACATCGACACGGATTCGAGCCCGGCCACGATCACCGAACAGGTGCTCAAACTGGCCAATCAGCTCGGCGAGCATCTGGTGGATCCGGCGGACGTCGACCGGTCGCACGTGGAGCTCGAACACCTCGTGTTCACGCTGCCACCCGGGCCGCGGCAGCGCGAGGAGCCGTCGCAGAAGCTCACCGCCCCACTGGGAGTGCAGGAGCGCAGGGTCGCGCTCCTGCCTCTGGTGCGCCGGCTCGCCGAAGAACTCCGGGCGCAGGGCGCCCTCGACCCGGGGTCGCAGATGTCGCTGGCGGCCAGGCTCGCGTCCTCCCATCCCGAGGTGGGCGCGGCCGAACGCGCACGCTTCCGCGCCGCGATGCTCGACGAGTACCAGGACACCGGGCACTCGCAGCGGGTCCTGCTGTCCTCGCTGTTCGGCGGCGGGCGCACGGGCCCGGACGGCGACCACGACGGCGGCCACGACGGCGGCGGTGCCGGTGGCAACGGCGACGCCGCGGTCGCCCTCACCTCGGTCGGCGACCCGATGCAGTCGATCTACGGGTGGCGGGGCGCGTCGGCGGCGAACCTGCCGTACTTCACCACCGACTTCCCCACCGGTGCGCGCCCGGCCCGCATCCTCGAGCTGCTCACCAGCTGGCGCAACCCGGCCGAGGCCCTCACGCTGGCCAACGCGGTCGCCGCCCCGCTGCGCGATCGGGGCGTGCCGGTGAGCGAGCTGCGTCCCCGCCCGGACGTCCCGCCGGGCGACCTGCGCGCGGCACTGCTGCCGGACGTCGAAGCGGAGCGCGAATGGCTGGCCGAGCACATCGCCGCCCGCTTCGATGCGGCGCGCGCGGCCGGCGAGTCGCCGCCCACCACGGCGGTGCTCGTGCGCCGCAACGCGGACTCCACCGCCATCGCCGATGCCCTGCGCGAACGCGGCGTGCCTGTGGAGGTGGTGGGCGTCGGGGGACTGCTGCAGCAGCCCGAGGTCCGCGACGTCGTCGACACGCTCCGCCTCGTGGCCGACCCGCTCGCCGGCACCGCCGCGATGCGTGTGCTCACCGGGCCGCGCATCCGGCTCGGTGCGGCCGACCTGGCGGCGTTGGCGCGTCGCGTGCGCGAGCTGGGCCGGCACGGGCGGCCCGGATCGCAGGGGGTGCTCAGCGATGAGGACGAGCTGCACGACGCGCTGGCCGCCGCGCTTCCCGGCGACGAGGGGGATGCGGCCGGGCTCGGCGACGCCATCGCGGATCCCGGCCCGGCCGAGCGGTATTCGCCGGAGGGGCACCGCAGGATCACGGTACTGGCACGACGGCTCGCGTCGCTGCGCAAGCGCATCGGTCAGCCGCTCACCGAGCTGGCCGCGGAGGTGGAGCGGTCGCTGGACATCGGGATCGAGGTGGCCGCGCGCAGCGGCACCGCGGGCCGCGAGCAGCTCGACGCGTTCGCGATGGTCGTCGCCGAGTACGCCGCCGACCCGCACGCGACGCTCACCGGGTTGCTCGGATACCTTTCCGCCGCGGAATCGGTGGAGAAGGGGCTCACCCCGGGCGAGGTCGAACTGGACCCGCACCGGGTGCAGATCCTCACGGTGCACGCGTCGAAGGGGCTCGAATGGCAGGTCGTGGCGGTCCCGCACCTGGCGAGCGGTGTCTTCCCGGCCGACAGGGGCACGTCCACGTGGTTGGGCGATGTCACGGAGCTGCCGCCGCAGCTGCGCGGCGACCGGGCCGCCGAGGACGGCGGCGAAGGCGTCCCGGTGCTGGACCTCGACGGGTGCGCCACCCGCAAGGATCTCGAGAACGCGCTCGACGCGCACAAGAAGGCGCTGGCCCGGCGCCGGCTGGACGAGGAGCGCCGGCTATTCTACGTCGCTGTCACGCGCACGGAGCACACCCTGCTGCTCTCCGGCCACCACTGGCCCGAGACGGGCAAGGCCAAGGGCCCCTCGGACTTCCTCACGGAGGCGCGCGACATCCTCGCATCGGGCGCCGGCACCGTCGAACAGTGGTCGCCGGAGCCCGAGGAGACCGAGAACCCCCTGGCCGCGCAGCCGCGGACGGCGCAGTGGCCTGTGGACCCGCTTGCGGGCCGGCGGGGCGATGTCGAAGAGGGCGCGCGGATGGTCCTCGACGAGCTGGACGCCGCCGAGCACGCTCCGGACGACGCCGCAAACGGGGGGGTGCAGGAGAGTGCGGAACCCGACGATCCGGACGGGTGGGCGGGCGACGTCGATCTGCTTCTGGCCGAGCGCGCGGCCGCCGCCGACCGTGCGCTCGACGTCCCGCTGCCCGCGCGCCTGTCCGTCAGCCAGATGGTGCAGCTGCGCGCCGATCCCGACGTGCTGGCGGAGCGGCTCCGCCGTCCCGTGCCGTACAAGCCGAATCCTCTTGCGCGCCGCGGCACCGCGTTCCACGCGTGGGTGGAGCGGCGATTCGGTGCCACCCGGTTGCTCGACCTCGACGAGCTGCCCGGCGCGGCGGACACGGGCGCCGAGCCGGGGGCGGACCTGCAGGCCCTGCAGGAGGCGTTCCTCGCCTCCCCGTGGGCGGTGCGCAGCCCGGTGGAGGTGGAGGTGCCGTTCGAGACGGTCATCGGCGGGGTGCTCCTGCGCGGCCGCATCGACGCGGTCTTCCGCGACGACGACGGCGGATGGACGGTGATCGACTGGAAGACCGGCGCACCGCCCACCCCCGCGGAACAGCCCGCCGTCGCGATCCAGCTCGCCGTGTACCGGCTGGCCTGGGCCGAGCTCATGACCCCCGCGACCGGGAGCGGCCCCGGCGGCGCGGCGGCGGCCCCGGCGCTCGACCGTGTCCGGGCCGCATTCCATTACGTGCGCAGCGGCCGCACGGTGGCGCCCCCGGACCTGCCCGGCGCCGACGAATTGGCCGCATTGCTGGCGGCGGCCCCCGCATCCGCGGACGGCGCGGGGCCCGTCGCCTTCACGGAACGGGGCTGACGCATCGTGACGATGACCCCGGATACCCCGCCGCCGGGACACCGCGCGCCGGGCGGGCTACGCTGCCCCGTTATGAGCAATCGCGTGCACGGCGGGATCGGCTGCGATGGCCGGTAGCCTCGGCCCCGGACGGATCCGCAGACGGCTGTTCCTCGACGACGAGCTGACGGACCGCCCGGACTACGACCTGGTCAACATCGTCCGCGTCCCGATGCGGCCGGTCAGCCCGTCCCGCAGCATCATCGTGCGAGTGGTGCTGGGCGTCGGGATGATCGTCCTGTCGGGATTCATCATCTACCTGCAGCGCGACGGCTACCAGGACGTCGCGGGCAAACCGATGACACTGCTCGATTCGATGTACCACGCGACGGTGTCGGTGACCACCACCGGCTTCGGCGACATCTCGCCGGTCAGCGAGTCGGCACGTCTGGTCAACATCCTCGTCATCACGCCGCTGCGGATGGCGTTCCTGGTGATCCTGGTCGGCACGACCATCGAGGTGCTCACGGAGCGGTCCCGCCAGGCGTTCAAGATCCAACGTTGGAGGCAGAGGTTGCGCGATCACACGGTCGTCATCGGATACGGAACGAAGGGGCGCGCAGCGGTGGACGCGCTCACCGGCGACGGCGTGCCGCCCGGCGAGATCGTCGTCGTCGACACCGACGCGGCGGTCCTCGAGAAGGCCTCGCACGCGGGGCTCGTCACCGTGCAGGGGTCCGGCAGCAAGGCGGACGTGCTGCGGCTCGCCGGCGCGCAGCGGGCCGCCGCGGTCATCGTCGCCGCCAACCGCGACGACACCGCAGTGCTCGTCACCCTCACCGCGCGCGAGGTGGCGCCCAAGGCGAAGATCGTCGCGGCGGTGCGCGAATCCGAGTACACGCACCTGCTCGAGCAGTCCGGGGCGGACTCCGTCGTCGTCTCCTCGGCGACGGCGGGCCGTCTGCTGGGAGTGGCCACCTCCACGCCCAACGTCGTCGACATGATCGAGGACCTCCTCACCCCGGACGAAGGTTTCGCCATCGCCGAACGCGAGGTGGAACCCGACGAGGTGGGCGGTTCGCCGCGGCATCTGCGCGACATCGTCCTCGCGGTGGTCCGCAACGGTGAGATGCTGCGCGCCGGCACCGCCGACGTCGACTCGATCGAGGAGAACGACCGGCTGCTCTACATCCGGAAGGCCTGACGCTCGGGGCCGGGTGGCCCTGACCCACGGCGCCGGATGGCACAGTGGGCACGTGACTCCCTTCGCACTGCACCGGCCGCCCCTGCTGTCCCGTGACGCCACCGACCCGCTCGACCGGATCGACCGCACGGATGCCGCGGCCCTCGACGCAGCCTGGCCTGCCGCGCGGGTGCTGAGGGTGGGCGGCCGCGGCAAAGTGCGCACCGACGGGGCACACATCCGCCTCGACCCGGCGATGGACGTCGCCGCCGCGCGGCCGGCCGGTGCGGTGCTCGTCGGCGGCGACGCGGGTCGATTGGTGTGGGCCGTGGCGGAGCCCGGCCTCGACTCGGCGCCCGTGCCCGGAGAGTTCGACATCGACGTGTCGCTCGGAGACCTGCGCACCCACGGCACCGTGTTCGGGGCGGTGGAGAACAGGTGGTTGGTCACCGCTCTGGCGCTGCTCAACTGGCACCGCGGCGCCGGATTCTGCGCGCGCGACGGCGCCGCCACCGTGCCCGTCAACGCGGGGTGGGTGCGGGTGTGCGAGGAGTGCGGACGCGAGGAATACCCCCGCACCGACCCGGCCATCATCTGCCTGGTGCACGACGACGCCGACCGGGTACTGCTCGCCCGCCAGCCCAGCTGGCCGGAGCGCCGCTTCTCGGTGCTCGCAGGGTTCGTCGAAGCGGGCGAGTCGCTCGAGGCGTGCGTGGCGCGCGAGATCGGCGAGGAGGTGGGCGTGCCGGTGCGCGACGTCCGCTACCTGGGCAGCCAGCCGTGGCCGTTCCCCCGCTCGATCATGCTGGGGTTCAGTGCGACGGCCGATCCGGGCGCGCCCGTCCGGTTCCGCGACGGCGAGATCGCCGAGGCGCGCTGGTTCACGCGGGACGAGGTGCGTGACGCCCTCGCACTGGGGGATTGGGCCGCAGACACCGCCGCGCCGCTGCTGCTGCCCGGCAGCATCTCCATCGCGCGGGGGATGATCGAGTCCTGGGTGGACCCGCGCTGACACGCTGCGGCCGGGTGTTCGGCGGGCGGGCGGCCCGCCGGACCGCCCGACCCCGGAACGGTCAATCGCGTGCAAGCCCCAACCGGCGTCGCACGCCCTTGAACGGCGGATTGGTCACCACTTCGCCGTTGGGGAAGTGCACGGTGGGCACCACGTGGTTGCCGTCGTTGACGGAGGCGACGAACTCGGCCGCCTCGGGCTGCTGCTCGATGTCGATCTCGACGAACTCGATGCCGTCGGATCGCAGGTCGGCCTTCAGCTTGAGGCAGAAGGGACACCAGTCGGTGGTGTAGACGGTCAGGGTTACGGGTGCCGCGGGCGCGGCCGTCTCGGTGCTCACGTTCTGCACAACGCGGGCGGCGCGCGGGGTGTTCCGTGCCGGTGACGGCATGTGACCGATGCGGCGCCCGGCCGTCGCCGGAACATCGGGGGCGGACCACCCGGACGGTGACTGTCGGGGGTGGCTGCGATGATGGCGGAATGGGACGGACAGGCGGCATGGGGGCTGTGGGAACAGGGGCCGCAGTACCAGGGGCCGCAGTACCAGGGGGCGCAGAACCAGGGGCCGAAGGAACCGGGGTGACGGGAGCAGGGGTGACAGGAACAGGGGTCATGGGAGCCGGAACCGTCGGAGCAGGCACGATCGGAGCAGGGAACGGCCGCACGGACGCGGCGCTGCAGGGGCTGGACCCCGAGCAGACCGCCGCCGTGCTCGCGCCGCGCGGGCCCGTGTGCGTGCTGGCCGGGGCGGGCACCGGCAAGACCCGCACGATCACCCGCCGCATCGCGCACCTTGTCGCCCACGGCCACGTCGCGGCGGGCCAGGTGCTGGCGGTGACGTTCACCGCGCGGGCCGCGGGGGAGATGCGGATGCGCCTGCGCGCGCTCGGGGTGGACGGCGGCGGCGGTGCCGTGCAGGCGCGCACGTTCCACGCCGCTGCGCTGCGCCAGCTCAAGTACTTCTGGCCGCGGGTGGTCGGCGAGGTGGACTGGCAACTGCTCGACCGCAAGTTCGCCGCGGTGGGGCAGGCGGCGTCGAGGGTCGGGGCGCCCACCACGAAGGAGTCGGTGCGCGATCTCGCGGGCGAGATCGAGTGGGCGAAGTCCTCGCTGATCGTCCCCGAGCAGTACGCGGTCGCGGCGGCGCGCCTGCACCGCGACACGCCCGCGCCACCGGAGCAGGTGGCCGCGGTGTATGCGGGGTACGAGGAGCTCAAGGCGTCCTCGACCCTGCTCGACTTCGACGACCTCCTCCTGCACACCGCCGCCGCCCTGGAGGAGAACTCGTCGGTGGCCGAGGAGTTCCGCGACCGCTACCGGTGCTTCGTGGTGGACGAGTACCAGGACGTCACGCCGCTGCAGCAGCGCGTGCTGGACGCGTGGCTGGGCCCGCGCGACGACCTGACGGTGGTCGGCGACGCCAACCAGACCATCTACTCCTTCGCCGGCGCGTCGCCGCAGCACCTGCTCGACTTCTCGCGCAGGTTCCCCGATGCCACCGTTGTCCGCCTCGAACGCGACTACCGTTCCACACCGCAGGTGGTCGACCTGGCCAACAAGACGATCGGCGCGGCGCGCGGCCGCATCGCGGGCACCCGCCTCAAGCTGGTCGGACAGCGACCGCCCGGGCCCGAGCCGAGGTTCAACGAGTACGACGACGAGCCGGCCGAGGCGGTGGCCGTCGCGCAGCGCATCGCCGCCCTGATCAAGGACGGCACCCCCGCCTCCGAGATCGCGGTGCTCTACCGCATCAACGCGCAATCGGAACAGTTCGAGAATGCGCTCACCGAGGCCGGCATCCCCTACCAGGTGCGCGGCGGCGAGGGCTTCTTCCAGCGCCAGGAGATCCGGCAGGCGGCGGACGCGCTGCGCCGGACGGCGGCGCGCGACGACCTCCCCGAGGGGGCGGACAGCGGCGAGAACCTCATCGCACTGGTGCGCGCCGCCCTCGCGCCGCTCGGCCTGACCGACGCCGAGCCGCCCGGCGCGCAGGCGCGCGAGCGGTGGACGTCGCTGTGCTCGCTCGTGTCGCTCGCCGAGGAGCTGCGTGTCCACGAGCCCGACCTCACGCTCGACGGACTCCTGCGTGAACTGGGCCGGCGTGCGGACTCACGTCATCCCCCCGTGGTCGAAGGGGTCACGCTGGCCTCCCTGCACGCGGCGAAGGGGCTCGAATGGGACGCGGTGTTCCTGGCGGGGGTCACCGACGGGATGCTGCCCATCACCCACGCGCTCGGCTCGGGCGGCGCGCCCGACGACGAGGCGGCGGTGGAGGAGGAGCGGCGGCTGCTGTACGTCGGGGTGACGCGGGCGCGCGTGCACCTGTCGCTGTCGTGGGCGCTGGCGCGCAACGAGGGCGGACGCAAGACCCGCCGGCGTTCGCGATTCCTGCACGGGCTCATCCCCGACTCGTCACCGGCGTCGAAAATCGCGCCCCCGCGGCGCGAGCGCAAGCGCGCCCGCTGCCGGATCTGCGGCAAGGCCCTGGTGGGTGCCACCGACACCAAGCTGGGGCGCTGCGCGGGCTGCCCGTCGGACCTCGACGACGACGTGTTCGCCGCGCTCAAGGATTGGCGGCGGGACAAGTCCCGCGAGCTCGACGTGCCCGCGTTCGTGATCTTCACCGACGCCACGCTCACGGCCATCGCGGAGCAGTTGCCGACGGGCGACCGGGCGCTCACCGCCATACCCGGCATCGGCGCGGCCAAGCTCGAGCGATTCGGCCGCGATGTGCTGGCGATCGTGGCGGGCGACCGGCCGCCGGGCACGGACGGCGCGCCGCCCGAACCCGCCTGACCCGACCCCGCCTCTGCACGACCCCGCCCGGCGGGGAGGGGTCAGCGCACCGGGTCGTCCACCATCTCCGGCGCCCAGCGCCGGATCACCGAGAGAAACGGCGCCTCGGCGTCGAGCTGGCACAAAATGGCCACCGAGCCGCTCAGCACGCGGTGGATCATCAGGTAGTCGGCGGGCAGCGTGAACGCGCGGCTGGTCTGGAACTCCTTGCCGCGCAGGTTGGTGTACGTCTCCGCGATGCCCTGCATCCAGGCACGGTCGAAGCGGAAGGTCTCCTGGCGCAGCGGCTCGACGAACGGCCGCAGGAACTGCATCGCGTCCTCCGCCGAGAGCCTGTCGCCCCGCCCGACGTACCCGGCCATCGTCATCAGCGAGACCAGATCGTCGGGGCGGTCCTGCACCGCCAGGCGCACCATGTCGGTGAGCACCTTGGGCAGGCCGTCCGGCAGTTCCACGGCCGCGCCGAAGTCGATCACGCCCAGACGTCCGCCCCCGGTGATCATGAAGTTCCCCGGGTGCGGATCGGTGTGCATCAGGCCCACCCGGGCCGGGGAGGAGAAGTGGAACTCGCACAGCCGCAGTGCCGCGTCGTTGCGCTCATCGGGGGTGCCCTCGGCGATCGTGTGCGCCAAGGGTGTTCCCTCGAGCCATTCGCTGACGAGCACCTTGGGCGCGCTGGCGACGACGCGCGGAATCGAGATCAGCGGGTCACCGGCGAACTCCGCGGCGAACCGCCGCTGGTAGCCGGCCTCGATGCGGTAGTCGAGCTCCTCCTCGGCGCGCGTGGTCAACTCGTCCACCAGGGCCCGGACGTCCGTGCCGGGCGCGAACGGTCGGAAGACCGGGGTGAGCCGCCGCAACTGGCGCAGGTCCGCGCGCAGCGCCTCGTCCGCACCCGGATACTGGACCTTCACCGCGACGTCCCGCCCGTCGGCCCAGACGGCCCGGTGCACCTGGCCGATGCTGGCGGCGGCGGCCGGGACCTCATCGAATTCGGCGAACCGCGAGCGCCACGCCGTGCCCAACTGGTGGTCGAGCACGTGGTACACGGCCGAAGGCTGCATGGGCGGGGCGTCGCGCTGGAGCTTGGTGAGCGCCTCGCGGTACGGCTCGGCGAGCTCGTCCGGCATGGCGGCCTCGAACACGCTCATCGCCTGCCCGAGCTTCATGGCTCCGCCCTTGAGTTCGCCGAGTACGGCGAAGAGCTGCTCGGCGGCCTTCTCTGCGAGATCGGCGTTGATCTCCTCGGCCGTCTGGCCGCTCAGTCGCCGCCCGAGTCCCGCCGCGGCTCGTCCCGCGATCCCCAGGGGCAACGACGCGAGTCTTGCGGTGCGCGCGGCACCGTGGCGAGGAATGTCAGACACGGGACCATTGTTCACGATCGGGGCGGGGGAGTCGCGTTACCCCCGGTGAGGGCGCTCCCCGGCGCTCCGTCGGCCGTCGCGGACTGCGTGGCGCGGCACGGGCACTCGGGGTGCGGGAGCCAGGGGGAAGTGGTCACCGACGTGCCGCCGGGGCCCACCGCCACCTGGCGGCCGGATCCCGCGGGCACATCAGCAGCAAGCGTCCGGGCGGGGCTCGCGGCGAGCAGGTAGGTCCGGAGCAGGTCCGCCGTCACGCCTACGGTGACCATGATCGTGGGCGCGTCACCGTGCCCGCGCCGGCCCATCTGCTGGACCATGAGCCGTGGCCAGGCCGGGTCGCGGTCGCGCCGGTGCAGGTCGCCACAGCCCAGGCACGCCGTGCGCCCGGGCAGCACCACAGGGCCCACGACGCCGTAACCGTCCCGCAGACGCACGTGCATGTGCGGCATCGCGGCCTCGTGGAGCATCCGCCGGATCCCCGGCTCGACGACGGCCTGGCCCGCCAGGATCGTCACCGACGACGCGGCCGCCGCCACGGAGGACTCGTCGTCGGGGTGCGTGCCCGAGGCGCGGACTCGCACACCGATGGCGGGAAGGTGCTCTCGGAGCCTGTCCGCCAGCGGGCCGGCGCCGTGGACAGTGATCATGCTGCGGGGGACACGTTCCTCGGGGCCCAAGGTGAGCAGCCCGGCCCGGGTGAGCTCGTCGAGGATCGGTCCGGCGTGGGCGAGGGGCAGGCCGGTGCGGCGCAACGCACGGTCGAGCCGGGTGGACCCGTCCAGCTGGCGCAGCAGCGCCGCGAGGGGCCGTGGCCCGAAGCCGGTCGGCGGCCGCACCACCACGGCCAGCGCGGGTGACATGCCGATCTGTACCGTGCCGTCGCCGCGCAACAGCACCGGGAAGCGTGCGTCGAGGCGCGGGGTGGAGCGGAACAGTCGGCGCTCTGCGGAGGTGGGTCTGCGTCGTGGCGGCGCGGCGTCGGCGCCGGTCGCCATGGTTCTCGGTGCGGCCATGACCCGACTGTGCCACCCGACCGCCCCGGTCCGGCCGCGCGCAGAGCGGTTATCCACAGGCCGCCATGGTCGTCTTCCTGGGGAAACGGAGGGCCGGGGAATCTGGTGCGACCGGCGGCGCCGGCAGCGCGCTAGCGTCAGGGGCGTGAGTGTGCAGGGGAAGGTCGAGATCCGCAGGAGCGTGCGCCGCAAGCGCACCGTCAGCGCGCGTCGCGAGGGGGACATGACGGTGATCCTCATGCCGGCAGGGCTGTCGGCGGCGCGCGAGGCGGAGCTGGTCGAGGACATGCTCGGCAAGCTGGAACGCTCGGAGCGGCGCCGGCGCGGCCGGGCGGGCGTGGGCGACGAGGCGCTCATGACGCGGGCGAAGGAGATGTCGGAGCGATGGCTCGGCGGGGCCGCGCAGCCGGCCTCCGTCCGATGGGTGCCGGTGATGCGGTCGCGGTGGGCATCGTGCACGCAGACGGACGGGACCATCCGCGTGAGCGAGGCGGCACGGGGGTTTCCCGCGTACGTCCTCGACTACCTGCTGGTGCACGAGCTGGCGCACCTGGTGGCGCCGGGCGGGCACACCCCGCGATTCTGGGAGCTGGTGCGGCGCTACCCGCGCACCGAACGCGCCATCGGGTACCTCGAGGCCAGTTCGGCGGCCCTGCGCGATCCCGCGTCCGCGCGCGCGTGGGACGCGGACGACGGCGCTGCGGCGTGCGACGGGGCCGGCTGACCCGCCGGTCCCGTCGCGGTCACCGCCCGTCGTTCGAGTCGTCCCCGTCGTCCGGTTTCGCCTCGTCGCCCTCGTTCGGGCCGCTGTCGTTCAGGCCGCCTCCGTCAGGGGCACCGCCCGTACCGCCGCCGTCGCGGGAGCGTTCTTCCTCGATCCGCAGCACCTCGGCGATCGGATCGTCCATCGCCGAGGTGTCCCCGCCGATCGCGCGGTCGATGAATCCGGCGGGGTCGTCGAGGTCGCCGGCGTCGGGGAGCAGATCGGGGTGCCCCCACACCGCGTCGCGCTGTTCGATGCCGGCGTCCCGGGTCAGCCGCGACCACAGCGCCGACGCCTCGCGGAGCTTGCGCGGGCGCAGTTCCAAGCCCACCAGGTTGGCGAACGTCTGCTCCGCGGGGCCGCCCGACGCCCTCCTGCGGCGCAGCGTCTCGCCCAGCGCGTCGGCACCGGGGATGCGGTCGTCGAGCGCGTCGTGCACCACGGTGGCGACCCACCCCTCGACGAGCGCCAGCAGCACCTCCAGCCGCTCCAGGGCGGCCTTCTGCTCCGGAGTGTCCTTGGGTGTGAACGTGCCCTCCTGCATCAGGCCCTCGAGAGCGCTCGGGTCCATCAGCGCCGACGGGTCGAGCCCGCGCGCGGCCTCTTCGATGGCGGAGAAGTCCACGGTGATGCCGCGGGCGTACGCGTCGACCGCGTCGAACAGGCGCTGTGCCAGCCAGGGGACGTGGCTGAACAGCCGCTGATGCGCGGCCTCGCGGGCGGCCAGGAAGATCAGCACCTCCGAGCGGGGCCTGTCGAGACCTTCGCCGAAGGCGGTGATCGCCTCCGGCATCAGGGCGGCGGTGCCCACCGGGCCCAGTGGCAGTCCGATCTCCGTCGAGGTGAGGACCTCGACCGACAGCTGCGCGAGCCCCTGGCCGAGCTGCGCGCCGAACGCCATCCCGCTCATCTGCGTGATCATGCCCATCATGGGTCCGGCCATCTGCGCGGCCTCTTCCGGCAGCGCGCCCGACCACATGGTCGACATCTGCCGGGCCACCGGATCGCACAGCTTCTTCCAGCTCTCGAAGGTGTTGTCCACCCACTCGGCGGGGGTCCACACATCGGTCTTGGAGACGCCGGACGGCAACGTGGTGGCGGCGTCCAACCACAGCTCGCCCAGCCGCACCGCGTCCTCCGCGGCCTTGCGCTGCTCGGACGAGACCGGGCCCTTGTGGGGGATCTGCTGGTGCGCCGTGCGGGTCGCGAGCTCGTAGTTGACGGGGCCTTGCGCGCCGGCCTGCCCGGAGCTCATCGCCCCGCCCATTCCGCTGAGCATCTGGCCGAACTGCGAGAGCATCTGGCCGAGCATCGCCGGATCGAACTCCTGGCCACCGGGCCCACCCTGGCCGGGTTGGCCGCCCGGCAGGCCGAACATGCCGAAGCCGAACGGCGACCCGCCCTGGCCGGACCCGCCCTGGCCGCTCCCGGACCCGCCCTGGCCGGACGCGTCACCGCTTGAGGACTCGTCGCGACCGCGGCGCTCGGGGTCGTCGCCGGAGTCGTCGGAATTCGAGAAGCCGAACGGCACGTCACTCATGCCTCAACGGTACAAGCTCGACCGGCCGGAGCGCCGACTCTGCGGCCGGTCACGCTCACGGCGAACACACCGCCCCCGGCGGGGCCGGGACCCCTGGAATCGGCGACCGCCGCACCCCCTCTATATCGTGGGCCGGGTGAGTCGACGCATCCTGACGCTGATCGCGCTGTTCGTTCCGCTGGTCTTGCTGGTCGTGCTCGGCTTCACCGTCACGGTGCCGTTCGTGGCGATGGGGCCGGGGCCCACGTTCAACACGCTCGGGGACGTCACGTTGCAGCAGCAGGACGGCTCCACCGAAGAGGTTCCGGTGGTGGAGGTCGAGGGCGTGCCCGTCGACCCCGTCAGCGGCCATCTCAACATGACCACCGTCGCGGTCCGGGACCAGATCACGCTGTTCGACGCGCTGGGCCTGTGGGCGGGCGGAGCCAACGGCGTGGTGCCGCGTGACGAGGTGTATTCGCCGGGCAAGTCGGAGGAGCAGATCCGCGAGCACAATCAGGCGGCGTTCAGCGAGTCGGAGCATAGCGCCGCCGTCGCGGCGATGCGCCACCTGGGCTTGTCGCAGGTGGTGGTGAAACAGATCGTGCAGCACAGCGGGGCCGAGGGGGTGCTGGAGCCGGGCGACGTGATCACCGCCGTCGACGGGACCGACGTGACCACGGCGTCGCAGCTCACCGATCTGATCTCGGCGCATGCGCCCGGCGAGACGGTCGACGTGGCCTTCCGGCGGGGGGACGCCGAAAAGACTGTGACGGTGACCCTCTCCGCGTCGTCGGACCCGGCGGCGTCCGGGGGCGTCCTGGGCATCACCGTGGCGGACACCGTCCCCTCCGACATCGACGTCACCTTCAACCTCACCGACATCGGCGGCCCGTCCGCCGGCCTGATGTTCTCGCTGGCGCTGGTGGACAAGCTCAGCCCGGGCGAGCTGAGCGGCGGGGAGTTCGTCGCCGGCACCGGGACGATCGATCCGTCGGGCCAGGTGGGGCCCATCGGCGGCATCCCCTACAAGATGCGAGCGGCACGCGACGCCGGATCGACGGTGTTCCTCGTCCCGGCGGGCAACTGCTCCGAGGCCGTGCGGCACGCTCCGGACGGCCTGACCCTGGTCAAGGTCGACACCCTCGACGACGCGATCTCCGGGCTGCAGGCGCTGGAAGCCGGGCGGCCGGCGCCGCACTGCTGACGGGCGCAGCACCGCCGTCAGCTGCTGGACCGTTCACCGCGCCTCGCGGATCACCGGTCGTCGTCGGGGACATCCGCGTCGAAGGTCGCCTGCAGCGCGGAGATCAGGTCGTCGCCCAGGCCCTCGTAGCGCAGCAGCTCCACCGCGTCGGGATCGCCGTCGCCTGCGCCATCCTCGCCCCCGCCGTCCGGGGACGGCCGCATCTGCAGCAGGCTCAGCCCGCCGCCCTCCCGCAACGCGGCCGTGTACTGGCGGGCGGAGCGACGGCGCGGATCGCGCGCGGCCGCGTCCGGGTCCGCATCGGCTCCCGGGGGCAGCACCACGATCTCGCGCACGAGCAGACAGCCGGCCACCGCGTCCGGCCACGACACCCCGGAGAGGATCTCGCCGAGCGCCGCGGGGTGCAGGTCGGCGTCGTCGTAGAGCGGTTCCTGCTCGACCGGCGTCAGCCCCGCGTCGTCGAGATGATCGAGCAGCGCGGGGTCGGTCTCGGCGAGGACGGCCGTGGGCACCAGTGCGTACAGCCGGGGCGGCTCGCCCCACGGATCGCCCTCGGCCGTGATGAACTCGGCCACCTCGCGGATGCTCCGTCCGAGGTCGTTCACGCCGGCATCGGCACGGTCGGCACTCATACGTCCATCCTCGCACCCCGGCCGGGGAACCTCTCCGCCTCCCCGGTCGTTGGTCGGGTGACCCGTGATTCCGCCCGTGTCGGGGCGGTTCCGTAGAGTCGTATCCGACCACAGGACGTGTGGCGGGGTGTGTGCTGCCAGGCACGGGCCGGTCCGCGCGGCGGCCGGCGCCCGGCAGGGCACACGGGCAGAGGATCGAGGTCCCGCCGGCGCGCGGAAAGCGCCTTCGGGAAGCGGCATGGAGTCCTCCGGCGCGGCGCCGGGCGGGGCTGCGGCCGTCCTACGAGGATGGAGAGAAAGTCGTGAGCGTGCGGCCGCCAGGCAGTGTCCCCAGGCTGTCCCGTAGGTCCAAGATCCTCATCGGGATCGGAGTGGCGCTGATCGTGCTGCTCCTGGTGGGCCCCCGGCTCATCGACACCTACATCAGCTGGGAGTGGTTCAAGAGCCTCGGGTTCGGCTCCGTCTACAGCACGGTGCTGTGGACGCGCATCATCACTTTCCTGGTCGTCGGCCTCGTCGTCGGCGGGATCATCTTCGCCGCGATCGTGCTGGCCTACCGGATGCGGCCGGTGTTCGTGCCGATGGCGGGCGAGCACGACGTGCTCGCCCGGTACCGGGCACTGGTGATGTCGCGGCGCAAGACCTTCGGCCTCGCGGTACCCGTCCTCGTCGGCCTGATCAGCGGGCTGGTCGCGCAGAGCGACTGGCAGATGATCCAGCTGTTCCTGCACGCGAAGCCGTTCGACGAGTCGGTGAACGACCCGCAGTTCGACAAGAACATCGGCTTCTACGCCTTCGAGCTGCCGTTCATCAAGTTCGTGCTGACCTGGCTCTTCGTGGCGCTGATCGTGTCGTTCTTCGCCTCCCTGGTCACGCACTACCTGTTCGGCGGCATCCGGCTCGCCGGCCGTTCTGGCAACCTCACGCGCGCCGCACGCGCGCAGCTGGCCATCATCGCCGGGGTCTTCCTGCTGCTCAAGGCGGTGGCCTACTGGTTCGACCGGTACTCGCTGCTCTCCAGCACGGACAAGTACCCGATGTTCACGGGCGCCGGCTACACCGACATCAACGCGGTGCTGCCCAGCAAGATGATCCTGCTGGCCATCGCCGTGATCTGTGCCGCCGTGTTCTTCGCCGCGATCGTCCTGCGCGACCTCCGCATCCCGGCCCTGGCGGTGGCGCTCATGGTGTTCTCGTCGGTGATCATCGGCGCGGTGTACCCGCTGATCGTCGAGCAGTTCTCGGTCAAGCCCAACGCGGCGCAGAAGGAGGCCGAGTACATCAAGCGGAACATCACCGCCACCCGCGCCGCCTACGGGATCACCGACGCCAACGTGGACTACGTCAAGTATGCGGGCGTGGGCAGCAAGAGCCCGCAGGACGTGCCCGCGGACGAGACGACGGTGGAGAATCTGCGTCTGCTCGACCCCAACATCATCTCGCCCACCTTCACCCAGCAGATGCAGCTGAAGAACTTCTACGGCTTCCCGAAGACACTGAGCATCGACCGCTACAAAGTGGACGGCGAGATGCGCGATTTCATCGTCGCCGCGCGCGGGCTGAACCCGCAGAGCCTCACCGGCAACCAGACGGACTGGATCAATAAGCACACCGTCTACACGCACGGCAACGGATTCGTGGCCGCGCAGGCGAACACGATCCGCACCGGCGGCGACGGGGACGGCGACGCCGGCGGCTACCCCGTCTACCAGGTCAGCGACCTGAGCACGAAGCCCACCATCCCGGCGCTGGAGGTGGACAACCCGCGGATCTACTTCGGCGAGCTCATCTCGAACACCCCCGACGACTACGCCATCGTCGGCGCGGCCGGCGACGAACCCCGTGAATACGATTCGGAGACGGGCGAGCGCTACACCTACGAGGGCTCTGCCGGTGTGTCCGTCGGCAACTGGTTCAACCGTCTCGCGTTCGCCGTCAAATACACCGAACGCAACTTCCTGTTCTCCGACGCGATCGGCGACGATTCGAAGATCCTGTTCAACCGCGACCCGCGCGACCGCGTCAAGAAGGTCGCGCCGTGGCTGACCACGGACACCTCGGCGTACCCGGCGGTGATCGACGGCAAGATCAAGTGGATCGTCGACGCCTACACGACGCTGGAGAACTACCCCTACGCGCAGCGCAGTTCGCTCGCCGGGCTGATGACCGACAGCATCGATGCCGCCACGGGCCGGCCGCTGCCGCAAAAGGAGGTGTCCTACATCCGCAACTCGGTGAAGGCCACCGTGGACGCGTTCGACGGCACGGTCACCCTGTACCAGGTGGACCAGTCCGACCCGGTCCTCAACACCTGGATGGACGTGTTCCCGGGAGTGGTCAAGCCGGAGAGCGCGATCAGCCCCGAGCTGCGTGCCCACTTCCGGTACCCGGAGGACCTGTTCAAGGTGCAGCGCGAGATGCTGGCGAAGTACCACGTGGACGACCCGAACGAGTTCTTCACCAACAACGCGTTCTGGTCGGTGCCCAGCGATCCGACGTCCGACACCGACGCCAACCAGCCGCCGTATTACGTGCTGCGCGGCGACCCGCAGACGGCCGAGCCGCAGTTCGACCTGACGAGCCCGATGCGCGGGTACCAGCGCGAGTTCTTGTCCGCGTACATCTCGGTGTCGTCGGACCCGAAGACCTACGGGCAGTTCACCGTTCTGACGCTGCCCACCAACACGCAGACGCAGGGCCCGGGCCAGATGCAGAACTCGATGACCTCGGACTCCAAGGTCTCGCAGGACGTCGCGCTGCTGGGTCAGACGAACACGCTCACCTTCGGCAACCTGCTGACGCTGCCGATCGCCGACGGCGGCATCCTGTACGTCGAGCCGCTGTACACCGAGCAGAAGTCGACCTCCGGCAATACATTCCCGCGCCTGTCGCGGGTGCTCATGAGCTACACGGATCCCAACGGCGTGGTGAAGGTGGGGTACGCGCCCACCGCATCCGAGGCGCTGAAGCAGATCTTCGGTCCCGGCGTGGCTAACCTGGCCACCCGCGAGGTCGACGAGGGCGGCGCCCCCGTGGAGCCGGCACCGACCCCGGCGCCCGGCGGCGACCAGGCCGGGGGCGGGGCACCGAGCCCGTCGCCTTCGCCGACCCCTGCCCCGACGACACCGCCGCCCGCGCGGGGTGACGAGCAGGCCGCGGTACAGGGAATCGACTCGGCGCTGAAGAACCTGCAGTCGGCGCAGTCGAGCGGCAACTTCGGCGACTACGGCAAGGCGCTCGAGAACCTCCAGAAGGCGATCGAGAACTACGAGAAGGTGACCGGGAACACTGGTGGCTGACCGGGCATGACTGTGCGGTTCCGCCTCGAAATCCCTGATGGGAAGGATGATTTCAGGGATTCGGGGCGGATTTGCCCGCGGCTCGTATGGCCGTGTAACGTGGTTCTCGCAACGCGGGGTGGAGCAGCTCGGTAGCTCGCTGGGCTCATAACCCAGAGGTCGTAGGTTCAAATCCTGCCCCCGCTACCACTGAAAAGTCCGGGCCGGTCGTCACGACCGGCCCGGACTTTTCGCTGTCCACGTGTTGTCCAGTCGGGGGCGGGGTGCTGTGCGGGTGCTGCGAGCCGGCGGACAGGGCGTGCGTCGGCGGCCGGGGCTGGCGCGCATCTTCCGTCCGGCGAGCCCGCCGCCTGTTCGCGGGCGTGTCCGCCAACGGCGAGTCGTTCTGCAGCGTGCGCGCCGTTCCCGAGGGGTTATTCCGCCCACCCGCTCGCGGGTGGGGGACCGGCTCGCTGCTCGAACGTGATCCCGCTCGCAGGAGCGGGGCCGGCTCGCGGCCTGACGGGGATCGTGCCCGCGTATGGGGGACCGGCTCGCACGCTGTGGGTCGGCGCGCGAATCACCCTCGGCGGCAACGGATGCGTGACCGTCGGTGTTTTCCCGGCACGCCCGCCGGATCCGTGGCCGGCCCCGGTGGCCCGATTCGTGAAGGCGGGGCGGACCGTGTACTGTAGGAGACGCAACGCGGGGTGGAGCAGCTCGGTAGCTCGCTGGGCTCATAACCCAGAGGTCGTAGGTTCAAATCCTGCCCCCGCTACTGGCCAGGCCCGGGAGATCACGATCTCCCGGGCCTGAGTGCATTCCAGATGGGTGATCGCGCCCGGTGGGGCGGCGCCCACCGGGCCGAACGGAGCACCCGACCGCACTACTGGTCGTCGGCCAGGCCCCCGGACCGCAGGAACTCGTTGATGTCCTGCGAGGGCACATTCCCGCCCACGTCGGGCAGGAGACCCCGCGCCCGGAGATCGGCGTAGATCCGCCTGTTCTCTGCGAGATACCACTGCTCCCGCTCCGCGTTCTCCACGGGATCCTCCGCCATCGGGTAGCCGCCGTACGGAACGGCGATGTCCTCGGTCGTCCCGTCGGCGAAGTACCGGCAGGCATGTGCGCCGGGGTGCCGGTGCTCCCAGAGGAGGTCGAGGTACTCGCGACCGGTGTCGTCCCGGCCCCAGGCCCAGCCGATGTGCAGGGCGCGGTGGAACGAGTGGCCGTTCTCCCGGGCGGCGACGTCCTCCGGGGTGACGGCGCAGTAGTTCGGCGGGATCGGCGCGAGCGCGGCGTTGGCGCAGGCGATGCGGGCTTCGTCCATGGCGCACAGCATGCCGCACGGGTCCGACAGGAAGCCCCTGCCCGCGCACCCGGCCTGTACGCCCGCGGCTCTACAGTTCGGCGACCTTGCGCTTGAGCAGCTTGCCGGTGGCGTTGCGGGGCAGCCGGTCGACGAAGACGATCTCGCGCGGCACCTTGTACCGCGCCAGGTTGGCCTTGACGTACTCCTTGAGTTCGTCGGCCTTCGCCTGAGCCGCGTCGCCCTCGGGCACCCCGTCGGCCAGCGCGACTGCGGCGCGCAGCCGGTGCCCGAAGTCGGCGTCGGGCACGCCCACCACGGCGGCCTCGTGGACGTCGTCGCGTTCCACCAGGAGGTTCTCCACTTCGAGAGGGAAGACGTTCTCGCCGCCGGAGACGATCATGTCGTCGTCGCGTCCCTCGATGAACAGCAGTCCGTCGCGGTCGAAATGGCCGACGTCGCCGGAGGAGAGCAGGCCGTCGATCATCACCTTGTTGCGGCCGTCGGTGTAGCCGCCGAAGCTGAGCCCGCTGCGCACGAAGATCCTGCCCGTCACATCGGGGGCGGTGATCTCCCGGTCGTCCGCGTCGTAGAGCCGCACTTCGCAGGTGACCGGCGGGCGGCCGGCGGTGCCGGGCGCCCGCCGCAGGTCCTCGGGTGTCGCGACGGTGGCGACGGCCACCTCCGTCGAACCGTAGAGGTTGTAGAGCACGGGGCCGAACACCTCCTCGGTGCGCCGGCTGAGGTCGGGCGAGATCGCCGAGCCGGCGGCGAAGATGATGCGCAGCGTCGAGGTGTCGTACCGGCTCAGCACCTCGGGGCCCAGGTCGATGATGCGCTGCAGCATGGTGGGGACCACGATCAGCGCGTCGGCCTTGTGCTCTGCGATGCCGACGAGCGTGCGTTCCGGGTCGAACTTGCGGCTGAAGATCACCGTGCAGCCCAGCGCGATCGAAAGGATGAACTGCGAGACGCCGGTGCCGTGGAAAATCGGTGCCGCCATGAACGTGACGCCGCCCTTGCGCAGCGGGATGCGGTCCAGGAACTGCGCGGAAGCGAACACGGTGAGTCTGTCGCGTGGGGCGCCCTTGGGCGTGCCTGTGGTGCCGCTGGTGAGGAGCACGAAGCCGCCCGGTTTGGCGGGGGCGGGCAGCGATTCGCTGGAGTGTTCTGCGATCAGCGTGAACACCGACGGCACGGGCCCGGCGCCCCGGGCCCCGGAGCGCGCGGCGCCGTCGGTCCAGGCCGAGTACCGTGCCAGGTCGTCGGGAAGCGCGCTGAGCAGCTCGGTGAACTCGTCGTCGTACACCAGCGCGCGCACGTCCTCCCGCCGCGCGACGTCGGCGAGCTGGGGGCCGGCGAAGCCGGTGTTGAACATGACCAGGCGCGCGCCGATCTTGCCGCTGGCGAGCATGGTGAGGACCAGTCCGCGGTGATCGCGGCACAGCGCGGCTATCACCGAACCCTGGCCCAGTCCGTCCGCCTGCCACGCCCGTGCCAGCGCGTTGGACTGTTCGTCGAGTTCGCGGAAGGTCAGCGGGCCGAGCTCGTCGATGATGGCGGCCCGGCCGGGAGTGAGCGCCGCGGCGTGCTTGGCTGCGCCGACGAACGGCCCGAACCTGCTCAGCGCGATCAGCGAGTGCACGCCGTGGTCGAGGCGGGGGAAGGGAACCAGTCCGGCGCGTTGCATCACACGCACGCTGCGGGCGACCTCCATGGCCTTGCCCCCGTAGTGTGCGAACAGATCGGTCGGCGCGGTCTTCTGGATCATGCGTATACCTTCCCCGCGGGAGCTTCCTGATCGGCGGCAGCGCAACCGCAGCGACGGACGGCGGCGCGGTTGCAGCGCCCCGTCGCGCTCAGCGCCGGCGCCGCAGGAATTGTCTGTGACGCTCGGTGCACGTGCCGGGTTTCACCCTATGGCCTGAAACTCTATCGATGGGCGAGGGGGTGGGCCGGGTAACAAGAGCATTGCCGTACGCCGACGGTCGAGCTAGCCTCTAGTCCGTTCCTGTCGCCGAGAGCGAGACGAGTGATGCCGGTGCTCCACCAGAGGTAGTCCGCAGCTGCACAGCCGCATACTTCCTGGGAGCACCCATGTCCGCATCATCGTCGATTCCTCCGTCCGCGACACCCGCCCCGGCGCGATCCGGCCGCGACCGCGGTGCGAGCAGCAACAGCGTCGTCTTGTCCGACCTCACGTTCCGGTGGCCCGACGGCACCGTCGTGTTCGACGGTCTCACCACCGTGTTCCCGGCGGGCCGCACCGCGCTGGTCGGCCGCAACGGGGCCGGCAAGTCCACGTTGTTCCGGTTGTTGGCCGGGGATCTGACTCCGGAACGCGGCTCGGTCGCCGCTCCGCGGCCGGTGGCGGTGCTGCCGCAGGACGTCACCCTCGACGCGGACCGGACGGTCGCGGAGACGCTGGGGGTGGCGGCCGTGCGCGAGGCGCTGCGCCGCATCGAGGAGGGTTCCGTCGACCCGGCCGACTTCGACGCGGTGGGCGAGGATTGGGACGTCGACGCCCGGTGCCGCGCGATGCTCGGGCGGCTCGGCCTGCGGCTCGATGATCTCGACCGCACGGTGGGCACGGTGTCCGGCGGCGAGGCGACGATGATCGCGCTCGCCGGGCTGCTGCTCGCCGAGCCGCAGGCGTTGTTGCTCGACGAGCCGACCAACAACCTCGACGTCGCGGCCCGTGGCCGGCTGCGCGAGGTCCTCGGCGCGTTGACGGTGCCCGTCCTCGTCGTCAGTCACGACCTCGACCTGCTCGAGTCCGTCGACGCCACGGCCGAGCTGCGCGCAGGCCGGATCCGGCTGTTCGGCGGCCCGTACAGCCATTACCGTCAGGTCATCGAGGCCGAGCAGGCGGCGGCCGCCCAGCGCGTCAGCGATGCCCGCAGCGACCTTCGCAAGCAGCGTGCGGAGATGGTCGAGGCGCGCATCAAACTGGACCGGCGCCGGCGCTACGGCAGGAAGATGCAGGAGAACAAGCGCGAACCGAAGATCATCATGGGGCTGCGCAAGCAGCAGGCGCAGGTCTCCGCGGGCAAGTTGCGCGGCGCCCACGAGGAGGAGGTGGAGCGGGCGGCGGAGGCGCTGGACGAGGCGCGCGAACAGGTGCGCGACGACAAGCGCATCCGGATCGACCTGCCCGAGTGCGCGCTGCCGCCGCGGCGCGAGGTGCTGGCGATGCCCTGGCCCCCGCTTCCGTCGCAGCTCCGGTCGCCGCCATCGACCGTGTCCACCGATACTCGCGGCGCCGACGAGGACGGGCTCTCGGTGGTGGGCCCGGAACGGATCGGCGTCGTCGGGCGCAACGGTTCGGGGAAGACGACGCTGCTGCGGGCGATCGCCGTCTCGGACGGTCTGCGGGTTCCGGCGGCCTGCCTGCCGCAGCGGCTCGACTTCCTCGACGACGGCGTGACGGTGGCCGAGGCCGTTGCGGACGCGCGCCCGGAGGCGGACGCCGAAACCGTGCACGCGCACCTGGCGCGTCTGCTGTTCCGGGGGCGCTCATCGGGCAAGACCGTCGGCGCGCTGTCGGGCGGCGAGCGGCTGCGCGCCGCGCTGGGCGTGGTGCTGTTCCGGCGGCCCGCCCCGCAGTTGCTCATGCTCGACGAACCGACGAACAACCTCGACATCGAATCCGTCGAGCAGCTTGCTGATGCGCTGCGCGGCTGGCCCGGGGCGCTCATCGTCGTCAGCCACGACGCTCGGTTCCTCGGCGCGGTCGGGGTGGATCGCCGGATCGAGCTGTGACGCGGTCCCGCGCAGCATCTCCGCGAACAGCCCGGACCCGGCGGCTGCGGGTTTGACTTTCCCGCAGACCGCAGGTCAATATCTTGAACGAAAGACCAAAACACTGAATGGAGACGTCATGATCCTCGGTTCGCTCGGCCTCACCCTCGCCGGTCTCGTCAGCGGCCTGCTCGGCGGCCTCGGAAGCCTCCTCGGCATCTGAGAGGGGAAAGCTCCAGCGGCCCCGGACCGAGAGGTCCGGGGCCGCTGTTCTGCGGGGGCGACGACCGTTCTCGGCGCTGCTACTTCAGTTCGGCGGACGAGAGCCCCAGCACCCGGCGGGCGACGATGAGCTGCTGGATCTGCTGGGTGCCCTCGAAGATGTCGAGGATCTTCGCGTCACGCGCCCACTTCTCCAGCAGCGAGCGCTCCGAGTATCCGTAGCTGCCGGCCAGTTCGACAGCTTTGAGCGTGACGGCGGTGCCCATGCGGCCGGCCTTCGCCTTGGCCATCGAGGCCTCCAGCGAATTGGGCTTCTTGTTGTCGGCCATCCAGGCGGCCCGGATGGTGAGCAGTTGGGCGGCCTCCCAGTCGGCCTCCAGCTCGAGGTAGGCGGCGGCCGCGGCGGGCTGGTTGACGGCGGGGACGTCGTAGGAGATCTCGATGCCCGCGTCGGTGAGGATCTGCCGGAGCTCCTCGAGCGCGGCACGCGCCACGCCCACCGCCATGCCCGCGACCAGCGGGCGGGTGTTGTCGAAGGTGGCCATCACGCCGCCGAAGCCTTTGGCGGTGTCCACCTCGGCGCTGCCGAGGATGTTGTCGCGGGGGATGCGGCAATCCTCCAACAGCAGCACGGCGGTGTCGGAGGCCTTGATGCCGAGCTTGTGCTCCAGGCGCGCCACCGACAGTCCGGGGGCGTCGCGGGGGACGACGAACGATTTGATGGCTGCGCGGCCCTTCGCGCGGTCGACGCTGGCCCACACGACGATGTGCGTGGAGCGCTCGCCGGCGGTGACGAAGATCTTCTCGCCGTTGAGCACCCACTCGTCGCCGTCGAGCACTGCGGTGGTGGTGACGGCGGCCGAGTCGGAGCCGAAGCCCGGCTCGGTGATCGCCATCGACGCCCACACCTTGCCGAAGCGCTCGAGCTGCTCGTCGGTGGCCACCGAGGCGATCGCCGAGTTGCCCAGCCCCTGGTAGGGGATGGCGAGGGTGAGTCCCACGTCGCCCCAGCAGGTTTCGATGACGTTCATGAGCGACGACATGTTGCCGCCGTTGACGTTGCCCTCGGGGGCCTTCGTGTCGGCGCCGCGGCCGAGGGTGGCCCCGGAGGCGGCCTGACCGGCGTCCGCGAGGCCCTCGACCAGGCTGGCCATCGTGTCGAGCTCCACGGGGCGTTCGTGTTCGGCGAGGTCGTACTTGCGGGAGATGGGGCGGAAGATCTGCGCGGCGGCCTGGTGCGCCTGGTTGGACGCGGCCTTCATCTTCTTCGGAAGTTCGAGGTTGATCATGGTGTCTCCATGGTGGGGAGTGGACGCTGGCGTGGTTGCGGGATCCTCTGAGCCGGTGCGGGACCGGTCAGACGAGGACCACACCCTCGCCGATTCCGGCGGCACGCAGGTCGCGGTACCAGCGCTCCACCGGGTGCTCCTTGGTGTAGCCGTGGCCGCCGAGGAGCTGCACGCCGTCGAGGCCGATCTGCATCCCCTTGTCGGCGGCGAGCGTGCGTGCCAGGGCCGCCTCGCGGTGGAAGGCCAGCCCCTGGTCGGCGCGGGAGGCCCCGCGGTAGGCGACCAGGCGCAGGCCGTCGAGCTCGATGGCGGTGTTCGCCACCATGAAGGCGACGGCCTGCCGGTGGCTGACGGGCTCGCCGAAGGCCTCGCGCTCGTTGACGTACGGCGTCACGTAGTCCAGCACGGCCTGCCCGGTGCCCACGGCCAGTGAGGACCAGCCGAGGCGGGAGAGCGCGATGGCGTCGGAGTACTCCTGGGCGCGCACGGCGGGGTCCGCGTCCGGCCCGCCCAGCAGTGCCGTCCGGGGCAGGGAGACGTCCTCGAGGATGAGCCGGCCCAGGCCCGCGGCGCGCAGGCCCATACTCGGGTCCGCCTCGACGACGAGGCCGCGGGAGTCCGACTCCACCAGGAAGAACGCGGGCTTGCCGTCGAGCTCCGCGGCGATGACGAACAGTTCCGCCGCGCCGGCCGCCGGCACCATCGACTTGACGCCGTCGAGGGTGTAACCGTCGGCGGTGCGGACGGCCTTGGTCTGCAGCGCGAACGGGTTGAACAGCGGCCGCGGCTCCGCGACGACGACGGCCGCGGCGGGGACCTTCTCACCCGCGAAGGCCGGCAGATAGGTTCGCTGCTGCTCGTCGGTGCCCCATTGCGTGAGTGCGACGGCGACGCCGCTGGGCGCCAGCACCGGCAGTGCCAGTCCCATGTCGCCGTGGGCGAGGGCCTCCGCGACGAGCGCGTTGGTGACGGCCCCGCGCTCCTCGGCGACCCCCTCGAGCGAGTCGGGGATGTTGATCATGGTCACGCCCAGTTCCGCGGCCCGGCCGAGCAGGTCGGCGGGGGCGGCCGCGGCGGCGTCGGCGTCCGACGCCGCAGGGCGCAGGATCTCCGCCGCGAAGTCTTTGACCGTCGCGACGATCATCTGCTGTTCATCGGTGGGCGTGACGTCGAACCCGCCGGGCTTGGCCGACTTCAGCCGGGCGGGCGTGCCGCCGCCGGGCACTTTGTCGAAAACGCGGTTGGCGGCGCCGAGGGTGCGGAAGCCGGTCTTGGTCCCCTCGTAGGCGACGCGGTCGACCGTTTCGCGGATGCGGTACTTGTCCGCGAGGCTCGACCCCGTGATGGAGGTGAGCACGCGCATGGCCGTGCCGATGACGTCGCGTCGGACGGGGTTGAGTCCGACGGTGGAGTCGGCGCGGCGCGGCCGCGCGGGGGAATTGCCGTTCTTGCTCATAGTCACCATCTGTCCGTGAGGGCCGGGTGTGCGGAGGGCGAGGCCGCCCGCACCTGCCGGGTCGCAAGGCGGACCCGGATCTTCTCGCAGCCAATCTTACTCCAAAGTAAGTTGGTTGTGAACTGAAACCCCGTTCCGCACGCATGGATCCGCGCCCGGAACCGTCCGCGGACCGGATGAGAGAACTCTCATCGGGGTGTCATCGTGCACTCATTGAACCGGCGTTTGCTTGTCGGTGGGGTCGACGGGAGGCGAGCGTGGGGGCAGGGCGCTCGCAGCACGGACAACAGGAGTGAACGCCATGACCATCGCTGCGGAGCGCGCCACCGGCGCGGTGCAGATCATTGACGAATCGCTGTGCGAGGAGCGCGGCGCAGCGCTGTCCCCGGGGCGGTTGCGGGCCGCCAAGAAGGCGTATACGACCCGTCACCTCGCGCGGCGGCTCGCCGCCGATGCGACGGGCTATCGGCTGACGGCGTCGCGCCCGTCGGCCGCCCACGCGACGATCGCGGCGGCGCCGACGGCGGAGGCGGCTCCTGCCGCGGCGGCCACCGGCGACGGTCGTCGTTCACGCATGCCCCCACCCTGCGTCGGCGCACGCCTGCGGCGGGCGGTCGATGAGAGCTTTCTCATCGACTGCCCGCCGATGCGGCTCACGTCCCGATCCGCGCAAGTACCGCGTCGTGCAGCAGCCCGTTGGTGGCGACGGCGCTGCCGCCCGCGGGGCCCACGGTGCCGTCGAGCGCGGTGAAGCGGCCGCCCGCCTCGCGGACGAGGACGTCGAGGGCCGCAAGGTCCCACAGCGACACCTCCGGCTCGGCCGCGATGTCGACGGCGCCCTCGGCGACGAGGCAGTAGGAGAGGAAGTCGCCGTAGCCGCGCAGCCGCCACACCTCGTCGGTGAGTGCGATGACGCGGTCGCGGTCGCCGCGCTCGCGCCAACCGGACAGGCTCGACAGCGACAGGCTCGCCGCGCCGAGGTCGTGGACCCCCGAGACCCGCAGCGCGCGCGGCAGGCCGCCCTCGAAGGTGCTGAACGCGCCCTCGCCGGCGGTCGCCCACCAGCGGCGCGACAACGCCGGGGCGCTGACCATGCCGAGCACGGGCGCCCCGTCCTCGAACAACGCGATCAGGGTGGCCCACACGGGGACGCCCCGGACGAAGTTCTTCGTTCCGTCGATGGGGTCCACCACCCACTGCCGGCCGGTGGGTGCGGGGTCGCCCCCGAACTCCTCGCCGAGGACGGCGTCGTCCGGACGCTCGATCTCCAGGATGTCGCGGATGATGCGTTCGACGGCCACGTCCGCATCGGTGACGGGCGTCATGTCCGGCTTGTCCTGCACGCGCAGGTCGGCGGAGCGGAACCGCTTGCCGGTGATCGAATCGGCGCGATTCGCCAGGCGCAGCGCAAGGTCCAGGTCGGCGGCGTACATGGCCATGACCGTACCGTGGCGCGGCCGCCGCCAGGCGACTCCGTCCGGGTCGGCGCGGCGGACGGCGGGTAGCCTTGTCTACCGTGCAACCTGACGTTTCCGCAGACCTCGCAGAACTCGAGACCACCTTGTCGACGGTCGAGCGCGTGCTCGACATCGACGAGCTGGCCCGCCGCATCGACGAGCTCGAGCACCAGGCCGCCGACCCGGAGCTGTGGAACGACCAGGACCACGCGCAGAAGGTCACCAGCGAACTCTCCTATGCGCAGGGGACGCTGCGGCGGGCGCGTGACCTGCGCTCGCGCCTGGACGACCTGCCCGTCCTCTACGAGCTGGCCGACGAGGAGGAGGGCGATGCGGCGGCCGCTGCCCTCGAGGACGCCGACGCCGACCGCGCGCGGTTGCGCTCGGACATCGAGGCTATGGAGGTGCGCACGCTCCTGTCCGGCGAGTACGACCCGCGTGAGGCGCTGGTGAACATCCGCTCCGGCGCCGGTGGCGTGGACGCGGCGGACTTCGCCGAGATGCTCATGCGCATGTACGTGCGCTGGGCGGAGAAGCACGGCCACAAGGTGGAGGTGTACGACACCTCCTACGCGGAGGAGGCCGGCATCAAGAGCGCCACCTTCGCCGTCAAGGATCCGTACATGTACGGCACGCTGTCGGTGGAACAGGGCACGCACCGCCTGGTGCGCATCAGCCCCTTCGACAACCAGGGCCGCCGCCAGACGTCCTTCGCCGAGGTCGAGGTGCTGCCCGTGGTGGAGACGACCGACAGCATCGACGTCCCGGAGAACGACGTGCGTGTCGACGTCTACCGCTCGTCCGGCCCCGGCGGGCAGTCGGTGAACACCACCGACTCGGCCGTGCGGCTCACCCACATCCCCACGGGCATCGTGGTCACCTGCCAGAACGAGAAGTCGCAGCTGCAGAACAAGGTGGCGGCGATGAAGGTGCTGCAGGCCAAGCTCCTCGAGCGCAAGCGCCAGGAGGAGAAGGCCGCGCTGGACGAGCTGGGCGCCGGCGGCAACGCGTCGTGGGGCAACCAGATGCGCTCGTACGTCCTGCACCCGTACCAGATGGTCAAGGACCTGCGCACCGAGTACGAGGTCAACAACCCGCAGACGGTGCTCGACGGCGAGCTGGACGGATTCATCGAGGCCGGCATCCGCTGGCGCATGCGCACCGACGAGGACTGACACCGACGAAGACCGGCGCCGACGAGGACTGAGCGGCGCGCCGGAGTCGGCGGACCGGCGCCGCCCGGGGGCATGGCTACACTGGCTCTCCGTGATCCGTCTCGTGAATGTCTCCAAGTCGTACAAGACGTCGACCCGGCCCGCGCTGGACAAGGTGAACGTCGAGGTCGGCAAGGGGGAGTTCGCCTTTCTCATCGGGCCGTCCGGGTCCGGGAAGTCGACGTTCCTCAAACTGCTGCTCAAGGACGAAGTGCCCTCCTCCGGTGACGTTTTCGTGGGCGAGACCCGCGTGAACCGGCTGCCGGGACGCAAGGTGCCGCAGCTGCGTCAGACCATCGGCTGCGTGTTCCAGGACTTCCGGCTGCTGCAGCAGAAGAACGTCTACGAGAACGTCGCATTCGCGCTCGAGGTGATCGGCAAGCGCGAGGCGAACATCAAACAGGTCGTCCCCGAGGTGCTCGACATGGTGGGCCTGGCCGGCAAGTCGCATCGGCTGCCGCACGAGCTCTCCGGCGGCGAGCAGCAGCGCGTCGCCATCGCGCGGGCGTTCGTCAACCGGCCGCTGCTGCTGCTGGCCGACGAGCCCACCGGCAACCTCGACCCCGATACGTCCGGCGGGATCATGCTGCTGCTCGACAAGATCAACCGCACCGGCACCACCGTGCTCATGGCCACGCACGACCACGAGATCGTCGACTCGATGCGCCGGCGCGTCGTGGAACTGCAGCTGGGCAAGCTGGTCCGCGACGAGGAGCGCGGCGTGTACGGCGTGGGCAGGTAGCCCGCGCGGCGGACGGGGCGGCGGGGCCGCTCGCGTCATGCCGCCGTTCCCACGCCGAACCGCCGACGTCCCCACCGACCGGAGAACACACACCCATGCGCGCGAAATTCGTCTTCAGCGAGGTCCTCCAGGGGCTTCGCCGCAACATCACGATGACGGTGGCGATGATCATCACCACCGCGATCTCGATCGGCCTGCTCGGCAGCGGCCTGCTCGTGGTCCAGATGAGCCACGCGACCGAGCAGATCTATCTGGACCGCGTGGAGGTCGAGCTGTTCCTCACCGACGACATCTCCACCAACGACCCGGACTGCACCCAGGCCACGTGCACGCAGCTGCGGCAGGACCTGGCGGAGGCGGCCGGCCAGTCGTCGGTGACCTTCGTCAGCCGCGACGAGGCCTACAAGATCTACCAGCAGCAGTTCGCCTCGGACCCGGAGATGCTCTCGCTGGTCCGCCCGGAGGCGCTGCCGGCGTCGTTCAAGGTCAAGGTGGACGACCAGAAGCTGTTCGGGGAGCTCGACCGCGAGTTCAGCGAGCGGACCGGCGTCCAGCGCGTGCGCACCCAGGCGGATCTGGTGGACCGGCTGTTCTCGGTCCTCGACGGCATCCGCAACGCGGCGTTCGCGGTGGCCCTGGTGCAGGGCGTGGGCGCGGTGCTGCTGATCGCGAACATGATCCAGATCGCCGCCTTCTCGCGCCGCACCGAGGTGGGCATCATGCGCCTGGTGGGCGCGTCCCGCTGGTACACGCAGCTCCCGTTCCTGCTGGAGGTGGTGGTGGCCGCCGTGGTCGGATCGGTGCTCGCCGTGGCCGGGCTGTTCGCGGCGAACAACCTGTTCATCAAGGACGTACTGTCGGATCTGTACAGTTCCAACATCATCGCCAGGATCACGGATGCGGACATCGGCCTCGTGGCGCCGATCCTCATCGGGGTGAGCGCGGTGCTCGCGGCGGTGACCGGCTGGATCACACTGCGCCTGTACGTGCGGGAATGACGGCGCCGGAAGTGACGGTGCCGGGAGTGACGGCGCCGCCGGACGCGGCGGGCGCATCGGGGACGAGACGGGAAAGCTGAGCATGGCCAAGAAGGGCAAGGGCGGCAAGAAGTCCAAGGCCGCGGACGCCGACGGCAGGCGGGTGATCGCCACCAACCGCAAGGCCCGCCACAACTACGTGATCCTCGACACCTACGAGGCCGGGGTGGCGCTGGTGGGCACCGAGGTCAAGAGCCTGCGCGAAGGCAAGGCGTCGCTGGTTGACGCTTTCGCCACGGTCGACGACGGCGAGGTGTGGCTCCGCGGCCTGCACATCCCCGAGTATTCGCACGGCACCTGGACCAACCATGCGCCGCGGCGGGTGCGTAAGCTGCTGCTGCACCGGCGCCAGATCGAGATGCTCATCGGCAAGACCCAGGAGGGCAGCCTGACCCTGGTGCCGTTGTCGATGTACTTCTCCGGCGGCAAGGTCAAGCTGGAACTGGCGCTGGCGCGCGGCAAGCAGGTATACGACAAGCGGCAGGACATCCGGCGCCGCACCATGGAACGCGAGGTCACTCGCGAGCTCGGCCGCCGCGTCAAGGGCATGCGCGGCTGAGCCCACAGGTGGACGCGGGGGTGACGGGGTTGGGGGATCAACGCACCGGAACGGGTTCCCGATCCGGAGCCTCCGCGGCCGCGGCGCGGGTCTTTCCAGCCGCGTCGGAGGTGTGCCTGCTCGTGCGCCGCACGGTGATCGCGAGCCCGGCCGCGGCGACCGCCAGCCAGCCGGCGAGGATGAGCAGTCCGTGCCCGGCGCCGTTGCCGCCGAAGTAGATCACCGACTGCATGGCCTGGATCGCGCCCGAGCCGATCCAGAACGCATGCACGGCCTCCCACGCCGCCGGCAGCATCGACGGCGCGATGGCGCCGCCCGCGCTGGGGAAGTTCAGGAAGATCGCGACCATCATCACCGCCATGATCGCCGCCTGGCCGAGCAGCCTGTTGAGCAGCACCGCGACGATCCCGATCGTGAACGTGTAGAGGACGCCGATGAGCAGCAACGCGGTCAGACCGCCCGCGCCGGCGCCGTACGTGCCGGTGAAGATCGACGAGACTGCGAAGGCGATGAGGGTCAGTGCCACGGACATGGCGCCGAGGATGCCCAGCTGCCTCCGCAGCGTCATGTTCGGCGCCAGCTGGGACAGCACCGTGACGGTGAGGTAGCCGGCGATGGAGCAGACGACCATGAAGTAGAACAGTCCCATCCCGGTGGCGTCCCCTCCGGTGACGGGCGCGATGTCGTCGACAGTCACAGTGGTCCCGGTCTGCTGCGCGAGGGGAGCGGCGACCGACTGCACCGTCTGCGCCACCGTGGCGCTCCCCCCGGAGGCGACGTGCGCCACCACGGGGCTGCCGAGCTCGATCACGCCTTGCACGTCGCGGTCGGCGAGGCGCTCGAGCGCGCCGTCCAGGTCGGTCGAGGTGGCGACGTCGAACGCACCCGGCGAGCCCTGTTCCAGCCCGGAGGCCACCGCTGCCGCGGAGGAGCCGGGGCCGACGACGGTCAGCCGCATGTCGTGCGGGGCGGGATTGTGGAATGCGCTGACGTAGCACAGCGCGAACATGACGACGAAGAACAGCGGGAAGACCATGGCCTTCGCGATGGTCGCGAGGCCCACCGGGGCGTCGGTGCCCGGTGGGGCCTCGTGCGCGGGGCGGTGCCCGCCGAGCGTCGGGGCGACCGCCTCGATGTCGTCGGCGAGGATCTCCGCGTAGTCGGCTTCGCGCGCGGTGTCGCCGCGCGGGCTGTCCCGCTGTTCTGCGTTCATGACTGCATCCCCTGACGGAGTCTTGTGGCGATGCGACCTAGTCAACACCGTTGACAATGCCACGTCAACAGTGTTGACGAGTGAGCATGCACACCGTCGACCTGGGAATACGCGCGGTTCCACCGCGGGGGTCGCCGACGGGATGATTTCGGCGTCCGCGCGCGTTAGACTGTGTTGTCCACGCGGATGCGTGTGGGGCTGCGGATGTCTGATGGGTGATCGCGTGAAGCGCGATCCTGCGGCAGGCGTTCGCTGTGCAGGAAGAATCGCACGGCTGCGAGAGTCGTGGAAAGGGGCTGAACGGTTTCGACTGCGTGAGTAGATCCAAGGGAAGCGTGCCGGTGCAGGCAGGAGACCACCGTAAGCGTCGCTGCAACCAATTAAGCGCCAACTCCAAGCAGAGCGCTGACTCCTTCGCCCTCGCTGCCTAAGCAGCAGGCGTGAGTCTGTCAGTCCGGGTTCGCCCTCGGCCCGGGTACTGGCATCAGCTAGAGGGCTCACCGTCATAATCGGTCGCGGAGATTGACGGGACATCCCACAGCGACTGGGGTCGTCATCCGGACGTGTTCGCGAGATCCGGAGGCCCGAGCAGAGACATAGCGGACTGCGCACGGAGAAGCCTCGGTGACACTGCGGAGGACCCGGGTTCGATTCCCGGCAGCTCCACCGACGACGGGCCCCGGCGGGCGAAGACCACCCGCCGGGGCCCGTTGCTGTGCCCTGCCGGCTATCGCCCGCCCCGCCGGCCGCTGCCCGCCGCCGGCTAATCGACGCCGAGCATGGTCAGGGCGAGCAGTGCGGCATTGAGCGCGACGATCACGGCCACCGTCGCCCAGGAGGCGACGCGGACGACGGGGCCGCTGCGGTACACGCCCATCATCGAGACCTGCGCCGTATAGCGCACCAGGGGGATGAGCGCGAACGGGATGCAGAAGCTCAACACCACCTGGCTGAGGATCAGCGCATAGGTGGGGTCGGCTCCCGCTGCGAGCAGGGCCACGGCCGGTACCAGCGTGACGAGGCGGCGCGCGAGCAGCGGGACACGCACGCGCAGCAGCCCCGACATGATCTCGGCGCCCGCAGCGGCGCCCACCGATGTGGAGGCCAGGCCGGAGGCCAGCAGCCCCACCGCGAACACGGTGCCCACGGCCGGGCCCAGTGCGGCTTCGATGGCGTGGTGCGCGCCCGCGATGGTGTCGGTGCCGGAGACTCCGTGCAGCGCGGCGGCGGCGAGCACGAGCAGCGCGATGTTCACGCCCCCGGCGACGACCAGTGCCACCGCCACGTCCCAGCGGGTGGCGCGCAGCAGCCTGTCGAGGACGGCGTGGCCCCGTCCGGCGTCCTTGCGCACGGGGGCGGTGGGTTCCGCATCCGGGGCATCCGCGCCGCAGCCCTCGGCCGGGCCGTCGGCCGCCCCCCGCGCTTCCAGGTGCACGAGGTCGGCGCGGTGCCGATCGCGCGCGAGTGCGGAATGGACGTAGATGGCATGCGGCATCACCGTCGCCCCGAGCATGCCCGCGGCCAGCAGCAGCGTCTGCACCCCCTCGAAGCGGGGCACGATGCCGCCGACGAGGGCCGAGGGGGAGACGTCGACGAACAGCAGCCCGCAGGTGAAGCCGATCGTGATGATGAGCAGCAGGCCCACCACGAGCAGCTCGAAGCGGCGCTGCCCGCGCCGGTCGCCCACCGCCAGCAGCGCCATCGACACGACTCCGGTGATCGCGCCGCCGGCGGCGAGGGGGAGGCCGAAGAGCAGGTGGAGAGCGATGGCGCCGCCGATCACCTCGGCGACGTCCGTGGCGGCCGCAGCGACCTCGGCCTGCAGCCAGAACCCGCGCCGGGCCGCCGGCCGGAGTCGTGCGCCCAGAGTCTCCGACAGTGACGATCCGGTGACCAGACCCAGCTTCGCGGACAGGTACTGGATGAGCACCGCCATCGCGTTGGCGAGGATCAGCACCCACAGCAGCAGGTATCCGTACCGGGACCCCGCGGTCACGTTCGCGGCGACGTTCCCCGGGTCCACGTATGCGACCGCGGCGACGAAGGCGGGGCCGAACAGCATCGCCACCCTGTGCGCATCGCGCCGCCGCGGCCACACCGGGCGCCGGGTGCCAGGACGGGCGGCCTCCGCGGGATCTGTCGTCGTCGCCAACTGCGGGACTCCTGCCTGTGTGCCACGTGGGGATCGGCGGTGCACATCCTGATGCGCATGCCCCACGATTGATGTTCGTAGATACGAAACTGATGATGAGCACTACCGTAACACTCGCGTCGCGGGCGTCGCGGCCCCCGATTCCGCGTTGCGTGACGGCCGTTTCCGTGCCGGATGTCGTCCGACAGGGTGCAGCGCACGGGCGCGGATGCGGTTCATGCCGGTATCCTCGGCCGCGTGTGGAAACCGATCGTGAGTCTGCTCGCCCGTTTCGGGCTGGCCGCCGTGTGGCTGATCTCCGGCTGGGCGAAGGCCGCCGACGTGCATCAGTCGATGGAGGCCGTCGATGCTTACCGGCTGCTCCCGGACCCGATGGTGCGCGCGGTGGCGATCGGCCTGCCCGCCGTGGAGCTGATCCTCGGTTTCATGCTCATCCTGGGGCTCGCCGTCCGATGGACTGCGATCGTCTCCGGGCTGCTGCTGGTGGTGCTCATCGCCGGCGTCGCGTCGGCGTGGGCCCGCGGCTTGCAGATCGATTGCGGATGCTTCGGCGGCGGCGGGGAGGATGCGTCGGTCACCTGGGTGGACTACGCCGAGGAGATCGCGCGCGACGTCGGCTTCCTCATACTGGCGGCGTGGTTGATGCTGTGGCCGCGCAGTCCGCTCGCCCTCGGGTTCGGTTCGCGAGCCGGACTGGGCCCGCGGAGCCATGGCGCTGAAGACGACAGCGCTGAAGACAACGGCACAGAGGACCACGGCGTTGACGCGGTGGACGCGCGGGACGAGGACGCGCCGGAGGGCGCGGCAGGAACGGTATCGCGCTGACACATCGGCGGATCCTCCCGCCCGCCGGGCCTGACCGGGCCCGGCCGACGACACCCATTGACGAGCCGCTTCCGCCGCGCCCGCGGCGGGGCCGGCCGGAGAAAAGGACGGATGACGCAAGGTGAGCTCCAAGAAACCACCGAAGAAGTACAACGCCGCGAAGCTGGGGAACGATAAGCGCAACGACGCCCTGCTCACTTACGTGCTCGGCGGCGTCGCGATCGTTGCGATCATCGTGTTGATCGTGATCTTCGTGGTCTTGCCGAACACCAAGGACACCGAGGTGCAGGCCGAGGGGTACGGGTCGGTCCAGGAAGGCACCCCGGTCAAGGTCATCGACAGCGGCGGGGTGCTGCTGGGCGACCCGAACGCACCGGTGAAGATCGACGCCTACGAGGACTTCCTGTGCCCGGCGTGTGCCATGTTCGAGAACCAGTTCGGCGGCGCTATCAACCAGGCCATCGACAACGGCCAGATGGCGGTCCAGTACCACATGCTGGACTTCCTCAACAAGTACTCGGCCAGCGGCGACTATTCCACGCGCGCGGCCGGTGCGGCGCTGTGCGTGGCGGACACCGGCGACGGCGCGCTGTTCTCCAAGTTCCACAGCGCCCTGTTCCAGGACGGCGTCAAGCCGGAGGAGAACGGTTCGACGGACCTCAGCAACGCCCAGCTCTCCGAGGTGGCCAAGCAGGTCGGCGCGGACGACGGGGTTGTCTCCTGCATCGCCGACGGCACGAAGGTCGACGCGGCGAAGGCGGGCGCGCAGGCGTCCATGCAGCAGCTGTCCGACCAGACCGGCGGCCAGGTGAGCACCCCGACCGTCATGCACGACGGCAAGAAGGTCAACATCCAGTCGGCCGATTGGATCACGCAGCTCACCGCGCAGTGACCCGCTGACGTCCCGCCACCGCCGCGCACGGCGGACGGCCGTTCCGCCCTGCCCCGTCCGCATCGGACGGGGCAGGGCGGATGCGTTTCCCGGCGCTGCTCGCGCGGGCGGGGCAGGGACATGGAAAAGTGGAATGCGGCGGGCCTGCCGGGAGGCGACCCTGCCGGGAGGAGGCGGAGTGCGCGGACAGACGGTGGATGCAGGCGGCACGATCGACGCAGGGCGACCCTGGCGATCTCCGCGGTCCGGGCGTCGCCGTGCCGTCGCCGCGACGGCCGGCGCGGTGCTCGTGGCCGGCGCGCTCGCCGGGTGCGGATCGGGCGCCGGCGGCTCCGGCCCAGGCGTGCCCGCTTCCGGTGCCTCTGTTTCCTCCACCGCCGCCGACTCGCCGTCCTCCACTGCAGGCGGCGCGACGCCGGACCTGTCGCGGATGGGCATCGCCTCCGTGGTGGGCGTGCCGGTGTCTGTGGACGCGGATGGCGCGATACGCCTCGGGATCGCGCACGCGCCAGTGGTCCTCGACGTCTACGAGGACTACTTCTGCGAGGCGTGCGGGCAGTTCACCGACCTGTACGGGGACTCTGTGTACTCGGCGATCACGGGACGCCGGCTGGCGGTGCGCTACCACTCGATCACCATCCTCGACGGCAAGTCGCCCTCCGGCGACTACTCCACGCGGGCGGCCGCTGCGGCGCGGTGCGTCGCGCAGTCGGGGGACGCCGTCGCGTACTCGAAGTTCCGTGACGCCTTGTTCACCAAGGGTGTGCAGCCCCACGAGGGAGCGAAATCGGACTTCGACGACGCTCAGCTGGCGCGGATGGCGCAGCGGCTCGGCGCCGATGGGCCGGCGGTGTCCTGCATCGCGGACGGGTCGCTGGTGGACGCGGAGAAGACCGCGGCGTCCACGGCGCGGACGTCGCTGGCTGCGCTGTCCGGCGGCTCCACGGTCACGCCGTCCGTGTATCAGGGGACCAGCGAGGTGAGGATCTCCCGTTCGGAATGGCTGGCGGACGTGCTCAACGCGCAGGCCACGTCGGTGCCGTCGCCCGCCGTGTCCTCGCCGGTGCCGACCACCGGTGGACGGTGACTGCGGCCGGATGACGGGTGCGCATGCTCGGACCATCGACGCCTGCCCAGGCGATTTGGTGCGGAGAGCCGGGATCGTGTAACTTTGCTGAGGCAGCGCGGGGAGCAACCGCGCAGCAGGACGCGGCCACGCAGGCGGTCGAGGAGCACGCTCCGCGAACGGCTACACTGGTTGCAGTACGGGGCTATGGCGCAGCTGGTAGCGCACCACACTGGCAGTGTGGGGGTCAGGGGTTCGAGTCCCCTTAGCTCCACCAGATTTTAGTCGGCCGGAGGGTTCATCGCCTTCCGGTCGATTTTTGTTCGTGGTCTCAGCTCGCATCGGCGAGGCCGATCGACACGATGCGGTCGTCGCCGGGGCGCACCGTCCCGCGGCCGTCTGTGTTGCCGGTGAGGAACCACAGCGAGTGATCGGGGGATACGGCGACGTCGCGCAGGCGCCCGTACTCGTGCGTGAAGTAGTCGCGGGAGGTCGTGGGTTGGTCGACGGGGACGGCGCGCAGCGTCGCGCCGCGCAGGTTCGCGATGAAGACCGTGCCGTCGGCCACCGCGATCCCACTGGGACTCGCCTCCGCCGGCCGCCACTGCTGCACCGGGTCGAGGAAGCGGGCGTCACCCGCGATCCCCTCGACGGCGGGCCAGCCGTAGTTGCCGCCCGGCTCGATGACGTTCAGCTCGTCCCACGTGTTCTGCCCGAACTCCGAGGCGGACATCGTGCCGTCCTCGGCCCAGCCGAACCCCTGGACGTTGCGGTGTCCGTAGCTGTAGACGAGGGATCCGGGGAACGGGTTATCTGCGGGGACGGCCCCGTCGGGCGTCATGCGCAGGATCTTCCCGCCGAGCGATCCGAGATCCTGGGCACGGGACCTCTCGCCCGCGTCGCCGACGCCCGCATAGAGCATGCCATCGGGGCCGAAGGCGATGCGCCCGCCATTGTGGATGGTCGCAGACGGCAGGCCGTCGAGGATCGTCTCCGGCGGGCCGAGCGCCAGGGAACCCTGCTGTCCGAGCAGGGAAAAGCGCTGGATGCGGTTGCCATCCGGGCCCGTCGAATAGACATAGAGGCGTCGGCCGTCGTCGACGGCCATGCCGAGTGTTCCGCCCTCGCCGCCCGTCACGACGCTCGGGACCGTGCCGACCGTGCGCGCGGAACCGTCGGCGGTGATCTCGAGGATCCGGCCGGTATTGCGTTCGCTCACCAATGGGATTGCACCGGCGAACACGACCGACCAAGGCACGTCCAGCCCGGTCGTCACGTCCACCGGCGTGCCGGTCAGCGGCCCGCCCGGGCCGGGCGCGGCGGGGCCGCCGCCGGGTCCGGCCGATCCCAGTGACCCGGATGACGTGGGGATCGCCGCGGCCGGGTCGTTCGCCGAGGTGCAGCCGATCAGCGCGGTGACCAGCGCGGCGATGACGGCGGGGGCGGTGAGGCGGCGGTGTGCGGACATGGCGTTCTGCTTCCGTCGGCGGCCTGCGGCCCGGACCGGGCCGATTCCAGTATCGCCTCCGTGCCGATTCCGCCGCGGCCGAACGGGCGCAGTGCACGTCGCATGCCGGCGCCGACTGCTGCAGAAAGCGGCCGTCCGCGCAACCGTCAGCGCCTCAGAAGCCGAACACGCCGCCGGAGGCCGCGTTGGCGACGCAACCGTTGCCGTAGGTGTGGGAGTAGTCGACGATGCGGGGCCCGCCCGTGTCGACCCACACGCCGATCGCACGCGCCGGGGTGGGCATGTAGATCATCGGACACAGCACGTGCGCATCTCGGGGAAGCGCATCGAAATTGCCGCCGGCCTGCCGGATGGAATCGCATGCCTGCGCCGGATCGGGATGGGTGCCGACGTCCGGGGAGCAGATCAGCCCCGCTGCGTCGGTTCCGCTGGTGAGCACGAATGCGCCGAAGCCGACGGGGGAGTCCGCGATGGAACCGCTGGGCGCGGCACCGGCGACTCCCGCGAACAGGCCTGCGCTCAGTGCGGCGGCGCCCGCGGCGCCGACGAAGGTGCGGGTGAAGGTGTGCATGGGGCCTCTCCGATCCACGGTGGACCCGTATCGGGTCTTTCCCCTTCCATCGCGTACCGGCAGGCCGGGGTTAGCCGCCGCGCCGCACGCCACACCACGACGCGGCACCGGGTACAACGCGTCGGCGCGAATCCGAGCGCGTTAGCAGTGGACCCGCTAACGTCGGGGATACTCGCGAGTAGCCGCGGGGTGTCTCTTCGTCAGGAGTCGGATGATGGCAACGCAGACCCGTGTCCCGTCCCAGCGCACCGCCTGGGCTCGTGCGCCCTGGGAGATCTCGTCCGCGTGGACGTCCGGCTGGGCGGGATATCTGCGCTCGGCAGCACGGCGCGGCGCCGGCCCGGCGACCGTGCTCAACGACACGGCGGTGTGGTTCCGCGCAGTCACCCGGCGCCGCACCCCCGGGTGGAGCACGGAGCACACGGTGGTGCGGAACTGGCCGCAGGCACGGCTGCTCGACTTCTCCACCGGCACTTCGGCGGTGCCCACCCTGGTGCTTCCCCCGCAGGCCGGGCACGCCTCCTCGATAGTCGACTACTCGCCGGAGCAGTCGCAGATCCGCACCGCGCTGGAGGCCGGGCTGGACAGTCTCTACTGTCTGGACTGGCTTCCCGCCACCGCCGAGACCGCCGGGTCCACCATCGAGGACTACGTCGGGATCCTCGACGACGCGGTCGGCAGGCTGGGCGGGCGGGTCAACCTCATCGGCGACTGCCAGGGCGGCTGGCTCGCCTCCATCTACGCAGCGCTGCGTCCCGGGGCGGTGCATTCGCTGTCGGTCGGCGGCGCTCCCATCGACTTCCACGCGGGGCGCTCGGCGATCCGCGAGTGGATGAAGGCCACGGGCGCCGGCGATCCGATGCGGCCCTACCGGGCGATGGTGGCACTGGGCCGAGGACGGTACCGCGGGCGCAACCAGCTGCTGGCGTTCAAGATGCTCGAGCCCGCCGGCGAGGCCGAGCGCGTGATGGACCTGTGGGCGCACATCGACGACCCCGCACATGTGGAGCGCTTCAACGACTTCACCGACTGGTTCGAATGGACCCAGGACATCGCCGGCCCATTCTACCTGTGGATCGTCGAGCACCTCTTCGTCCGGAACGAGCTGGTCGCGGGGACGCTGACCGTCGGTGGCGAGCGCGTGGACCTCGGTCGGATCACGGCGCCGCTGCTCATACTGGCGGGGACGCGCGACCACATCACGCCTGCCGCACAGGCGTGGGCCCTGGACACGTACGCGGCGACGTCGCCGGAGCAGGCGCGCCGGGAATCGGTGGACGCCGGGCACCTCGGGTTGTTCATGGGCCACACGGCACTGCGTGAGCACTGGCTGCCGGGGCTGCGCGCCGTGGCGGCGCTGCCGCGGCCGTAGCCGGGGCAGGCGGCCCGGCGCGGACTGTGCACAGGGCGCTACCGGGCCGTCCACCCCTGGTCCATCGGCAACGCCGCACCGGTGAACGCACGCCCCGCCGGCGTCAGCAGGAATGCGACGGCGTCGGCGACCTCGTCGGGCTCGATGAGCCTTTTCACCGCCTGCCGCTCGAGCATGACCCGCGCCACCACCTCGTCCTCGGACATGCGATGGGCGCGCGCCTGGTCGCTGATCTGCTTTTCCACCAGAGGCGTGCGCACGTACGCCGGGCAGAGGGCGGCCGAGGTGACGCCGGATTCGGCGCCTTCCAGCGCGATCGTGCGGACAAGGCCGAGCACGCCGTGCTTGGCGGAGACGTACGCGGACTTGAACGGGCTGGCGGTCAGCGCGTGCGCGGAGGCGACGGCGATGAACCGGCCGCCGTCCGGCGCTGCCGCGAGCGCGTCCCACCCATACTTGGCCAGCAGGAACGGGCTGGTGAGCAGGAGTGCGAGCAGGGAATCCCAGGCGTCGGGGTCGAAGTCGCGGATCGGCGCGACGTGCTGGAATCCGGCGTTCGCGATGATCGCGTCGACGCGGCCGAACTCCTCGAGTGCCGTATCGACCGCGGCCCTGTTGCCTTCGCGTGTGGTCAGGTCGGCGGCGAGGACGTCGCCGCCGGCGGCCTCGGGATGCAGGTCCACCGCGAGGACGCGGTCGCCGTCGCGCCGCAGCCGTTCGGTGACGGCGAGCCCGATGCCGCTGCCGGCGCCCGTCACGATGACCCCGCGTCCTCCGGCCCGGCCCTGCGCATCCGTCATGGTGAACCCTTTCCGTCCGCTTCGTGGATCCTCCGACCGTAGACGCCCCGCGGGTGGTGCACAGCCGGCTTCGAATACCAGTGTGCGACTCCCTTGTTCGGGCCGGTGGCTGTTCGTCGCATGTCGGACGTCCGGACACGACGGGTTCGTACGAGCAGGACATGGCGTCTGTGATCCGGAGTGCCATCGGGCGGCCGACGGGCGCCCGATGATGCATCGCCGCCGTCGACGGATGCGCGAAGCCCGCGGGTCGGCACGATGCGTGCCGACCCGCGGGCTTCGGTGTGCCGTTCTCTCGGCGGCTACGAGGTCGAGTGCGCCGGCATCCGGCGCTCGGCCCGTTCGCGCCGCCAGGCCTCGGACTCTTCGGCATGCTCGGCCGTGATCGTCGCGGGCGCCGCCACCGGCGCGGGCGCCTGCGCGGTGTCCGCGCCGTCGGCCCCACCATCGGACGCGGTGTCCGCGGTGTCCGCGGCGGGGGCAGCGGGCGCCGGCGTGCGTTGCTGCGAGTAGTGGAAGTGCGGGCGGTGGCGGCCCAGGAACGACCCCACCCAGGACATCACGGCGACGTACCGATTGCGGAAGCCCACCATGTACATCAGGTGCACCGCCAGCCACAGGACCCAGGCGACGAAGCCGGTGAGCTCGATCTTCCCGATGCGGGTGATCGCCCGGAACCGGTTGATGATGGCCATCGACCCCTTGTCGCGGTACTGGAACGGCGTGCCGGCGTCGCGCTTGCCGGACGCGATGGCGGCCGCGTGCCGCCCGCCCTGCATCGCCACGGGCGACTGGCCGGGCAGACCGTGCAGCGACATCATGTCGCCCACGGCGAAGATGTCCGCGCGCCCGCCCACCGTGAGGTCGTCGTTGACCAGCAGGCGGCCGGCGCGGTCGGCCTCGCAGCCGGTGCGCTCGGCGAGCACGCGGGCGAAGTCGTTGGCCTGCACGCCCGCCGACCAGATGATCGTCTCGGCGGTGACGCGCCGCTCCGCGCCCGTCTTCGCGTCCTTGAGGATCGCGCCGTGCGCGTCGATGTCGGTGACGAACGTGCCGAGCACCACGTCGACGCCGTCCTTCTCCAGCGACTCGGCCACGTACTCGCTCAGCTTGCCGCCGAACGGGGGCAGCGCCTTGTCGGCGCCCTCGATGATCTTCACCGTGACGTCCTCGGGCTGGAGGTCGTGCAGCGAGGTGGCGAAGTAGCGCTGGGCGAGCTCCTTGATCTGGCCGCCCAGCTCTACGCCCGTGGCGCCGGCGCCGATCACGAGGAAGGTGAGCAGGTCGCGCCGCCGCTGCGGGTCGGTGGTGGTGTGCGCCTCCTCGAAGCACCGCAGGATCTGGTGGCGCAGCCGCTCGGCGTCGTCGATGGTCTTGAGCGCGTAGGTGACGTCGGCGAAGTGGTCGTTGCCGAAGTACGCCTGGCGGGCGCCGGTGGCGGCGATCAGCGTGGTGTAGCCGAGTCGCAGCCGCTCGCCGCCGGCCTCGTAGACCACCTCGCGGCGGTCGGGGTCGACGTCGACGACGCGGCCGAGGCGGACGTCGGCCGTGGGGTACTTGGCCAGCACCGCACGGATGGGCGGGGCGATCTCGCCGGGCGAGAGCACGCCGGTGGCCACCTGGTAGAGCAGCGGCTGGAAGAGGTGCTCGGTGGTCTCGGAGATGAGCACGAACGGGACCTTGGCCTTGGCGAGCTTCTTCGCGGCGGCCAGTGCGCCGAAGCCGGAACCGACGATGACCGCCTCGGTGCGCTCGACGTCCCCACGATCCTTGCGGGCGGCGTCCGCTGCGTTCTGTGCGTTCTGCGCAACCTGTGTCGTCACGGCGACCTCCATCTCCTCTGTGCGCTGTCGGGTCTCGACGGGGCGGAGTTCCGGCGGCGCGGCACCGTACCGGGGTTTTTGTTCCGGTGACTTCAACTGCGTCGACGGGGGAGCTGCTCTCCGCCCGTATGAGTTCACCGTATGGAGCGCCGCGGCGGTTTACCACCGATTCGGAGATATCGGCAAGCTCCTATCTCGATCGGTCATAAGTGGTCCGACCGGCAGCGGGAGCGGGCCGCCCCCTCCGGCGCCCGGGCCGCCGGGCGCGGCTGCATATCCTGGGCTCATGGACTTTCGGCAGCTGCGCTACTTCACCGCGGTCGGGCAGCTCAGGAATTTCTCGCAGGCGGCGGAGCGCTGCTACGTCTCGCAGTCGGCCATCAGCCACCAGATCGCCAAGCTCGAACAGGATCTGGGGGTGAAGCTGTTCGACCGCTCCACCCGCAACGTGGAGCTGACGGCGGCGGGCGAGCGTCTCATGCCGGTGGCAGCCGAGGCCCTGGCTGTCGAGGCGAAGGCACGGGAGGTCGTCCGCGAGCCGCGCAATCGGATCCGGATCACCGCCAACATGAGCTTCGCCGCGCAGAGCCTCGAGGCGATCGCCGCCGTGCGCGAGGTGCACCCCAACCTCGACATCGAATTCGTCCTGCGGGACTTCGCGGACAGGATGGCCGCGGTCACCAGCGGCGACGCGGACGTCGCGCTGATCCGGGGCGAGGTGGACCGCCCCGGCCTGCAGTCGGTGAGCCTGGGCATGCAGGACCTGCTGGTGGCGATGTCGCGGCGGCACCCGCTGGCCAGGTCGGGCACCGTGGGCCTGCGCGCCCTGGGCGACTATCCGTTGCTGCTGCCGGCGCGGCACAGCCAGGTGCTCATCCATCAGGTGGTGGAGCGCGCGTTCCGGGAGATCGGCCGCAAAGTCCAGCTGGGGCCGCCGATTCCGGCCGACCACACCGCGTCGCTGGAGGTCATCACCCAGCCGCGCGCATGGACGGTGCTCTACGCGGAGTCGGCCGGCGGCACACCCGTGGCCGGGCTGAGCCTGCTGCACGAGGCCGAACACCGGCTGCGAGTGCCGGTGCGCGCGGTGCTGAGCCCGGCGCTGCAGCGGTCGGTGGAGTTCCACGACCTCATCGCGGCGTTGCGACGGAGCAACGGTGCTGCGGAGGGTGCGGGCGCCGAGCAGTAGCGGGCGGACGACGCGGTCCTCGGGTTCGGTTCCCGCGCTGTCGGGCCCGCTCCTGCGCGCCTCAGCTCAGTTCCGCGAACTCCTCGACCTTCCGTGTGCGCCCCGCGACGATGAGCAGGTCCTCGGCTTCGATCACCGTATCCACGGACGCGTGCGTGAACTCCGCGCCCCGGTGCTTGACGGCCACCACCGTGATCCCGAACCTGCGCCGCGAGTCGCTTTCGAGCAGGGTCTTGCCGGCGATGACCGCGGGTGCGGTGGTCTTCACCATCGCGTAGTCCTCCTCGAAGGCGACGAAGTCGAGCATCCGGCCGGTGACCAAGTGCGCCACCCGCTCGCCCATGTCGTGCTCGGGCAGCACCACGTGGTTGGCGCCGACGCGCTCGAGGATCTTCCCGTGCTGGCGGCTGGTGGCCTTCGCCCAGATGTGCGGTATCCCGAAGTCGGCGAGCACCGAGGTGGTGAGGATGCTCGCCTCGAGGTCGGTGCCGATGCCGACGACCGCCCTGCGGAACTCGGGCACGCCGAGCTGTTCCAGCACCTGCGGGTCGGTCGTGTCGGCGACGGCGGCGTGCGTCAGCGTCTCGCTCACCTGTTGCACGAGCGTCGCGTCGGCGTCGATGCCGAGCACCTCGGTGCCGCGCTTCTCCAGTTCCTCCGCCAGCGACCTGCCGAACCGGCCGAGGCCGAGCACCGTCACCGGCGCGGTCATACGTGTCATGCGATGTGAATCAGCCAACGATCGGTCGCTCCTCGGGTAGTTCGTAGCGGCGCCCGCGGTCGCGGAGGGCCAGCGCTGAGGCGAAGGTGATCGGGCCGAGCCGGCCGACGAACATCAGACCAATCAGGATCAATTGTGCGGCGCCGGGAAGGTCGGCGGTGATCCCGGTGGACAGGCCCACCGTGGCGAACGCGGAGGTGGTCTCGAACAGCACGTCGTTGAGGTTGTACGGCGTGAGCAGCATGAGCGCCACCGCGGACGCGAACACCGCGCCGACGCCGAGCAGCGCCACGGACACGGCCTGGCGCTGCACGCTCGCCGCGAGGCGGCGGCCCATCACGTGCACGGTCGGCTCGCCGCGGGCCTCCGTGATGATGACGAACGCTAGCAGTGCGAAGGTGGTCACCTTGATGCCGCCGGCGGTACCGGCGCTGCCGCCGCCGATGAACATCATGACGTCGGTGATGAGCAGGGTCGCCGGGTGCATCTCGCCGATGTCGACGGCGTTGAAGCCCGCGGTGCGCGGCGAGATGGCGCTGAAGGCGCCGGTCAACAAGGACCCGGGAGTGCCGAGCGGTCCGAGGGTGCGCGGGTTGCTCCATTCGATCGCGGTGATCGCGACGATGCCGAGGAGCGCGATCGTCCCGTAGGTGATCAGCGTGATCTTGGTGTGCAGCGACCAGTGGGGACGGCGCCGTTCACGCCGCAGCCGGCGGCGGGCCGCGCGGATCACCTCGATGACGACCGGGAACCCGAGCCCGCCGATGATGATCGCCGCGCTGATCGGCACGAGGATCCACGGATCCGTCGCGAAGCGAGTGAGGCTGTCCGGCCACAGCGCGAATCCGGCGTTGTTGTACGCCGACACCGCGTGGAACACGCCGAGGTAGGCGGCCCGGCCGATCGGCTCGTCGTAGTGCAGTGCGAAGCGGAGGGCGAGCAGCACGGCGATGACGGCCTCGACGGCGAGGCTGAGCCGGATGACGCCGAGGACTACGACGCGGCTGTCGCCGAGCCCGGTCGCCTTGGTTTCGGTCTGCGCGGCGAGGCGCATCTTCAGGCCCATGCGCCGGGCGACGAGCAGCCCGAGCAGCGACGCGAGCGCCATGATGCCGAGGCCGCCGACCTGGATCAGGCCGATGATCACGACCTCGCCGAACGTCGACCAGTATCCGCCGGTGTCCACCACCACCAGGCCCGTGACGCACACCGCGGACGTCGCCGTGAACAGCGCGGTGAGCGGGGCGGCCGCGGATCCGTCCGCCGTCGCGACCGGCAGCATCAACAGGAGGGTTCCGACGGCGACGGCCCCGGCGAATCCGAGTACGACGAACCTCGCCGGGTGTCGTGCGCCGAGCGCTCTGCGAGTCACGCGATGACGTTACATCCGGAGCGGCCCACCGGCGGAGACGAAATCTGTGATCAGCGCCACCAGGTGTCGAGCGGGCTCGCCGGCATGGCGCGCTTGTGCCGGCTGATCGTGTATAGGTGCTCGATGCGCGCGGCCGCGTCGTCGTCGACGGGCCGGCCTTCCAGATAGTCGTCGATGTCGCGGTAGGCGACGCCGAGCGCCTCCTCGTCGGGCAGGGCGGGGCGGTCGTCCTCGAGGTCGGCCGTCGGCACCTTCTCCCACATCTGCGGGGGCGCTCCGAGCCTGCGCAGCAGCGCCGCACCTTGGCGCTTCGTCAGGCCGGTCAGCGGCGTCAGGTCCACCGCGCCGTCGCCGAACTTGGTGTAGAAGCCGGCGACGGCCTCGGCCGCGTGATCGGTGCCCACCACGAGCAGGCCGCGCTGCCCGGCGAGCGCGTACTGGGCGACCATCCGCATCCGGGCCTTGACGTTGCCGCGCACGAAATCCCGCAGCCCGGCCGGCTGTTCCGCGGAACCGTCCGCCGGGGTGCGCAGCGCCGCGGACGCCGCCTCCGACACCGCGTCCGCGCCGGGTTTGATGTCCACAGTCACGGCCTCGTCCGGCGCGATGAACCGCAGCGCCGCCTGCGCGTCGTCCTCGTCCGCCTGCGTGCCGTAGGGGAGGCGCACGGCGACGAAGCGGGCGTCATCCATGCCTTCCCGGCGCAGGCGTTCCGCCGCCAGCTGGCACAGGCGTCCCGCGAGGGTGCTGTCTTGGCCGCCGCTGATGCCCAGAACGAAGCCGTGCGCGGGCGTCGACCGCAGATAGTCGGCGAGGAAGCCGATGCGCGCCGCGATCTCGGCGGCCGGGTCGATCTCGGGTCGCACACCGAGCTCGCGGGCGATCGTCTGCTGAAGTTCGTTCGTGCGGTCCATGTGGTGGACTGTAGTGCGGTCGGCGGCACCGGGCCCCGGCCGGACGCGGGGCGACGGGGCGCGACGATGGTGGACGGTGATGCGGCTGTGGTGAGTGCAGCGACGGGGCGCGGCGGGGACTCGGGCTTTCCGGACCCGCGGCGGGTTCTGGTGGTCTCGGCGACGGCGTCCGAGGCGGCGCACCTGCCGGACGGCGTGGAGACGCTGATCTGCGGGATCGGCAAGGTGGACGCGGCGGCGGCGACGACGGCGGCGATCCTGCGCGCCGTCGAGCGCACCGGGGCCGACGGACCGGCGGACATCACCGTCGTGAACGTCGGCACGGCCGGCGCGCTGCACGACGGGCACTCGGGGCTGTATCTCCCGTCCGCGGTGACCAATCACGACATCAGCTCGGAGGCGTTGCGCGCGCTGGGATATCCGCTGGTCGACCGGATCGCACTGCCGGAAGGCGACGGCAGCGTGCTGGCGACGGGCGACATGTTCGTCTCGGACCCGGCCGTCCGCACCCGGCTCGCGCAGGACGCCGACCTCGTGGACATGGAGGGTTTCGCCGTCGCCCGCGCGTGCACCCTGCTGGGCACGCCGGTGCGGCTGGTCAAGTACGTCAGCGATGACGCGGACGAGTCGGCGATGGACTGGCTCGACAGGGTCGACCACTGTGCGCGGGAACTGGGCGCATGGGTCGCGGGGCGGCTCGGCGCCGGCTGAGGGTTCTCGGACGTTCCGATAGAGTCCACGCCCATGAGTTCGCAGCGCGATGTTCTGCTCGCAGCGTCGGTCACGCTGGCGGCGGCAGTGGCGCTCGCGGGATGTGCCCCCACGGTGGAGCCCGCGGGTTCGGCCGCAACCGGCGAGTCCGTAGCTGCGGACGGCGCGTCCGCCCCGGACCCGCTGTGCACCGTGACCGGGGCACTTGCGCGGTTGCCTGCGCCGGATACCCGTGACAATGGGTACTTGACCACGGGCGATCTGGACGCGGCCACGGCGGCGGCCGGAACGCAGCGCCCGGAGCGAAGCGATCCGGCGGCCGTGTCGGCGTGGCTGGAGGCGATCGGAGCGACGGGCAGCGGAGGCACCGCTGACGAGGGCCGTGTCGTCTCCGTGTTGACACCCGCCGTGTTCTCCGTTCCCGCTGGGCAACAAGCTGCTGTAGCGGACGAGATCGGCGTGGGCATCGCAGACGTCGGCTGTTTCGCTGCAGACGCTGCGAATCAATCACGGTTCGCCGTGGTCTCCGCAAGTGTGGGCAAGCCGATCGATCTGGCGGCAGCTGTAGACGCGGCGGCGGGGGAGCAGATGAACGGGATGTGGACGTTCGGTTCGGGTGAGGACGAAGTGACGGACCTGAGCCGTTCCACCGCAGCGCGCTGGAACGGTGCGCCGCTGCACATGGCGATGTTGGGGCAGGATCTGGCGGTCTCCACCTCGGCCGAGGCCCTGAATGCGCTTGTCAACGGCGACGTTGCGACCGCTGTCGACGACACGGGGTCGCGCTGCGGTGGCGTCAGCGCTCGACGCCCGGCATGTTTACTCGGCGATGCTGCCGGACCGTACGTCCGGCGATGCGTGTTCGATGCCCGCGGCGTTCGATGCGGTGGGAGTGGGCCTGAGCCATTCCAGCGGTGCGCCGCGCCTGATCGTCGCCTACCACCAGGCGAGCGCGGCGGATGCGCAGCGGAATGCCGATGCGGTCGCCGACGTGCTGGCCGCGGACCCGCAGCTGGCCGGTCGGCTCGAGTTGGTGTCGGCAGACGTCGAAGACACTGTGACGACCGCGGCGTTCCGCCTGACCGGCATGCCGGCGGCCTCGGTGTGGGCTCTGCCGATGAAGGGCGCGTCGATCGTCACCCACGCAGGCAGCCCCGGATTCGTCCGCACGAAATAGCGGTGTCCGGCGCCGCGATCGCTCCGGCGTTTGGTGGACATTTGGTCGGAATCCGGCGGAAAACCAGCAAAAAGTCCACCAAACGGGGAGAGTCGGAGTCAGACCATGTGCGCGTCGACCCAGTCGGTCAGTTCGCCGAGCACCCGCGCGCGGTCGACCTCATTGAAAATCTCGTGGTACATGCCGTCGTAGACGGTGCGGTGCTTGTCGGCGGAGACGGCCTTGTCGAACAGTTCCTGCGAGCCGCGGGGCGGGGCGAGGGTGTCGAGCTCGCCGTGCATGATCAGCAACGGCAACCGCAGCTCGGGCGCGCGGTGCTGCACGGCGTCGACGGCCCCCATCAGCTCGGCGGCCGTCCGCGCGGGCAGCTTGCCGGAGAACACGAGCGGATCCGCCCGGTAGTCCTCGCCCACGGTGGGGTCGTGGCTGAGCGCGCTCGCGTCGACGGCGACCATGCCCAGCGTGGGCACCGTCGCGGACAGAGCGCGGGCGACGGCCTTGGTGACGGCGTTGGCCTGGTCCATGGCGGCGAGCGGTCCGCTGAGCACCAGGCCGGCCAGCCGGTCCTGGTTGTCGACGGCCCACAGTGCCGAGGACAGTCCTCCCATGCTGTGTCCCACCATCACCGCCGGGACGTCGGGCACCGTCGCGCGGGCACGATCGAACGCGGTGCCGATGTCCGCGACGAGGTTGTCCATGCGGTCGATGTAGCTGCGGCGTCCGCCGGAGCGGCCGTGCCCGCGGTGGTCGTGCGCGGCCACCGCGTAGCCGCGGGCGAGGAGGGCGTCGGCCACGTGGTCGTACCGCCCGCAGTGCTCGCCCATGCCGTGCACGAGGACGACGAGGCCCTTCGGCGGAGCCTCGGTGGGCGTCCAGCTGCGCCAGTACAGCTCCACCCCGCCCACACCGGTGAGGGTGCCCTCGTCTTCACGGACGGGTGTCGCCATGTCGGACCTCTTTTCGTACTCTGCTGTGGTTGCCGGACTCGACTGCCACCGGCCTCCGGCGGCCCCCGGGCGGCGTGCGCGGAGGGGCCCGCACCCGGCCAATCTAGTCGGTCCGGAGGCGCTGCGGCGGCGAATGGCCGCGGCGCTGCGCGACACGCCGAACGGGGCCGTCCGACCGGTGCCGCGCGACCCTCCGACCAGCGAATATCATGCGTGTCACTCACAAGTTATGGGAAGTCTTGCAAAAGGCACCACTAGGTGTAGTGTCTAGGGCGTCAGCAGGGCAACAGCGGTTCCGGTGGATCCGAGCCCCTTGAAACGTCCGGTTTCCGGTTGCGAATCCGGCCGATCCACGTTAGTGGAGCGGGGGTGCGGGCACTGAGGGACAGGCGCTCTCTCGGGGAAGGGAAGGCGCTCCCGCGCGGCTCGCCTGACACGTCGTAATCAGGGTGCAGTCACCGTCGAGAGAGGGTCCATCAGAGATGAGCATCACCGTCTACACCAAGCCCGCCTGCGTCCAGTGCAACGCCACCTACAAGGCCCTCGACAAGGCCGGCCTCGCGTACGACGTCGTCGACATCTCCGAGGACGCCGACGCGCGTGACTACGTCATGGCGCTCGGGTACCTGCAGGCCCCCGTCGTGGTCGTCGGCGACTCCCACTGGTCCGGCTACCGTCCGGACCGCATCAAGGCGCTCACCGCGATGGCGGCCTGACCGGGCGCCCGGCCGCCGGCCGGGCAGGGAAGACTCCCGGTGGTCACCGGGGGCCGGTCATCGATTCACGTCGTGGAGGTCCCCCATGCCGTCATTGGTCTATTTCTCCAGCGTTTCGGAGAACACGCACAGATTCATCGAGCGACTCGGCCTTCCGGCCGTGCGCATCCCACTCCACATGCCGCCCGGCGGATTCCGGGTGGATGAGCCGTACGTGCTCGTCTGCCCCACCTACGGCGGCGGCACCACGGCCACGGGCCGCGACACGCGGTACGTGCCCAAGCAGGTCATCAAGTTCCTCAACGACATCCACAACCGGCAGCTGATCCGCGGGGTCATCGCCGCCGGCAACTCGAATTTCGGCGACTCGTTCTGTTCGGCAGGGGACGTGATCGCATACAAATGCCAGGTTCCGTACCTGTACCGCTTCGAACTCATGGGCACCGCGGAGGACATCGAGCGCGTCCGCGCGGGCCTGCAACACTTCCAGGAGAGCGACCAGTGGCACCGACCATCACAGACGAGGCACCTGCAGGCGGCCGCGAGCGCATCGACGTGACCGTCGCCGGCGACGAGACGGAGCTGGACTACCACGCCCTCAACGCCATGCTCAACCTGTACGACGCGGACGGCCGCATCCAGTTCGACAAGGACAGGGCGGCCGCGCGGCAGTACTTCCTGCAGCACGTCAACCAGAACACCGTCTTCTTCCACAACATCGACGAGAAGCTCGACTACCTGGTGGAGAAGCACTACTACGACCCCGAGGTCCTGGGCCGCTACGGGCGTGAGTTCGTCAAGAGCCTGTTCGACCGCGCCTACGCCAAGAAGTTCCGGTTCCCCACGTTCCTCGGTGCGTTCAAGTACTACACCTCGTACACGCTCAAGACGTTCGACGGCAAGCGCTACCTGGAGCGCTTCGAAGACCGTGTGTGCATGGTGGCGCTGAGCCTGGCCGACGGCGACACCGTCCTGGCCGAGCAGCTCGTGGACGAGATCATCGACGGCCGCTTCCAGCCGGCGACGCCGACGTTCCTCAACGCCGGCAAGATGCAGCGCGGCGAGCCCGTGTCCTGCTTCCTGCTGCGCATCGAGGACAACATGGAGTCCATCGGGCGCTCGATCAACTCGGCGCTGCAGCTGTCCAAGCGCGGCGGCGGGGTGGCGCTGCTGCTGAGCAACATCCGCGAGCACGGCGCGCCCATCAAGAAGATAGAGAACCAGTCCTCGGGCGTCATCCCCGTGATGAAGCTGCTGGAGGACTCCTTCTCCTACGCCAACCAGCTGGGCGCGCGGCAGGGCGCCGGCGCGGTCTACCTGCAGGCGCACCACCCGGACATCTACCGGTTCCTCGACACCAAGCGCGAGAACGCCGACGAGAAGATCCGCATCAAGACGCTCTCGCTGGGCGTGGTCATCCCCGACATCACCTTCGAGCTTGCCAAGCGCAACGACGACATGTACCTGTTCTCCCCGTACGACGTGGAGCGGGTGTACGGCACGCCGTTCGCGGACGTCAACATCACCGAGACATACTACGAGATGGTGGACGACCAGCGCATCCGCAAGACCAAGATCAAGGCGCGCGAGTTCTTCCAGACGCTCGCAGAGCTGCAGTTCGAATCCGGCTACCCCTACATCATGTTCGAGGACACGGTGAACCGGGCGAACCCGATCGCCGGCAAGGTCACGCATTCCAACCTGTGCTCGGAGATCCTGCAGGTGTCCACGCCGTCGCAGCTCAACGAAGACCTCACCTTCGCGCACGTGGGCAAGGACATCTCCTGCAACCTCGGCTCGCTCAACATCGCCAAGGCCATGGACTCGCCGGACTTCGCTCGCACCATCGAGGTGTCCATCCGGGCGCTCACCGCGGTGTCCGACCAGACGCACATCGACTCGGTGCCGTCGATCGAGCGCGGCAACAGCGAATCGCACGCCATCGGGCTGGGCCAGATGAACCTGCACGGGTACCTGGCCCGCGAGCGGATCCACTACGGGTCCGACGAGGGCGTGGACTTCACCGACATGTACTTCTACACGGTGCTGTACCACGCGCTGCGGGCGTCGAACCGCCTCGCCATCGAGCGGGGCAGCCACTTCGCCGGCTTCCCGGAGTCCAAGTACGCCAGCGGCGAGTTCTTCGACAAGTACACCGAGCGCGTGTGGGAGCCCACGACGGAGCGGGTGCGGGAACTGTTCGACGGCGCCGGCATCGCCATCCCCACGCAGGACGACTGGCGCGAGCTCAAGGCGTCGGTGATGGCGCACGGCATCTACAACCAGAACCTGCAGGCGGTGCCGCCCACGGGGTCGATCTCCTACATCAACAACTCGACCAGCTCGATCCACCCGGTGGCCTCGGGCATCGAGATCCGCAAGGAAGGCAAGATCGGGCGCGTCTACTACCCGGCGCCCTACATGGACAACGACAACCTGGAGTACTTCCAGGACGCGTACGAGATCGGCTACGAGAAGATCATCGACACCTACGCGGCCGCCTCGCAGCACGTGGACCAGGGTCTGTCGCTGACGCTGTTCTTCAAGGACACCGCCACCACCCGCGACGTCAACCGGGCGCAGATCTACGCCTGGCGCAAGGGCATCAAGACGCTCTACTACATCCGCGTGCGGCAGATGGCCCTCGAGGGTACCGAGGTGGAGGGCTGCGTCAGCTGCATGCTCTGAGGCGGATGCGGAAGCAGCCAGGGCCCGAGGACGATGCCCTCGGGCCCTGACGGTGTAGACACGGCGATCCTTGTCCGCCGGTGTGAACCCAAGAGTATTCGATACCACGGGGGAGGTCAACGTGGAGGGGATGGAGCCGCACCTGTCGGCCGCGCGTTGGCTCACCTATTCGACGGAAGCGTCCAGGACAGGCGCTTCGGCTGAGGAACTCTACCGGTGGAACTCAGAGCTGGGTTCGGCGTTCCTCGAGGTGGTCGGCCACGTTGAATGCTGTGTTCGGGAGTCTGTTGACACGGCACTGCGCGCCTGGAATCTCGTTCAAGACGGCCGGCGTTTCAGCGCGAAGGCCTCTCCGAGTACTTGCTGGGCCTTCCCTGACCACGCAGCAAGTCCATTGCGGGGGATCGTCAATCAGAAGGCGAAGGAGGCGTACGGCCGTGTGAGCCGTCGCGGGCACGCAACGAATGATGACATCGTTGCCCAGCTCAGCTTCGGTGTGTGGGTATCTCTCCTGCCGCGCGAGTGCAGATCGAGTAAGAATCGAGGTCGGTGGCTGCTGTGGGATGAGGCCGTCTCTCGTGCGTTTCCGCGATGCCGTGGCGGCGATCCGGTCCGTGTGGCAAAGGCGATGGAACGAATACGAGAGTTGCGCAACCGCATCGCCCATTCTGAGAATCTTCTTGCGGTCGACCCTGAAGCACGACTGGCGGACTGCCTGCTGATCGCTGCGGCGATCGATCAAGAGGCGGCGCGGGAGATCGCCGCTATCAGCCGTGTGCGTTTCGTCGCGCAGCGAGATCCGCGTCGCCAGGTGAACCGAGCTTTCCTCGGAGACTCAGGTGAGCGGATCCGCATCCGCCCGATCGAGCCCGCTACTGATAGATTCCTGCTCTACTGCACCGTTCTGGGTAACGTCTTGACCGACAACCCGAACGCGGTACTGCGGACGGTAATGGCGAGTCCGGATTTGGGTATTTACACGAACATTAACCTTGGTCGGGGAGACTTCGGAATCGTCGCGGAAGTGTCCGGAGTCCCGGTTGGGTGCGCGTGGCTCATCTTCGCAGACGATGGGAAGCACGGCTACGCCTACATCGGATCGGACGTGCCGGAGCTCTCCATTGGTGTGGTTGACGGATGGCGGGGCGAGGGAATCGGTCGGAATCTGTTGAGGGCTCTGCTGGACGAGGCGTTGCGGCGGGGCATCGTGCGATGTTCGCTTTCCGTCGCGCCGTCGAACACCCGGGCCCGCGCGTTGTATGCCGAGTTCGGCTTCCGCCCGCCGGAGTGCGGCAACGACGATTCCGGTGATCACGGAGCAGTGCGCCGCAGCGTGGCGACGGAGCGTCTCATGGTGGCGTACATCCGCCGGGTCGACCGGTCGATGGCATCCCGCAGACAATAGAAGCAGTACAGGCAAGAGAGAAGCAGGAGTTGAACATGTCCGCACCCACAGCCCACAGCCCGGCGGACGGGCAGCGGGTCAAGCTGATCGACCGCGTCTCGGCGATCAACTGGAACCGCGTGCCCGATGAGAAGGACGCCGAGGTGTGGGATCGCCTCACCGGCAACTTCTGGCTGCCGGAGAAGGTGCCGGTCTCCAACGACATCCCGTCGTGGGCCACGCTGACCGAGTACGAGCAGCAGCTCACCACGCGCGTGTTCACCGGGCTGACGCTGCTGGACACCATCCAGGGCACGGTGGGTGCGGTGAGCCTGATCCCCGATGCGATCACCCCGCACGAGGAGGCGGTGTACACCAACATCGCGTTCATGGAGTCGGTGCACGCCAAGAGCTACTCGACGATCTTCTCCACGCTGTGCTCCACCCCGCAGATCGACGAGGCCTTCCGCTGGTCGGAGGAGAACGCGAACCTGCAGAACAAGGCGCGTATCGTCCTCGACTACTACCGGGGCGACGAGCCGCTCAAGCGCAAGGTGGCCTCCACACTGCTCGAGTCGTTCCTGTTCTACTCGGGCTTCTACCTGCCCATGTACTGGTCCAGCCACGCCAAGCTCACCAACACCGCGGACGTGATCCGGCTGATCATCCGCGACGAGGCGGTGCACGGCTACTACATCGGCTACAAGTTCCAAAAGGGCCTCGAGAAGCTCACCGAGGCGGAGCGCGAGGAGGTGAAGAACTACACCTTCGAGCTGCTCTTCGAGCTCTACGAGAACGAGGTCGAGTACACCCAGGACCTCTACGACGAGGTGGGCCTCACCGAGGACGTCAAGAAGTTCCTGCGCTACAACGCCAACAAGGCGCTGATGAACCTGGGCTACGAGGGGCTGTTCCCCAAGGACGAGACCGATGTGAACCCGGCGATCCTCTCGGCACTGTCCCCGAACGCCGACGAGAACCACGACTTCTTCTCCGGATCCGGCTCGAGCTACGTCATCGGCAAGGCGGTCAACACCGAGGACGAGGACTGGGACTTCTAGCGGCGCCGGTCGCCCCGTGCGAATCGGCCCACCGGCCCGGCGCAGTCGGATAACGTGCAACGCATGACCGGACCGGTGGGCGGGCGCAGCACGATTCCGTCGGCCCTCGCGCGTTCGTGGCTCCTGGTGCCGGCGTGCGACGCGGACGGGATCGCGGCGGCGGAAGCTTCGTCTGCCGACGCGGTGATCCTCGACCTCGAGGACGGCACGCCCGAGCACGCCAAGGACTCCGCGCGCGACGACGTCGTCCGCCGGCTCCAGTCGGGACCATCGTGGGTGCGGATCAACGCCGTCACCACGACGCACTGGCGAGACGACGTCGACGCGCTGCGCGGCCGGCCGGGGCTGGCGGGCGTGGTGCTGGCCGAGAGCTCCACGCCGCGCGACGTCGACCGCACGGCCGCGCAACTGGGCGCCGGCGTGCCCGTCGTCCCCCTCATCGAATCGGCGGCCGGGCTGGAGTCGGCCAAGCAGATCGCGGCCGTTCCCGCCGTCGTCCGGCTCGCGTTCGGCCTCAACGACTTCCGGCGCGACACCGGCATCGGCGGCGGGGCGCTCGCGCTCGCGTACGTGCGTTCTCAGCTGGTGCTGGCCAGCCATCTCGCCGGCTGCGCGCCGCCCATCGACGGCCCCACGATGGACGCCGACCCGGAGGTGCTGGCCCGCGACACCGCGGTCACCGCGGACATGGGCATGACCGGCAAGCTGGCGCTGCACCCTGCGCAGACCGCCGCGATCAACTCCCACCTGAGCCCCGGTGCCGACGAGATAGCCAAAGCCCGGGAGCTCATCGCGCGGCTGGGGGCGGACGGCAGCCGCATCACCGACGGAAGCGACCGGCCCCGCCTGGCACGCGCGCAGTCCCTGCTCGAGCACGCGCGCGACTTCGGCCTGACGGTGGACGACGGCTGACAATCGGCGACGCCCCGCCGATCACGCGCGCGGCGATGGGTTGATGGATCTTGTTGACGACGAAGGAGGACGGCATATGCCGCAGGTGAAGGTCGTGGCCACGATGGAGGCGAAGGACGGCGCGGGGGCGGAGGTGGAGCGCGTGCTCACCGGGCTCGCAGGCAAGAGCCGCGCGGAGAACGGCTGCGTGTCCTATGAGGTGTTCGCCTCGACGGCCGCGCCGGGTACCTTCGTCACCATCGAGACGTGGGCGGACGAGGGCGCGTTGGACGCCCACATGCGGGGGCTGAACCTCAAGTTCGCGGCCTCGGCGCTGCGTGAACACCTCGCCGGGTCCCCCGCGCTGCACCCGCTCCGGCCCGTCGAAGCCTGAGGCGCCGGGCCTGAGCTGCCGTGCCGGAGCGGGCGCGTCGCCTCAGTAGGTGAAGTCCAACGGTGCTATCGGCTGCCCCGAGTAGGGGAGCAGGATGTCCGGCTGGCCCGTAGGCACGGTGAAGGTGCCGCTCACGTCCTCGACGGACCGCCGCTCGGCGTCGGCCGGCAGGTCCAGTCGGGCGAGCCGGACGCGGCTCATGGAGTCGGTCCCCACCATCGCGCCCGTCGAGGTCTCGGCGGACAGCCAGGTGCCGTCCGGGGTGAACTCGATCCACGGGTCGGACACGGCGATCTCGAGCAGGTGGAACTTTGTCGACAGCACCACGGTGCCCTCGTACCGCACGGTGCCGAACCCGGTGGCGGGGTCGATGTCGGCGCCTGCGGACCGGAACGTCCAGCGCCCGTCGTCACGCACGGCGGCACCGTCGTCCCCGTCGGTCGCACCCATCAGGGTGTCCGTGACGAGGCCGTCGAACCCGGGGGCGAAGCCCCACACCAGATCCGGCTCCGGCGGCACCGGGGTGTTCGGACCGGGGGCCGGGTCGAAGCTCACGGGCACGAAGAGCTCTTCCGCGGCGTTCACCGCCCCGGCCGCGGCGTAGCTGTACACCCCGTACCGGGCGCCGTCCGGGACCGTGGCGGGCGGGGTGACGGTGAGGCGCGCGGTGAAGGAACCGTCGTCGTCCATCGGCACCCACTGCTGCCGGATGGTGCGGCGAAGGTCGAACGGCGCGTCGGGCACGGCGGCGAGTGCCTCGTCGGTCATCACCCACGCGGTGGCCGAGCGGTTCTGCCCGTCGCGCGCATCGGACGGTGCACCCTGCGACGGGCGCCACTGCGGGGCGAAGGCCCCGAATGCCACGAACACGCCGTGCGGGGTGCCGGGCAGCACGGGCAGGGGAAGCCCTTGGGTGTTCGCCCTCGGGTCGAAGCCGTGGCCCTTGACGACGATGGTGTCGCCGGACTGGACGGTGGTGTCGCCCAGGGGCGTCGTTCCGTCGGCGGCGAAGACCGCGATGACCGGCTGTTCGACGGACTGCTGCGCAGGGGGTGGCGGCGCGGCGACGGCGGTCGCGGGAATGATGGCCGGTGCTGCGGCCACGGCGGCGGCGAGCAGTGTGCTCGCGGCGGCGCGCGCGGCCCGACGGCCCCCGGCGCCCGCGGACTTTCCATGAGTTGACATCACCATGACAGCATCATGGCATTGGACGACCGACTGAGGTAAGCCAGCCCTAATTTCCCCGGTGTGACCCGCGACGCTGCCGCCCCGGGGCTCAGCCGTACGCGTTGAGCGACCCGCGGACGTCGTCGAGGATCTCGCGGGCGGCGACGAGGCCCCGCCCCCGCGCCCACGCGCCGTCGTCCACGGTGAACGTCCTGTTCTCGGTCACCGCGATCGACGTCCAAGCGTCCGAGTCCATCACCTCTTCACCGTGCCGCAGGGCGGGGGTGTCGCCGCCGGCGTCGGCATCGCCGCTGTCCTTCCCCGCGAACGACAGGAACAGCACGTCGCCCTCCAACGCCGCCAGGTCGTCTCCTTGCACCGGGCGCACGGACGGCGAGCTGAAACGCTGCGCGGGGGGACGGTGTACGCCGATCTGCTGCAATACCTGCCCGGCAAAGGACGAGGGGCCGAGGATGCTCAGCGAGTCGGCGGTGAACCGGGCCAGCGAGACCTGCGTCTGGGCGGCGGCGATGTCGTGGCCGGTGGTCGCCGCCGTGTCCGTGAAGCGGCCGATCATCGCGCGCGCCGCGGCTCCGCGGCCCACCGCCTCCGCGACCGACTCGACCGTGGCCTCCCACGGGCCGGCGGTCGGGACGGTCACGGTGCGTGTACGGGATGAGCCGGCGTCGGCAGCGTCCTGCCGGTCGGCGGCGTCTTGCTGGTCGACGAGGATCAGGTCGGGACGGGCCGCCTGGACCGCGGACCCGTCGGGCGCCTCCGCAGTCCCGGCGGCGGGCGCGCGCGCCGCCCACCCGCCCAGGTAGCGGAGCGGGGCGGTGCCGGCAGGTGCGGCGACGGCCACCACGCGGTCCTGCAGGCCCAGCGCGCACAGCGTGTCGAGCGCCGAATACCCGACCGCGACGATCCGCTCGGCGTCGAGGGAAGGGGACGCCCCCGGGTCCAGAGGCGCTTCCGGGCCGCAGGCCTCGCCGGGCTCGCGGTCCACGCCGAGCACGGGCGCGCCGACGATGCGGGTGGTGCTGCGTGGGACGCCGTCGCTGTCGACGGGCGTCGTCGACATGCTCGCGCATCCCGCCGACGCGAGGCCGGCGACGGCGAGGGTGATGAGCACGCGGGCGGGGGAGACGGCTCCGCCGCGGATGCGGTGACGGGGCGCGGTGCGGCGCGGGGCTGGAACCATGACGCCCGACAGTAACACTGTCGAGGTCCGCTCAGAACACTGTCGAATTCCGTCCAGCACGCCGCCGCACGCCGCCGGAGGCGCCGTGCGCGCCCGCCCCGGGCCATCGCCGTCCTGCGCCGTTCCCGAGGCGCTCGCGGGCCGGTGGGAGCAGGCGCCGCCGTGCGCGATGACCTGCGTCGGAGCCCGTGAATACGACGAACTGTAGGACCCGGTCGAGTGTGGGGTGGTTTAGGGTTTAGGATCAGTGCAAGCGCAAGCCGTTTGACGTTCTCTGGGCACTCAATCGTCGTGCCCGGGATGCCTAGTCAGGAGGAGCAGTTGACAGCCGTAGCGCCTAAGCCAACCCTTACTCGGCCGTATCCGCCGAGCAAGGGGCTGAAGGGCTCCTTCATCTACAAGATGGTGACCACCACCGATCACAAGACGATCGGCATCCTCTACATGGTCACGTCTTTCTCCTTCTTCATGGTCGGCGGCCTGATGGCCCTGCTGATGCGTGGCGAGCTGGCGCGGCCGGAACAGCAGTTCCTGTCCAACGAGCAGTTCAACCAGCTGTTCACCATGCACGGCACGATCATGCTGCTGCTGTACGCGACGCCCATCGTGTTCGGCTTCGCCAACTACATCCTGCCGCTGCAGATCGGCGCCCCGGACGTCGCCTTCCCGCGCCTGAACGCCATGGCGTACTGGATGTACCTGTTCGGCGGGCTGATCACCCTGGCCGGGTTCATCACCCCCGGCGGCGCGGCGGACTTCGGCTGGTTCGCCTACACGCCGCTGTCGGACTCGATGTACTCCCCGGGCGCCGGCGCGGACCTGTGGATCATGGGCCTGGTGCTCTCCGGGCTGGGCACCATCCTCGGCGGCGTCAACATGATCACCACAGTGGTCACCCTCCGTGCGCCGGGTATGACGATGTTCCGGATGCCCATCTTCACCTGGAACATCCTCGTCACCTCGATCCTCCTCGTGCTGCTCATCTTCCCGCTGCTCGCGGCGGCGCTGCTGGGGCTCATCATCGACCGGCACTTCAACGCCAACATCTACGACCCGGCCAACGGCGGCGTGATCTTGTACCAGCATTTGTTCTGGTTCTTCGGTCACCCGGAGGTCTACGTGGTGGCGCTACCGTTCTTCGGCATCGTCTCCGAGATCTTCCCGGTGTTCTCCCGCAAGCCGTGCTTCGGCTACGTCGGCCTGATCTACGCCACGATCTCCATCGGCGGGCTGTCCATGGCCGTGTGGGCGCACCACATGTTCGCCACCGGCTCGGTGCTGCTGCCGTTCTTCTCGCTGCTGAGCTTCATGATCGCCGTGCCCACGGGCATCAAGTTCTTCAACTGGATCGGCACGATGTGGCGCGGCCAGTTGACGTTCGAGACACCCATGCTGTTCTCGGTGGGCTTCATCATCACGTTCCTGTTCGGCGGCCTGACGGGCGTCATCCTGGCGAGCCCGCCGCTGGACTTCCACGTGACCGACACGTACTTCGTCGTCGCGCACTTCCACTACGTGCTGTTCGGCACCATCGTGTTCGCCACCTATGCGGGCATCTACTTCTGGTTCCCCAAGATGACGGGCCGCATGCTCGACGAGCGGTTGGGCAAGTGGCACTTCTGGGCGACGTTCGTCGGCTTCCACGGCACGTTCCTGGTGCAGCACTACCTGGGCAACGAGGGCATGCCGCGCCGCTACGTGGACTACCTGGCCAGCGACGGGTTCACCACGCTGAACACGGTGTCGACGATCTTCGCGTTCGTGCTCGGCGCCTCGACGCTGCCGTTCCTGTGGAACGTGTTCAAGAGCTACCGGTACGGCGAGGTCGTCACCGTGGACGACCCGTGGGGTTACGGCAACTCGCTCGAGTGGGCCACGTCCTGCCCGCCGCCGCGGCACAACTTCACCGAGCTGCCGCGCATCCGTTCGGAGCGTCCCGCCTTCGAGCTGCACTACCCGCACATGGTCGAGCGCATGCGTGCTGAGGCGCACGTGGGGCCGGGCTCCGGGGCCCACGACGACGAGCTCGTCGGCGTCGGCCACGGCGGCGGCACCGCCACACTGGAACGCGACAAGTAGCCGGCACCCGGTGCACCGCCACCGCGCGGTGCACCGCGGGCCCGGCCGACGAGGGCGGCCCCTCCCCATGCCGGGGAGGGGCCGCCCTCGTCTTTCCTGATCAGCATTCGCGGATCCGGGTCGACGGGGCCGGTCAGCCGGGCCGCAATCGGGGCAGGGGCGGCGCTGCCGGATGTAGTCTGCGGCACGAGCGGGGAGGGTTGCCGCCTCGTCGCCGCGCAGTCCGTGATGAGATTGCTGCCGGTGCCTCTTCCGGGCACGCGAGCGCGTAAGGAGGTTCCGGTCGGTGACCGAAACGGATTCCACTCTGCTGGTCACGGTGACCGGCCCGGACAGGCCGGGCGTGTCGTCCGCGGTGTTCTCTGTACTGTCTGCGCACAACGCGAGCCTTCTCGACGTCGAACAGGTCGTCATCCGGGGCCGGCTCACGCTGGGGGTGCTGGTGGCCGCGCCGGCCGAGTCGGCGCCACTGCGCGGCGACCTCGAACGGGCGGCGGTCGATATCGGGATGACCGTGGACGTGGCGCTGGGCGTGGACCCGGCGCGCGGCCACGAGGTGTCCACCCATGCCATCGTGGTGCTGGGGCGTCCCGTGACCGCCAGCGCGTTCCAGGCCATCGCGCATGCCATCGCCGATTGCGACGCGAACATCGATGCGATCCGGGGGATCGCCGACTACCCCGTGACCGGGCTCGAGTTGCAGGTCTCCACGCCGGGCCGCAGCGTCCGTGAGGACGCCGCCCTGCGCGCGGCGGTCGCGGAGGCCGCGGCCACGCAGGACGTCGATGTCGCGGTGGACCGCGGTGGGCTGGCGCGGCGTTCCAAGCGGCTCATCGTGTTCGACGTGGATTCGACGTTGATCCAGGGCGAGGTCATCGAGATGCTCGCCGCCCACGCCGGCAAGGAGGCCGAGGTGCGGGCGGTCACCGAGTCGGCGATGCGCGGCGAGATCGACTTCGCCGAGTCGCTGCACCGGCGGGTCGCCGTGCTGAAGGGGCTTCCGTCGTCCGTGGTCGAAGAGGTGGGTGCGGCCATCCAACTCACGCCGGGTGCGCGCACCACCATCCGCACCCTCAAACGCATCGGATACCGCTGCGGCGTGGTGTCCGGTGGTTTCACGCAGGTGATCGCGGGCCTGGCGCGCGAGCTCGAGCTGGACTTCGCGCTCGCCAACGAACTGGAGATCGTCGATGGCAGGCTCACCGGGCGCGTGGTGGGCACGGTGGTCGACCGCGCCGAGAAGGCCGTGGCGCTGCGTCGGTTCGCCGAGGGCGCGGGTGTGTCGCTGGAGCAGACCGTGGCCGTCGGCGACGGGGCCAACGACATCGACATGCTCACCACCGCGGGGCTCGGCATCGCCTTCAACGGCAAGCCCGCGCTGCAGGAGGTGGCGGACGCGTCGCTCAACTACCCGTTCCTCGACGCGGTGCTGTTCATCCTGGGGGTCACCCGGGACGAGGTGGAGGCGGCGGACGCGGTGGACGGCCTCGTGCGCCGGGTGCCGATCGAAGACTGACCTGAAGGCGGAGCACGGGAGGGATGACGCGTGACGGGGACGGATGCGGGCGGCGGACGCTCGGTGGTGCAAAAGGCATGGCGGTGGCTGCGCGGTGGTGATGCGGGCGAGAACGCGCCCTCGTCGCACGAGGCGCACCAGGCCGTCCTGACCAACACCTTCGAGGCCCGCCACGGGGTGCTCGCCCGCGGCCACGGCTCGGCGGCCGACCCGGCGGACCCCGCGGACGTCCTGGCGATGCAGGTGGTGCTGCGCATCGAGAAGCGCGACCCTCCGGCGCGCAGCGAACTGCTCGCGGCCGCCGCCACCGTCGCGGTCGCACTGTGCCTGGACGAGCGGAGCGGGCCGGGCGGCGAGTGGGGCTCGGCCGTGCACGCCTGGGTGGGCGCGCGCATCCGCAAGGTGACGCGACGCGCCCGCGGCAAGCAGTGGGAGGACGTGCAGGCGCTCCCGGGGATCACCGCGGCGTGCGGGGGAGCCGAGGCGCGGGCACTGGTTCCCGGGCCCGTCGGCCAGCTGGACCCGCGGGTGAAGAAGCTGCAGATCAGCGGCACGGACCTGCCCGAGGACGACCCGGGCGAGCCCGCCGCCAAGCTGCCCGTCATCTGGATCGACGCAGCGCTGGGCATGTCCACCGGCAAGGCGGCGGCGCAGGCGGGACATGCGGCCATGCTCCTCGCGGGCGCCATGACCTTCGAGCAGGTGCGGAACTGGGCGCGGCGCGACTACGCCTGCAGCGTCCGCGACGCGGCTCCGGAGCAGTGGGCGCGGCTGCAAGAGCAGGTGCGCGCAGGGGAGGCCGTGGCGGTGCGCGACGCAGGCTTCACCGAGGTGGCGCCGGGGTCGATGACGGTGATCGCCGAGCTGCACGGCCTGCCGTAGGGGGCCTCGGTCAGCCGGCGCCGAGCCGTGTCAACGCGCCGCGCACCGCGTCGCCGTCCTTGGTTTCCCAGAACGGCGGCAGAGACGCGCGCAAATAGCCGCCGTAGCGCGCCGTGGCCAGGCGCGAGTCGAGGACTGCGACGACACCGCGGTCGGTGGTGCTGCGCAACAGGCGGCCGACGCCCTGTGCCAGCAGCAGCGCCGCATGGTTGGCGGCGATGGCCATGAACCCGTTGCCGCCGCGCGATTCGACGGCCCGCTGGCGGGCGCCCAGCAGCGGGTCGTCCGGCCGCGGGAACGGGATGCGGTCGATGAGCACCAGCGACAGCGACGGACCGGGCACGTCCACCCCCTGCCACAGTGAGAGCGTGCCGAACAGCGACGTGGCCGGATCGTCGGCGAACCTGCGCACCAGTTGCCCGGTGGAGTCCTCGCCCTGGCAGAGCACCGGTGTGTCGAGCCGTTCGCGCATCGCCTCCGCCGCGGCGCGGGCGGCGCGCATGGACGAGAACAGGCCGAGGGTGCGACCCCCGGCCGAGGAGACGAGGCCGGCGATCTCGTCGAGGAGCGCCGTCGACTGCCCGTCGCGTCCCGGCGGCGGCAGGTGCGCGGCCACGTAGAGGATGCCGGCCCGTGCGTGATCGAACGGCGAGCCGACGTCGAGCGAACTCCACCGGACGGCGGCGGCTCGCTCGGAATCGGGCGTGTCCGCGGGCGCCTCCTTGCCCGTGGCAAGATCCGGGTCGATCGTGCGGACGGCGGGGGACTGGGCGGCCGGAGGCAGGCCCCAGTCGATGGCCAGGCCGTCGAAGGATCCGCCCACCGTGAGAGTGGCGGAAGTGAGGATGGTCGTCGCCTCACCGAACAACCGGGCGCGCAGCATCCCGGCCACGGACAGCGGCGCCACGCGCACCACGTGCCCCCGGCGTTCCTCGTCGGCCAGCCACACCACGTCCCGCCGCCGGGCCGGATCCGGATCGTCGAACGCGCCGAGCACGCGCACGGCGGTGTCGTGCAGCTCGTCCAGCTGGCCCAGCGCGGCGGTGCGGGCTGCGGCCGCCTCGGGGTCCGACGCCGTCATCCCCTGCTTGACGGGGCCGATCGCGGTGCGCGCCGCCCACGCGGCGTCACGCAACGCGGCGAGCGCGGACCCCGCCGCGCCCGGCACGCGCTGCCACGCGCCCTCGGGGCAGTCGGACAGGGCGGCGGCCAGGTTCTCCCCGGCCTCCTGCAGCCGGTCGGAATCCTGCTCCTCGATCAGGCGCGCGCACCGCTTGACCGCGGCCGCCACGGCGGGCCCGGTGAGCTCGGCGGTCGCCACCCCGGTGACGCGGTCCACCAGCTCATGCGCCTCGTCGATGATCACCACATCGTGCTCAGGCAGCACCGGGACGCCGGTGATGGCGTCGATCGCCAGCAGCGCGTGATTCGTGACGACGACGTCGGCCCCGCCCGCGGCGGCACGCGCGCGCTCGGCGAAGCAGTCGGAGCCGTGCGGGCAGCGCGACGCGCCCAGGCATTCGCGCGCGCCGACGCTGGCCTGTCGCCAGGCCATATCGGTGACGCCGGGGGCCAGGTCGTCGCGGTCGCCCGTGTCGGTCTCGTCGGACCATTCCCGCAGCCGCTTGACCTCGCGGCCCAAGCGGGAGACGGCGAACGGGTCGAACAGCTCCTCGTCCGGCTGTTCGTCCGCCGCGCCCGACGACAGCTTGTTGAGGCACAGGTAGTTGCCGCGGCCCTTGAGGATGGCGAACTCGGGGCGCCGGGGCAGCGCGGGCGCCAGGGCGTCGGCGAGGCGCGGCAGATCGCGCTCCACCAGCTGACGCTGCAGTGCGATGGTCGCGGTGGAGACCACCACCGTGCGGCCGGTGCGGACCGCGTGCACCACCGCCGGGACCAGGTAGGCCAACGACTTTCCGGTACCGGTGCCCGCCTGCACGGCCAGGTGCTCGCCGGTGTCGATGGCGTGTTCCACGGCCGACGCCATTCGGATCTGCCCGGGCCGCCGGGCTCCGCCGACCGACGCGACGGCGAGGTCGAGCAGGCCTGCGACCGTTGCCGGAACGGTCCCGTCGGGTGCCGCCTCCGCGGTGCCGGTGGCGGCGGTGGCAGGGGAATCTGTGGCAGTGGCGTCGGTGCCACTGGTGTCGGCGTCGACGGCAGGCTGCGGCATCACCCGAGCCTATCCGTTCACGCCGGGGTCGCCCGATGCTGGTCGTCGGTCCCTTCTCCCGCCCTCACGCGGCCGCGCAGGACTCTCCGATGCACATGGCCGCGGTATCGTGAACTCACGGAACACCGGGAGCAAGTATTCCGGGCGCGGCACGTAGACGCCCAGGTCGGAGCTGCTGAGCATGGACCCCTGATTCCAAGCTGCCGGCTCTACACGTGACTCGGGACCCCTGTGGACATGTCGACTGTCCGGTAACGGCCGGTCCACGGGTATCCGTCCTGGAAGAGATGCGCGCGAATCACCCGAACGTGCTGTACAACGGCGTTCCGGGGCGGCGGCGGTCCCCGTCGGAGCCTCATCACCAGGTCATCGCCCTGGGACCGTGCCCACCAGTTCCACGCCCGCAGCGCGCATCTGCTCGAGCGCCGCCGTCACGGTGTCCGCCGCGACGCCCGCGGTGTGCTCGAGCAGGACGCGCGTGGGGAATCCCGCCGCCGCGGCGTCCAGAGCGGTCGCGCGCACGCAGTGGTCCGTCGCGATCCCGACGACGTCGACGGTGTCGATGCCGCGCCCGCGCAGCCAGTCGCCGAGCGCAACGCCGTCGTCTCCGTCCAGATCGGCATCGGTGGTGCCGTCGAAGCCGGAGTAGCCGTCGTCGTACTGGCCCGAGTAGAAGACGGCGTCGAGCGGGGGATCGCCGAGCTCCGGGTGCGGATCGGCACCGGGCGTGTGGGCGCGGCAGTGGACCGGCCAGGTGGTGACGTAGTCCGGTTCCGTGCCGGCGGCGGCGAAGTGCCGGCCGGGGTCGATGTGGTGATCGCGGGTGGCGACGACGGCGGAGTACTCGGGGCGGTGTTCCGTCAAGTATCGGCGGATCGATGCGGCGACCGCCGCCCCGCCCGGCACCGCCAGTGTGCCGCCCTCGCAGAAGTCGTTCTGGACGTCGACGATGATCAGGGACCGGTGCTCGCGGCGCGTTGCGGGCGTGGCCCGGGTGTCGGCGGTCATGCGGTGCTCCTTCGCCTGCGGGTATGCCTCCACTGTGCGCGCGGGCCGGAGTGCAGTCCACCGACCGGGCGGAACCCGATTCCGGCGGCCGTGGTCAGGGCAGAAACCGGGTCGTCACCGCGGGCAGACCGTGCGTGAGCCGCAGACCCTCCCACGGCAGGCCTGTGAGCCGGTCCGCCACCAGGGCGCGTGCACCGTCGATTCCGGCGAACCCGGGCGCCGGCGCACCTCCGCGCACCAGCGGCCGCAGCAGGTGCTCGGCGTGCAGGCCCGGCCCCGCGAGGTCTCCGGCGTCGTGCGGGTCGGAGAAGCCGGCGCCGGCCCGGTAGACGATCTCCTCGACGATCGTGCCGGTGGGGCGCACGGCGCGCACGGCCCGCTTGGCGCCGCCGCGCGAGGTCTTGTCCGTGCTGCGCTTGGCGACGGGGACGCCGTCGACCTCGACGAGCTTGTACACCATGCCGGCGGTGGGGGCGCCCGAGCCGGTGACCAGCGACGTGCCCACCCCGTAGGCGTCGACGGGTTCGGCGCGCAGGGCGGCGATCCCGTACTCGTCGAGGTCGCCGGAGACGACGATCTTCGTGCCGGTGGCGCCGAGACCGTCGAGCTGGGTGCGCACCTGCCGGGCCATCTCGCCCAGGTCGCCCGAGTCGATGCGCACGGCGCCCAGCCCGGTGCCCGCCACTGCGATCGCCCGCCGGACGCCCTCGGCGATGTCGTAGGTGTCCACCAGCAGGGTGGTCCCGGTGCCCAAGGCCGCCACCTGCGCGCGGAAGGCTGCCGACTCGTCCGGCCCTTCCCCTGTGGTGTGCAGCAGGGTGAACGCGTGCGCGCTGGTCCCGGCGCCGGGGATGCCGTGGCGGCGCACGGCCTCGAGGTTGGAGGTGGTGTCGAAGCCGCCCACGTAGGCGGCGCGCGCGGCGGCCACCGCGGCCTGCTCGTGCGTGCGTCGCGACCCCATCTCGATCAAGGTGCGCGAACCCGCCGCGTGGGCCATGCGCGCGGCCGCCGAGACGATGGCCGAATCGTGGTTGAGTATCGACAGCACCAGCGTCTCCAGCACGACGCACTCGGCGAACGTGCCGCGCACCGACAGGATCGGCGACCCCGGGAAATACAGCTCGCCCTCCCGGTAGCCGTCGATGTCGCCGGAGAACCGGAACCCCTCGAGCCATTCAAGGGTGCGGGTGTCGAGGACCCCGCGCAGCGGCTCCAGCTCGGCGTCGCCGAAACGGAAGTGCGCCAGCGCGTCGAGCAGGCGTCCGGTGCCGCCGACGATCCCGTAGCGCCGTCCGTCGGGAAGCCGCCGGGCGAACACCTCGAAGGCGCAGCGCCGGTGCGCCGTCCCGTCCGCGAGCGCGGCGCGGAGCATGGTCAGCTCGTACATGTCCGTGAGCAGCGCGGTGCTGTCCGCATGCGCGGCGGGGGCGGAAGACGGGGTCACCCCCTCAACCTAAGGCCCCCGGCGCGCGGCGCGCCAGAATCCGGTCGCGAAGAGGTGTGGAGGGGCGCAGGCCACGGTCCCACGGGTTCGGCGGGCCCGTAGCCCGGGGCGGTGGCGCGCCGTACCCTTGGGGCATGGCTGCACCGATGCCCAGCGCACCCGTCGCGGAACCGCAGGTGGACGAGGAACTCGACGAGCTCGAGGAGATCGACCAACCCTGGGTGACCATCGTGTGGGACGATCCGGTGAACCTCATGCACTATGTGGCGTTCGTCTTCCAGAAGCTGTTCGGCTACAGCAAGGAGAAGGCGAACGAGCTGATGATGAAGGTGCACAACGAGGGCAAGGCGGTTGTCAGCTCCGGCGGCCGCGACAAGATGGAGAACGACGTCCGTCGCCTGCACGCCGCCGGTTTATGGGCGACGATGCAACGGGGCGAATGAGCAACGGGGCGAATAAGCTGGGCGGGCTGATCCGCGATACGAACTGATCGGAGTCGGGAACCCAAGTGCGTGAGTGGACGAGGAAGCATTCGCTGGGGGGCGTGCGGTTCCGATCCGACATCAGCGACCACGAGGCGGCGGTGCTCCGCTCGATGGTGACGTCGGTGGTGGGGATGCTCGACGCGCGGGAACAGGAGACACCGCAGGACGACCTCGCCGCGCTCACCGGTATGCAGTCGGGCAGCAACGAAGCGCCCAGCGACCCGGTCCTGGCCCGCCTGCTGCCGGACTTCCACCGGCCCGAGCACGACAAAGGGGCCGACCCGGTGGAGGGCGCGGACCTCAACGGCGCGCTGCGCAGCCTGCACGAGTTGGACATCATCGCGGAGAAGCGGCGGGTGGCGCGGGAGATGCTCGCGTCGTTGCCACAGGGCGGCGGCCGGGTCACGCTGACGCCGGAGCAGGCCGATTCCTGGGTGACCGCGCTCAACGACGTGCGGCTGGCGCTGGGTGCGGCGCTGGGCATCGACGCGGACACCCCCGAGCAATTGCCCGACGACGACCCGCGCGCCGGTGAGCTGGACATCTACCACTGGGCCACGTGGGTGCAGGACAGCCTGGTGCAGGTGATGATGCAGTGACGGGAACCGGCGCCATGCCCGGCGCTGCCAACGCGCTCATCGACGTCCCGGGCATCCGCGTGGGGCACGCCCACCGGCTGGACGCGGGCGTCACCGTCGGCGCGGCGGACGGGTCGTCGGACGGCGAAGGCTGGGCCACCGGGTGCACGGTGGTGCGCATGCCGCCCGGCGGCGCGGTGGCGGCGGTGGATGTGCGCGGCGGGGGACCGGGAACCCGTGAGACCGACCTGCTGGACCCGGCGCACACCGTGCAGCGGGCGCACGCGATCCTGCTCACCGGCGGCAGCGCTTTCGGTCTGGCCGCCGCCGACGGCGTCATGCGCCGCCTGGAGGACGAGGGCGTGGGCATCCCGATGGGCGGCGCCGGCAAGGTCGTGCCCATCGTGCCCGCCGCGGTGATCTTCGATCTTCCCGTGGGCGGCTGGCACAACCGTCCGGACGCCGCCTTCGGATACGCGGCCGCGGCGGCCGCGTCGGCGGACTCGCCCCCGGCGGGCGGGGCGACGGAGGGCGGGCCGGGTGCGGTGGATTCTCCCGGCGCGGCGGCGATCGCCACCGTCGGCGGTGACGCGGCCGGGTGCGTGGGCGCGGGCGTCGGCGCGCGGGCCGGGGGACTCAAGGGCGGCATCGGGTCGGCCAGCGCGGTGATCGACGGCGGACCGGCCGACGGCGTGACCGTGGGCGCGCTCGTGGTGGCCAACCCGGTCGGCAGCGTCGTCGATCCGGCCGGCGTGCCGTGGGGCACGGGAGCCGAACTGGCCGGCGAGTTCGCCGGGCTGCGCCGCGACCCGGGGCCCGAGGTCCGCGCCCGCGTCGCCGGGCTGGCGGCGAAGGGCACGGTGCTCAACACGACCATCGGCGTCGTCGCCACGGACGCCCCCTGACTCCGGCAGGGTGCCGCAGGCTCGCCGCCGTCGCACACGACGGGCTGGCGCGGGCGATCCGCCCGGCGCACTCGCCGCTGGACGGCGACACGCTCTTCGCCGTCGCCACCGGCATGCACGAGGCGGCCGGCGCTCCGGATCCGGCGGCGCGCGGTCCCGCCGGCGCCCGCGGAGATGCCGGGGGACCTGGCGCTGCTGACGGCGCTGTGCGGCCCGGCCGCGGACTGCGTCGAGCGCGCCGTGGTGCACGCCGTGCTCGCCGCCGAATCGGTGGCCGGCATCCCCTCCTACCGCGCGGTGATCGGGTGAGCTCCCCGCCGCCCGCAGTGCCGGGCGCCGGCGGGCGGGCCCCGGCACCGATGCCACGCTGGAAGTCCGCGGGCGTCGCGGTGGGCGGTTTCGTCGCGGTGCTCTACCTCCTGGAGCTGATCGACTGGATCATGGGCGGCCGCCTCGACAGTCTGGGCATCGAGCCGCGCACCGTGGACGGGCTCTGGGGGATCGTCTTCGCGCCGCTGCTGCACTTCGGCTGGCCGCACCTGCTGGCCAACACGCTGCCGCTGCTGGTGCTGGGCTACGTGCTGGCGCTGTCCGGGGTGGGACGGGCCGCCGCCGTGACCGCGATCGTGTGGGTGATCGGCGGCGCGGGGGTGTGGCTGTTCGGCGCCGCCGGCACGGAGGTCGCCGGAGCGTCGGTGATCGTGTTCGGCTGGCTCGTCTACCTGCTGGCGCGCGGGGTGTTCACCCGGCACTGGGCCGACATCGTCGTCGGCGTGCTCATCCTCGTCGCCTACGGCTCGCTGCTGTGGGGCGTGCTGCCGTCGTCGCCGCACGTGTCGTGGCTGGGCCACCTGTCCGGCGCGGTCGGCGGGTTCGTGGCGGCGTGGCTGCTGGGCCGCGGCCCGCGCGGTGCCGCGCGCACCGCGCAGGGGAAGATCGGGGAGTGAGCACAGCAGGACCGGGCGCGGTGGCAGACGGCGACGAGGGCGCGATCGGGGTGTTCGACTCCGGGGTCGGCGGATTGACCGTGGCCCGGGCGATCATCGACCAGCTTCCCGACGAGCACATCCGCTACGTCGGCGACACGGCCCACGGGCCGTACGGGCCGCTGACGATCCCCGAGGTGCGCCGGCACGCCCTGGCGGTGGCCGACGATCTCGTCGACCGCGGGGTGAAGGCGCTCGTCATCGCATGCAACACGGCCTCGGCGGCGTGCCTGCGCGACGCCCGCGAGCGCTATCCGGTGCCGGTGGTCGAGGTCGTGCTGCCCGCCGTGCGCCGCGCCGTCGCCACCACGCATACGGGCCGGATCGGCGTGATCGGCACGGCGGCGACCATCTCCTCGCGCGCCTACGAGGACAGCTTCGCCGCCGCGCGCGACGCCGTCATCACCTCCGTGGCCTGCCCGCGCTTCGTCGACTTCGTCGAACGCGGCATCACCAGCGGACGCCAGGTGCTGGGGCTCGCACAGTCCTACCTGGCACCGCTGCAGGAGGCCGACGTGGACACGCTGGTGCTGGGGTGCACCCACTACCCGCTGCTCTCGGGGATCATCCAGCTGGCGATGGGCGACGAGGTGGCGCTGGTCTCCAGCGCCGAGGAGACCGCCAAGGACGTGCTGCGCGTACTGACCGAGAACGACTTGCTGCGCCCGCACGGCGGAGAACCCCCGCGCCGGGAGTTCCAGGCCACCGGTGACCCGGAACAGTTCGCGCGGCTCGCGGGACGCTTCCTCGGACCCGCTCTCACCGCCGTGGCACACGTGTAACGTCGTGCGCAGATGCGGCGGCGACGGTGACGAACGCGTCATCGTCACGAGGTCGATGAGTGTGCGGCAGGAGGTCATGGCACTATGACCGCCATGCGGTTGACCGTCTTGGGTTGCTCCGGCAGCGTGACCGGACCGGACTCGCCTGCGTCCGGGTACCTCCTCACGGCCGAGGGCACGCCGCCAGTCGTCCTCGACTTCGGCGGCGGGGTGCTGGGCGCGCTGCAGCGGCACGCGGACCCGTGCGAGGCGGTCGTGCTGCTCACCCACCTGCATGCCGACCACTGCCTCGACGTTCCCGGGCTGCTCGTGTGGCGCCGGTACGGGCCGGGGACCGCGGCGGGCCGGGCGTTGATGTACGGGCCCGCGGACACCGCGCACCGCCTGGGCGTCGCCTCCGCGGAGATCGCGGGCGAGGTCGACGACATGTCCGACACCATCGACCTGCACACCTGGGAGGACGGCGTCGCCGTCACCGTCGGCCGCCTCACCGTGGAGCCGCGGCGGGTGTGCCATCCGCCGGAGTCCTTCGGCCTGCGGATCACCGCCGCCGACGGTGCCGTCCTCGCCTACAGCGGCGATACGGCGATGTGCGACGACGTCGTCGCACTCGCGCGGGAAGCCGATGTCTTCCTCTGCGAGGCCTCGTGGACGCACGCGCCCGAGCTGCGGCCCCCGGGGCTGCACCTGTCCGGCACGGAGGCCGGCCGGATCGCGCAGCGCGCGGGCGTGGGGCGGCTGCTGCTCACGCACATCCCGCCGTGGACGCCGCGCGCGGAGGTCCTCGCCGAGGCCCGCGCCGAGTACGACGGCCCGGTGGACGTCGTCTCGCCGGACTACGTCGCGGACGTCGTCCCCGCCTCCGCATCGAACCGGCTCGCCTCGCACGGGTAGCCGCGGCGCATACGGAAACCGCCGGCGGATCGGCGTCGGGGGAGACGGCCCCGTCGCCGGGGGGCGCTCCGCCGAGGGCGTTAGGCTCGGGGGGTGACTGTGACTACGCGAACGGACGGCAGGGCCGACGACGAGCTGCGCCCCATCACCATCACCCGTGGCTTCACCGACCACCCTGCGGGCTCCGTGCTGGTGGAGTTCGGCCGCACACGGGTGATGTGCACGGCCAGTGTGGAGGAGGGCGTGCCGCGGTGGCGGCGCGGATCCGGTCTGGGCTGGCTCACCGCCGAGTACGCGATGCTCCCCTCGTCCACGCACACGCGCAGCGGCCGCGAGTCGGTGCGCGGCAAGGTCGGCGGGCGCACCCACGAGATCAGCCGGCTGGTGGGCCGGGCCTTGCGCGCGTGCATCGACCTGTCGGCGCTGGGGGAGAACACCATCGCCATCGACTGCGACGTGCTGCAGGCGGACGGCGGCACGCGCACTGCGTCCATCACCGGCGCCTATGTGGCCCTCGCCGACGCGGTCGCTTACCTCGACGCGGCGGGCCGGCTGGCGGATCCGCAGCCGCTGTCGTGCGCGATCGCCGCGGTGTCGGTGGGCGTGGTGGACGGCCGGGTGCGTCTGGACCTGCCTTACGAGGAGGACTCGCGCGCCGAGGTGGACATGAACGTGGTGGCCACCGACGTGGGGACGCTCGTCGAGGTGCAGGGCACCGGCGAGGGCGCCACCTTCGCCCGCTCCACGCTCGACGCGATGCTCGATTCGGCGACGGCGGGCTGCGAGCGGCTGTTCGCGATCCAGCGCGAGGCGCTCGCCGCGCCGTATCCGGGGACGCTCCCGCAGCCGGCCGCCCCGGCGAAGAAGAAGGCGTTCGGCAACTGATGCGCCGCATCCTGGTGGCCAGCCGCAATCCCAAGAAGCTGATGGAACTGCGCCGGGTGCTGTCGGCCGCGCGTGTCACCGGTCTCGAGGTGGTGGGGCTCGACGAGGTCGCCGGGTACCCGGAGACCCCCGAGACCGGGGCGACGTTCGAGGAGAACGCGCTCGTCAAGGCGCAGGACGGCGCGCGCGCGACGGGGCTGCCGTGCATCGCCGACGATTCGGGGCTCACCGTGGCGGCGCTGAACGGCATGCCCGGCGTCCTCTCGGCCCGCTGGAGCGGAACGCACGGCGACGACGCCGCCAACACGGCGCTGCTTCTGGCGCAGCTGGCGGACGTGCCGGACGACCGGCGCCAGGCGGCGTTCGTGTCCTGCTGCGCGCTGGTGGTGCCCACCGACGAGTACGTGGACGGCGAGGAGGGGCCGGAGGTCAACGAAACCGCCGTGCACGGCGAATGGCACGGCGCGATCGCCCGTGCGCCGCGCGGCGACAACGGTTTCGGGTACGACCCGGTGTTCGTGCCCTCCGGAGAGGGCCGGACGGCCGCGCAGATGAGCGCCGAGGAGAAGGACGCCGACTCGCACCGGGCGCGGGCGCTGGCGCAACTGGTGCCCATCCTGCGCACTCTCGCAGAGGTGTAGGGGCCTGCGGGCGCGCCGACGGGAGAGGATGGACGCCTGCATTTCCGGTTCCGTGTCGCCGATTCCGCCCACGCGCCGGGCGCCGCGGTGGAACCCTGGGTGGCATGGCGATCGATGCGGACGAGGTGTACATCCGGGGGCTGCACTTTTTCACCGACGCGGTCGAGGCGGTGGGGCCGGGCCAGTGGCAGAATCCGTCGCCGTGCGAGGGCTGGCGGGCGCTGGACGTGCTTGGCCACGTGGGCGGCGTGGTGCGGTTCGGCACGGCCCTGCTAGGCGGGAAGGAACCGGGGTGGTCGATCCCGGACCGGCCCGGCGACATCGTCGAGGGCGACCCGCACGCGTGGTGGGCCGGCCTGGCGGGCCCGGCGCGCGGGGCCATCGACGGGGTGGACCTGGATGCCGTCATGGACTCGCCGCGTGGTCCGCGGTCGGTGCGCGAGGGCCTGTCGTTCCCGGCGGTCGACCTGTTCGTGCACGGGTGGGACCTCGTGCACAGCGTGGGCCGCGACGCGGAGATCCCCGCCGATGTCGCCGCGTTCTCCTACAAGCTCGCCGAGCCGATGCCGGAGGAGGTGCTGCGCGGGCCGGGCGTCTTCGGGCCGGAGGTGCGGGTTCCGGGCGGCGCCACCGTCACGCAGAAGCTCGTGGCGTGGATGGGCCGCGACCCCGCATGGGTGCCGCCGGCATGAAGGCGGCGGCTGAGCCGGAGTTAGCTGAGCCCGAACTGTTCCTTGACCTGCTTGGTGCGGATGTGCTCGACATAGAAGGACAGGAACGGGATCGTCCCCGCGATCAGAGTGCCGAGGGTACGGGCAACAGGCCATCGCACGCGCACCGCCAGGTCCATCGTCATCAGCAGGTAGACGAAGTAGATCCAGCCGTGGGCGACGGCGATCCAGCTCAGACCCTCGACGCCGAATCCGTAGGCGGCGATCAGCTCGAAACACAGTGCCAGCAGCCAGACGCCGGTGATCCAGGCGAGCGCGCGGTAGCGCAGGAGTGCGCCGGGGATCTTTCTTTCTTCGGCTGCGAGTGGGCCGGGCTCCTCGGCGCCGACGGGGGCGGGGCGCGTTGCGTCCTCGGCTTCGGTCATCGGCCGCGTCCTTTCATAGAGCGCTCATCGAGCTGGGCAAGATATTCGTTGTACTCACGGAGCTGCTGGTCCGAGGCTGCATGCTCGGCGGGGGCCGGACCTGCCGTGTTCGCGGGGTTGGCGCCGCGCTGCGGCAGCAGGTCCGCCGGGATCTCGGTGACGGCTGGGGCGGAGTCGCGCCCGAGCAGGCGCCCGAGCCTGCCGGGGCCGGAGTCAGGCACCTCGGGCCGTGGGCCGACGGGGGCGGTCGCTGCCGCATCGGAGTCGTCGGACCCCTCGGTGCTCTCGGCGTCGACGATCTCGGCCTGCTGGTCCTCGAGTTTGACGAAGCGTCGGTAGCCGTAGACGCAGAACGCGGCGAACAACGGCCACTGCAATGCATAGCCGAGGTTCTGTCCGGTGCCGGACGCCGACTCGTACCGGTCCCACTGCCACCAGCCCAGCGCGAGACAGGTGGCGGCGGCGGCGATGACGAAGACGATCAGTGTCACCCGGTGCCCTCGACGAGTTCGTGCCACATCACGACGGTACCTGACCTGCGGCTCCGTGGCCGCTCCGGGGACGGTGACGGGGCGCACGCGATGCGCGCGTGCGGCGTGGGCTGCCGTAGGCTGAGCCCCGCACGCGCGAGTGGCGGAACTGGCAGACGCGCTGGATTTAGGTTCCAGTGTCCTAGGACGTGAGGGTTCGAGTCCCTTCTCGCGCACTCTTGAACGCGCCGGCCATCCGATTTCTGGTGACGACGGATGGCCGGATACGCCGTGTCGGCGCGCGGTTCAGGGCAGCCGTACTCGCCGACGCGACGCAGATATCCGCATCAGTGGCATGCAGCCGGCGACTGTGGAACCTGCTCCATCCACTCCGCAACGCGGCGTGTCGCTTCCGGCAGCGTGGGCGCGGTCTCCTGGCAGTCCGACTGGAAATCCTCGGCCTCGACCGGGCCTTCCTCGATCTCACCCTTGACCGGCGTGACGCCTACGAGCTTGAGAATGCCGTCGACGAACAGGTAGGCGCGCCCCTGATTCTCCTCACTGACGGGGAAGATCAGCAGCGGCTCGAGAGGATCTTCAAGAAGGATCGTTCCAGGCACCAGGTCGGTGAGCCGGCGAAGCGCGCTCCAGTCATCATCGTCGATCGGCGCGGTTACGACCGAGACGTTGTACCAGGTCATTGGCCCGACTCCCTTTGCTGCTTCTTCGGTGTGTACCCCTGGTGCGGAATGTCCAACCCTAACCTACGTAGTTGGGCCTTCGCGTTCTTGTCGCCCCTGTGGTCGGAAGGGGTCTTCCCGAACGTCACCGGAGGCGCTTGGCGGTTGGTGCGAGGATCGATCAAGCCCGTCGGCGGTACAAGTTGAGGATGTCCATCGGCCGTCTCGCGGACCGACCAGCCGGCATCCTCCGCAATGTGAATGACGTCTTTGAGTCGCTTGCGAAAGCCTGTCATTTCGGCGACTGCCCCCAGTCTAGGCCGAGTACCTGCACTTATCACGCAAAATGCAGACTACATCACACAGTTCGCCCAGCTATGCAGGGGCGGGCGCATGACACGTGGAGATGGCAAGTCGTACAAGCCTCTGCTCAGCTCGGCAAGCGGGACCTGCAAGCCGATGGGTCAGTCTCGGGATGAGCGGGCCGCGAGGAAGTCGTCGACGATCCGTGCGCGCTGTTCGCGGTCGACCGGTGGCAGCGCGGCCAGCCGCGCGAAGACCAGCGGGCCGGTCAGCTGCAGCATGGCCAAGGTGTTGTCGTACTCGCCGATCTCCGCGCGTACTTCCGGGCTGTCGAGCAGGGCGTCGAACGGCTCGCGGTATTGGGAGACGACCCGTTCGCGCAGCGATGCGGTGTCGGTGTCGGGGTCGGAATCCGTGTCGCCCGCCGCGGCGCGGTCGGGGCCTATCGCCAGCCACCCGAACACGGTCAGATGCAGCGGCGCGCCCTCGATCGACTCGGCGATGGCGTCCATCAAGGTGATCAGCCGCTCGCGGGTGGTTCCCTGCGTCGGCGGCGCCGCGACCGGCGGGATGAGCCGTTCGAAGGCCGCGGTGACCAGCGCGGCGCTGTTGTCGAAGTGCCGGTACAGGGTGGTGCGCGCGACCTTGGACGCCTTCGTCACCGCCTCGACCGTGACGGCCTCCACCCCGCCGGAGCTGAGGAGGTTCGTCGCGGCGTCGAGCAGGCGCGACCGCGAGCGCCGACGCCGAGGGTCCTCCTCGGCGGGCTCGCCGGGGCCGTCGGCGGCGGGTTCGGGGCGCGGTTGCTTCGCAATCATCGTCGTCAGTATGGCCCGGCTTTCCCTCGAGCGCACCGTCACAACCCCCGAAACGACACTTCTTGTATCGAAACGATACCGTCTGTAGCGTAAGTTGCGGACGGGTTGGAGCGGCTGAGGGAGCATAGCGATGACGCACGTGGTGGTGGACGAGCATGCGGCCGTGGTGGCGGCCGCGCCGGGACCCGGCGCGCGCCGGTGGATCGTCGCCGTCGCGTGTGCCGCGGTGACGATCATCATCGCCTCGATGGCCGCGCTTTACACCGCGCTGCCGGACATCGCCACGTCCACCGGCGCCACACAGGCGCAGTTGACCTGGATCGTCGACGGATACACCCTGGCGCTCGCCTGCCTTGTGCTGCCCGCCGGCGCGGTGGGAGACCGGTACGGTCGCCGGGTGGTGCTCGTCGCCGGGCTCGCCGTGTTCACCGCCGGATCGGTGCTGCCGCTGCTGGTGCAGCAGCCGGTGTGGATCATTGCCGCCCGCGTGCTGGCGGGGGTCGGCGCCGCGGCCGTCATGCCGTCCACGCTGTCGCTGCTGACAGGGCTGCTGCCCGCGGACCGCCGGGGGAGCGTCATCGGCCTGTGGGCCGGGGTCGCGGGCGCGGCCGGCGTGGTGGGCATCGTCGGTTCCGGCGCGCTGGTGCAGGTGTGGTCGTGGGAGTCGATCTTCGTCGTGCTGGCCGCGGCCGGCGCGGTGATGATGCTCGCCGCGACGACGCTCCCGGAATCGCGCTCGCCCGTGCCGCCGCGGATCGACGTGCTCGGCAGCGTGCTGGTGGCCGCGGGCCTGGGGCTTCTCGTGTTCGGGATCATCTCGGGGCCCGAACACGGTTGGACCTCGGCGCCGGTACTCGCGACCATCGGCGTGGGGCTGATGCTGGTGGCCGCGTTCGTGGCGGCGCAGCTGCGCCTGCGCGAGCCGCTGCTGGACGTGCGGCTGTTCCGCAGCAGGGGTTTCTCGGCCGGTGCGCTGTCGCTGACGGTGCAGTTCGGCGTCACGTTCGGGGTGTTCCTCATCCTCATCCAGTACCTGCAGCTGGTGCTGGGGTACAGCCCCTTCGGCGCGTCGCTGGCCATCGCCCCGATGATGGCCCCGCTGATGCTGGTGGCGATGGTGTCGCCGTGGATCGCGGCGCGGGCGGGGCTCAAGCCCGTGATGGTGGTCGGGATGGCGGCCATCGCGGCCGGGCTATTCGTGCTGCGCGCGATCGACGCCGGTTCCACCTACGTCGACGTGCTCTGGCCGGTGCTCATCATGAGCGCCGGGCTGGGCCTCACCGCGGCGCCCGCCACCAACGTGATCGTCTCGGAGGCGCCCGTGGACAAGCAGGGCGTCGCCGCGGCCGTCAACGACGCCACCCGGGAGGTGGGGGCCAGCCTCGGCATCGCCGTGGCGGGGAGCCTGCTGGCGGCCGGATATGCGAACGGCATCGGTCCCGTGCTCGATCGCCTACCGGAGGTGGCGCGGGAGCCGGTGGGCGACTCGCTCGCCGGCGCGCTGGCCGTGGCCGAACAGGCCGGGCCGTCGGGCGATGCGCTGGTGTCCGTCGCGGAGCGGGCATTCCTCGACGGCGTGTCGAGTGCGGGACTCGTGCTCGCCTGCGTCGCCGTGGCAGGAGCGGTGTTCATGGCGTGGTGGGCGCCGGGAAAGGGGGCCGCGCGGCGGGCGGCAGGGCTCGATCGGCGCGCGGCGGCCGGGACGGACGGGACTGACCTCGAGCTGTACTGACCGGGAGAGGACGTTCGACGTGCTGCTCAGTGTGCGGCGTCGACGGACAGCCCCAGCCGTGGCAGCGCGATGCGCAGGATCTCGGAGGCGGGCGTTCTGACAGATTCGGCGGCGGTGGTGCCCGTGGCGTCGAGGTATGCCCGGACAAGCCGAGCGCCGGCCGCATAGCCGGCCCCGGTCGGCAAGCCGACGGGCTCGGAACCGAACAGCCGCGCGCTGGAGTCGCCGAGCACCCACGCTGCGAAGTCTGTCATGCCGGTGACGCCCAGACCGCTCGCGACCTTCGCCAAGACCTGGTCGTCGGAGCGGGTTTCGCCGCGCACGAAGTGGGTGTATCCCGCGTCGCCGTACAGCTCGGACGCGAAAACGTCGGCGAGCCCTTCGGATACGACATGCTCGCCGACAGTCACGGTCTGGGGGTCCCACACGATCCCGCCGGGCGAGTAGCGCACGTTGTGGTGCAGTTCGTGGACCGCGATGGCTTCGAGGCGGTCGAGTACGCGTGAGTCGGGCCAGACGGTGAGGGCGATGTAGCCGCTGATGCCGCCGAAACCGGAGATCCCTTGCACTTCGTCGATGAAGTGCTTGCTGGTCGGATCCCCCAGGACGAGCAGTACGTTCAGGTCGGGGATGCTCACACCCGGATCGGCGGACGCCAACGCTGCGAGGCCGTCCTCAAGGGCCTTCTCGATGCGGGTCCACGCATCGGCCGCGACAAGGGATTCCAGACCTTCGCGAACCTGCTCGATCGCGGAGTCGGGACGGAAGCCGAAGTTCTGCTGGTGCACGGTGGCCATATCCACGCCGCCGGGGATGAAGTGGTACATCCCCGCCATCGGAGCCCACATGTCACGGATGAGGTCGGCGCGATCCTTCGCGTCCGCTGTCAGGATCCGGTCCATGTCCGAGGCGCTGTCGATCATTGCAATGGTCATGACAAACGACCGTAATCACTGCCGTTGCGGCAAGGTCGACCGTTTCCTCGATCCATGTCCTCGATCAATCCATCCGAGGGTCGTCGAACGCCCTCACTGCAACCCCTCTTCCCTGGGCGAACGTCCTGATCGTGGGAACGCCCGGACACGGCCGAAGCGCCCGTCCGTGACCGGATTGTGATCGAAAACACAGCGCGAACCAACACTGCACATCAGCGGATTTCTACCCGTGGGTACCCCTTTTTCTACTCGTGGGTACCTCGATAGCGCCGAGAAACGTGAGGAGTCCCTCATGATTCTGTGGCAATCTTCTCTACGGAGACATCGCCGTGGATCGGACGGCAGCGACGGCTGCGCGGCCACCGGCGCAGAGCGCCGCCGCACCGGGTCCGGGATGTCGACAGACCACGCGCACGGCCGCACGCCAGGCCCGCCGCGGAGCCGACGGAGAGGAACCCCACGTGACCATCGAGGCATTCGGATCAGGCCGCGACGACGACTCCACCGGAGCCGACGCGGCCGCCGCCGACGGTGCCGCCGCGCCCCGCGGCGGCACGCCCCTGGCCGACAGGCTCCGGGGCGGGGAGAAGTACGCGGTCGCCTTCGGCGGGCAGGGGGCCCCGTGGCTGGACTCGCTCACCGAGCTGGCGACCGACGCCCAGCTCGAAGGCGAGCTCACCGCGCTGGTGGAGGAGTCCGAGCGCATCCTGGCGCCGGTGCGTTCCGAGCTGCTCGTGGTGCGCCCGTCCGGCTTCGACCCCATCGGGTGGGGCATCGAGGCGACGCGCCCGCGGCAGTCCGCACTGACCTCCGCGGCGATCTCGCTGCCCGGCGTGCTGCTGACCCAGCTGGCCGCGGTGCGGTCGCTGGCGGAGAACGGCCTCGACCTGCGCTCCGACGAGATCGGCGCCCACAGCGTCGCCACGCTCGGGCATTCGCAGGGCGTGCTCGCCGCCGAGGCGCTCGCCGCCGGCGGACGTGAGGATGCGCGCCTGCTCGCGCTCGCCCAGCTCATCGGCGCCGCCGCCACCCTCGTGTCGCGCCGGCGCGGCCTCATCGGCACCACCGACCGTTCCCCCATGCTCGCCGTCTCCGGCGTGGACCCCGAGCGCATCGAAGCCGCGCTCACCGAGGTGTTCGGCGCCCGCACCCTGGACCGCCCGGTGCTCGCGATCCGCAACGGCCGCCGCCGTATCGTGCTCACCGGCGACCCGGACCAGCTCGCCCGCCTGCGCACGCACTGCGAGGGCATCGCCGCTCGGGAGAAGGACGAGCGCGCCGACAAGATCACCGGCGGCGCCCCCTTCGCCCCGGTCTTCGAGCACGTGGCCGTCGAGGCCGGATTCCACCACCCCGGTCTGCGTGAGGCCGTGCAGATGGTGGCCGACTGGGCGGAGCGCTGCGGGCTCGACGTCGAGCAGGCCGCTCGCCTGACCGATGCGATCCTCGTCGCCCCCGTCGACTGGGTGGTCTCGGTCGATTCCGCCGTCGACGCCGGGGCCCGCTGGGTCCTGGACCTGGGCCCCGGAGACCTGCTCACACGCATGACCGCCGGCGTGGTGCGCGGCACCGGCGTGGGCGTGGTGCCGGCATCGACCCGCGCCGGCCAGCGCAACCTTTTCACCCCCGGCGCCGCGCCGGAGGTCGAGTCGCCCTGGTCGCAGTTCGCGCCCACGGCCAAGACGCTGCCGGACGGCCGCGTCGTCGTGGAGACCGCGTTCACCCGCCTCACCGGCCGTTCCCCGATCCTCCTCGCGGGCATGACGCCCACCACCGTCGACGCGCGCATCGTCGCGGCCGCGGCCAACGCCGGCCACTGGGCCGAGCTGGCCGGCGGCGGGCAGGTCACCGAGGAGATTTTCCTGGGCCGCATCGACGAGCTGAACGCGCTGCTGGAGCCGGGCCGCGCCGTGCAGTTCAACTCGCTGTTCCTCGACCCGTACCTGTGGAAGCTGCAGGTGGGCGGTAAGCGGCTGGTGCAGAAGGCGCGCACCACCGGCGCCGCGCTCGACGGCCTCATCGTCACCGCAGGCATCCCCGAGCTCGAGGACGCGCTGGCGCTCATCGAGGAGCGCGCCGAGGTCGGCATCCCCTACATCGCCTTCAAGCCGGGCACGGTGGCGCAGATCCGTTCGGTGGTGCGCATCGCCGCCGAGGTGCCCGACTACCCGATCATCGTGCAGGTCGAGGGCGGCAAGGCCGGCGGCCACCACTCCTGGGAGGACCTCGACGACCTGCTTCTGACCACCTACGGCGAGCTCCGCGCGCGCGCCAACATCGTGGTGTGCGTGGGCGGCGGCATCGGCACGCCCGAGCGCGCGGCCGACTACCTCACCGGCCGCTGGTCCACGCAGCACGGCTTCCCCACCATGCCCGTCGACGGCATCCTCGTCGGCACGGCCGCGATGGCCACCCTCGAGGCCACCACGGCCCCCGAGGTCAAGCGGATGCTCGTCGAGACCCCCGGCACGCCCGGGTGGATCGGCGCCGGCACCGCGGAGGGCGGCATGGCCTCCGGCCGCAGCCAGCTGGGCGCCGACATCCACGAGATCGACAACGCCGCGTCCCGCTGCGGCCGGCTGCTCGACGACGTGGCCGGCGACGCCGACGCGGTCGCCGAGCGGCGCGACGAGATCATCGCCGCCATGGCGGGCACCGCCAAGCCGTACTTCGGCGACGTCGCCGCCATGCCGTACGAGCGGTGGCTGCGCCGCTACGTCGAGCTGACCATGGGCCACGACCTGGCCGACGGCGACGCGGTGTGGGCGGACGTGACCTGGCGCGACCGTTTCGGCGAGATGCTGCGCCGCGCGGAGGCCCGCCTGAGCCCCATCGAGCACGGCCCCATCCCCACGCTGTTCGACGCCGACGCCGCGACGCTGGACGCCCCGGAGGCGGCGGTGGACGCGCTGGTCGCGCAGTACCCGGCGGCCACCTCCACGCTGCTGCACCCGGCGGACGTGTCGTTCTTCGTCGACTTGTGCCGTACGCCTGGGAAGCCGGTGAACTTCGTGCCGGTCATCGACAAGGACGTGCGCCGCTGGTGGCGGTCCGACTCGCTGTGGCAGGCCCACGACGCGCGCTACGGCGCGGACGAGGTGTGCATCATCCCCGGCCCGGTGTCCGTCGCCGGGATCACCCGCGCCGACGAGCCGGTGGGCGAGCTGCTCGACCGGTTCGAGAAGGCCACGGCCGACGAGCTGCTCGCCGGCAACGGCGCCGCAGCGGCGATCCCGGCGCGCCGGCACCTGGGCGTCGGCGACGCGGTGGCCGACGCCGTGGACCTCGTGCTGGCCTCGCCGGACATCCGTTGGGCGGGCCGCCACACCATCAACCCGGTGCACCGCCTGGGCGCGCCGTCCGAGTGGCGGCTCACCGGCGACGGCGCCGAGCACCCGCTCACCGGTGCCACGCTGGCCGTCGCCGACGAGGGCGCCGCGCTGCTGCTCACCGTGCCGCTGGTGGGCGAGCAGGCCGTGCGCATCCGCATCACCGTGCCGGCCAGCGCCGTCGACGGCGGGACCCCGCTGGTCAGCGCGGCCGACGCGGAGGCGGCGATGTCCGAGCTGCTCGGCGTGGCCGCGGGCCAGGAGCTGCCCGAGGTGAAGGGCGGTGTGGCCAGGATCAACCTGGCGTGGACCCCCGACCTCATCGCCGACCACGGCGGCGTCACCGCCGCGGGGCTGCCCGACGACTTCGTCCCGGGCGCCGCGGGCGTGCCGGACGTGCTCGTGGGCGCCTGCTGGCCTGCCGTGTTCGCGGCCATCGGCGCCGCCCGCGTGCCCGGCTCGGACTCCGCGTCCGTCATCGAGGGCATGCTGGACCTGGTGCACCTGGACCACGCCATCGGCCTGGCCGGGGCGCTGCCGTCGGAGCCGTCGATCCTCACGGTGCGTGCCGAGGCCGCCGAGGTCTCCGACTCCGACTTGGGCCGCGTCGTCGAGGTCGCCGTCAAGGTCGGCTCCGTCCGCGACCTGGGCCTGGAATCGACTCCCGTCGCCGAGCTCACCGAGCGCTTCGCCATCCGCGGGCGCGCCGGGCGCGGCGAACTGGACGACCCGCAGCGTGCGGGCGGCAGGACGGGCGAGGTGCACGAGAGCCCCCGCCGTCGCCGCCGCCAGGTGACCGTGCAGGCGCCCATCGCGATGGACGCGTTCGCCCAGGTCTCCGGTGACCACAACCCCATCCACGTTTCCGACTCGGCGGCCAGGCTGGCGGGCCTGGGCTCGCCGATCGTGCACGGCATGTGGCTGTCGGCCGCGGCGCAGCAGGTGGCCACCGCCACGCTGTACGAGGGCACCGACAAGCAGGCAGGCTGGGCGCCCACCCCGCTGGCCGGGTGGACCGCGCGGTTCCTCGCGCCGGTGCGCCCGGGCGCCGAGATCGACGTGCGCGTCGAGCGCGTGGGCCTGGACGCCGGCCGCGAGGTCATCGAGGTGTCCTGCCGGGTCGAGGGCGAGCTGGTCATGATCGCCAGCGGCGTGCTCGACGCGCCGCGCACCGTGTACGCGTTCCCCGGCCAGGGCATCCAGCACAAGGGGATGGGCCTGGACGCGCGCGCCTCCTCGCCGGCCGCCAAGAAGGTGTGGGAGCGCGCCGACAAGCACACCCGCGCGGCGCTCGGTTTCTCGATCCTCGCCGTGGTGCGCGACAACCCCACCACGCTGACCGCCAAGGGCGAGACCTACCAGCACCCGGACGGCGTGCTGTTCCTCACCCAGTTCACCCAGGTCGCCATGGCCACTCTGGCCTGCGCCCAGGTGGCGGAGCTGCGTGAGGCCGGCGCCTTCGTCGAGGGCTCGCTGTTCGCGGGCCACTCGGTGGGCGAGTACAACGCCCTCGCCGCCGTCGCCCAGGTGCTGCCGCTGGAGGCCGTCCTGGAGGTGGTGTTCCACCGCGGCAGCGCGATGCACCACCTGGTGCCGCGCGACGCGGAGGGCCGCAGTGACTACCGGCTGGGCGCCATCCGTCCGTCCCAGGCGGGTATCGCCGACGACGACGTGACCGATTACGTGGAGCGCATCGCGGCGGAGTCCGGCGAGTTCCTGCAGGTGGTCAACTACAACCTGCGCGGGTCGCAGTACGCGATCGCCGGCACCGTCGCCGGCCTGGACGCCTTGTCCGACGACATCGACGCGCGCCGGCTCGCGCGCGGCGGCAAGAAGGCGTTCATCCTGGTGCCCGGCATCGACGTGCCGTTCCACTCGCGCGTGCTGCTGGGTGGTGTTCCCGAGTTCCGGCAGACGCTCGAGAAGCTGGTGCCGCACGACATCGACCCGGCCATCCTCGTCGGCCGGTACATCCCCAACCTGGTGCCGCGGGCGTTCACGCTGGACCGCGCGTTCGTCCAGGAGATCCGCGACCTGGTGCCGGCCGAATCGCTCGACGCGGTGCTCGGCGACTACGACACCTGGGCGGCCGACCCGTCCGCGCTCACCCGCATCCTGCTGATCGAGCTGCTCGCGTGGCAGTTCGCCAGCCCGGTGCGCTGGATCGAGACGCAGGACCTGCTGTTCTCCGAGGAGGAGACCGGCGGGCTGGACGTCGAGCGGTTCGTCGAGGTGGGCGTGGGGCGCATGCCGACGGTCGCCAACCTGGCCTCGCAGACGCTCAAGCTGCCGGGGCGGGTCGGCGCCGGGCCGCAGGTGCTCAACTCGGAGCGCGAACGTGCGATCCTGCTGTGCACCGACACCGAGCCGGAACCCGTGGAAGAGGCGGCCGACGAGCCGGCCGCCTCCGCCGAGGCCGCAACCGCGGAGGCCCCCGCCGCGGCCGCACCGGCCGCCCCCGCGGCGCCGGCCGGCGGACCGCGCCCCGACGACATCCCGTTCACCGCCGGCGACGCCACCCGCACGCTCGTCGCGCTGTGGACCAAACTGCGCGCCGACCAGATGACCGGCGCCGACACCATCGAGTCGCTCACCGACGGCGCCTCGTCGCGCCGCAACCAGCTGCTGGTGGACCTGGGGGCGGAGCTCAACCTGGGCGCCATCGACGGCGCGGCCGAGGCCGCCATGCCGCAGCTGGAGAGCACGGTGGTGGGCCTGGCCCGCACCTACAAGCCGTTCGGCCCGGTGCTCACCGACGCCGTCGGCGACCAGCTGCGCCGCGTGTTCGGCCCGTCGGGCAAGCGCCCCGCCCACATCGGCGACCGCGTGCGCGGCGAGTGGGAGCTGGGCGACGGCTGGGTCAGCCACGTCACCGCCATGCTGGCCCTGGGCACCCGCGACGGCTCGTCGGTGCGCGGCGGCGACCTGGGCGGTCTCATCGACGGCCCCGTCACCGACGGAGGCGCGGCAGACGCGCTGATCGACGCGGCAGTGCTCGCCGTGGGCGAGGCCCGCGGCGTCGCGGTGAGCAAGCCGGCGGCCGCGGCCGGCGGCGGGGTCGCGGACTCGGCCGCGCTCGGCGAGTTCGCGGAGAAGGTCACCGGACCGGCGGGCGTGCTCGCCGAGACGGCACGCACCATCCTCGCGCAGCTCGGCATGGCCGACGTCGCAGACGCGCAGGCCGGCGCCGAGCAGTCCGGCGCCGAGCTGGCGGACCTGATCTCCGACGAGCTCGGCTCCGACTGGGCCCGCCAGGTGGCGCCCGCGTTCGACGCGCGCAAGGCGGTGCTGCTCGACGACCGCTGGGCCAGCGCCCGCGAGGACCTGGCCCGCATGTGGCTGGCGTCCGCCGAGGAGATCGGCGAGCTGGCCGACGGGTTCGCCACGGTCGACGACGCCGTCGCCGCGCACGCCGACTGGTGGCGGCGCCGCGCCGAGCGCGAGGGCCGCGATTCCCTGGCCGCCGAGTACGCCGCCATCGCCGCGGCCCCGCGCACGGCGGGCCGCACCGGCGAGTTCGCTGCCGACACCGCGGTGGTCACGGGCGCGGGCAAGGGGTCGATCGCCGGCGCGGTCGTCGGCGAACTGCTCGCCGGCGGCGCCACCGTCATCGCCACCACCTCGTCGCTGACGCAGAAGAAGCTCGCCTACTTCCGCGAGCTCTACCGCACCAGCGCCCGCGAAGGCGCGGCGCTGTGGGTGCTGCCGGTGAACATGGCCTCGTTCTCCGACGTGGACGCGCTGATCGACTGGATCGGCACCGAACAGACCGAATCGGCCGGCGGCAAGTCCACCGTCATCAAGGAGCCGATGACGCCGACGATGCTGTTCCCCTTCGCCGCGCCCCGCGTGGTGGGGGACCTGCGCGACGCCGGCGCCAAGTCCGAGCTGCAGATGCGCGTGCTGCTGTGGGCGGTCGAGCGCCTCGTCGCCGGGCTCTCCGGTATCGGCGCCGACCACGACATCGCCGCGCGGCTGCACGTGGTCCTGCCGGGCTCGCCCAACCGCGGCACGTTCGGCGGCGACGGCGCCTACGGCGAATCCAAGGCCTCGCTGGACGCGCTGGTCAACCGCTGGCATGCCGAGCGCGGCTGGGGCGAACGCGTCACGTTGGTGCACGCGATCATCGGCTGGGTGCGCGGCACCGGGCTGATGGGCGGCAACGACCCGCTGGTCGAGCAGGTCGAGGCCAAGGGCGTGCGCACGTGGGCGCCGGACGAGATCGCCGTGGAGCTGCTCGGCGCCGCGTCGCACGAGGCGCGCGACCACGCGGCGGCCGCCCCGCAGACGCTGGACCTCACCGGCGGGCTCGGCGAGGCCGACCTGGACCTGGCCGAGCTGGCGGGCACCCAGGAGGAGGCCGACGCGGAATCCTCGGATGCGGAGGAGTTCGCCGGCAGCGTCCAGGCCACGATCGACGCGCTGCCCTGCCCGCCGGAGCTGCGGCTGAGCGCCACCGCCCCGAGCTGGCCGGAGGTCACCGCGGCGCCGGAGGAGCTCGTCGTCATCGTCGGCGCGGGCGAGCTGGGGCCCTACGGCTCCGCGCGCACCCGCTTCGAGATGGAGGTGGACGAGCAGCTGTCGCCGGCGGGCGTGCTCGAGCTCGCCTGGAGCACCGGCATGGTCACCTGGGAGACCACCCCCAAGGCCGGCTGGTACGACGCGGAGTCGGGCGACCAGGTGCCCGAGGCGCAGATCTGGGAGCGCTACCACGACGCCGTGGTCGAGCGCTGCGGAATCCGGCTCTTCGACGACGACGGCGCGATGGTCGAGCAGACCTCGCCGCTGCTCACGTCGGTATTCCTCGACAAGGACCTCACCTTCACGGTGTCGTCCGAGGCGGAGGCGCGGGCGTTCGTCGACGCGGACCCGGAGCGCACCACCGTGGCGTCGGTGCCGGAGACGGGCGACTGGAAGGTCACCCGCAAGGCCGGCACCGAGATCCGCGTGCCCCGCCGGGTGAACCTCACCCGCACCGTCGGCGGCCAGATTCCCACGGGATTCGACCCCACCGTGTGGGGCATCCCGGCGGACATGGCCGAGGCGATCGACCGCGTGGCCCAGTGGAACCTGGTGTGCACCGTGGACGCGTTCCTGTCCGCGGGCTTCAGCCCCGCCGAGATGCTGCGTTGGGTGCACCCCACGCAGGTGGCCAACACGCAGGGCACCGGCATGGGCGGCATGACCTCCATGCGGGCGCTGTACGTGGACAACCTGCTGGGCGAGCCGCACGCCAACGACACGCTGCAGGAGGCGCTGCCCAACGTCATCGCCGCGCACGTGGTGCAGTCGTACGTCGGCGGCTACGGAGCCATGGTGCACCCGGTGGCGGCCTGCGCCACGGCGGCCGTGTCCGTCGAGGAGGGCGTGGACAAGATCCGGCTGGGCAAGGCCGATTTCGCGGTGGCCGGCGGGTTCGACGACCTGTCCATCGAGGGCATCGTCGGGTTCGGCGACATGTCCGCCACCGCCGACTCGGAGGCCATGGCGGCCAAGGGCATCGACCCGCGCCGTTTCTCGCGGGCCAACGACCGGCGCCGCGGCGGGTTCGTCGAGTCGGCCGGCGGCGGCACGGTGCTGTTGGCGCGCGGCGACGTGGCCGCGCGGATGGGCCTGCCCGTCCTCGGCGTGGTCGCCTGGGCCGGGTCGCATGCCGACGGCGTCCACACCTCGATCCCGGCGCCCCGGATCGGCGCGCTGGGTGTGGCGCGCGGCGGCCGCACTTCGCAGCTGGCGAAGGCGCTGGCCACCGTCGGGCTGACGGTGGACGACGTGGCGGTGGTGTCCAAGCACGACACCTCCACCGCGGCCAACGACCCCAACGAGTCGGAGCTGCACGAGCGCATCGCCGACGCGCTGGGCCGCGACCCGGGCAACCCGCTGTTCGTCGTCTCGCAGAAGACGCTCACCGGGCACTCCAAGGGCGGTGCGGCGGCGTTCCAGTTGATCGGGCTGTGCCAGGTGCTCGGTGCGGGCATCATTCCGCCCAACCGCAGCCTGGACTGCGTCGACGGGGCCTTCACCGAGTACCCGCGGCTGGTGTGGACCCGGGAGGAGCCGCTGCGGTTCGGCAACGAGATGCCGCTGCGGGCCGGGCTGCTCACGAGCCTGGGCTTCGGGCACGTCGCCGGGCTCATCGCGGTGGCGCACCCGGAGGCGTTCGTCGCCTCGCTGCCCGAGAGCGCGCGGGAGGCCTACCGCGCCAAGGCCGCCGAGCGTCAGGTGGCGGGCGCGCGCCGGCTCACCCAGGCGATGGTCGGCGGCGCGGAGCTCTACGAGCGCCCCGAGGGTCGGCGCTTCGACGGGCTCGGATGCTCGGCCACGGGCACGGTGTCCATCAAGGAGCACGAGGCCGCGATGCTCCTCGAACCGCAGGCCCGTCTCAACAGTGAGGGCGAATACCGCCTGCGCGGGGAGGGATGAGCGCGGACAGGAATGGATGTTGAGCGCATGTGTGTGATCATCGGCAGGTGATCGCAGGCATCGGAATCGACGTGGTGGCGGTCCCGGGGTTCGCCGAGCAGCTCGCTCGGCCCGGGACCGCCTTCACGCGCGTCTTCACCCCGGGGGAGCGGCGCGACTGCGCGGGGCAGGACCGGGATGCCTCGGCACGGGCCAAACACTTTGCGGGACGGTGGGCGGCCAAGGAGGCCTTCATCAAGGCCTGGTCGGCCGCCGTCTACGGCGGCCCCCCGGTGCTGCCGGAGGCCGAGATGCGCGAGATCGAGGTGGTCGCCGACGCGTGGGGCCGTCCGGCGCTCCGGCTGCGCGGCGCCGTCGCGGCGGCGGTGCGGTCGTCGCTGGGGGAGGTGGTGGTGCACGTGTCGCTCAGCCACGACGGCGACGTCGCCGCCGCCTATGTGGTCATCGAACGGGCTGGGTGAAACCCGCGTCCACCGGGCCGGTGATTCTCCGGTGGCGTCCGCGCCGGCGGACACCCGAAAACCGCCCGCGCGGGGCGGGGCCGCGGATTACGCTTGCGGTCGGAACCCAGCCCGATCCGAGAGGCGTGACCATGCCGGCGACCATCACCCCCTACATCAACTTCGGCGGCAGCGCCCGCGAGGCGATGACGCTGTACCACGACATCTTCGGCGGAAACCTCGAGATGCAGACCTTCGAACAGGCGGGGCACGTGCCCGACGGCGTCGAGGGCGACAAGATCATGCACAGCAGCCTGATCGGGGCCGAGGGCCTCGAGCTCATGGCCTCCGACGCGATGCCGTTCAACGCCGGCGACACCGTGTGCATCGCGCTCACGGGCGACGACTACCCGGCCATGGAGGCACGCTGGAACCGCCTCATCGACGGCGGCGAGGTACTCGAGCCGCTCGACACCGCGCCGTGGGGCGACAGCTTCGGCATGTGCCGCGACAGGTTCGGGCTGCGCTGGCTGATCAACGTCGCCGCGGCCCGCGGCTGACCGGGCCGCAGGTCAGCCCGGACCCGAAGCCCGCTCCGTGGAGATGAGGTACGCCGTCATCATCCGCTTGAGCTCGCGCACCGCGTCCCCGTGGTCCTGGCTGTCCTGCACCGAGAAGTTGAGCATCGAATAGACCGCGTGCACCAGCACCTCGGCGATGAGCGTGCGCCGATCCGCCCGGGCGTGCGGGGTCAGCGGGGCCAGCACCTCCGTCACCTGGTGGGCGAGCGCCCGCTCGTGGATGGCGGCCGTGGCGCGGGTGGCCGGCGTCGCCTGGACGGCCAGCCACACGGCGCGGCGCGACGGGTCGGTCAGCCACAGTCCGGCCAGGTGGTCGATGAACTTCTCCAGCAACCGCGGCCAGTCCAGCGACGGGACCTCCTCGCCGAAGCTCGTCAGCTCGGCCTGCACGGCCACCAGGTCCTGGCGGTCGAGCTCGCACACGATCACGTACTTGTTGGCGAAGAACTGGTAGAGGGTTCCGATGGGCACCCCGGCCCGTGCCGCCGCCGCCTCGCAGGTGAACGACTCGAATCCCACGTCCACTAGCAGGGCGCGTGAGGCGGACAGCAGCGTCTCGAATCGGCGTTTGCTGCGCTCCTGGATCGGCCGGCGGCGGGGGACCAACTCCTCGGTCGCCGCGGCGCTGACGGCGGACGCATCGGCGGCTGTCCTGGGGCGCCGCGCGCCGGCTGCCTCCGGAGATGTGTCCACGATGCCCAGATTATCGGCCGACCGGGCGGTCCGTGTCCACCGCGCGGCGTGTCACCGGCGGTCACGGCTATTCATCCGGCACGCAGTCGCCCCTCCGCCGCTACAGCAGCCCGCGCTCGCGCGCCGCGATCACCGCGCGCGTGCGGCTGTCCACGCCGAGCTTGCTGTAGATGTGCACCAAGTGCGATTTGACGGTGGCCTCCGAGATCGACGACGCGCGTGCGATGTCGCGGTTGGAGTCGCCCTGGGCCACCCGGCCCAGGATCTCGAGCTCGCGCGGGGACAACGACGTCGCCGGGGACTGCATGCGGTCGAGCAGGCGTGAGGCCACCATCGGCGCGAGCACCGTCTCCCCGGCGGCGGCCGAGCGGATGGCCCGCACCAGCGCATCCGGGTCGGCGTCCTTGAGCAGGTAGCCGGTGGCCCCCGCCTGCACCGCCCGCAGGATGTCGTTGTCGGTCTCATAGGTGGTGAGGATCAGTACCCGGGGCGGATGCGGCAGCGCCCGGATCCGGGCGGTGGCCTCCACCCCGTCGGCGCCGTCGCCGAGGCGCAGGTCCATGAGCACCACGTCGACGGCCGGAAGCGAACGGACCTGGCACAGCGCCTCGTCGGCGGTCGACGCTTCGCCGACCACCTCCACGCCCGCGGACGTCGTGAGGACAGCGCGCAGGCCCGCGCGCACCACGGGGTGGTCGTCCACCAGCAGCAGCCGGATCGGTGCGGTCATGCCTCATCCCTCCTGGGCGTCCGGCGCCGCGATCGTGGGGACCGTGGCGCGCACCGCGGTGCCGCGGCCCTCACCTGATTCCACCACGACGCTGCCCGAACATTCGCCGATCCGCGCGCGCATCGCGGCGAGCCCGTAGCCACTGCCGTCGGGCTGCCGCTGCCGTGGGGTGTGCGCGTCGAAGCCGCGGCCGTCGTCCACGATGTCCACGCTCGTCTCGTCCTCCTGGTGGGTCAGCGTGATCGTCACCGAAACCGCGTCGGCGTGCTTGCGCGCATTGGTGACGGCCTCTTGCGCCGCGCGCAGCAGCGCCACCTCGGCGCGGCGCGGGAGCGGGTGCGGTGCACCGTGTTCGGTGAAGGTGGTGCGCACGCCCATCGCCCGGTTCTCCTCCGCGAGGGCCTCGAGGGCGGTGCGCAGTCCGTGTTTCTCGATCGACTCGGGGTCGAGCCCGCGGACCAGCCGCCGGGTTTCGCCCAGCGCGGCGAGCGTGCTGTCGAGGGCCGTCTGCAACTGGACGCGGTGGGCCTCGTGCGCGCGCTCGGCGCCGTCGGCGTGACCGTCGGCGATGTCGGTGGTGCGCGAGTCGGCCAGGACGGAATCGGCCAGGGCGGCGCGCAGCAGGAGGATCACGCTCGACAGGCTCTGGCCGACGGTGTCGTGGATCTCGCGCGCCAGACGCTCGCGTTCGGCGAGGCGGCCCGCCGTGCGTTCCCGGTCGGCGAGGGCGGCCTGCGTGCGGACCAGCTCCTCGAGCAGCCGCCGACGCTCCTCCGACTGTGCGCGCAGCCGGTGGTAGATCTCCGTCATCACCACGGCGCTCGCGATGCCCACCGCGGGCCCGATCACGGCCCCGGCCTGCACCTCGCCCTGATGCCAGGCGAACCCGACGACCGCCACCAGGGCGACGCCGATGTCGACGAGCACCGCCGCCCGCGCAGGCACCAAGTGCCACACCAGCATCGCCAGCAGGAAGGCGAGCCAGATGAACTCGCCCGACACCGCGACGAGGGCCAGCCACAGGATCAACAGCCCGGCCAGCCATGCATGCGAGCGACGGCCCGTCGCGTCGCCCGCGATCCGCGCGGCGCCGGCGCCGTACCACCCGCCCGTCGCGACCGCCAGGGCCAGCGGCGCGACGGGGCCGGTGGCGGTGAGCGGCCCGCCCGCCACGGCCCGGACCGCGCCGATGACGAGCAGCACAGTGAACAGGACGTGCCCGGCGATCAGAACGTACCGGTCGACGACGGGGGCGGGCCGGGCCCCTGGTGCGGGGAGGTCGGCCACGGCGGAGCGTGCTGCGTTTCCGGGATCGGGCACGGCACCCAGTATCCCCGAGATCCGGGCGACGGCCAGGCTCTACAACTTTCGGTTGATCCGCGCATCCACCGGACGATCCGTGAAGACCGTCATCTTCTCCGATGTATCCGCGGGCGGCGCGCGGAAGGCTGGGTATCGCAGGCCGCAGAGGGCGCCGCGCAGCTGGAGATTGTGAGGGACATGTTCATCGGAATCCGCGACATCCTGTTCGCACGGGGTCGATTCACGCTCATCAGTGCCGTGATCGCGTTGATGAGCTTCATGGTCGTCGCGCTGTCCGCGCTGACCAACGGGCTGCAGGGGCAGTCGATCTCCGCCGTGGAACGCCTGCCCGGGCAGTCTGTGGTACTGCAGTCGCCGGCGCAGGGGCAGTCGCCGTCGCTCAGCGAGAGCACGCTGGACGCCGACGCGGTCTCCCAGGTGCGCGCCACAGATGCGCAGACCGCGCGGCTGGGGGTGGCGACGACGCGGCTGGGCCACGACGGGGCCAGCGCCGCGCTGAGCGTGTTCGGCGCCGACCCGGCGCTCATGCCGCATGCCGAGGAAGGCGCGCAGCCCGGCGACGGCGAGATCCTGCTGTCGCAGTCGCAGGCCGACGAGCTCGGGGTCGCAGTGGGCGACACGGTCACCGCCGGCGCCGACACACTGCGGGTCTCCGGGCTGGCCGACACACTGCGGGTCTCCGGGCTGGGCGACGCCGGCTCGTTCGCGCACACCCCGGTCGGCTACACCACCGTCGCGACGTGGAAGACCCTTTCCCACGACCAGGGCACGAGCGCGGTCGTCGTCTTCGGCCAGGCCCCCGCGGTGGACGGGACGACGGTGCTTGCGATGTCGAGCATCACCGACGCCGTCCCCGGCTACGGTTCCGAGCACGGCTCGCTGCTGGCGATGCAGCTGATGCTGCTGGCGATCTCCGCCCTCGTGGTGGGCGCGTTCTTCACCGTGTGGACGCAGCAGCGCCGCGGCGACCTGGCCGTGGTGCGGGCGATGGGCGCCGACCGCTCCTACCTCCTGCGCGACGGCCTCGGCCAGGCGGTGGTGGTGCTCGTGGCAGGGCAGGCCGTGGGCGTGACCGCGGGCGTGCTGCTCGCGTTGGCGGCGTCCGGCACCGTACCCATCATCGTCACCGCCGCGGGGGTGCTGGTGCCCGTGCTGGGAATGACCGGACTGGGGCTGCTGGGAGCGCTGCTGGCGGTGCTGTCGGTCACCAAGGTGGATCCGCTGGTGGCCATGCAGCGATGACGCACACAGCCCGAATCCGTACGCAGCCCGAAACCCTTCCGATCCCCGTCAAGGAGCAACGATGAGCCTGAAGATGTCGCACGCCACCCTCACCTACCCCGACGGCCGCGGCCGGCTGACGGCGCTCGACGATGTGAGCCTCGACGTCCCGGCCGGCCGATTCGTCGCGGTCACCGGTCCCTCCGGGTCCGGCAAGTCCAGCCTGCTCGCCGTCGCCGGCACGCTCATCACCCCGGATTCGGGTGACGTGATCGTCGGCGACGTCACCGTCACCGGCGCAGACGCGAAGGAACGCGCGCGGATCCGCCGGGAACAGGTGGGTTTCGTGTTCCAGCAGGACAACCTGATCCCCGCGCTCACCGCCGTCGACCAGCTGCTGCTCGCCGTGGACATCCGGGGCATGCGCCGCGCGAAGCACCGCGACGAGGCGATGGCGCTGCTCGACGAGGTGGGCCTGGCCGACAACGCCGGCCGCCGCCCCCACGAGCTCTCCGGCGGCATGCGCCAACGGGTGAACATCGCGCGCGCACTCATGGGCGGGCCGTCGCTGCTGCTGGTCGACGAACCCACCTCCGCCCTCGACACCGAGCGCGGCCGCGCCGTGGTCGAGCTGATCGCCAGGCTCGTGCGGGAACGCGACCTGGCGGCCGTGATCGTCAGCCACGACCTGGCGACGCTCGGCCCCGGACTGGCGTCGGGCGTGGACGAGACCATCGAACTCGTCGACGGCGCGATCCGCTCGCGCGACACGCACGGCGCCGCGGCCTGACGGGCACGTTTCAGGGCAGCGGGATGGGCGCGACATCACCGGCGAACGGGTTCCACACGAACAGCGTCGAATGCGAGGGCGCCTCGGCGTTGGGGACCCCCGGCGGCGGCGCCGTCCACTGCTGCACGACGACGTGGAAACCGCTGCTGCCGGTGACCTCCGCGGGAAGACCCGGCTCCGGTTGCGTCGCGGTGGGCGTGCCGCGGTGATAGAGCAGCACCGCGCTCGGCGACGAACCGGTGCCGCCCTTCGTGTCGAGGACGATGTAGCCGAGATTGCCGCAAGGGGCGGCCAGGTCGGTGACCACCCAGCCCTCGAACGTCGGCATGCCCTCCGGCGGCGGAGTGTCCTGGGCGACCCGGTCCGCGTTCACGGCGCAGCCGGCCGGGGGCGGCCCGAGCGAGTCGGTGGACGGCAGTGCGGTGGCGGCGGGAGCGGCGGCGACGCCCAGCGCCAGCATCGCCGCGCCGGTGAGTGCGAGCTTTCCCGGTATGCGCATCGGGTCGGTCCTCCGTACAGCATGGTGTCCGCTTCGCGGCTGATATAGGTGAGATCGCGGAATCCGCTGGCGTTGTTATCCGCGTCACAACCAGTGCGTGCTGCGTAGACGCGGCGTCGTCATCGCGATCCCGCCCGGGAAGGGACGACCACAGGAGGCAACATGATGGACCATCACCTGGCACACCACGCCCGCAGCGCCGCATCCGCGCTGCTGGCCGCAGCCGTCTGCATGGCGATCACGCAGATCATCTGGCTGGCTCTGGGAGAGGACGTCTCGCGCGCCTTGCTGTTCGGGCTGTCGCTGAGCTCGATCGCCTTCGGCGGGACGTACGCGGGCACGTTCTTCGTCGGGATACGCCGGGCCGGCGATGCCTGATCCGCGCCGCCCGCCCCCCGCATTGCCGGGGACGGGCGGTGCGCAGTCGCGAGGGTCAGACCTTCAGGTCGCGCCGGAGCTTGGCGACGTGGCCGGTGGCGCGGACGTTGTACTGCGCCACCTCGATGCGCCCGTCCTCATCGACGAGGAACGTCGAACGGATCACGCCCTGCACCGTCTTGCCGTACATCTTCTTCTCTCCGAAGGCGCCCCAGGCGGTCAGCGTGGACTTCTCCGGGTCCGACAGCAGCGGGAAGTTGAGGTTCTGATTGTCACGGAAGGTGGCCAGCTTCGCCGGCTTGTCCGGGGACACCCCCACCACGGCGAGGCCCGCCTCATTGAGCTCGGCGAGGTTGTCACGGAAGTCGCAGGCCTGCTTGGTGCAGCCGGGCGTCGACGCCGCGGGATAGAAGTAGACGACCACCTTGCGTCCGCGGAAGTCGGACAGCGAAACCTCGTTGCCGTCGGCGTCCGGAAGTGTGAATGCGGGGGCCTCATCGCCCGGCTCGAGCCGGCGGGGCGCGGTCGTTGCGTCGCTCATATCCTGAAGATTACCGATGCGCGCCACACAAGACGGGCGCACCTGTTCTACGGTGTTGGTCGTACATCCGCGAACATGCGCGTACAGCCCGACAGTCGATGGAGGACACGTGGCCAGGGACACCGACGCAATCGAGCGCGACATCGAGCGGGCGCGCGAAGAACTCGCCGCCACACTCGACGAGCTGGCTACCCGGCCCAAGCGCATGGCGGACTCGCTGAAACAGCGCGTGATGGCCTCGGTGTCGTCGCCGGCCGTACGCTACGGGCTCATCGGCACGGGCGTCGTGGTCGTGGGCCTCGTGGTGGTCAAGATCGTGCGCTGACGGCGCTGTCCCACGCTCGGCAGAGCAATGCGGCAGGTTGAACCGCCCGCCGTGACACGAAGTCCACATTCTGTGCCCCTCGTATGGTGGTTTCCCCGCATCCGAGGTACATGGAATGTGGACTTCGTGTCATCAGGGTGGCAATTCTCAGTGATCCATGAGTCGCGTGACCAGAGCGGCCGCCAGAGTGCGGGTCTGGTCGCAATCGCGGGCGGGGCTCACGTCGGCGTCACCGCGGGGGCTGCTTGTGACATGCAGAAACCCGAAACTTACTGTGACCAAGACGTTGCAGTCCTGCCTGATTCCGTCATGGTCGCGGATGGACATCTCCGCCGGGCGTCCAGCCACCTCGAGCGGGAGGACTTCGCCGGACGCCTCCAGCACCCGCTGCACCCATCGTTTGGTCGAACCGTCGGGGGAGGCGAGCTGGGACATGACCGACACGCTGTAGAGGTCGTTGCCGAAGGTGCAGTTGCTCGTGCGCCGATCTCGCGACGGGGTTGCGGCTCGCGAGGGGGTGAGGCCGCGCGATGCGAACCACGTGACCATCTCGTCGGTGCAGGGATCGGCCAGCATTCCTGTAGGCGTGGTATCCGGCGGTGATGCGGTCGCCGGTGCGGTCGCGGGGGAAGTGCTCGTGCACGAGGCGGTCAGCGCGATGCAGGCGATCACCAGCGCGATGACAGGGGTCCTCATCCGATCGGCCGGTCGGAGAGCAAGGCGCCCTCCAGGCTCTGTGCCGTGGAGGAGTCCGCGTCCATGAGGTCGGCGGCACCGGACCGTACCCAGGCCGCGAGATCGCGGGCGACCTGTGCGAACTCCCGAAGCCGCACGACCGCGGAGCCTTGGTCGCCTACTGCGAGATCCAAATACATCTGTTGCAGCTGCAGGATCGACGGGAGCGTGCCCCAAGGTTCTCGCCCATAGATCGACTTGAATCGTTCTGCGAGAATTTCCAGCTCATCCGCCGCGCGTTCGTATGCCCCCGCGATGGTGTCGACGGCGTCTTGAGTGATGACGAGTTCGTCGGTGCTGTCTGTCAATGATCCCCCCGGTGTCGACAGGTGCGGGATCACCGTACCCGAGGTCGCCGGCATCGAGGCCGAACGCGGCAGGACCACCCCGTGTGACGCGAACTCGTCCGCAACGCAAAACCCCCGCCCGGATGACGATCCAGGCGGGGGCTTGGCTGTACGCCGTCGGGGGCTCGAACCCCGGACCCGCTGGTTAAGGTCCTGCGAGGGAAACGCGCAGGTCACCTACCTCCACCAGGACGCTGGTGACGTCTACAAGGACGCGGCGTGACCCGGCCGGCGCTCGGCGGCATCTACCGCGACGCCGCCGAGCTCGACCACGACGCCGAAGCCCGACTCAACGATCTCATCACCGAACTGTGCGGCGACACCCTTGACCGGGACACCGTCGCCGCCGCGGTCCGGCGCGCCGCCCGGCGCGTGTAACCCACGCCATAGCAGGCCACGGAAGGGGAGCGTTTTGGAATCAAACCGGCCGACCCGCTGGCGTGTCGACTCCGCACCTGCCCGAATAGTCGGTATGGACATGCTCACTATCGTGCCCGCGTGGGAGGAGGCGATCAGTGCGTGGGAGACCGAACTGCGCTCGATCGGCCGGCCCCGCTCCACCCGCTACCAACGCTGCTACCACCTGCGCCGCCTCGGCCACGACCACCGCGACACCACCCCCTGGCAGATCACCCGCGAGCACCTCGTGTACTGGTTCGCCGCCCACGACTGGGCCCCCGAAACGCGCCGCTCCTACCGCGCCTCGGTGCGCGGCTTCTACGAATGGGCCATCGCCACCGGCCGGACCGCCGTCGACCCCGCCGCCAGCCTGCCCGCGATACGCCTGCCCCGCGTGCGACCCCGGCCCGCACCCAACGACGTCGTCGACGCCGGCATGCGCGCGGTCGACCACCGCACCCGGCTGATGATCTACATCCTCGCCCTGACCGGGCTGCGCCGCGCCGAAGTCGCCGCCATACACGCGCGCGACCTCGAGCGATCTATCGACGGGTGGCAACTGCGCGTGGTCGGCAAGGGCGGACACGAACGCGTCGTCCCCGTCGACCGCGACCTCGCCGCCATGATCCGCGAACGCGGCGACGGCTGGATCTTCCCCGGCCAGATCGACGGCCACCTATCGCCGGCCCACCTGGGCAAGCTCGTCTCCCGCGCACTGCCCGACGGGTGGACCGCCCACAACCTGCGGCACCGGTTCGCCACCGTCACCTACCGCGAATCCCGCGACATCCGCGCCGTCCAAGAACTCCTCGGCCACGCGTCGATCCGCACCACCCAGATCTACACCGACGTCCCCCAAGGCGTCCTACGCACCGTCGCCTCCGCCGCCCGTTCCGGGCTTCGCGCCGCGTGAGTCACACCCGTTTGATATTCATGATGCACGAACACACGGCCCGCCCCGGCCGCCATGACGAAAGCAGAACCCCATGACACGACGCACACTCGGGCCACTGATCGCCGCCGCAGGCGCACTCGCCATCGCAGGATGCTCCACAACCGCCGAATCGGCACCCGAACCCACTATGAGCGCCCCTGCGCGCAGTGCAGCTCCGACGTCGATCTCTGGGCCGATCGTGGTCGGCTCGAACGTCGTCGTTCAGGCCGACTGCGGCGAGGACGGTGTCGCGGGCGTGCACATCAACTTCGGGAAGGTCGACGACGAATACCTCGTCGGCCGCAACAGCGTCACGCAGTCGGTCGGCGGGACGAAGACGTTCTCCCGGAACTACGGGCTGTCGTCCAGCGACACTGAGCGTGTACCGCTGACGGTCACCACACGGCCGACACGCGGCACGTGCACCACGACGATCACCGACTACGACACCGGCGAAGTCGCAGGCCAGAAGGAGACAGCCGGACGCGCGCAACTCTCGGTCGTACTGAGCAACTGAATGACCAGGGGAACAGCGCTAGAGACGCGTGAACGGCCCCGGACAGAAGGTCCGGGGCCGTCGCCGCCGCGCAGGGGGGTGCGCGCCGGCAGCCCGCGGGGGGATGCGGACACTGACTTGGACGTGACGGGCGGGGCCGCAGTTCCACGGTCCTGGTTACGGTTTGATAACAAAGGGTTGCAATGTCCGCATGTCGGACATAGGTTGTATTCATCAGCAGGGCACGAGGCCCGCTGAACCTCCAAGGGAGAAGACAATGCAGATCATCAACGCCACCGGCACCTACCCCGCCAGCTACGCCGCCGACATCGCACGCGGCCAGCAGTTCGTCGCCCGCCTGATCTCCACCACGGAGCACGGGGTACAGACCCTCCGCCTCCGCGACCTCGACACCCGCGCGATCCTCGCCGAACACACCACCGAGCAAGGGCACACGCTCAACATGGACGAAGTCCACGCCTGGGCCGCCGACCACACCCGCTGATCCCCGACGCCCCGACCCACCACGGGCCGGGGGGCGCCATCCCTTCATCCGCAGGAGACTTGCATGACCATCACCCGCACCACCGCCGTCCGCCGCCTCACCTGGCAGCAGCAACAAGCCGAACTCATCCGCGACACCGCCGCCCGCAAGATCCGCGAGACCCTCGACGCCGGGGGAACCGAGACCGTGCACCACGCCCGTTCCCTGTCCATCGCAGGCTCACAGGCCCGCCTCTACGGCACGGCCGTCGCTGCGCTGCACGGCATCGACGGCGACATCGACGCCGATGACGTCGCCTACTGGGCCGACCAGCGCGAGGCCATGGAGACCCCCGGCGAGCAAGAGGCCGTCGACCGGATCGTGGACGCGCTCACCATCGTCGGCGACGGGTGGGCCGGGCCGGACGACCTCAGCCTGACGTGACAACGAAAGGGCCCCGGCCCCCACGAGGGGAGCCGGGGCCCGCCCCGCCGGAGCGGGGAACACTCGCAATCCGACGCCGCCTGGATGGGCAAAACCGGATCATCCCCCGCGAGGGGGAACACGCCACAGACACTAACAGCAGGAGACGACAGAATGGACGATTCCGCCCTCTTCCGCACCATGCGGGAAACCCTGGGCCTCACCCACGACGACGCGGGCGAGCTATGCGGCGTCGCCGGGCGCACCGTCCGCCGCTGGGAATCCCCCGACGAGACGTGGCCGCCCCCCGCCGACGCGATGGCCGCCATGCAGGACCGGTGGGCCGCCGTCACCGACCGGATCGGCGAAGTCCTTGAATCGTTACCAGACCCGGAGGACGAGTTCGGGGAGACCGAAACCGTTCGTCTCGTCCGCTGGCCTTCCAACGAAGCCTGGCTGCGCGACCACCCCGGCGAACAGTTGTGGTCGTGGAAGATGGACTGCGCCGCCGTCGGCCTCACCGCGGTTGCCCTCGACCTCGCCGACTATCCCCGCACCATCACGTGGGCCGAGTGAGCGGCCGGCCCCGCGCGTCGTCCACACACGGGGCCGGGGTGGCCGCCGCCCCTCTGAGCTGCGACCAGCGCGCACTCTACCCCGACCGCGTTTCATCAGCGGTAGGAATACGGCAACCCGAGGCTTCATATTGCGCCCGATGCAACACCCGCTGCCGCTGCGCGCGCACGACGCGGCCCCGGGCACGAGGGGCTACAGGACTCCCGGGCGCGGGGCCGGTCGGCCGGCACTGCCGGTGCCAGCAGCACGTTTGACGCATGTGTATATTCAATCCCTATGCTTAACGTTGAACCCCGCCCCTGCGGACACAATGAGGCAATTGCGGACTTCCGGTTCGACGACAAGACCTACACCATCACCACGTCCGCGAACGTTCCGCTGCGCTCGTCCGGCACGTCCTGGCTCGCTCCGGCCACCATCGCCGCGATGCACGGCAACCACGAGCTGTATATCCACAGCACCGTGGACGACGTAGCCCGTGCGGGGGCGGCGAAAGCACAACGGCTCATGGCGTCCTGGTGGCCCGAGACGATGCACGAAGTTCCGGTCGATGCGACGGCCACGCCCGACGTCCCCGCGAGCCACGAACGCGGAGTCGGGAGTTTCTTCTCCGGCGGGCTCGACTCGTTCTACACCGCCGTGCGGCACCAGCCGGAGATCACGCACCTGGTGTTCGTGCACGGCTTCGACATCTTCCTCAACAACGAGGAGTACTACGAGACGACTGTCGACCGTCTCCGGAAAGCCGCCGCGGAGATGGGCAAGACGCTCATCGAGCTGCGCAGCAACATTCGGGTTCTCGACAAGGAGACCGGCGGCTGGGGCAAAGCGCATGGCGCAGCAATGGTCCACGTCGCCGAGCTGCTCTCCGAGCACGTGCACACGATGTACGTTCCCGCCTCAGACTGCGATAAGAATCCTGCCGCCGATGGTTCGCATCCTGATCTTGTTCCTCACGGCAGCCACCCGGACTTGGACCCGTTGTGGTCGAGTAGCCGCGTGCGAATCCTGCAGAGTGGTGTCGATGCGACCCGCGTGGACAAAGCTCGCATGGTGAAGAATAGCGACGCCGCCATGACGCATCTTCGCGTGTGCTATTGGAATCGTAACGACGTCCGCAATTGCGGCGAGTGCGATAAGTGCGTGCGCACCGCAATCAACGTGTACGTCGCGGGTGCGGAGTGTGCTGCTCTGCCAGAGATTGACCTTGTTAAGGCGCTTGACCGCATACCGATGAACAAGACGCGGGAGGTTTTTGTTCAGGAGAACCTCGCCGGTCTACGCGAGGGCCCGGTGAACGATGCGCGCCTTGAATCGGCCCTTGAACGTGCCCTCCGCCGCACCTGGCCGCAACGCGCCTTCGCTCGGGCTTGGAACAGTGCCGTGATCGCGAAGGTGGCGGCACTCACGATCCGCGAGAAACTCACCCGTTAGACGGGTTCGATGATGATCCAGGTGGTGTCGGCGTAGACCTGCCGGTCGGATGCGGAGGACCGTCCGACTTCGACCTGGGCTGTCAGCGTCCCGTCTGTGGTGATGGTGACTATCTCGCTGATGGTGCGGTAGGGACCTCCCCCGGCATAGTCGACCTCCACTAGGGTATCGCCGTCGAGGCGGAGGCGAAGCCCGGCGGAGTAGGAACCGATGCCGCTTATTTCGGCTTGTGCAACGAGCCTGTAGGTTCCGGGCGTGACCGTGAGACCATCGCCGGACAGGTCAGTGTTGGGATAGTCGCCGGTGTCGGCAGCCCATCCGGTGAGGGTGTTCCAATCACCCAGCCCCGAGGTGGTGAACGTGCTTGCCAGGTGGATCGACTGGACCTTGGCGGCGTCCATGATGCGCATCCACGTTCCAGCGGCGATCACGCCACGATCCGAGTAGCTTCCGCGTCCCGACAAGCCCTCCATCGTCACGACGCCGCCCGGCAGGGTGTAGACGCCTTCGACGTTGCGGTACGGGGCGCCGCCGCTAACGTCGAGTGTTTCTATCGCGTTCTGGTCGCAGAGGATGCGCATACCAGCCCGGTAGGAGCTGATGTTGCTGCCTTGGAGCTGGGCGACGATCCGGTAGGTTCCGGACGGCACATCCACACCATCGCCGTTGAACGGTGCTGTTTTGTAGCCGGTCTCGCTCGTCCACGGGTGGATCGTTTCCCACACGGACTGCGACGCCAATGTCTGGTTGCCGTCTTTGAGGATGCTGATCGGAGAGAAGACGGTGAACTCTGCGGGCCACATGCTGCCAGTCGCGGTCATCGTGGGCACGCCAATGGTGACGCCCGCGTGCACCGTAGGGGCGGGATGGAAGACCGGGTTGCCATTCGGGGTCGACGACGTGAGCTCGATCCAGCCGCCGCCGAACATGACCCCGCCGAAGGTGTTCCCGGGGACTTTGTCTGGCGTGAGCGTCTGGCCCGCGTGCACAACGGCGGGCCAGACGCTGCCGGTCGCGGTCATCGGCACCATCGCCCCCGTGTAGTGCGACCCGTACGACGGGGACTCCATGTCGCCGAACGCATCCATCCGAGGCACGCCGATAATGACCGCCGCCGTAACAGCCGGAGGCATGAACGCCGCCGTACCCGACTGCCAGGGCACGATGATCGACACACCCTGCACCTCGAAGCCGAGCGCAGGCCACATGCTCCCAGTCGCGGACATTGGCGGGACGTCGATCAGATTCTCCGACACCACCATCGGAGAAGTCAGGGTTCCGGCGGCGGACATCGGCGGGGGCATGATCGTGACGCCGGTGCACACGGCAGGCGGCGACATCTCCGACACGGCCGTAGCCGCGCCCACGCCGACCGTCTGGCCCGCGTGCACCACAGGCGCGGGTATGCCCGCCGACGCCGACGCGGCACGCACCGTCACCAGGACCGGCCGCGTACCATCCCACACGACATGCGCACCGAGTGCCATCTGCACCACCGCGTCAGTGCCCGCGTAGGCCCCGACGATGGATGTGTCCCGCCAATATTCCGCCACCGGAACCCCCTACGCTGCGGCGATCTTCACGATGCCCGACGCATCCCATTCGAGCTGGAACGTCGCCGCCGTCGACGACTTGGTGCCGTCCAAGTCGACGTATCCGACCAGCGTCTTCGCCGAGGCGGTCGCCGCACTGTCGTCGTACACCACCGCGTACGCCGCGCTGATCGTGCTGTTCGCCCACGACGTGTTCGCCGCGTCCAGGATGAACGCGTTGTTGCCAGCGTTGTAGGTGACGGCCACGGACTGGAGTGCCTGCCCTCCCGACGTGTACCCCGTGCCCGACGTTTCGTTGGAGTTCACATCCGACAGGTACTGGTGCGTATCCTGATTCGGCGTGTACGAACTGGTCAGCAGCATGACCTTCAGGTTCGTCGTACCCGTCGTCAAATCGACGGCACCCTTGCCCAGCGACTCGAACACCTTGCCATACAGCTTTGCGGTCACAGCCATGTCAGTTCTCCTATGCGCTCTCAGTGATGATGTACAGGGTCGACGGGTCCGGGGTGGGCAGAGCCGCATACTGCGACTGCGTGAGGACCGTCTGGTGAGTGATCTCGTTCGACCGGACGAACCCCGAGTTCGGCGACGGGGCGGGCACGCCGGCGTCGACCAGCGGCCACAGGGTGACCGGGGTGGCACTGTCGGGGATTTCGATCTTCCACGTTTGCCGCCACCGCCACGTGCGGATCCGAACCTCTGCTGGGCCGGGGTCCAATCCGGTCATGGCGAATGCGCCTGCGGTGATGTGGAAGTCGCGCCACGCTTCGGTTACGATCTCGGTCGGGTTGTCGCCCGTGCGGGGTGCGACCGCGCGGACGCTGATCGTGCCGTTGGCGGGTTCGCCGGACACGTCTTGCAGGGTCCCGGTGATGTCAGTCATCAGCCCTCCTCTAGTGCGTATCCGGCGACGAACAGGGCGTACTCGTGCTGCGCGAAGCCGCTCACACTGCCCGGCAGCCGCTGCATCGACTTCGCCGCGCCGCCACGATCCGGCCCATACGACGGGACGACCACCGTCTCCCGATTCTTGAACGCCTCCGACGTGAACACCGTCACGAACCGCTGTCCCGCCAACGGCGGAAACATCTCATAGCAGCGCGCCGGACCGGCAAACCCGCCGATCTCGTCGAGCATCAGCTTTGCCGTGTTCATCTCATGGTCCTCCTGGTATCTCATGCACGAGCGTCTCCATCACGGTGACCATCCCGGCCGCCCCGGCCTGCTGTGACCCGCCGCCCCCGGCCGGGTAAGTATTTCCCTGCCCCTGGTGCAGCGAGCCCCCATTTCCGGACTGCAACCACTCCGGCCACAGCAGGTCAGCGGTTCCGCTCGTGGTGCCATCGACCAGCAGGTTCGGGCCGGACAACCCGCCGTGTCCGCTTCCGCTCGCACCACCACCGCCGCCAGAGAGAGCTCCGACCGGAAGGTTCGACACCGACTCGCCGTCGTTGTTGCCCGCTTCGGCCCCCATGCCGCCGCGCCACGGAGAAACGCCCCCCATCGCCCGGCCACTGCTGCCGCCAGCCTTGCCGCCTTGCGCGGTGATGTCGCCGAACGTCGAATCGCCCCCGTCCTCGCCGGCCGATGACGCGCCCACCGTGACCGCGACCGTGTCGTCCACCTGCGACTCATGCAGCCTCTCTGTGATGACTGCAGCACCACCGCCTCCGCCTCCCGACGTGGAAGAAACGCCGCCACCGCCGCCGGCGCCCCGGAGGATCACGTACACCGTCGCCAGGTTCGGCGGCTTATGCCAGATGCCCGACGCGATGAACACATGCACGTTGATCGAGTACTCGCGGTGACCGGGCGCGGTCATCACGCCATCCTCTCGATCACATACACGCGACCGTTACCGCCGTTACCGCCGGCCCCGTCCGTACCAAGGAACGACCCTCGCCTGCCGCCCCCGCCGCCGCCGCCAGACGGGAATCCGCCGGACCCGCCATTGCTATTCGTTCCACCGCCACCGCCGCCACCCCCACCGGTGGGGGCGAGACCTTGCGCAGTCTTCCCGTTCTGCCCTTGAGCACCGCCGGCGAAAATGCCACCAGTTCCGCCTCCGCCCGCGCCGACCGAACTTTTTCCGTTTTGCGACAGCGCCGCGCCGCCCCCACCACCGCCGCCGCCGCCGTGAAGGTCGTAGTTGGACACGGAGTTTCCGCCTGCCTGGTCCTCAAATATTCCCCCGCGGCCACCAGGGATCATGCCTGCGCCGCCGTTAGCTCGCGGCGCGCCATTCGTGTTGCCCGTGACGCCGCCAATCCCCCCGCCAGCGGCCAGTTCCTCGCCGTCTTCGGTGATGATCTTCGACGCGGTGCCGCCGTACCCAGCGTTTCCGGGGCCGCCGCCAGAACCCCCAGCGCCTACCTTGATCTCGATTCTGTTTCCCAGCAGTGATCGGGGCACGCTCACGTGCACTTCCCCGCCGCCGCCCCCACCACCGCCGCCGTAGAACGATGCTGCCGACTTTGCGCCACCGCCGCCCCCACCGGATCCGATGATGATGAAGTCGATTGACGTCACACCATCGCTGATGTGGTGCGTATTGTTCGAGTCATAGTAGACCGACTGGCCCTGCAGAATCTGCTTCTCCACAGCCTCCTGCAACTCGGTGATGTAGTTCTGCTGCTCTTTGATGATCGGCAGCTGCTCGATGTACGAGTTGTCGACGGTGTTGAAGATCAGCGACCCCAACGCGCCGAACATGCCGTTGAAGCCGACACCCCCGCCACCAGTGCCGACTACTTGGCCGGCCAGGTCGCCGCGAAACTTGGACTCTGACAGCCCACGCAGGCCCGACAGATCCGAGCCATGAGTGCCTTCCGGATACTGACCTCCCGGAGTAGTCATGAGTCAGCCTTCCTCGTGCAGCGGCGGCGGGTCCGCAACATCCATCCCGGCCTGCCGCAGCTGATCCGTCACCTGCTGATCCCACTGCGCGTGCGCCGTATACGCCTTCGCCCGCGCCGCCTTCTGCGCCCGGTCCGACGTGACGTGGTCCTCGAGCTGCTGCTTGACCCCCGCCGTCTCCGCCCGCGCCGCCGCCAGGTCCGTGCGCAGCGGCTCGACCATCGCCGCCGCGGCGACCGTCATCTGATGGGCCGCGTTCGCTGTCGACTCGCCCGCTGCCGCGTACGCGCTCAGCGTCTCGGCCCGCGCGTGCTCGGCCTCCGCTTTCGCCCGCTCCGTCTCCGCACCGCGGTGCCGCGACGTCACGCCCAACTTCGCGATCACCCCGAGTAACACGAGCACCGACGCGCCCAGGGTGGCGATCGCGGCCGCGTCCAGCTCCACCACGGCTACTCCCCGCGGCGCTCGACGTGCCGGTCAGACCCCGCGTTCGCCTTCGACGCAGCCAACCAGGTCACGACCGTCGTGATCCACGGGCCTGCCTGGTCCACCCACCCCGCAGTCTGGCCCGGCGAGGCGACGCCGACCACGCCGGCGATCAGCGCGGCCACGCCGACGAGCAGATACAGCGCGCGGCGCAGGAACCAGGGCTGGCGAATCGTGTCGAGCATGACTACCTCCAGATATGCGAAAGCCCCCGACACTGCGGGGGCAGGGGACTCGGTCTCGGTGAGCTACGCCGGGGCGTCCTCGTCAGGCACTCCGGGAAGTGAGCCTGCGGCCTCGGCCGCGGCAGCGAACTTCTCCTCGAGGGCGATCACCCGCCGTCGGGTATCGGCCAGCGAGTCGACGACGGTCATGTTCGCGCCGTCGTCGTTCTGCCCGAGCTGCGGCCACCCCGGGAACTCGCCCCAGTCGCGCCCGCCTGTGAGCTGCTCGCGAACGTCCTTGACGTCGCTGATCACCGGGCCCACGTACCCCTTGATGAAGCCGATGATGTCGTCCTTCGCGGACATACTGATCTCCTCCTCGTCCTGCGGTAGCAGAGACTCGCCCATCACGAGGCACCGCTGGTATCGGGCCCGCCGGTCGGCCAGCCCGTTCAAGCCTCCGTTGATCGCGCGCGTTACCCCTTCGAGGTCACGCCGGTCGGCCATCGCATTGATCTGCGGCCGGGCCACCGTCCAGTACCAGGAGGCGGCGAGGAACCCGAACCGCGGGTCGTCGCGCACCATGTCCGGGTTGTTCACGACCACGCCCGGATCTGACGTGTAGCCGCGGGCCGCGCACCACCGAGAGAACAAGGTGAAGTTGTGCCGGCCGGTCAACTGGATCGGCCCAGACCCCTTGAACCGCACACCATCCCCGGCGAACGTGTTTCCGAGGTCCGTGCGGTACTCGTACGCCGCGCCGGACGCGATCTCCTCCATGTACCGCAGCCCAGCCGACTCGTGCCCGATCTGCGCGCACCACATCGCCGCCCGGTCCACCGTGTTGATCTCGGCCGCGCGCATCGCCGCGACGAACCCCGGCAGCAGCTCGGCGTACCGGGATGTCGACAGGCTGCCTCCCATCGCCGCCGAGAGCACCGCTGGGCCCATCCCCGACACCTCCTCCTGCTCGCCCGGATACGCGGCGTCCTCGAGCCACACCTCCGGGTCGATGAACGATCCGCCGAACCGGCCCGGCGGACCCCACACCTCGAAGTGCAAGTGCGGCCCCGACGACTCGCCATCCGAGCCGACGTTCGCGATGTGCTGCCCCGCGCGCACCCACGCACCCTCCCGGACGAGCAGATCCTTCGCGTACATGTGCCCGTACACCGTGTCGACGCCGAGCGTGGTTTGGTGGTCGACGACGATCCAATGCCCGAACCCCGACGCCGGCCCCGACCGGACCACCAGGCCGTCGGCGGCCGCGTAGATCGGCGTGCCGAACACGCCGCCGTTCGTCGCCAGGTCGAGCCCGCGGTGCGTCACACCCCACCGCGGGCCGAACCCCGACGAGAGCCAGAACGTGCCGCGCGCCATCGGCCACAGCTTGACCGCCATCACTGGCCCTCCTCGTCGAACCATTCGGGATGCTCGGCCTGCACCCGGCGCACCGTCTCGCGCAGCACGTCCGGCGCCACCTTCGCCAGCTCGGCGCCGAGCGGATCGGCCGGGGCGTCCGGCTCGTCGGCCGGCAGCCACCGGCCCGCCGCGCCGAGCATCGCGTCACCGACCGGCAGCTGGAACCGCACCTCCGGCGGCTTTTCGTACCCGCACTGCGGACACTTGAGCATCGCCCCGCACTTCACCAAGTGGGCCGACACCTTCCGCCACCACTTGAGCGGGAACGCGAGCATCGCGCCGACCACGTGCGCCATGCCGACGAAGCACCACAGGAACATCTCCTCCGGGTCCGACAGATCACACGTGTCCCGGGTGGGGATCCGTTCGTCCTCGACGGCCACTAGAACACTCCCAACTGCGACACGGCCGACACCAGCCGGCCGATCGCTTGCATCTGCTTGGTGAACCCGTCCTCGGCCGGACCAATGTCGCCGACCACCGCCTTGAACGTCGGCTTGGTATCCCGGTCCCGGACCAGCTGCAGCTTCGTGATCCGCTGCGAGTAGATCCGGTCATCCCACGCGACCGGCGCCTGCATCAGAATCCGCGTGCCGAGCCGCATGTCGCCGAGCCCCTCGCCGCCCACGCGCCACGGCAGGCCGTCGACGATCTCCATCGACGCCGAGAACTTGGTGTCCGTCGCACGGATCGCCGTGCGCAGCACCATCGTCGCCGACAGCGTGTACGCCTGGTCCGCGCCCGGGATGAACTCCTCATACGGTCCGAGCCACGACGTTCCCGCCGCCCGGTGCAGCAGGTACACCGTCATGAACGCGGCGATCGTGTCCTCGTAGAACGGCTTCAGCAGCGCATCGGCGACGCCGCCGAGCGGGGGGATCGGGGCCAGGGGAATCGCGGCCAGAGCATCGCCGATCGCCTGCACCGCGGCACTTATCAATTCATTCGCTTGTCCAGATGGTTCCGCCCCCCTCCGTGCTTCAGGAGGGGGGCGAAACCACCCCCGGCATCGAGTGCCCTCCGGCCGTGAATCTTCGGCCTCTCGCGAGCGTGACCTGCGCCTTGAACTTCTGGATGCCCGGCGACCCCGCCGGGAAGAACACGTACGGCCGGGTCGGGACTGAACCGATCTTCCCCGGCTCCTGATAGGCGGGCGGCACCGGCTGGCCGGTGAGCAGCTCCTCGCCGGTCTCCACCGGCAGCGGACTGTTCCCGCCGAACCCCTCGACCACTGAGTTCAGGAAGATCCGGATCAGCTGGCCGATGCCCTCGGCGAGCCCGCCGGTGACGTCGTCGGCCATGTCGCCCTGGTACTCGAACGCCACGACCAGCGTGCCGTAAGACACCTTCGCCCCCGGCCACGGCAGCTCATCCCCGGGCAAGTACCGGCGCAGCACCGTGGTTACGTTCGCGTCGTTGAGCATCGCCGCGCACGCTTCGTGCCAGTTCTTCATCCGGGAGTCGACGAGCCCGTCGGTCACGCCGAGTGCCTCCGCCTCCTTGTAGGAGAACGGCTTGATCACGATCGGCCAGTTCCGGTAGTCGGCGTCGGTGATCGACACCGGATCCGACGTCCACCCGATGTTCGGATAGCCGTGCGCCCGTGCCAGGTTGATCCACAGCGACGTCGCCGCCGCCCAATGTGCCGGCCCGCCGAGCAGCCAGATCTTGAACGGCTGAAACCCCGCCGGCGTCGTCGGCGTGGGCCACAGGGTGCGCGAGGTGAGCTGGCCGTAGTCGTGCTCGAGGAGGACCGTGATCTTCACGTTCCCCAAGTCGTCGACGTCCATGACGACGTCGTTCACCCGATACGACGGGCGCAGACCGACGTAGTCGACGGTGATGAAGATGTCGATCGTCTCGCCCGCGTCGAGCCGGTTCTTGATCTTCCACAGCCACGACGCCGCGGGATGGTCCCCGTCGACAACGATCTTGCCGCCCGCGACGTCGTTCTCGATCTCCGACAGGTCGACCGAATCGTCGTAGCGGATGATGTGCTGCAGCTCCGGGACGCCGTTCCACGCGCGGATCAGCGGCTCGTCGAGCCGCGCCTGGTCCAGCTCACGCTGAAACTGGTCGATCAGCCGCGACCCCTCGGCCAACTGGTCCGCCAGGGGGGCGGTGAAGTCGAGCACCGGCGCCGTCACCTCACTCACCTCCCTGCATCCGCGACCACAAGCGCGGCTGGTGCAGCTCCGCCCGCGCGCCCCCGGCCGGCGCGCCGGTCACGCTGATCGGCAGTCGCGTCTCCGGGGTGTGCGGGGGAATCGAGTGCATCAGGAAGTAGCCGCCGCCGACCTGCCCGGTCACGTTCGTGCGCCCCGCGTCGAGGAACATCGGCCGCTCCCCGTCACGGGTGACCTCGACGGTGCCGTGCTCCGCGGTGACCGGGCGCAGCGTGATCGACCGGTCCGGGTACTTGCCGCCCGGCGCCCGCTCCCGCCTGGGCCCCGTCCACGACGGGTCCGGAATCGTCCATATGCCGCGGGTGAGCTTCCACGTCTGATCCATCACCTGGTCGGTCGGATTCGACGCCACGATCTCGCCCGCGCCGGACGAGGCGGACGTCTCGAACCACGTCATCTCCGGCTCGGACACCCACATGGGCTTCGGCCCGATCGTCGACATCGGCATCTGGATCGTCGGCTCCGTCGCCGGGTCGTACTCGAGCTCCAAGTCCACCGACGACTCGAGCGCCAACTCGATCCACCGCAGCCCCGACGTTTCGGTAGTGACCTCCATGCGCGTCAGCCGGCCATCCGGGTCCCACTCGTCCGGCCCGTACTCCCACATCGCCCGCCACCGGGCCTCCACCTCGCCGATCGACGCATCCCGCGTGCGGGACAAGGCGACAGCGAACGTGAGCAGCCGAGCGTCGATCGTCTTGCCCTTGTACGTGGCGCCGATCTGCGCGGCCGCCGACGTGTACACCGTCTTCACCGGCGCGTCATAGAGCCCCTTCACCTTCGACAGCAGCTCGATGCCCTCGTCCTGCTGCCCCGGCCCGCTGATCGTCACCCGGTCGTGGTCCGAGACGATCTCGACGAGCGTCGACTCCGGCAGAATCACAGGATCCTCCCGCCCGGCCGCGACAGCATCGCCATGTGCTGGCCGTGCTCGATCCTGCGCACGATCGCATCCGCGTCGCCGCCGGGCGCGTTGACCGTCGTCTGCGACGGCGGATTCTCGACCAGCTCACGCAACGACCGCACCATCTCACCCAACTCCCGCGACGACACCCCACTGCCCGCGCGCAGCGCCGCCAGCTCGGCATCCTGGTCCCGCTTCTGATCAGCCGTCTGCACCCACTCGGTATCCCCGGACAGGTTCAGCGCCGCCACCCCGTGCGGCAGCGGGCCGCCCGAGTCACGCAGCACCATCGGCAGGTCGATCGTCTTCATCAGCTCCTCGATCCACCCCGGGGACCCCGGCGTCACCGGCCCCTGCTTCGCGATCTCCTGCTGCGAGAACGCGGGCGCGATCTTCCGCGACGCCTCATCGAGCGCATCCGCATTCGAGATCAGCGCGCCGACGAGGCCACCAGACCCGCCGTTCGGCACGCCCAGCTCCTTGAGCAGCGAGCTCATCTGCCCGGACACGGCGGCCGAGGCGGCATTGCCGAACAACTCCGGCACCGACGCCGCCTTCCGGCCACCCAGCGACGGGGCCTCCGCGCCCTTCGACGAGGCGTCGTCGGCCTTCTTAGACGCCTCAAGCGCATTGAGCGCCCGCTGCAACGCCAGGTCCGCGCGCAGCAGATCCTCCGGAGTCGACGCCGCGTCCGCGTACGCCTCGTCGCGGCGGCGCCGCGCCTCAGCGACCGCGAGCTCGAGCGACTGCGCCTCGATCTGCTCATCCGACAGCCGTCCCGCGAGCTCCGGCGCGGGCGGCGCCGGCGTCTTCGGCTCACCCGTCGACGGCGCAGCGGATGTGGAGGTGGTGGCCGCGGCGTCGTCCGGCGACGGCGGCGGCACGAACGCGCCCTCCGGCAGGTGGTACTTGTTCGGGAACTGGCCATCCGACGGGGGAGTGGCGCCCGGCCCGTAGATGACGCCGTTGCCGCCGGACTCGAACGGCACACCCTGCAACGCCGAGGACATGTGCGAGTACATGCCGCCGCCACCGTTGTAGACGCCGATGTCCATGCCCCGCCCCGACGGGTCCAGGCCCCGCCGGAACCCGAGCGCATAGAAGTCCGACTCGGTCGTGTACCACCGCTGATACGGATCCAGGCCCTTGAGTGAGGCGTAACCGGCCGACGAGTAGGACGAGCAATCCCACGACGGGTTTCCCATGCCGGCGTACTGGTACGGCTTGCCCGACTCGCCACGCAGGAACGCCACCGTGCGCTCCACCGCGCCGCGCATGCCGCCGGCCGCGTACTTCTCCAGGCCATAGCCGAATCGGTCGGCGACGTCCGCGAGGATCGCAGTCGACCGGCCCCGCTTCGACTCGGCGAGCGGAATGAACGCCTCGCCGCCGGTCTCACCTTCCGCCCACTGGATCAGTCCACGCCCGCGGCCCGGCGCGATCGTCGCCTGGTCCGGCAGCACGCCGCCGTCTGCCATGGGCAGGTTCGACCACGTCCCGTTCGACACCGGGTTGAGCAGCTGCTCGGTGATCGACACCGTGTGCGTCGACGTGGTGTGAATCCCGTTGAGGGTGTTGATGTCCCGCTTGACGTCCTCGACGTTGTCGGTGATGACCACCGTTCCGTCTTCAAGGGTGGTCGTCTTGACGTTCAGTGCGTCGAGGGCATCCATCACCGCTTTGCTCGTGTCGGTGACGACGATCCGCTTCTCGTTATCCTGGTGCACCTTGATGCCGAGGACCTCGAATGCGTCGATCACGCCCTGCGCGCCCGGCGCCGACGTGTCGATCGTCTTCCCCGGAGGGATCAATGAGATGACCCTGATCAGGGTGCGCAGCTTCGCCTCAGCCTCCGGCGTGTCCGCCCGGACCTCAACGAGGCCGTTCGGAAGCCTGCGCACCGTGGCGCCGACACCCTCAATGGCGGTCTTGGCAGCGTCGGTCAGCGACTCGACCCTGATGATCTTCGGTTCGCCCGGCTTGAGCGCCGCCAGCCGGGTCGCGATGTTCGCGAGCTCCGCCTGCACCCCGCCGCCGCCGATCACCTCTGCAGCGATGCGCAGCGTGTCCGGCACCAGCCCCATCGACGCGGTGACAGCGTCGACCTGCTCACGCGTCAATCCGAGCTGGGCGCCCCACGTGTAGAAGTCGTCCATCAGCGCGGGCAGCTTCTCGTCCAAGTTGCCGCCCGCCGCGACGAAGTCGGCGAGGCTGTCCCGCGCCTTGAGGATCGCGTCCCCGTACGCCTGGCCGTTCTCGGTGGTGCCCTTGAGCCGGCCGGACTGGTCGACCAGCTCGTCGCCGAACCCCTTCGACGCGTCGATCGCCCGCTCGGCCGCCTGCGCGACGTCCTCGTGGACCTGCGCGACCTTCGACTCCGCCTCGAACAGCGACGGCGCCTCACCCGCCAGCGCGGCGAGCGTCGCCTTAAGCGCCGACGCCTTCTCGTCCGCGGTCGCCGCCTCGTCACCGAGGACCTTGAAGCCCTCCGCGATCTCGTGCGCGCCGGGGCCGAGCTGCTTGGCCACCTCACGCTGCTTGATGAACTCGTTACGCAGCTTCTGCGCGATCCCCGCCGCCGTGCCCGCACCCTCGCCGTACTTCGCCAGCGACGCGTACATATCGTTGAACGCCGCGTCAGAGCCGTACAAGGCGTCCTGCATCTGCTCGGACGACATGTTCAGCGAATCGAAGGCATCCTTCGCCTGCTTCGCCGCCGAAGCCCGATCCTTGATCTCGTTGAGCTGCTCCTGGTTGTCGGTGTTCCGCGTGAACGGCGTCCAGAAGCTGAGCTTGTCCTTGATCTGCGCGCCGACACCATCCATCAGGCTGACCGTCTGGGATGCCTGCGACTTGAGGCCGTCCAGTTCGGCGCTCAGCCGCTGCGCCAGCGTCGACTTCACGGCGTCGTCCATCGCGCCGTTCGACTCGATGAACGCCTCCGCCACCGCATGCTGCGCTTCGGCGACGTTGCGCGCCGACTTCTCGTAGGCGTCGGAGGCGTTCTTGAGCGTCGCCGTGGTCGAGGCAACCGACATCGCCGCCCCCGCGACCGCGATCAAGCCGATTCCCACAGGCCCGCCGAGCGCCCCGGTGACCGCGGTGAACCCGCGGCGGATCCCAGCCCCCGCCGACGACAGCGCCGATACGCCCGCAGCGGCGACACCCGCGCTGCGACCGAACCGTGCAGCCCCATCAGCAGCGCCACGGTAGGCGGCGGTCATCCGGCCGACCGCCGGCAGCCGAGTCTCCACAGTGGCCATCGCCGCGCTGACCCGGCCGATCGACTGCCCGGTCCCCGCCGCAAGCGCTTGCTGCAAGCGCATCTGACCGCCGAACCCCTGCAACGCGGTACGCGCCGGGGCGACCGCCCGGGTGATCCGCGAGAACAGGCCCGGCACGGTCCGAAAGGCGAGGAACGCGATCGCCAGGCCTTTCACCAGCGTCTGGTTCGACTCCATCAACGACGCGAGCGTCTTGAGCGCCGGCACCAGCGTCACGTCGAGGATCTGCGCCCCGGTCTCGAGCAGGGCGATGAACACCTGCCAGGTGGACACGCCCGTCGCCGCCGCCGCCTCAGCGAGGGACCGCACGATCGACGCGACCGCGGGCCCCACATCGCGGGCCGTGTCCGCCAGGGACGACACGACGCCGCCGAGCCGCTGCACCGCGTCGTGCGCCAGGTCCGACTCCCGGAACCGGGCGAACGCCGCCGACGCCTTCACGCCGAGATCCTCGAGCGTCGTGCCGACCGTCGCGATCACCGCGGGAGCTTCGGCGCCGATGGACTGGATCACCGGGGTCAGCGAGTTCAGGGCGGGGATCATCGCGTTGCCGACGGCGTCGGTCACCGCGTTCTTGGCGGCCTTGAACGAATTGCCGAACGTCTTCTCCGCGGCCTTGCCGCCGTCGATCATCTGCTGGAACAGCTCACCCGTGCCGTTCTGCAGCACGGAGAGCACCTGCGGCAGCTCGATCTTGCCGTCGTGGATCAGCTTGGACAGCTCTTCGGTGCTGACTCCGATCGAGTCCGCGAGCGCCGTGAACACCGGCACCCCGGCCCCGGACAACTGGTTGAGCGTCTCACGGGTGACCCGACCCTCGTTGACCATGTTCGTCAACGCCAGCGTCGCCCGGTCCATCTGCTCCGACGACCCGCCGGCCGCGGTGATCGCCAGGCCGACGTTGCGCATGATGTCCTGCGCGTCCTGGCCCTTCACGCCCAGATAGGCGAGCGACGTCGCCGCATCCTCGTAGGTCGACGTGTCGATCGGCGACGACTTCGACACGACGCCGATGCGGCGCATCATGTCCGCCGCGTCCTCGGCGGACCCGTACAGCCCCTTGAGCGACGCCTCGGTGTTCTCCGCCGAGATCGCCGACCGGAACCCATCGGCGACCGTCTTGCCGACCGCCAAGCCGACGCCGGCGGCGACGGCGAGGCCGGTGCGCTTCGCCCACTTCGCCGCTACACCGGTGGCCGGGGCGAGACCCTTCTCGAGCTTGCCCGGCACGCTACCCGCGTCGATGTCGACTTCGATGTCAATCCGGCCCCCGGCCATCAGTCACCTCCTCTACATGTTCAGCAGCGCCGCGAACCCGCGCGCGGTCATCTCGGTCGTGTCTTGCCGGGCAGGCGCCGGCGGCTCGGCCCGCGCCTTGTACTCGTCGCGCCGCTTGTCGTCCAACTCCGCGGGCCGCAAAGCGACCGGGCGTAGCGGCGGCTGGTCCGGGGGCTTGCGCCCGTCCCTCTTGCGCAACGCCCGTTGCCGCTTGACCTCCGGGTCGTCCGGGTCAGTGATCCACGACCGGTACTCCGACGTCAGCCAGAAGTCGTCCCGGTCGACGAGCATCGCCACGTTCTCGGAGTCCCGCGCCTGCTGCGTCGACCACTCGGCCGAGGCGAGCAGCATCGCCGCCGTGTCCGTCCACGGCAGCTCGCGCAAGGCGTCGCGCAGGCTCAGCCCGTAGTGCCGGCGGAATCCTGCGACGGCTGCGCCCCATCCATCCCCAGCAAGGCAGGCAAGGGCGCGACTACTTCCCCCTCGGCCAGCTCCGAGAGGTTGACCAGCCGGTTCACCACCACCGTCGCCGGGCCAGGCGGAAGCGCCGCAACCTTCTCCCACAACGCGTCCGCCGTATCCGCGCCGACGATCATCTTGATCACGTCGCCGATCCGGGAGTCCTGCAACGCCTCGTAGAAGTCGACGACCTCCGCGCCCGTGTACTCGCGGCGCACCTCGGCGTCGACACCCTGAAACGTGACCGGTACCGGCGGCTTACCGCCCAAAGCGAGAGCGTCCGTCAGGTCCAGCCGGGCCACCTTCGGCGCCGGCTGGACCTTCGGGGCGGCGGCCTTCTTCGCTGCCACCTTCGGCGCCGCCTTCTTCGCGGCCGCCGTCTTCTGTGCGCCTGTCATCAATCCATCTCCTTACGGGGTCGTCGCCAGCGGGTTCCAGCTGGTCACCGGCACGAACGGGTCGAGAGCGAGCAGCTCGAACTCGAAGCCGTCCAGGTTCTCCCCGCCGAACACCCGCGGCGGCGGAGTCGTCAGCGTCACCTTCGGGCTGTAGAAGCCCGCGGTGTCTCCGCCGTCGCGCAGCAGGAACAGCACGGCGAAGTCCTCATCCTCGCCGGGCTCCCACTTGTACGGGCCCGACCCGGAACCGAGCTCGGTGATCGACCCGCCCTGCAGCGCCGTCATCACAGTCGCCTTCGAGTAGTCGACCGCGCGCAGCTTGATCCGCTCCTCGAGCGGCGACTTGACGACCTTGTACGGGGCGCGGCGCCGGTTCCACACCGGCAGCGTGGTCACGTCACGGTTCGGGGTCAGCTCGAACCCGGCCTCGACGCCGCCGAACATGTCCCACGTGACGGTGTCCGGGTCCACGCCCGTGACCGGGGGCAGCGCGAACGGGTCGTCCGGCAGCTTGGTGCCCGCGGGGGCGCGGGCCACGTCGCCGTCGAGCCAGACGTACGCCTTCTCGGGATCTGCATAAGTGCTCATGGGGTACCTCCTCGGTAGGTCAGGGAAGCCCCGCCCACGGGTGGACAGGCGCGCACACCCGTGGGCGGAACAATCAGGAGCCGCACAGCGGCAGTAGGGGCGTCAGCGCGGGGCGCGCTGCTTGCACTCGAAACGCACCGGCGCGTAGACGAGCCGGTTATCGACGCTGCGCTTGTCGTCGAACAACATCACCGGCCCGTCGACCCACCGGGCCGACCAGGCGGCGCCGCGCCACGAGATGTTGCGGGCCCGGCCGACCAGCTGGCCGACGATCGTGCCGATGTTCCAGGCGAGCTCGTCCGGGCTGATCCGCATCGCCGGATCCGCCGCCTGCAGCACCTCCGACTTCGGAACCCACGGAGTCACCTGCACCATCGGCCGGCGCAGCAGCGGGTCCTCGCCGACGTTGCCGACGACCGCGATCAGCAGGAACGGGCCCGTGATCAGCTCCGGCAGAGCACCAGTGGTGATCGACTCCTCCGGCACCAGCTCGAGCACCTCGGGCTGGCCGCGCAGGAACTGCCGCAACGCCGCGGCCGGATACGGGTACGGGGCAACGCTCATCGCGGCTGGAACCCCGAATACTTGCCGTAGGCGCGGGCCGCGTCCGTGAGCGCCGCGTGCGCCGGGGTGTCCGACGTGCCGTACTCCTTGTAGAACGCGGTGTCGTCGGTGTCCTCAAGGAACACCCGATCACCGGCCGTGCGCACCGTCACCCCGCCCCGATAGGCGCCGGTGAGCACCGGCGCCGCCGCACGGGCCCGCGCGGCCGCCATGCGGGCGATGGTGGTGCGCTTGTTCGCCGTGGTCTCCCGGGCCTGCGCCTTCGCCTTCTTCGGGAACACGGTCACCCGCGCCGACATCTACCCGCCCGGCTTCTCGTCGTCGACGTGCACGTCGGCCACCGGGCGCTCGACCGGCCGCGGGGCACGGGCCGGCCGCGCCTTGACCTCACGGTCACGGTTCTTGATGTGGTCGGCCGAGCCCCGCGCCGTGAACGCCTTCTTCCCGTCCTCGGTGCGGTACTCGACGATCGGATCATGCTTCTTCTTCGCCATCACGCCTCCTTGACGTCGTGGGCATGCCGCACGATCGCGGCGATGTAGGCAGGCCGGCCGCTGCCGACCGGCTTGCGCAGCCGCGGCGGGCCCTGCACGGTGACGACCACCCCACCCGGACCGGCGAACCGGTCCTCATCCCGCGGGAACGGCACCAGCCCGGGGTCGAGCATGAGCAGATACCCGGACGCCGAATGGCCCGGCTCGAACTCGTCAGCCCCGACCGGCGACCCGGTGAGCTGCCGCTGCTGCAGCAGACCCGTCCACGGGAACCGCTCGTCCTCATTCGGAATCCGCGCACCCGTCGCCGGATCCTGCGACGGGGGAGTGGCCCGCAACAGCGTCCACGACTCCGGGAACCGCACGGCTACTCGCCGCCCGACAGAGACAGGTTGAACGCGCCCGGCTCCGCAACCACAGGGGACAGCTGGTCGATCTGCCACGGCGACAGCGCGATCAGCTCATCGGCGGCCGCCTTGAAGTACTCGGTCGAGAACTCCGGGTACTGCACCGAACGGACACCCCGGCCCCGCCGCACCGCGTCGAGCGCACCGGAGACCACGTCGATTCCGACGCCGGTCACCAGGACCGGGTCGAGCTCTCCCGTCGCGACACGGTCGTCGATCAGGGGAATCACGCGGCGCATCTCCGCGGTCGCGCGGGTGATGAACCACTCGACCTGCGTGCGCTCGACACTGGCGAACGTCTCGCCGAGCTGCTTCTCGACGTCCTCGATCGCGAACAGCGGGGCCGGGGCGGTCACAGGATCTTCGCCTCGCGCTCGCCCGTGTCGATGTTTCGCGTCACCTGCACCCGGGTTCCATCGGCGTGCGTGGTCACGTACGTTTCCACACGCGCCTTCTTCTTCCGCGGCGTCGACTTCTTCGCAGCGGGCTTGCCCGCCACGGCCTCCGCCGCCTCCACCGCGGCCGAGGCGGACGTCGCCGACTCCTCGGCCGCGGCAGCAGCGTCCTGCGCGTTGTCCTCGGCCATGGTCACGCCGCCTGCACGCCGCGCAGCCGGGCCGCAGCCTTGCCGCCGAAGATCGCCACGCCGCAATAGAACTCGATGCGGGTCCGGTAGGCCGGCTTCTCCTGCAGCTCGCCCAGGTCGTACACCTGAACGCCGCCGTTCGTCAGCCCGGTGACCGCCTGGTCACCCTCGTCCTGCCCGAACCGCACCGCGTAGATCGAGGACGTGTCCTCGGCGGTGCCCATCGTCTCGGTCTGCGGCAGGATCTGCGTGCCGTCCGCGGTATCGCCGGGGTCGAGGATCGGGATGCCGTTCCACATCAGCACCCGCTTGCCGGTCATGTCCTCGCGCACCATCTCGGTGCCGCCGATCCGCCGGCCCGCCGACTTGATCTTCGCCAGCACCGAACGGTTCGCGTAGATCGCACCGTTGCCGCCGGTCAGCCCCGGCACCTGCGCGATCAGACCCTCGAGCAGGTCGAAGAAGTCCTGCCGGGTCGCATCGTCGGCGTTGATCTTCGCGCCGTTGGTGCCCGCGTCGATCACCTGGTCGCCGGTCAGACGCACCTTGAGCCCGTCGAACCCCTTCTCCGCGTTGGTCCCCGTCTGGGAGACGTCGCCGTTGAAGAAGGTGTCCTGGAACTTGTACGCGGCCGACTTGGTCTTCATCGACGTCTGCACCGCGCGCTGATCGTTCAGATCCCCGCGGGTCTGCACGATGAACCGGTCGACGTCCGCGTCGCCACCGAGGATGACGAGGGACTCGGAGTGCTGCGACACGGTGCCGGTCGACTCGGAATACGCCTCGTTGACGTTGCGGAACTCGACGCCCGGCAGCGTCTTCTCCTTGTTGTACGCGTACGCGTTGCCCTGGATCGTCATCAGCGGGATCCGGTCGAGTACCGGCGACGCCAGCACGAACGTCTCCTGCACGCCGCGCTGCAGATGGGTCGTCGACAGCTTCGCGGCCTCGGTCAGAGTGATGGCCATCGCTGGCCTCCTTTCGGGTGACCCGCAGGATCACCCGCGGGAGTACGTGGACTACTTGGTGGTGGCGTAGCCGGCGCGCAGACTGCCGAGCCCCGGCGTCGTCGGCTCAAGGCCCGTGCCGCCGGCCGCCCCGGCCCCCGGCGTCTCCCGGGTATCCCGAGAGCCCAGATCCGCGGCAACCGACTTCGCGTCCGCCTGCAGCTCCTCGAGCGTCTTGCCCTGCAACCGCGGCGCCCACGACGCCGGCAGACCCTCGGCGAGCGCCGCCTCGAGCCGGTCCGCGCGCAGCCGCTCCGCAGACAGGTCCCGCTCCACCTCGGCGAGGCGGGACTTGTTGGCGTCAGCGTCTCGCTGCGCCTTCTGCTGATCAGTCAGGTCACGGTCCTCGAACGCGCGAACCTTCGCCTCGAGAGCTTTGCGGGCGTCACGCTCCGCATACAGCTCCGTGAGGACGGCGTTCTTCGACTGCTCCGACTTGAACGAGTCGTTCTTGTCGTCCGACTCGCTTCCGGGCGTCTCACCCGTACCGCGATCGCCGTGGCCGCCCGACTCGCCGCCGGACTCGCCGCCACCCTCCCCGGCGCCGCCACCACCGCCATCCGGGGCGGCACCACCGGAACCATCCTCGGGTGCAGCAATGAATCGGAGCCAGGGCTTGAGCTTGTACATTCATGCCTCCATCTCGGAGAAACGCCGCATCTCGCAGCGCAACCCGCCATCTCAGCGGGAAGACTCGAACCGGCTACGGGTCGATGTAGCCGTAAATCCGCAGCAGCCGGAGCGCCTCCGCGCGGTCCGCCGCGATCTCGTAGATCGCCTCCGGCATCGGCCGCGGGATCTTCGCCATCGTGTACCGGGCGCCCGCCGGGCGGATCTCCTCGAACGCGCCATGCCGGCGGCGCACCGCCTTGTGCGCCAAGCCACGCCGGGTCATGCCCTCCGTCGTCGCCGCGATGTGCTGGCCGTAGATCTGCGCCTTGACCATCCGCCCCGACGACGCCGTCGTCATACCGCGGCGCGCGTTGACCACCTGCGACGGGTCGGCCCCGTCGCGGATCGCCTGCGCCCCGGCCTTCGTGAAGATCCGGTCCTGTTCCTCGGCGCCCAGCGAATCGAAGTACATCTTCGGGTCAGTCGTCAGATCGTCGGCCGCATCCAGCTCGGGGATCATCTGGCAGTCGCAGCCCGGATGCCGCTGGAACGCGGGAGTCCGATACTTCCGGCCGGCGAGCACCGCACACCGGCTACACGACTTGCCGACGAGCATCCGCACAAACCCGACCTGCGGCCGCACGAACGTCGACAACCCCGTCGACACCCGCGACGCATCCGACACCTGCGTCTGCACCCGCAGCAGCAGCGCGTCCCGGCCCGCCTGCCAGGCAAGGTTCTGCGCCGCCACAGACCCGTCGGTGCCCTTCATCGCCGCCTTGGCGCGGATCACCGACCCGTACAGCAGCGAATCCAACGGCCGACCGTCCGATGCGACCCCGGCCAGCGCCTGCGGCCGCACCGCCGCCTCCGCCGCCACCGGCGTGCCCTGCTCCCGCAGCGCCTCCGCCACGTATGCGCCGCCAGGCTCCGCCGCGCGCTCCTGCGCCTTGGCCGTCACGTCCACCAGCTCGTCGACGTTCCGGTCGAACCAGCCATCGAAATCAGCCGGCGCCGTCTTCCCCCACATGTGGGCGGCCGCGCCCAGCGCCGCCATCAACACCCGGCGCCGCTGCGCATGGAACACAGCCGCCGCGGGCGGCGCCGCCACCTACTTGTCCTCGAGCGTGCGGGCCTGCTCCTCCGGCAGCCGCAGCGCCACTGGCGTCGCACCGGTGAAGTCCACGTCCGGCAGCCCGGCGAGGCGGGCCGCGTCCTCCGGGTCCACCCCGGCACGCACCCCCTTGCCGACCGCATCAAACCGCTTGTTCACCTCGTCGGCGTCCATACCCCCCCCGTCGCCGCCGGCGCGTCGAGCTCGCGGGTGAACTGCTCCAGCATCGGATCAAGCGCCTCCTCGCGCGCCTGCTCCATCCACCCCTCGACCTTCGGAGGGGTCGCCCCGGGGATCATCTCGAACGCCGACCGCCGCGGGAAGCCGACCGAGATCAGCTTCGTGATCGCGTCGATCGTCTGCGAGAACGAACGGGCCTCCGCGTCTGCCCACACGACCTCCGCCGAGTAGTCCTCCGCCTGCAGGCCGCGGGCCCGGTTCGCCAGCCGGTTCACCGTCTCGATCGCCTCGCCCGCCGCGTCCTTCAAGTCCCGCACCAGCGCCTGCAGCGTCGACTCCGCGCCCGCCAACGCATCGCCGGACAGGTTCGACATGCGCGAGAGCATGTACTGCGGCGGCACCTGGCCCGTCGAGAAGAACGTCGTCAGAAAGTCCGAGTACACGGAGATGTAGTTGGCCAGATTCGACTCCGGAATGTCCCACATCTTCGTATCCGAGCCGGGGAACACCAGCAGCCGGTCCACGCCGATGCGGCCCATCTGCCGGATAGCCGGCACCGGCTGCCCGTTGTCGTCCAGGACGATCTCGCCGTTCTTGTCCCGCTTCGGCACCGGGTTCCCCGCCGCGTCCCGCACCACCGGGTCATAGCCGGACACGCCGCGCTGCCGATACGCGCTGAACTGCATCGCCAACAGCGTGTTGAACCGGATCGTGTTGAGCGCGTCCTGCTGGGGGATCAGCGGGGCGATCGCCGAATGCGGCACACCATCGGCGTCCACGTTCGCATCCGACGGCACGAACGGCACCTCGCCGAGCCCATGGTCACCGGAGCCCTTCGGCTCCCACCCGGCCCCGCCGGCCGCGACCGAGCCTCGCTGCTCGAACCGGAACCACGACGTATCCGTGTACACGTACGCCACATGCAGAGCCCCAGACTGGCCGCCCGGCGTCCACAGCTGCGACCGGGACCGCGCATCGTCGACCGTGAACGTCTTCACCGCGAACAGCGACTCGAACGGGTCCTCCGGATTCGGCTCGATCCACACCCGCCGCGACGACTCGACCCGCACCTTCGGCCGATCCGTCCGCTTCGGGTTCCGCGACACCGACCAGATCCCGCGGCCATGCACCAGCATCTGCGTGTAGACGATGGCCTGCCGGTCGTCCAGCTTGTTCGGCTGCCACACGTTCGTCCACGTGTCGTTGTCCATCTGCCCGGTACCGTCGCGCAGCCCCTCCGCGCGCATCCGCTGCACCGGCGCGGCCATCGCCAGGCCGAGGAAGTTCGCCAACGACTGCTCGCGCAGCTCCAAGTACTCATCGGAGACGCCCGGCGGCGCATACGGCAGTCGCTGCTCACCCCGGTGATACTGCTCGCGCTCATCCCACGCGGCCGCCTGCTCCTGCAGACGAGCCAGACCGACGTCGAGGTAATCACGCGCCAGCGCGGCTGCATCCGCCACGTGACCACCTCCCTCAGCTGAATCCGTACATCGCCGTCGACACACCGGCGCCCGTCGCCCTCCACCCCTCGGTGTGCAGGTCCGACGCCGCCTCATGGGCCATCACCGACGCGATCACCGCGTCGATCTTCTGGTGCTGCTCCGGCTTGCCGATCACGTACTTCTGACCGGGCTTCGCCACCTTCCGCGCGTTCCGCATGTGCACCGTCGTGATCGGACACCCGTCATGGGTGATCCGGCCCGTCGTCAAGTCGGTCTCGAACCGGCGCAACGCCTTCCACATCCTGTCGATCCTGTTCGTCGGCCACTCCGACACCCGAGTCTCGCCGTACTGCAACGACCAGTCGCCGATCTCCGAACGCCAGTCGAACGGGTCGCAGTAGAACCGACCCACCCGGTACCGCTGGAACAGCTCGTCCACCGCGGCATGCACCTCGCCGCGCGGGATCTTCCCGCCCCACTCGGCCGGATCCCAGATCGTCGGCCGCGCATCCGGCCCATACCGCGGCGTGAACAACAGCCCGCCGCGCGTCTCCGCCTTGATCGCGGTCCAGTCGTCGGACTCCGACCCGTCCATGCCGAGCGCAACCTCGGTGGCATCGTCAGGAGCTGGGAGCCAGAGCATCCGACCACCTCGACTCCCACAGCCCATCCGGCAGCCACGTTCCCGCCCCGTAGGTCACCCGGTTGCCAAAGAACCGTTCCGCCTGCGACGGGTCCGTCTCGCCGATCTCGTCGGCCTCCGCCTCGATCGAGTCGAGGTTCACCCACGGCGAGCCCTTGTAGACGAACCGCAGGATCTGACGGCGCTCCCGCTTGTTCCCCCACGACAGCCGGGCCGGGGGGATCCGGAAGAACTTGAACACGTCCTCCGCGCGCGACTCCCAGGTGCGCTGCGCCACCGAGTTCTCCGCCGAGTTCCACGCGTTCGTCGTCTCCAACGTGCGCCCGTTCATGCCTGCCGCGCCGCGCCGCTGGTCGTCGGCGATCTTCATCATCTTGTTCGTCTTCGTCCACAACCCGGTCTCGTCCTGCAGCACCCACGAGACGGGGTTGCCGACGCGGCCGTTCACCGACGACGTCACCACGTCGATGCGGTCGAAGTCCTCGCCCCCGGCCTCGCCGAGCACACGGATGAACCCCTCGCGCACGAGCAGCAGATCCGCCAACGGTCCGAGACGGATCATCGCCGTCAACGGCCGGTACACGTTGCCGACCTGGTCCTCGTTCGACGCCGTCAGCTGAATGACCGGCGACGGGTGCCGCATGCCCATCGGCTCGCCCGGAAGGTACTCGTACTCCCAGCCGCAGCCGCAACCCCAATCGCTGCATGCGTACCCGTCGCCGGCCTTCGCCCAGCCGAGGAACTGCGACGGCCCGACCGCCTCGAGGAGCGTCATCGTCGCCGACCACGGTCCCTTGCCCGTCTTCTGGGGAGCGACTACCTGCGCACGCCGGTAGGTGAACGCCTGCGCGCCGAGCGGGTAGTCCGTCCACGCTGCTCCCGGTCGCACCCGGTAGTAGTTCGCCGCACACCAGAACTGCCAGTCCGACCACTCGAACTCGGCGCCACGCTGGTATCCGTCGGGCACCCGGCAGTGCCGGCGCACCCACGCCTCACCGACGTCGCCGAGCGTGGGGAAGTCGACGAGGAACCCGTCATCAATCATCGGCGACGGCCCTCAGCCGTCGCACCGGAGCCTCGCCCGACGACTCCTCCGACGGCTCACCCGACGGGCGCTCCGGCTTCGGTTCGGGAACCGCGTCCGCGATCGCCCACCGGTTCTCCGCGAGCCCCGCCGGCGACATGCCGATCTGATCCGACAGCCGGATCATCGCTGTCGCAATCCCCGGGCCCGCGTCCGCCGCCTCCGCGCGCACCTTCCACCGCACGTACATCGCGATGGTCTCCCAACGCCACGGTTCGTCGGCCCACGCGACCGCCTGCGGCGTCCGCCACAGCTTCTTCCACACCGACCGCTCACGGGTCGAGCCCTTCGTGAACGGCCAGTCGGGAACCTTGCCCTGAAATCCTTCGGCCGGCAGCGACCGCATCGCCAACCCGCGCCGCTCGCTCCGGCCCGACGTTGCCTCCGCCGGGGGCCCGGACCGGTTCCTCGCACCACCCCGAGCCATCTCGAAACCTCCATCGGCATCTCGCCAACATCAAGGCGCCCAAGCCTCTCACCTGGACTTTTTGAACCCTCCGCACCTTTTAGCGCCCTCCCCCGAGGCGGCGCTCGTCACCTCCGACGGGGGTACCCCCCACCCCTCGCGCTCGAAAGTCGAACACCCTTGCGGGAGTTGCACGACCGGCACAGCACCCCGAGGGGACCGTCGGCCGCGCCACCGGAGGCCACCGGGGTCACGTGGTCGGCCGTCAGATCCGACGACCGGTGCGGCGGCCGCTCGAACCCGGGGCACCAATCGCCCCGGAACTTCCGCCACGACTCGACCACCCCGGCCCGCCGCTGCCGCTCCGCCCACGTGCGGGTGACCTTGGTGGGGGTCGACCCATGTGCCCTCGCCTCCCTGGCGCGGGCATGGGTGGGGCAGTGGTACCCGGGTGTCATGGCAGGGCATCCGTCCTCCGCGCACACGCGCAGCGGCGCGCGGCTCACGGCTGCCCGGCCAAGTCGTCGGCCACGAGCTGGTTGAGGTGCGACTGCAGCTCGCGCTCGCGGCCGCGGTCACCGGACCGGCGCGCCAGCTCCATCTCGAAGCGCACGAGCGCGGTCCGGTAGTCCGAGTCCACGACCGCCTCCTCGGGCCACGGGGGTGAACCTCGCCGCACCAGCGCGCACCCGACCACGAGTTGGGGAGGGTCGACGTGCGCGTGCCCCGCCATGGGTTCAGAGCGGGGGCACGGTGGTCGCCGGGGCGAGGCGTAGGTTCCCTCGACCGCACCCGGACCGTGTTGCCATGCGGGGTGCAGCTCGAATGACTACTGAAAGCAGGGGGCAGTCGAGGGAGTAAGTTCCCGCGCAGCACGACCTCACCCGATTCATCAACGGGGTCATGGGCCGAGCTTGACCGTCATCCACTCCGACTGAGTACCGGCGTGACGCGGGAAGAACACGAAAGCGCGGGGTGTCCTTCTGGCCCACGTCCCGCGCAATGCGCTCAGCATAGCCGGGTGGGGGTGTTTAAGGTCAAGCACCCGGTGCGGCCTGGCGTGTCGGGTGGTCCAGGTGTGCGTCCATGACGTCGCCCATCCGGTAGACGCGGATGGGATCGCCCGCCCCGATCCTGATTTCTCGCAGCACCGGCAGCTTGCCCGCGATGCGCAGTGTGCGGATCCGCGCCTTCGTGAGCTTGTCCCACGGTGCGCCGAGCGACCGGCCCAACTCGAGCACGCCCGCCGGGGTGAGCTCCTTCGCCCGCGCTCGCGCCTCCGCCTCCCGCGCCGTGGCGGGGTCGACGAACGTGCGCGGGTCGCGCGGCCGGTCCGACAGGCGCCGGCAGTGCTGCAGCACGCGGCCGACGTCGTCGACGATCTGCTCGGCCCCGTCGGTCAGGGCCACGGCGATGATCCACCGGCGCAGCCACCTTGCCATCGACAGCACGTCGCTCGCACCGCCGTAGTCGAGCTGCCGGGCCTCGCAGGTGCGGCGCACCCACCCGGCCAGCACGGCGCGCAGCTCGTCGCCCGCTTCCGAGGCTTCCGGGTTGAACGGCATCGGCGAGGCGGACAGGCGGCCCCGCCGTCCCGGGCTCCGACCGAAGCAGTCCTGCCGGGCGATGGTCACGGCCAGGTCCTCGACGACTCCGGGGACCTGCTCGAGGAGATCTCGGAGTTCCTTCTGCCCGACACGGTCGAGGAAGAACCCATCGGTATCAGTCTGGTGGGAAGTCACGTACGGCTCCTGGATGATCGGCGGCGACTACGACGACGAGGCGAGACCGTGCCGGGCCCAGACGCGCGTGTGCGCGTCTGGGAACCGACCCGGCCCGACCCGTCCCGTCCCGACCCGGACTTTCCAGAACCTGTAGACCTGGCTTCTGCTGGATCTGCTGGGTACAGCAGGTCAGGTGTTGGCGCTGGTGGGGGCGGGGGTGTGGGCGCGTCTCCCCGGCTGGTTGCCGGTCCGCTGCCGGGTTGTAGGGGCAAGGTGACCGTCGCGTTCTCCCGACTGGCTGTGGGGGCCGCTGGCGGTGTGGGTGCGCGTTCTCCGGCTGGGTGCCGGTCCGCAGCAGGTGCGCGTCCACCGGCTGGGTGCCGGTCCGCAGCAGGTGCGCGTCCACCGGCTGGGTGCCGGTCCGCAGCGTGGTCGCGTCCTCCCGCGTCAGGCGGGGCCGCAGGCCGTGTAGTGGGTCCCGCCTGGTCGCGTCCACCCACCGGGTGTGGGTCCGCAGGCCGTGGCGGCGGGACGGGTGCGCGCTCTCCCACTGGCTGTGGGTCCGCAGCAGGGTGCGGCGCCGCTGGCTGCGGCGCCGGCGTCGTGGTGGTGGGCGCGGGCTGGCTGCCGGCGTCCGGGGTGGCGGCCGCGTGGGCTGCCTGGTTGCGGTCGACTTCCGCTTGGCGGTCGTCGGGCACCGTTCCCGGCGGCAGGGTTCGCCCGCGCCGGGTGTCGATGCTGTAGCCGTTCGACCGGGCCCATTCGTGATTGGCGATCCAGTCACGGGTGTGGGCCGAGTAGTACGGCCGGGTCGGGGCCGACAGCAGCTTGTGGCGCTCGTCGGCCAGCGGATCGTCGGAGCGGGACGCGTTGCAGCCCTGGCAGGCGACGACCATCGTCTCGACCGTGGCGGCCTGACCGGGCCGCCGGTGGTCGTAAGTGCCGCGCAGCCGGCCCTTGCGGGCCTTCCAGTTGACGACCTGGCCGCAGTAGCGGCAGCCGTCGCCGTCGCGGAGCCGGACTGGGATCACCAGTTCCGGGTTCGCGTTGTCGGACTTGCGTTGGCGTTCCCACTCGATCTCTTCGCGGGTGCGCATGTGGATGAACTCCGGGTCGTCGGGGATCTTCCACATGGCCGTGCCGTCGACGGTGATGCGCTCCATCAGTCCGGCCCGCTCGCACAGGTCGAGCAGCACCGCGGTGGCGTCGTCGTCGCCGCCGACCACGCGGGCATTGCCGTAGGAGACGACGTAGTCGGTCAGGTGCGCGGCGGCGAGCGACGCGCTGCCGACGAGGAACCCGAACACGGCGTTGCGGGTGATCCCGTCGATCTGCAGCTCGTAGAGCCGCAGCAGACGGGGGTTCGTGATCGAGTTGTCGCCGATCCTCAGCCACGCCACGGGCCACCACCAGACGACATTGATCACTCCTCATTTCAGTGCGCAAAACCGGAACATTCACAGGTCACAGGCGGGCTGGTGGGGCGCGTGGCCCGGCCGGGGCGGGCATCACAGCCGCGCCTCCGCGGCCGCCGACGCCGAGTACCGCTCCGGCGCCGGCTGGTGGCCCTCGTAGTCGGGGCTGATCGGGCCGCGGCCATCGCAGTGCGCGCGCAGCATGCGCAGGCACTCGGCCGTCGCCTGGGCGTCGCCGAGCGCCGTATGCGGCGCCGCGTTCTCCACACCCCACAGCTCGCAGCACTCCCACAGGCCCGGCAGCCGCAGCGGATCCGTGCGCAGGGCTCCCGCGGTGAGCGCGGACAGGTCGGCCAGCCGGTGATGCCACGTCGGCACTCCCGCGTCGCACCGGTCCTCGAACAGCTTGGCCAGGAACGCCGCGTCGAACGCGGGGCTCGCCCCGGCCAGCGTCGCCCCGTCGAGCCAGCCGAACAGCTCGCACAGCGCGTCGTTGAGCGCCGACTTGCCCATCGCCTGCTCGTACACCCGCCGCTCGAAATACCGGTTCACCGTCCACGCGCGCGGCGACGCGGCGGCCAGGTCCTCCTTGCGCAGCGCGGGGACGATCACCATGTGGTCCCCGGTGTCCAGATCGACGGCGGCGAGCTCCACCACGGTGTGCTTCGCGGGGTCGAGACCGGTCGTCTCGACATCGACAACGATCACGGGCCGGTCAGACATCAGTGCTCCTATTCGTGGGTGGGATCGGGGCCAGCGCGCGCGGCGAGCAGTCGGAGGCGGTCGGCAGCCCGTCCTCCATGAGCCATCTGCGCATCGTGATCGGCGCCGGCAGGTCGGCCTCGCGGATGATCGGGGCGTCGGACAGGCCCAGGCTGCGGGTGGGTGTCCACGAGCCGAGTGCCGGTGGAGCCAGCGCGTAGATCTCCAGCACGGCGAGGCGCCCGCGCCCGTCGATCTCGTAGCAGATCGAGTCGCCATCAACGTCCTGCGACAGCGGACAACTCGACTGGCTGCCGTCCATCCGGAAGACGATGAACAGGTCCAGAGCGGCGGTGCTCCACGGCCCCCGGGGCCTCGTTTCCTCCCAGCTGAAGTGCAAGCCATCGGAGAGGGCGGCGGTGACGTCGAGGCGCCACCAGCGCGGCGCGCGTCCTCCGCGGAAGCCGAGGCCCGCACCGGCAGGATCGACGCGGACGGCGGGGTGGACCTGCGAGGGTTGCAATGCGTCGCGCATGCGCTGCAGCCTGCTAAGCGTGTACCCGCCGCCCACAGCGATCGCCTCAGTGGGTCGCGTGGTGAACGTCGAGTGAGGCGGCGGCGGGGGCGGGCCGATGAACAACGACCCCGGACAGATGACCCGCGACGTGTCCTCGTCATACCGATAGTCCGGGTCGACCTCGCCGAAGCTCCGCATCTGCAGCATCCGCTCCGTCACCGCGAGCCCGTGGAAATCGTCGCCGCAATGCGGGCACTCCGGCTGGCCCAGGTTGTTGTCGTAGCCGGACGGCTCTTGGGCGAGCTGGGCGTCGACGAGGGCGTCGATCTCCTCTTCCGTCACTCCGGGGCTCCTAGTTCGGTGATGGTGATCTCGATGCGCGGCCGGTCCCGGTCGATCTCGACGCCCAACCCGACGCGGGGCACGTACCGGTAGTCGTCATCCGCGACGACTCCGGCCTGCACGAGCCCGTCGAGCGTGGCCTTGAGGAACGGGCCGAGCGCGTCGGCGTCGCGGCGGGTGCGGGTGGGGGCGTGCCAGACGACGTCGACCCGCGCGCGGCGCAGCCGCGGCACCCTGGCCCGCTTGGCGAGCGCCCAGACGATCTGGCCGGCCTCGTACTTCGCCGCGCGCATCGTCCGCCAGGTGGCGCGCCGCTGCTCGTTCGCGGTCATCGGCGGCTTGCGCACCTCAGCGACGAGCACCCAGGTGCGTGGTTCAGAGTCCATCGAGCACCTCGCGGACCCACTCGGACGCGTCCACCTCGCCGAGCACGGTTCCCATCGGCAGGCCCAGCGCATCCTCGAGGAGGCCGAGCGTGCGGACGATCCCCTCCCACAGGCGGTCGGCGACGACGCCTAACGGGTCGGCGGCGAGGAGGTCGCCGGCATCCCCCGGCCAATGCTCCGGGCTCACCGTCGTGTCTCCTCGATCGGCTCACTACCGGCCCGGTGCTCGCCGTCGTGCCCAAAGGGCCGCACGCAGGCCCGCTACACGCCGCCGCAGTCGACAAGCGGGCAGCGTGGATTGAGCGGAGGCTCAGTCATCAGGCGGGGACTCATACGCCACCGTCCAGGGCACGTCGGAGCATCTCGATCACTCCATGGGCGGGCACGATGACGAGCGGGTCCAGCCCCTCGACGTCGGCCCTCAGCGTGGCCTCCAGCTCCTCCACCCGGGCGACGACAGCCAGCAGGTCGGCCCGATCCCGCTCATGCAGCGACATGTCCTCACGTGGCACGGACGGGATGCGCCGGCGGATCGCAGCCAAGTCGAGGTCAGCCACGGTCATCACCGTCCAGGGCGCGGCGGATGTCGGCCACGGCGCGCTTCCACCCGCAGGCGATCGGGTCGCCGTCCGGGTGGACATCGCAAACGGGCTGCCCGGCAACGGCCTCCCGCACCCGTGCGATGGCTGCCAGCGCCTCGTCACGCCCAGCCTCGGCGGACTCGGCGTTCGACTCCCACTCCTCGCACGCCCGGGCCTCGATGCCCACATGCTCGCGCAGCGCATCCACGCGGTCACCGAGCGACTGCACCTCGGCCCGCGCCTCGTCACGCTCGGCCTGCGCCTGCAGGATTGCGGCCGCAGCATCGCCCGCACACGTGATCGCGTGGTGCACGCGATAGAGCGGGTCGGCGGCGCGCAGCCGCTCCACCTCGGCCCGCGCCTCGTCACGCCCAGCCTCGGCGTTGTGGAGGTTTCGCGAGAGCAGCGCCCAATCGCCCTCCCGGAGCCGCTCCACCTCGGCCCGGGCCTCATCACGCTGGGTACGCAGGATGCCCGCCTCCGCCTCGAGCATCCCGGCGTGGCTCCGCGTCGCAGCCACCTCGATCCGCGCCTCCCGCAGCGCGGCGGACAGGTCGGGCACCAGCGTGCGGGCGGCGGCGATGAATCGGATGTTGCTCGGGCCGGGCTCAGTCCCGCAGTCGTCAGGATGCAGTAGCGCGATGAAGAACTTCACGTCGCGGTTGACCGCCGCGACCTGGTGCCCCTCCGATTCGTAGAGCGACCACGGTTCGGGCGTCACACCCTCCATCGCCTGCTCGGCGCGGACGAGAATGTCGTCAGACATCGGTGGCCTCCTCGTAGGTGGCCGCGAAGATGTCCGGCTTGCACGGGTAGAACTCGCCCGCGACGCCGGTGATGATCCAGTCCCCGGGGCAGACGGTGTGGCCGCCTTCGAGAGTGTCGATCCACCCGTGGTCGTCCATGAGCGCCTCGCAGGTCGCACGGCGGAAACGGTCTGGGACCTCGCTGTGCTTCATCCGGCCCATGAGAATGCCGCCGGCGCCGACGATCTCGCCGGTGGAGGGGTCGACCGGCGGGTGTCGGTAGTAGTCGACGGCACGATGGTCGCCGTAGGTGTTCCAGACGGCGGCCTCGACGACTACCGGTCGCTTGCGGAACTTCTTGGGGGTGGTCATTGCGGGTCTCCTTCGTCGTGGTTCTCGGCGCATACGAGGCAGTACTGCGTGCCGCCGCGCCGCGTGAAGAACGGGGCCGGATCGCGGCCCGCGGGAAAGTCGGCGTCCGACAGGAAGCACGTCCCGCACTCGAAGGTGGTCACCACGCCGCCTCCTCGAGGCGGGTGGCGACGGCCTCGACGACCGACGCGGCGACGAGCACGGCGCCGGCGGCCAGGCCGACACCGGCCAAGGCGACCGTCGTAGCGGTGGCCGCGATGCGCCTCATGCCGTCACCTGCCGGATCCACGCCGCGGCCTCGTGGCCGCGATACCGGTACGCCTCGAAGTGGCCGCCGGTCAGGTAGAAGCCCATCTGGTCGATCGCCCGCGAGTAGCGGCGGAACGTGCCGAACAGGTCGAACAGGTTGAACGCCGACTGCTGCCACCGGCCCGACCGGAGCCGGTCGTACAGGTCCTGGGCCCACACGTCCGGCGCGCCGAACGACAGCGCCGCGAGCTGATCCGACAGGGTGTGCAGCGGCGACGGGTCCCCCGCGCAGCAGATCGGATCGCGGCTATCCCACAGCCACAACGTGGGAATGCCGGTAGCCCGGTCCGCGTACACGCCGTAGCCGTCCGGGCTGATCCCGCGCGGCATGGCCGGATCGGCGATCAGCACCACGCCGCGCACGTCGAGGTCCGGGTACAGGCCGTCGGCGATTTCCTCGGCGACGTTGCCGGCGACCAGTGCGCCGCCGCTGTACCCGATCAGCACCGCAGGGTTCGGGGTGTCGGAGATCGTGCGGATCAGGCTGCGCGCGACGCGGGCGACCGCGAAGTCCAGCGATGGGCCGGGGTCCACGCCCACGGGCCCGACGGTCACGTAGTCGAGGCACGGCACCTCGCGGAACTGGCTGTGGTTGAGGTGCTCGAGGACGTACTCGGCCATGCGCGACTGCGGCTGGCCCACACGCTCGCCCACGCCTTGCACCGTGACGATGTCGTACATCAGACCTCCAACTTCGATAGGGGGATGGTGATGCGGTCGCCGTGCTCGGTGGTGAGCTCGGCGTAAGGAATCGGGCTGCGGCGGATTGCCGTGATGTGGGCGTAGACGCCGGGGCGCACGGTGACCCGGTCACCCACGGCCGCGGGGCGGCTCACTTCTTCCTCCACTGGTCCGCGTGCGGACACGACGCGAAGTGGGCGAGGAACACGGGGCGGCCGGCGGCGCGCATGCCGTCGGCCTGCCGGGGCGGGACGACTCCGGCGTGCAGCTCGGACCCGACACGGGAGACGGCGACGTTCCCGGCCGTCGACGGGGCCGCGTCGACGGGCATCAGCGTGCCCTTCTCGGTGCGGCACCAGACGATGTCGGTGCCGCAGGACCGGCAGGGTTCGACGCGGTCCGTGACCCACACGGGCGGCTGGGGTGCGATACGGGCCGTCACGACCAGGACCCCCATCCAGTGCGTGTCCACGTGGTGAACGCCAGCCAGCGCATCAGCGTGTACCAGGTGGTCCAGTCGCGGCCGTCGCCGTAGGCAGGGGCGGGGGTGACGTGCAGTGGGGTCATCGGAAACTCCTCGGGGAGTAGGGGCGCGGCGTGGGCCGTGCGGGTCGGGTGGGCAGGCGGCGCAGGCCGAACACGGTCGCGGCGGCGCCGTACACGAAGTCAGCGGCCAGGAACGCCGCCACCGCGCCGGTGGTGGCCGCGGCGACAACGCCGGCCACGACCAGGCCAGCGGCAGCAGCGGCGGGGGCGGTCACGACAGGTCTCCCGCCGCCGGGCGGGGCAGACGCTCGGCCCACGCCTCGCGCCAGGCGGCGCGTTCTTTCTCTTCCTCCTCGGCCGTGTGGATCGACATCAGCGCGCCGATGAAGTGCGCGCCGCACCGGACGAACAACGACTTCGACCGGGCGACCGCGCCGACTTGCACCGGCGCCCGGTACGCGCCGGTGGCCGCCTTGAACCGGGCCAGCACCTCGCCGTTGAAGACGGCCTCCTCCGACCACGCGGCCGAGCTGTGATGCAGCCGGGCGAGCAGTCGGTCGACAGCCGGCCCCGGCGAGTCCGCCCCGTACACCTGCGGCACCCGGTACGACCGTCCCGGCAGCAGCCCGGACTGGTCCGTCACGGTGACGAACTGCTCGTCACCTTTCTGGACTACCTGAATCTGCACGATGAACTGCGGATCGTCGTCGGCTTCCTTGCCCGCCTTGAAGATCGACAGCAGCTTCTTCGCATCCGCCGGCAGGATCGCGAACCGGCCCAGCCCCTCCGCCTGGTGCGAGTGCACCTCGTGCCAAGCCAAGCCCGCGGACATGCCGTCGGTGGCCCACCAGATCAGCTCTTCCGGCCCGACTTCGCAGACGACTCGGTGCCGCTCCGGCATTTCCGGGTCCCCGCCCGCGTGGGCGAGCACCGATGCCAGGGCGGCCCGCAGGTCCTTGGTGCCGACGATGACGTCGACGCCGCGCGCGACGGGCGGGGCATCAGCGGTGGGTGCGGTCATGGCGCCTCCTCGATGAGCGGATGGGGATGGACATTTGGCCGGGCGTCTCCGCGGGGGCGGCGGGGCGGTCGACCCACCGCCAGATCTGCACCCGCCGATCCGGCGGCAGCGAATGCCACCAGTCGTCGGCCGCGGCGGCGGTATCCACTACGCGGCCCCATCGCCCACGTCTCCGTCGGCGGGGGCGTCTTCGGCGTTCTCCGCCTCGAGGGCCGCGGCGGCGCGGGCCGTCTCGCCCTCGATCACCAGGGCCCGCTCGATGTCGGCGAGCTCGTAGCCCCACTCGAGCGAGAGCCGTTCTTTCCAGTCCTCGAGCGCGGTGCCGTTCCGCGCCGACTGCGCGTCGCGCCAGTTGTGCGGATTGAGCAGGCCCATCTCCCACTGCGGCCCCTCGTCGAGCAGGTGGGCGACCGCGGCCAGCTGATGTCGGTTCAGCCGGCCGATCGCCTTCTCGATGTCTGCGTCCGGCGTCGCGGTGGTGGTGTTCGTCCAGGTGATCTCGACTTCCGGCAGACCGAGGATCACCCGCACGTACTCGTGCTTCAACGGGGCCTGGCGCATCCGGTCGGCGGCAAGATGCACCACCACCGGCCGCAACAGCTCCTCCGCGCGGGCCGCGGTCGACACGCCGCGCGCCTGCTCGGCCAGGTGCCGCCAGCGGACGCGGGCCGCGGCGGCGACTTCCTCCGTCTGCTGCCTGATGGCCTGGTCTTCTTCGCGGCGGCGGGCCTGCGCCGCCGACTCCTCCCGCTGTGCGGCTTCCTGCTCGCTGCCAGGTTCGGGGGTGGGCCGGCGGCGCAGCCACACCACCGGCTCCGACTCGTGCACGTCGACGAGGGCGCGCACTTCCGCGGACTTGGGGTCGTCGGGTTCGGCGTCGAGTTCTTCCCACACGTCGTCGATGTCGGCGGCCCCATCGACCTCGTCCGGATCCACGCCCGAGTCGATCTGCTCCTGGGCTATCTCTTCGCCGAGCTCGTCGAGGGTCACCGCGTTGATGCCGCGCCCGGCGAGCTCGTCGCGGGCTGCCTTGGCGGCGGCGGCGCGGTCGCGGCGCCGGCGGGCGTACTCGAGGTGCAGTTGGAACATCGACGGCGAGCCGATCAGACCGGCCAGCTTCTCGTACTCCTCGTGGTCATCCGAGAACTCGTCGAGCGCGGCGACGTCGGAGAGCTTCGCCTGACCCTTGTCGACGTAGCCGCGGACTCTCTCCGACTGACGGGCCAACACCAGGTGATCCCCGACATGCGCGGCGGACCGGCCGGTCTTCTTCGCCACCTTCGCCGGCGTCAGACCCAGGTCGAGCAATGCCTGATACGCCCCAGCCTCCTCCGACACGGTCAGGTCGGCGCGGTCCTTATTCTCAGCGAGCATCGCCACGATCTGGTCCGGCGCGTCATCGCGGCCAATAAGGGTCATGCACGGCACCTCGGCCAGGCCGGCCTTGATCGCGGCTTGCAGACGCCGGTGCCCGGCCACCACCATGTACCGCTCCCAGCCGTCGACAGGATCGGCCAGGCCGTCCGGGACGACGATCAGCGGCTGCAGCACGCCCACCGCCTTGATCGACAGGACCAGGTCCGCGTCGACCGCGACCTCGCGCCGTGGATTCCGCGGGTTCGGCACGATCTTCTCGATGGGGACCGCGGTGACGTCGCTCAGCCACTTCTCGTCCGCGGGGACGGATGGCCCTGTCTGGGATGTATCGGGGGTGGTCATGGTGTCTCTCCTGAGGTGGCGCGGCCCAACGCTCGGGCGATCTCGGCGCGCACGTCGTCTGGCATGGGGTTGTGGGACTTGTTCGCCGTGCAGGTGCGGCGATGAGGAATGAACAGGGGCGTGCCGTCCGCGATCGCGGCGGCAAGGCCGCTGCCCGCCAGGGGCCGGCCGATCAACCCGTCGGCGCCGCCGGTGACCACCTGGAACACACCGTGGTCATCGGGGGACGCGTCGAGGGCGAGACGGGTGCCACGACTGGCCGTGGTCACCCACACGATCGGCGCCTCACACCGGCCGCACGTGGTGGTGCGGCGGTGGGTGCGGCGAGCAGCTGCCATCAGCCCTCCTGCGTCGTCTGGTCGGGCGGGGCGGGCAGGTGGTCGATCTGGATCACGCGGGCCGCGGGGATCTCCGTGGTCCGTACCCCCTTCGGGGTGGGCACATCACGGTCGACCACGACGAGTCCGGCGTCGACCAGGGCCACCCGGCCGATCACCGTGCGGTACGGCCGCTGATCCGACTTGGTCGGCGGCACTTCGTAGTGCACCTCCACCAGCGGCATCGGCCGGGGAGCGAGCATGTCGGCGATGCTGTCCTCGTCGCGCGGGGTGTAGGAGGTCGTCATGCCGCGCCCCCGTACCGGCGGCCGACGAGACGCACCCGCGGCGCGCTGATCGCCTCCACCCGCGCGGCCCGCGCGGCGTCCGTCTCGTCGGGGTCGACCAGGGCCGCGAGCGCCATGCACACGTCGGCGAGGGCGGCCGGCCGTTCCCCACCGATCCGGGTCAGCAGGGCGTGCAGGGCGTGCGGGTCCTGCTCGCGGATCCACGCCGCCGCCTCGAGGGCGGCGTCACCGACCCGGTCGAGGTCGCCGAGACGGCCATGCGGGGACGCGGGGCTGGGCGTCGACGCGAGGGACTCGAGGAGCGTGCGCATCACCGATCACCCCGCTGTGCCCGGGCGATGATCTCGGCGACCTGCGCTGAACCCTCGAGTCGGCGGCGGATCTCCGCGTCGGCTGCCGACTCGCCCGGCTGCGGAGCCTGGGCGAGGCGCACCGCCTGATCACGCGACAGGACCGGCTCCGGTACGTGGTACTCGTTCGTCGTCACCATCTCCGGCCGTGCCCGCGCGAGCTCGGCGCGCACTTCGGCGCGGATGATCGCGCGCAGCTCGTCCCGGCCGATCGGCGGCTCCGGCGCCCGATCCTTCTTCCGCGGGGACTTGAACCGGTGATCGGTCGGCACGGTCTCGTGGAGCACGCGGGCGTGCCCGCACCGCGCGCACACATCTGCACGGGTCATCGTGTCCCCTCCTCGAGTGGGTCGAAGCCGTACTCGGCGGCGAGCTGGTCGTAGATCGGCGTCGCCGACACCGGCCGGCGCATGGGATGCGCTTCGGTGCGCGGCGGGTACCAGGGGCGGATGCGGTGCGGAAGCAGCGGTCTCATGGGTGGTCTCCGGTGTCATGGAAGAGAGGGAACTCGACGTCGGCGGCATGCAGCTGGTGGACTCCGTCGTCGAACCGGCCATTGCGGAAGATGAATCGGCGTTCGGTGGTGCCGTACTCGACGACGGGCGTGCCGTCGGGGATCTGATCGACGTGCCAGTACTCGGTCACGGCTGCACCACCTCGATCTCGCCCGCGCGGGCCTTGCGGTAGCAGCCCGCACACAGGCCGCGGGCCTGCGCGCCGACCGTCCCCGGTGCTTCCGCCGCGCGCATCTTGTACGGGCGGAGGAGTTGGCCGCAGCCGCCCGCGCACGGATCATTCAGCCGCACCGTCTTGGCTTTGGTCCGGCCGCGCAGCGCGGCGGCCTGGTTCTTCGACAGCGGCGACGTCGGGCGGGACCGTGCTTCCGCCTTGTCGGGGGTGATGCCGAGCATGGCGAGGAACTCGGCGGCCTCGGCGCCGTTGCGGGCGTTGCGGCAGACGGTGCGGCGTGCGGCTTCCTCGGTGTCGTCGTCGACGGTGAGCCCGTCGGCGGGAATGACAGGGCGGCAGGTTCCCACGGTCGCTACCACGGTCACCACCCCCACGAGCCGACGATGGCTGCCGCGACAATGAGGCAGGCGATCGCCGAGATAGTGATCAGTGCGGCCTTGTGTGACCGGGACAGGTCCGACCACCGGTCCCAGCCGGTGACCGGCTCGAACCCGAAGCTGCAGGCGGTCGGTTCCACGGCGCCGGGGATGCGGCGGGGGAGCAGTCGCCCGGTCTGCGTGTCGACCTCGTCGTGGAAGTCGCAGGCGGTGTCCATCGGCGTGCGGCGTCCGGTGCCCGCGGGGTGCCGGCGGCGGGCCTCGATCTCGGCGAGCACCATCAGCGGGTCGGGGACGTGCGCGGGGCGCAGCTGCGGGGTGTGGTGTGGGCGGCGGTCAGGCATCGCGGGCCCCCGTCGGTAGGATTGGTGAGACACATTCGTTCCTTTGCTGGTGTGTCGTGGCCCGTCCGGGAGGGAAGCCCGGGCGGGCCCTTTCATTGCTGGGGTCAGGACGCGGCCGAGGCCGGCTTGATGAGCGCTTCGACGTCGGCGCGCCGGTACCGGCGGTGATTTGTGGGGGTGCGAATAGACGAGATCCGCCCGGCCTTCTCCCAGCGCTTGATCGTGTCGACGGAGACACCTGCGATCCGAGCCGCGACGAGCGGCTGAACCAGATCCTCCGCCGGGGAGTGAGCAGACTTACTTTGCATGGGGTGAAGACAAGCATGCGTAAATAGATGCTGTCAATTGAACGGCGTGTCGCCGGTTGATATTGCCGTGGGTTGCCCTAGTTTGCATGGGGTGTCATACTCACGGCATGAACGCGACCGTAGAAGACGACAGGGCGATCTACCCCGAGTGGACTGTCGGGGATCGCATCAAGAAGGTGCGCGGACTCACCGGTATGGGGCAGCGGGAGTTCGCCGAGGCGATCGGGTCGACCGCCGCGGCGCTCGCCGCGTGGGAGACCGACCGCGCCAAGCCGCGCGACATCGTCGCGATCGCTAAGCGGATCGAGATGCTCACGCGCGTGCCGGCCGGATGGATCCTGGGCTTGGAACGAGAAAGCCCCCGCCCGGATGACGATCCGGACGGGGGCTTGGCTGTACGCCGTCGGGGGCTCGAACCCCGGACCCGCTGATTAAGAGTCAGCTGCTCTACCAACTGAGCTAACGGCGCGTGCGTGCCAGGCGAACGAGTCGACGATCATCGCCGCACCCCGTTCGCTCGGTGCGTTGGAAACAGTATCAGGCCCGTGGACGATGACAAAAGCGTGGGGTGGACGTGTGGTGTACGTCGCTAACGCGGCGCGGTGTTCCCGCAGGTCGCCCCATTGATGGCATCATATGGTGCACGTCTGCTGTGACGGTGGGAACTCCCGGGCACGCAGACGGGGCCGATTGGCGTAGGGGCGGTCGGCGTCGTGTCTATCGATTGTGAAACGGAGTCGTGTGTGAAGGCGAGCTGGGGACGCGTTTGGGGGCGCCGTCAAGCTGTTGCCGTTGTCGGTCTGGTGGCGTTGGTGGGGGCCGCGTCCGCGTGCACGGTCGGCGGCGATTCCGATTCCGCCGCAGCGCCTGCGACGCCGGAGAAGGTCGCCGCGGAGGTCGAATTCGCGGTGCCGGACGGCTCGACCGGGATTTCGCCGATCGAGCCCGTGTCCCTCACGGTGGCCGACGGCACGCTCACCGGCGTGACGATGACCAACCCGCAGGGTGAAAAGGTCGTGGGCGAACTGGCGCCTGACGGCCAATCGTGGACCACGGCCGAATACCTGGGGTACGGCACCACCTACACCGTGCAGGCCCAGGCTCGCGGCGAGGCGGGGCCCGTCACGGAGACCGCGCAGTTCACCACGGTCCAGCCGGACAACCTGACGGCGGCGTACATGTTGCCGTTCGGCGGTCAGACTGTGGGTGTGGGCCAGCCGGCCGTGGTGCAGTTCGACGAACCCATCCCGGACCGCATGGCGGCGCAGGAAGCGATCACCGTCACGGCCGATCCGCCGGTGGAGGGCGCCTTCTACTGGGTGTCGAACAAGGAAGTGCATTGGCGCCCCAAGGAGTACTGGCAGCCGGGCACCGACGTGACGGTCGACGTCAACACCTACGGCAAGGATCTCGGCGGCGGGCTCTATGGCCAGGAGGACACGCACGCGACGTTCACGATCGGCGACTCGGTGATCGCCGTCGCCGACGACAATACGAAGATGATCACGATCTCGCGTAATGGTGAGGTCATTAAGACCATGCCCACGTCGATGGGTAAGAACATGTTCCCGACGCCCAACGGCACGTACATCATCGGGGAGAAGCACGACGAGATCATCATGGACTCGTCCACGTATGGCCTGCCCATCGATGACCCGAACGGATACAAGACACCGGTCGAGTGGGCCACCCGCATGTCGTACGGGGGCATATTCGTGCATTCCGCGCCGTGGTCGGTGTGGGCGCAGGGGAGCCAGAACACGAGCCACGGTTGTCTCAACGTGAGCCCGGCGAACGCGAAGTGGTTCTTCGAAAACTTCAAGCGGGGCGACATCGTCGTCGTCAAGAACACGGTGGGCGGCACGCTGTCCGGCACCGAGGGGCTCGGCGACTGGAACATCCCGTGGGAGAAGTGGAAGGCGGGCAACGCCGACGTGGCGTAGCCGGCCGCGCCGAGAACTTGAAACGTGTTGCAAAAGGATCCGGACGTTCGTATAGTCTCTTCTCAGTGTGACTGACTTCATGCTGAGCGCCTGCGGTGTCACACGACTCGGGCCCAGAGAGGCCGGGCCATGTCACGCCAAGGGAATGGAGACCCAGTGAGCCGTAAGACCCTGACACGGATCGCCGCCGCCGGCGCGAGCGCCGCCCTGATCGCCACCGGGATGAGCGTCGCGGTGGGGACGGGTGTGGCGAGTGCGGACAGTTCGTCGTGCAATGCGACCGAGAGTTTCAAGGGTGGAGAAATAACGGCCCAGCAAACCGTCTCGCCCGCCGCGGCCTACCCGGGCCAAGTGGTGACCTACACCACGCGGATCTCGCGGGCCTCGGGTGGTTGGAATCTTAAGGAAATCGGGATCGCAGCACCGGAAGGGTTTGTGCTCCAGGACGGTGCGCGAGTGAACGTGTGGACGCTCGGGCCCGGGCAGACCTGGTATGACGCGAACCTCCGTTCGGATTCGGATAAGAATCTGTACTGGGAGCGCACTGATGTCACGTGGGATATGAACTCCAGTCACTATGTGGAGCTGAAGACTACCTTCAAGGTTCCAGCCGATGCCGAGGTCGGTTCCACACAGCAAGCAGGGGTGCAGGCCCGTCCCGTGGGCTGGGATAGCCAGGAATGGCTCGACAAGGGCGCCTGCCTGAAGATTCGTGACAAGAACATCGTCGAGTCTGGTCAGGGCAGCCTTGAGAAATTGGGCTTCGGGTCCGTCAACTCGGGCTCGAGCCAGGTGTTCGGGTCGTTGACCGATCCGCAGGGATCGATCAGCGGGATCCTCAGCGACGTGCTCGGCAACGTTCTGGGGGACATGGTCGGTAGCTGACCGGTCGACTTAGAACGAAGCCCCGTCTCGGCCTGACCGGGACGGGGCTCCGTCGTTCGTTGTCAGTGCAGGTCCGACGGATCCGTGTTCGCCCCGCACAGCACGACGCACACCCGCTCGCCGGGTGCCGGTCGATAGTCGTCGTCGCTGATTCCCGCGAGCGCTGCGCCTGCCGCGTGCTCGACCGCCAGTCGATGTTCGTCCCACAGGCGTTGACGGGCCCGTACGATCGCGTCGTCGGAGACGAGAACGGAGCGCACGTCGCCGTACTGAGCCGCAGCCACGGCGCTTGCGGACGCGCGACGGCCGCCCAGCGAATCCGCGGCGACCCCGCCCACTTCGACCTCCACCGGGCCGCCGGCGTCCAGGGCTGTGTGCAGGGTGGGGGCGCGCTCAGGCTCGATGGCAATCACGCGAATCCCATGATGCCCGGCCACTGCGGCGATCCCGGAGAACAGCCCGCCGCCGCCGACGGCGACCGCCACGGTGTCCAGCTCCGGAACCTGCTCGACGATCTCGAGCATCACGGTGCCCGCCCCGGCCGCGATGTACGGGTCGTCGTAGGCGTGCGATTTGAGCGCGCCCGTTTCCACGGCGAAGGCGTCGCACGCATCCCATGCATTCGCGAACGGCCCGTCGATCAGGCGTACGTCCGCCCCGTAACTCCTGAGCCGGTCGATCTTCAGCTGCGGCACCGACGACGGCACGAACACCGTGGCACGGACGTCGTGTTGGCTCGCCGACCATGCGCAGGCCATACCCGCGTTGCCGCCGGATGCGATCGTCACCCCGGCGGCAGGGAAGGAGCCGGCCTCGTGGTGGGCGCGGATGAAGTTCTGTGCGCCGCGGGCCTTGAACGTGCCGGTGAACTGGAGCTGCTCGAGGGCGAAGCACACGGAGGGCCCGTCGGTCGGGGTGACGGGCTCGGCGGGGACGACCACGACCGGGCGCACGGCTCCGTGGATTCTGGCTGCCGCCGCCGCGACGTCGTCGTACCTGAGGCGGTCCGCCATGCGCTGGCTCCTTTCCACGCTGGTTGCAATGTGCGCGCGTTGCTGTTTCGAGCGTAGGCGGATCCGCGGATTGATTGGCGGGACGCAGCGGAATGCAGGCCGTCGGAGTTCGCGAGCCGGTCTGCACCGTGCGGGCGAGCCGACGGCCAGGGTGCGAGCCGCTCTGCAATCCGAGAATCATTCGACCGTCCGGCTGCGAGCGCCCCATCAGCCTGCGCGCCGCTTCACAGATTCGCCGCGCGAGAATGATTCGCGAGGTGGAGAACGGCGCGCGGGTGGGAGATTGGATCGCGGGAGACGCTGCAGCAACTCGCGGGAAGGGGGCCGGGTCGCGGCAGGCGCAGCGCCGCACGAGTACGGACCGTGCCGTACTGGACCCGCCAACGACGACAGGGCCCGGATTGCGGCTGAGGGCGCACCCTCGGCCGCAATCCGGGCCCTGTCCTGGTGGGGTGAGCGACGGGGCTCGAACCCGCGACATCTGGGATCACAACCCAGTGCTCTACCAGCTGAGCTACGCCCACCATCGGATCACGATCAGACTCCGCCGGGCGCGAAAACCCGACGGCTCCTCATCGCGAAGCCACGGACGATACTAGCGTGCGGGCACGCCCGGGGTCTAATCGGCAGGTCGCGAATCCGAACCGGCGCCCGCCGAATCGTCGGCGGCCGTCATGGCCGCGGCGATCTCGGCCACCTCCTCGGACGTGGGCCCGGGGTCGGGGACGAACGCCGTCTTGCGATAGAAGCGGAGCTCATCGATGGATTCGCGGATGTCGGCGAGAGCCCGGTGCGCCAGGCCCTTCTCCGGCTTGCCGAAGTAGATCCGCGGGTACCACCGGCGGCACAGTTCCTTGATGGAGCTCACGTCCACCATGCGGTAGTGCAGGAATCCGTCGAGGTCCGGCATGTCGCGTGCGATGAAGCCGCGGTCGGTGCCGATGGTGTTGCCGGCCAGCGGGGCGGTGCCCTCGCTGGAAATGTGTTCGCGCAGATAGGCGAGCACGGTCTTCTCCGCCTCCGCCATCGTCACCGCGGAGGCGCGGACCTCCTCGGTGAGCCCCGATGTGGCGTGCATCTCCTGCACCACCGGCGGCATGTTCGCCAGCGCCTCGTCGTCGGCGTGGATGACCACGTCGACCCCGTCGCCCAGAATGTTCAGCTCACCGTCGGTCACCAGGGCCGCGATCTCGATGAGCTTGTCGGAGCCCAGATCCAGGCCGGTCATCTCGCAGTCGATCCACACCAGTTTGTCTTGCACGGGACTCACCTTATCCGCGCCGGCCGGTCTGCGTGCGCGCACCGTGTGAACAGCCGATCTATCCGCCGAGTTTCTTGTAGAAGGCTCCGACGACGGGGGCGACCACTGCGCGGGGGCTGTACTGTCCAGCGGTGGACATGGCCTTGCCGAGCACCCCCGGGACGACGCGCATCTTGTTGTCGGCCAGCGCGTCGAGCGAGAGCTTGGCGGTGTAGTCGCTGGAGATCCAGAAGAAGTCGGGCACGAGCTTGTCGACGATGGACGCGTCGGCGGGGTCCGGTTCCTCGGTGCGGACGGGGCCGGGTGCCAGCAGCGTCACATGCACGCCGGTGCCGCGGAGCTCATGGCGCAGCGACTCGGAGAACGTGTTCGCGAACGCCTTGGTCGCTGCGTAGGTGGCGTTGTTGGGGATCGGCATGTTCCCGGCGGCCGATCCGGTGATGAGGATCCCGCCGATGCCGCGGGCGATCATTCCCGGCAACACGGCCAGCGTCAGGTCGTGCACCGCGACGGCGTTGAGCTCCACCTGGGCGCGCTCGTACTCGGGATCCAGCTCGGAGACCGGGCCGAACGTGGCGATACCGGCGTTGTTGCACAGGATGCTGACGGTGCGGCCGGACAGCTCGTCCACCAGCACCGTGCGCGCGTCGCGGTCGGCGAGGTCGACTCCGCGCACCTCGACCTGCACGCCGAACTCGTCGGTGAGCCTTGCGGCGAGGCCGTCCATGACCTCCTTGCGCCGCGCGACGAGGATCAGATTGTGCCCGCGCGCCGCGAGCTCCGCGGCGAGCGCCTCGCCGATGCCGGAGGACGCTCCCGTGACGACGGCGCGGGCCTCGGGCGTGGGTGCGGGCAGGCTCATGCGTTTCTCCAGGGTTCGGGCGATCAGGGTGTGACCATGGTCTTGATGGACTTGCGGAGTGTCATCATCTCGTAGGCGTCGCCCACCTCGTCCAGGGGCACCGCCTTGTCGAAGACCAGTCCGGGGGAGATGCGCCCGGCGAGGACGTCGGGCAGCAGTTCGTCGATGTAGGGGCGGGCGGGGGCCATGCCGCCGGCCAGGTGGAAGTTGTGCGGGAAGAGCGCGCTGATGTGCAGCGCGGGGTCGGTGGCGGGCACGCCGACGAAGCCCAGGTGCCCTCCGGGGCGCAGCACTCCGAGCGACTGGCGCATCGACTCCTCGGTGCCCACGCATTCCAGGACCGAGTCGGCCAGCCGGCCGCCCAGCAGGTCGCACACCGCGGCCACGCCCTCGTCGCCGCGCTGGTCGACGATGTCGGTGGCGCCGAACCTCTTGGCCAGGGTCTGCCTGTCCGGCCGCCGCGACATCGCGACGATCCGGCCCGCCCCGAGCCGCTGTGCTGCCAGTACCCCGGAGAGCCCCACGGCGCCGTCGCCCACGACGACGACCGTGCCGCCCTCTGTGACGTTCGCGCAGCGTGCCGCGTGGTGGCCGGTAGGCATGACGTCCGAGAGCGCCAGCAGGTCGCGGTAGTCGCCCACCTCGGGCTGCTGCGGCAGGGGCACGAGCGTGCCGTCGGCGAAGGGGACGCGGATGTACTCGGCCTGCGCGCCGCCGAGCTGCCGTCCGTCGGTGCCCGCCGCGCCCCACACGCCGAGGTTGTCGCAGGAGCTGGTCAGCCCGCGCGCACAGTTCTCGCAGGTCCCGTCGCTATGGGTGAAGGGGGCGATGACGAAGCGGCCGGCCGCGACGTGCTCGACCTGCGCTCCGACCTCCTCGACGACGCCGATGAACTCGTGCCCGATGGGGCGCGGCGCCGGTGTGGCGCGCTCACCCCGGTACGACCATAGGTCGGATCCGCACACGCACGCGCGCTCGATCCGCACGAGGGCGTCCGTGGGCTGTTCGATCACGGGGTCGGGCACATCCTCGACGCGCACGTCGTGGGGGCCGTGGATGATCGTCGCGCGCATGCAGGTGCTCCTCCTCGCCTTGCCGGATCGGGCCAAGGCAAGGGTAGCCCCTGCGGGTACAGGGGCTCCGATGCGAGCGTCAGGGCTGCGGGCAGCCCTGCGCCGACCGGGTGATGCTCGACGGCCCGGTCTCGGGGTGGGACTCGACGATGTCGTCTATCCCGTGCAGGTGGTGCTCATCGGGGCCTGTTCGAGGCTGCCCTCAATGCCGACGATCGTCGATTCGTCGCCGGTGCCGTTCGACAGCGTGAACAGGAGTGCCGTTCCTGCGCCGCCGCTGACGACCATGTGCGACTGGAACTGACCTCGGCCGGCGGTGATGGGATGGCCGGCGTATACCCGGCGAACGTCGCCGGCCGTGTCACCGCCGCGCACTCCTTCGGCGGTGTGCACGGACGGGGAGGCCTGTCCCGTCCGGTACATCGACGAGACTCCCAGGACGGTGCCGTTCTTCGCGAGCACCACGACTTCGTCGCTTCCATTGAGCGGATAGGAGTCGCAGGTGACGGAGCGGGTGACCGCGCCGACGAGGCCCGTGGCGGACAGGTCCTGCGTACTCATCCCCGCCTGGATCTGCGCCGTTCCGCCGAAGGTGAGTGCCGTGGGATCCGGCGCGGCCGCTGCGGCTGCGCCGGAGGCCGGTGCGCTCGAGTGCGGCGCACTCGATGAGGCCGGAGCGGTCTCCGGCAGGCACGCGCACAGCACGATGGTGGTGATGCGGGCGCCTTCGCCTTCCCCGTCCGCGATTGTCTGGAAGCCTGTTCCCGCATCGCTGTCCGCGGCGAACACCAGGGTGCGCGTGCCGTCGGCGTTCGTCTGGGAGTGCACGGGCCGGCCGTAAAGACTTGCCGCGTCGCCCACGGTGGACCCCGGGTGGATGCCGTCGATAGTTCTGCCGCCGTCATGCGGTGCGATGGCCGTGAGAACGCCGTCGGTGAATGTCAGGTCGCAATCGCGCCAGACCACCTGCACTGTGCCGGAGCCTGGCACAGGGGGCAGATCGTTGGCGACGGAACGGATTTCCCCGGCACTGTGCCCGATCTCCACGCCATCGCGGCCGGTGGAGGTGAGGGCCGTGCGGGCGGAGTCGAGGTCGCGCGTCGCCTGCAGCCGGGTGGTGAGCTGATCGGCGTTGTCCGCGGTGACGAACAGGCCGCCGGTGGCCGCGGCGATGCAGGAGAGATCGTCGTCGCCGTCCCCGCCGGTGCGGAATCCGATGGTGGAGATCGTCAGTGCCGGTCGTCGGGAGTGCAGGTCGGTGGCGACGTCGCACGGCGGGGTGCCGCAGGTGTCCTCGCCGTCTGAGACCAGCACGATCGCTTGGTCGCCGGAGGGGGGAAGCTGGTTGGCCGCTTGCGTCAGGGCCGCGGCGATCGGCGTGTAGCCCGAGGGTGTGATCGCGTCGATCGAGCGGGTGGCGGCTGCCGCGTCGAGTGGACCGAGCGGGATGAGCGTGGTGACGTCCACGCAGCCCTTGGCCTTGTCCTCGGGGGCGGATCCGGTGCGGGTGCCGTAGGCGAGGAGCGTGAAGTCGTTGCGTGCGGGGAGGCCCGCCACCAGTGAGTCCGCCGCGTGCTTGGCGGCGTCGATCCTCGGGCCGGGCGCATCGTTCTCCGTCATGGACCCCGAGGCGTCGATGATGAGGGCGGTGGGGATGCTCCGTTGCGCGGTGGTCGTGCCGGCCGCCCCGCCCGTGGCGGCGGTCGACCCCTCGCCGGTGTCGCCCGATGAGCATCCGGCGACCATGAGCAGCAGCGCGACCAGCAGAATCCATGGTGTGGAATTCCTCATCGGATCACGCTAGTACAGGCGGACGCTCCGCCGGCAGTCGTGTGTTCGGGGGACCTGGGCACTGATTGCGGCACGCCGGGTCCGGTGCAGGCCCGCAACCGATTGCGCAGACGCGTCGCTCCGCTGTGAGGACCGCCGAATCATCGCCCTGGAACGTGGGGCGGCATCGGCATCGGCATCGGCAGGGACGATGTGCCCGGCGCCGGGCAGGCGACGTGATGCGTCTCCGCGTAGCCGGGACTCAACGTCGCCAGCACGATGAAGATGGCGGCGGGGTCGAACGGCATCCGGCCATGCCGTGTCGTGTCACCCGGGCACAGGCTCTGCACCCAGACGTTGCGCACGGTCGCACCGGGGCCGGCCGTGAGGAACGTCGCCGCCGGGGGCGTCGACACCAGGTCGGCCTTGTCGCCGATGGCCGTGTAGTGGACGCCGGGCCGAGTATCGCCGCCGGCGTTGAGATGAGTGATGAAACGGCTGCCGGCCAACTGCTGCATGGCGGCCTGCCCGACGACCGGTTCCACGAGATCGTCGGCCGATTGATCCCCCGCGATCAGTGCGGCCAGGCCGGAGACGGTGGTTCCGTGATTGGTTCCGGAGATGGTGATGAGGTGCAGCACCTTGTTCAGTCCGGGATCGTCCGGGTTCGTGCCGCCGTTGAAGCGCAGGTATTGCCGGCTCATCGGCCCCCCTTGCGAGTGAGCCACGATGTCCACCTTGCCGGTTCCGGTCGCGGCGAGGACCCTGTCCACGAACACTGCGAGCTGCCCCGCGGACTCTGCGATGTCGGCGGTGGCGAAATACCCCGGGATCCGGCCGGCGACACTCGAGAGGTCTTTGCCGTAGTTCAGGGTGAACACGCAGAACCCTTCGGCTTTGAGCGCCGGCGACATGGCGTTCCAGGCGTCCTGGTTGCTGTAGGTGCCATGCACCAACACGACCGCACGCGGATGGTCGGCCGTCGGTGTGCAGTTCCAGTCGTTCGCGCCCGGGGGCGGCACACTGCCGTCCGTGGGCAGCGCTGCCGGGACCGGATCGGCCGCGGCCGACGGAAGGGCGGTCGCGGGCGGGGCGGCAAGCAGCGGTGCGACGGTGAAGGCCGTCGTGGCGGCGATGACTCCCATGGGTCGCAGGTACCGATGCCGCCGCCGGTATCCGGGCGAGGCAGAGGCGGAGAGGCGACGTGCGGCTGCCCTCGAGGTGGACGTCATCGTCCGGTTCCTTCACTGGCGGGTGTTCCGCGGAACCGCACCGGACGCGGCCAGGGTGCGGTCAGGCGATGGACCCGATAATCCTAACGAATGAAATAGTGTGGCGTCTGCGTTTCCGGAGATTCGCCTGTGCCATCGCGTCGCCTGCATCCCCGGCCTGGGCGGTCGCCCGCCGCCCGCCGCCCGCCGGCCGCTCAGATCGCGGCCGCCACCTCGGTGCCCTGCTTGATGGCGCGCTTGGCGTCGAGCTCGGCGGCCACGTCGGCGCCGCCGATCACGTGATGGGTGATGCCCCGGTCCGCGAGCCGGCCGACGAGGTCGCGTACCGATTCCTGCCCGGCGCACACGACCACCGTGTCGACGCCGAGCACACGGTAGTCGTCGCCGATCCGCAGGTGCAGACCGTCGTCGTCGATCTTGAGGTATTCGACGCCGGCGAGTTGCTCGACCCCCTTGGCCTTGAGCGCCGCGCGATGCACCCAGCCGGTGGTCTTGCCGAGGTCCTTGCCGATGCGGCTGGTCTTGCGCTGGCACAGGTACACACGGCGCGGAGACGGAGCGGGCTGCGGCTTCGTCAGCGCCCCGGGGGCATCCTCGTCGTAGGTGACGCCCCACTCGCGCATCCACTCGTCGAGGTCCAGCGTCGGTGAGGCCTCGTGGGTGAGGAACTCGCTGACGTCGACGCCGATGCCGCCGGCGCCGATCACCGCCACCGCATCGCCTGCGGGCCGTGCGCCCAGCACGAGGTCCGAGTAGGTGACGGCCTTGGGGTGGTCGATCCCCTCGATGCCGGGAATGCGCGGGGCGACTCCGGTGGCGATGACGACCTCGTCGAAGCCGGCGAGGTCGTCGATCCCGGCGCGCGTGCCCAGGCGCAGGTCCACGCCGGTGAGCGCGATGCGGCGGGTGAAGTAGCGGATGGTCTCGGCGAACTCCTCTTTGCCGGGGATGCGCCGTGCGATCTCGAACTGCCCGCCGATGCGGTCGGACGCCTCGAACAGGGTCACCGTGTGCCCGCGTTCGGCGAGCGTGGTGGCCGCCGCCAGTCCGGCGGGCCCCGCGCCCACCACGGCGACCGACTTCGCGGTACGCGTGGGACCCAGCGTGAGGATGGTCTCGTGGCAGGCGCGCGGGTTGACCAGGCACGACGCGGTCTTGTTTTCGAAGGTGTGGTCCAGGCAGGCCTGGTTGCAGGCGATGCAGGTGTTGATCTCGTCGGCCCGCCCCGCGGAGGCCTTGCGGGCCCAGTCCGGGTCGGCGAGCATCGGGCGGGCCAGCGACACGAGCTCCACCGCGCTGGTCGTGAGGATCTCCTCCGCGGTCTCCGGCATGTTGATCCGGTTGGACGCGCACACCGGGATGCGCACCTCTTTGGCGATCCGCTCGGTGAAGTCGACGAAGGCGGCCCGCGGCACCGAGGTGACGATGGTGGGAACCCGCGCCTCGTGCCAGCCGATGTCGGTGTTGATGATGGTGACGCCTGCGGCCTCCAGCTCGCGTGCCAGCGCGGTGATCTCCTCCCAGGTCTGGCCGCCGGAGACGAGGTCCGCCATCGAGAGGCGGAACATCACGATGAAGTCCGTGCCCACGGCCTCGCGCGCCGCGCGGGCGATGGCCACCGCGATGCGCCGGCGGTTCTCGGCGGACCCGCCCCACCGGTCGGTGCGCTTGTTGACGCGCTGGGCCAGGAACTGGTTGATGAAGTAGCCCTCGCCGCCCATGATCTCGACGCCGTCGTACCCGGCCTCGCGGGCCAGGCGGGCCGACCGGGCGAAGTCGCGGATCACCTTCTCGACGCCCCGGCCGCTCAGTGCGCGGGGTTTGAACGGATTGATGGGGGACTGGACGGCCGACGCCGACACCGACAGCGGCCAGTACGAGTAGCGGCCGGCATGCAGGAGCTGCAGCGCGATCTTCCCGCCCTCGGCGTGGACGGCGTCGGTGATCCTCCGGTGACGCCGGGCGTGCTGGTGGCTGGTCATCATCGCGCCGAAGGGGATCAGCCAGCCCTCGTGGTTGGGCGCGTACCCGCCGGTGACGATGAGGCCGGCGCCGCCACGGGCGCGCTCGGCGTAGAACTCGGCCAGCCGGCCGATGTTCTTGGCGCGGTCTTCGAGGCCCGTGTGCATCGAACCCATGACCACGCGGTTGCGCAGTGTCGTGAAACCGAGATCCAGGGGGGTGAACAGGGCGGGGTATGCGGTCATGACGGGCCTTTCGTCGGGCCGGGCCGGGCCGGCCGGCGGGTCAGGGGCGGGCGATCTCGGTGGAGCCGTCCGGAGCGTCGGCGTCGGGATGCGCGCCGTCCAACGCGGCGGCCACTTCGTCACACCACTCGACGAGGGACTCCTCGATGCGGATCCCGCCGCGCAGGACCAGGAACTGGTGGAGCTGCCTCGGGGCGAGGACGCCCGGGTCGGGGAAGTCCTTGGCCAGCATCCGGCGGTAGGCCGCCAACCGGGTGCGGTGCTCGCCGCCGTGACGGCGCACCTCGGTGAGCACCGCCGAGGCGTCTCCGTACGAGGCCGCGCGGATCTTGACGCTGAGCTCGTCGCGGATGGTCGACGGATCCGACGGGCGGGTGAGCCAGTCGCGGAGTTCCGCGGCGCCCGGCCCGCCCACGGCGTAGACCTTCTTGTCCGGACGCCCGTTCTGCGGAACCGCCTCGCAGGTGACCCAGCCGTCGGCGGTCATCCGTTTGAGCGTGCGGTAGATCTGCTGATGGCTGGCGCCGTAGAAGAAGCCGATGGATTTGTCGAACCTGCGCGCGAGCTCGTAGCCGCTGCCGGCGCGCTCCGACAGGGCCACGAGGATCGCGTGTTCCAATGCCACGCCGGAACCGTACCTATGCTCGCGGTTGCAGTGCAACTTGTTGCATACAGTTCTGCGCGTTGCCCGTCCGGCGCCGCCCACCCGGGCGTGCATTCGGTGCGGTGAAGCGATATAGGTGGGATACGGCCCACGTCGGCGGCACCGCGGGTGCGGCGGATTCGGATCCGGCCGCACCCGATGCCCGCGCCGCCGCCTCCCGCGGGGCACCCTGGCCGCGTCCGGCCGCGCACACCGTGCGGTCCGCAGCGGCATGCCGGACGGGCCGCTGCGAGTCCGGCGAGCGCCTGCTGCCGGACCGCAATCTCGGTCCGTCGGCCGCCGCAGCCGTGCACTTCCCCCGGGAGCAGCACTGAAGAGCGGAGGTCCAGTCAGACAATGCGTACCGATTCCCATCAGCACCCGCACCGCGCGACGACGACCGCGCCGAGCCGCCGTGCCCGGCGTCCGCGCGTCGCAGACCGGTACCCGACCCGGTCGTCCGCGTCCGTGGAACCGGGCGGCCGCGTGCGCTGGATCGATCGGCTGCACGCGGTGGTGTGGTCGGCGGACGGGGACTCCGCCGCCGTCGACGGGCCCTTCGGCTCCGGCGAGTTGCGCAGCCACGAAGAGAAGGGGTACACGATCGTTCCGGGCCTCCTTTCTCCGGCGGAGGTGCAGGAGTACTGGTCGGAGCTCGAGCGGTTGACTGCGGATCCGGCGCTCGCCGACGATCATCGGGTGATCCGCGAGCCGGGGTCCGGGGCGATCCGGTCGATCTTCGAGGTGCACCGCATCTCCGAGGTGATCGCCGGGTTGGCACGGGACAGGCGGGTATTGGACGCGGCACGTCAGATCCTCGGCTCGGAGGTCTACATCCACCAGAGCCGGATCAACTACATGCCAGGGTTCGAAGGCAAGGGGTTCTACTGGCACTCGGACTTCGAGACGTGGCATGCGGAGGACGGACTGCCCGCGCCCCGGGCGGTGAGCCTGTCGATCGCGCTCACCGACAACTACCCGTTCAACGGCGGACTGATGGTGATGCCGGGCTCGCACCGGCACTTCGTCCCCGGGAGGGGGGAGACGCCGTCGGAGAACCACCGGCGGTCGTTGATCATGCAGAACGTCGGCGTCCCGAGCCACGACGACATCACCGAACTCGCCGCCGAGTACGGTATCGACCAGTTCACCGGCGCCGCCGGGGCCGGGCTGTGGTTCGACTCGAACATCATGCACGGCTCCGGAAACAACATCACGCCGTATCCCCGCTCGAACATCTTCCTGGTGTTCAACAGCGTGGACAACGCCCCGGTCGACCCTTTCGAGGCGAAGGCCCCGCGTCCGCCGCACATCGCCGCCCGTGACGCGACGCCGATGCTCCGTCGCGGGCGCGGATGACGCACCGCCGGCCGCCGCGCCCGGTTTCGCACGCCCGCCCGGTCTGCTCGGACTAGTCTGAGGCCGGCGGGCCGGGCCCGGCGAAACGGTCGGGACGCGACGACGGCGATGGCGGGATGACAGCGAGGGCGGGATGACAGCGAGGGCGGGATGACAGCGAGGGCGCGATGACGCAGCACGCGGGGAATGCACGTGCGCAGGTCGGTGTGCTTGCGGCGGTGGACGGTTCGGCGGCGGCGCTCGGCGCCGCGCGGTGGGCGGCCCTGCACGCGCGCCGGCACGATCGCCCGCTGACGGTCGGCTGCGCAGTCCAGTTGCCGGTGCCCTCCGGCGCCGCGGGGAGCACGCGCACGGACTTCCTCGATGCGCTGCGCGGGCGCTGCGAGCGGGCCCTCGGCCGGGCGGAGACTGCGGTGCGGGGCGTGCTGGGAGCGGAGCACCCGGTGCGCACCGTCCTGTGGGAGGGCCCGCCGATTCCCGCGATCCGAGCCGCGGCCGGTGACGCCGATCTGGTGGTGCTGGGCGACCGCGGCCTGGGCGAGTCCCCGGAGAGTGCCGCCGGGTCGGTGACCTCGGCGCTGATCGCCTACGGCGTCTGCCCTGTCGCGGTGGTCCGGGGGTGGACGGGCGCCGAGGAGGGCCTGGGGGCCGGGCCGGTCGTGGTGGGGGTCGACGGTTCCGCCCACTGCACGCCCGCGCTCGAGTTCGCGCTGGTCGAGGCGCAGGCGCGCGGTGCCGTGCTTGAGGTGGTGCACGCCTGGAGCGACGTGCCCCTGACCGGTCTGGACGAGCCGCACCTGCAGTGGGAGACGATCCAGCAGCGTGAGGACGCGGTGCTGGCAGAGTCGCTCGCGGGATGGCAGGAGCAGTTTCCCGGGGTGACGATCCGCCGTGAGGTCGTGCACGACCGTCCGGTGCGGCACCTGCTCCGCCATGCCGACGACGCGCAGCTGCTGGTGGTGGGTCACCGCGGGCGCGGCGGTTTCGCCGGCATGATGGTCGGCTCCACGTCGCGCGCACTGTTGCACGCCGCGCCCTGCCCGCTGGTAGTGGTGCGCGACGCGGGTGGGCACTGACGCGCGGAGAGCAGCCCCGCCGCGTCCACAGTCTCCTGGGGCGCGCTACTTGCGGATGAGATTCCCGGTGCGCCCGGCCACCACGGCCGCCATGTTGTAGGTGGACGTGCGCAGCCCGCCGTCCGGGCCGGGGCGCGTGTACTCGCCGTGGCCCGATGCGCCGTCGAGATGTCTGCCGCCGGGGGTCGTGGCCTCGTCGGTGGACAGCTGCTCGAACGAGGAGAGCGTGCCGGGATCCGGGCCGAACTTGTCGAGAACTCGGATCAGCGGAGGAGCGAGCGGACCTTCCAGCTTGCCGATCTCCGCGACTGCGTCGCCGTCCGCCTCCAGCACGTACGCGTGGTGCGGAGCGAGCCCCAGGTCGCCGGGGTCATCGGCCATCACTCCCGGGGAACCGTAGAAGACGACGTCGTCCACCGCCCCGTGTACAGCCGGGTTCTGCAGGGCCAGGCTGGTCGTGGTCGAACCGTACGAGTGCCCCAGCGCGGTGATGTGCGGATCAGGATGCTGCGACGCGGCCTGGAGCCCGTCCAGGAACGGGGCCAGCCGCGCGGCGCCGTCCCGTGCCGTGGCCGGCGTGACGGTGTCCGCCAGACCGGACACGACCTCGGTGACGCTGTCGATCCCGACCTGCGGTGCGTCGTAGCCGATCCAGGCGATCGCGGCGACGTCGTCGACCGCCGCACCCGCAGTCCTCGTGTCGCCGTCGGCTATCTGCGCCGCCGCGGCGGCGCGCAGCACACCGGCCTCCTCGACCATCGTCGCGAGTGAGCCCTCGACGGTCGTGTTGAGGCCGGGCGTGGTCACGGCGATGTGCTCGGAGGTATCCGGGTCGCCCACGGCGACGGCGGCCCGGCCGCGGGCGTCGCCGCGCATGTCCAGGGTCATGAGCCGGGCGGACGGATTCGCGGCCATGACAGTGCGGACGGCGTCGATGTCGCGGAGCTTCGCCCGCACCCGGGTGAGCTGTCCATCGGCGTGGGCGCGGCGTGCGCTGTCCGCTTCACGTTCGAGCCGGTTCTGCTCGGTGTCGAGCAGATGCATGTTGGCGCGGTGGCGGGCGTCCGCGGGGATTCCGTCGAGCGCGCCCACTGCAGCGGGGCGCACCGCGATCAGCTCGGCCTGCTCGCCGGGGCTCAGCGACCGCCAATACTCGTTGTTGGCGGCCGGCGTCCCGGAGGGCACGGCGGGAGCGGAGCCCGCCGCGTGCGTCATGGCGGCCAGCGCGCCGACGCTGCCGTCGCCCCAGCCTGCGGCGCGCACCGCGTCCTCGCGGGCCATCGCGGCGTCGACTGCGGCGGCCGCATCCGCGTCCACCGCGGCGAAGCCGTCGAGGGCGTCCGCGATCCGGAGCGCGGCGAGCTCGGCCCGCTGCTCCAGCTCCGGTTCGGGAATCGGGGCGCGGACGGTGGACGTCGCCTCGTCGACGAGGATGCCGTCGACGACGGCCTCCTGGACCTCGCCGAGGACCTCCGATCGTGCGACGTGCAGGCGCTGGTAGGCGTCCCCGAGGCACGTGCTGACGCGGTGCTCGCGGGCGGCTGCGGCATCACCGTGGGACAGGGCGGAACGGACCGAACCACGCGCGCGGTGCGCCGCATACCCGGACCACGATCGGAACAAGCGTCGTGCCGCCCGGTCGACGTCGTCGTGGGCGTAGCCCAGCCGTACGGCGCCGGTGTCGGCCGCGTTGGCGGCGGCGCGCACGCCGGTGATGTCGAGGGCCCGCACCTCCGCGATGCTGAGTCGGCGGGGTGCGGTCACAGGCGTGCTCATCGGGTGCCCCCGTCCGTCGGCCAGGCCATGGCCCCGGCGATCGTCTCTTCGGCCTGCGTGAAGTCGTCGGCATTGGAGGAGGCCGAGCGGGCCATCCCGGACAGGTCTCCGGCGAACGCGCGGTGCGCCTCGCGGAGCGGCCTGGCCGCCCGCGCGAGCGCCGCGCCGACGGCCGACCCCGCGAGCGCCTCGGCGGCGGCGGACACCCGCGCCGCGGACTCGATCGACCCCACGGCCGCCGATTCCTCCGACGCCGACGCCGCGAAGGCGCGGAGCGCATCCACGTCCACGCTGAGCAGCGCGTCACCTGTTCTCGTCCCGGTGTCGGTTCCGGCTGGATCCTTCGGTCCCACTACGGCCTCCCCCCATCGACGGCACCACCCCCCGCGGCGCCGTCCACTACTACGACGCGGCGGCGCGGCCGGCGGTTCCACCGGGAGGATCGCGAGAACAGGGGGGAGCCGGGGCCGGTCGGTGCGGGCTTACGGCGGATCGAACGGCTTTCCTGCGGCACATCGTGCAGGGTGGACGGTAGATGCACCGCCTCACCTGCAACGATACGGCGCCCCCGGCAGGACTCGAACCTGCGACCTAGAGATTAGAAGGCTCTTGCTCTATCCACCTGAGCTACGGAGGCCGGCCCCGAGCGGTCCCGGGACGAGTCGAGATTCTACGCGGGGTCGCGAAACGTCCATGGTGACGGGGACTACCCGGGATCCCCTCGCAGGTGGCGCGCATTGCGGAGCCGCTTACCCTGTAGGCATGGCTACGTCCGACCTCGTCTCGACTCCGGACTCGCGCGACCCGGAGTCGCCCGGGAAGGACCCGTCCGCACCCGCCCCCGACGACACGACCACCGGCGCGCCCGCCGGGCCGCGGCCCGGATCCCGCGGAGGGTCGATCGGCGGCCTGGTCGTGGTGTGCGCGGGCATCGCGGCGCTCGTCGCGGCGATGCTCTCGAGCCTGTCGCTGACGGCCAAGCTCAGCGCACTCGGCATCGCGAGTGCCGGTGCGGTCACCGACTACGGCATCCCGGTGCTGCGCGCGGCGGGGGAGATCTCCGCCGTCGTCGCGATCGGCTCGCTCCTGCTCGCGGCGTTCCTGGCGCCGCCGCAGCGCAACGGAATCCTCGACGTCGACGGATATCGGGCGGTGCGCACGGCATCCGTCGCGGCGATCGTCTGGGCCGCGGTGGCCCTGCTGATGATCCCGCTGCAGCTGTCGGAGGTGTCCGGCCGCCCGTTCACAGAGGCGATGCTCCCGGACAACGCGCTGAGCGGCATCGAACAGGTGGAGGCGTCACGCGCCTGGCTGTGGGTGGCGATCTTCGCGGTCGTGCTGGCCATCGGCTGCCGGCTGATTCTGCGCTGGGGTTGGACACCGCCGCTGCTCGCGCTGAGCATCCTCACGCTGATGCCGCTCGCGATCACTGGGCACTCCGGCTCGGGCGGCAACCACGACATGGCCACCAACTCTCTCGTGCTGCACCTGGTGGCGGCGTCGCTGTGGGCGGGCGGACTGTTCGCGGTGCTCGCGCACGCACGGCGCAAGGGCAAGTACACCGACGTCGTCGTCCGGCGCTATTCGCACGTCGCCACGGTGGCGCTCATCGTCATCGCAGTCAGTGGCGTGATCAACGCGCTCGTGCGGGTCACACCGTCGGACCTGTTCAGCACCACCTACGGCTGGATGATCGTCGGCAAGGCCGCAGCGCTCGTCGTGCTGGCGGGCATCGGCCTGCAACAGCGGCGGGTGTCGGTGCGGGCCTTGCAGCGTGACGCGTCGGCCCGGCGGCCTCTGGTGCGGCTGGCCACCGTCGAGGTGATGGTGTTCTCTGCGACCTTCGGGCTGGCGGTGGCCTTGGGCGGGGCCCCGCCGCCGCCCCCTGGGCGCGAGCTGAGCATTCAGGAGGTGCTGCTGGGGTACACCCTCGACGGCCCCCCGACCCTGATGCGCCTGCTGTTCGACTGGCGCTTCGACCTGCTGTACGGCACCGCCGCCATCGTCATCGCGGTGGTCTACCTGCTGGCCGTGCGCAGGCTGCGTTCGCGCGGCATCGCCTGGCCGGTGGGCCGCACCATCGCCTGGCTGGCCGGCGCATTCCTGTTGCTGTTCACCACGAGTTCCGGGGTGGGGCGCTACACGATGGCCATGTTCAGCGTGCACATGGGCGCGCACATGGTGATGTCGATGCTGGTCCCGGTCCTGCTGGTGCTCGGCGCGCCGATGACGCTGGCGTTGCGCGCGCTGAAGCCGGCGGGCAAGGACGGCGTGCCCGGGCTGCGCGAATGGTTGCTGGCGGCGCTGCACAGCCCCGTCTCCCGTTTTCTGACGCATCCCGTAGTGGCCGCGGTGATCTTCGTCAGCGGGTTCTACGGGCTGTACCTGACGCCCATCTTCGGCGACATCGTGTCCACCCACACCGGGCACGTGCTGATGAACCTGCACTTCCTGCTCAGCGGCTACCTGTTCTACTACGTCGTGCTGGGGGTGGACCCGGCCCCGCGCAGGCTCGAGCCGGTCACCAGGCTGGGTGTGGTGATGGCGACGCTGCCGCTGCACGCGTTCTTCGGCATCGCGCTGATGATGACCGACACGGTGATGGGCTACGACTTCTACCACGGTCTGAACCTGCCGTGGGTGACGGATCTGCTGCGTGACCAGCAGACCGGCGGCGGCATCACGTGGGCGTCCGGCGAGCTGCCGCTGCTGCTGATCATGGCGGCACTGGGCGTGCAATGGTCCCGGTCGGATCAGCGCAGGGCACGGCAGCACGACCGGCGTGAGGAGCGCGATCACGACGCCGAGCTGGAGTCGTACAACGCGATGTTCCAGGAGCTGGCGCGACGCGACCACGCGGACGACGCGGCGCAACGGGACGGCGCGAACAATCCCGCTGAGGATGGCGCCACCCGTCCGACGTGACCCGCTGCCGGCGTGAGCACCCCGCGCGCCCGGGAGTCAAGTCCGTGCGCAGGGTTGTCCACAGCCGCGGAGTTATCCCCAGACCGGGCGGTGTCGCGGGCAGAACGGGCCTGTGCTGTCGTCGGCGTGCGGCATCGTCGTAGGCGGCGTCCGCGCGGGCGTCCCGGCCGCACGGCGCGGACCGGTTTGAGGGGAGGGGGTCTCGCGCGTGTTCGAGACGTACATGACGGTGATCGGGAACGTGGCGAACAAGCCGGACCGGCGCGATACGCCGGCGGGGGAGGTCGTGAGCTTCCGGTTGGGCAGCACGGCGCGGTACTGGTCCGAGGAGGACAAGAGCTGGCGCGACGGCAGTTCGCTGTTCCTCACGGTGAATTGCTGGCGCCGCCTCGTCAACGGTGTCGCGCTCGGCGTGGTCAGGGGGGCGCCGGTGATCGCGCACGGCCCGGTGCGTCTGCGCGAGTACACGACGCAGGAGGGCCAGCGGCGCAGCGTCATGGAGATGCGTGCGGTCTCCGTGGGGCTGGACCTGGCGCGATGCCTCGCGGAGCGCGTCGACCAGCAGCGCCGGAGTGGGCCCGGGGACGTAGCGGAGCCCGGCGGTGTCCACCCCGCTCGGGAAGAGGAAGGGACACGCGCGGCGCCGGAGCGGGACCCGGGCGCGGCGGGCTACGCAGGGCTTCCGGAGGCCCCGGACGTGCCCCGCGAGGCGGAGCCGGTGGAGGCGTGAGATCCCGTTGACGCGGGCCGACGGGGCCGGGTTCCGCGCTGAGACGGGCGTCTCGCCGCGGAATCCGGCCGGGCGGCGGGCTGCGCGGGCACGGTAGGGTGGCGACCCGGGTGGCCGTCCGCGTGCGGTCACGGACACCGGGGGAGCAGGCGACGTCGGCGGGCCGGCCGGAACGGCGCCGCGGAGTGCCCGGTGGCAGAAGATCAGTAGGGCGCAGTAGGCCCCGTATGGCGTAGAGCCCAGTTGGGAGTGTGCAGGTGTCGGAGTTCATCTACACCATGAAGAAGGTGCGCAAGGCGCACGGTGACAAAGTCATCCTCGACGACGTCACGATGAGCTTCTACCCCGGCGCCAAGATCGGCGTCGTCGGCCCCAACGGCGCCGGCAAGTCCAGCATCCTCAAGATCATGGCCGGGCTGGACCAGCCCAGCAACGGCGAGGCGTTCCTGGACCCGGGCGCCACCGTGGGCATCCTGCAGCAGGAGCCGCCGCTCAATGAGGAGAAGACGGTCAAGCAGAACGTCGAGGAGGGCCTCGGCGAGATCAAGGTGAAGCTGGACCGCTTCAACGAGATCGCCGAGCTCATGGCCACCGACTACTCGGACGAGCTCATGGAGGAGATGGGCAAGCTCCAAGAGGAGCTCGACCATGCCGACGCCTGGGATCTGGACTCGCAGCTCGAGCAGGCCATGGATGCCCTGCGCTGCCCGGCCGGCGACGAGCCCGTCACGCACCTGTCCGGCGGCGAACGCCGTCGCGTCGCGCTGTGCAAGCTGCTGCTGAGCAAGCCGGACCTGCTCCTGCTCGACGAGCCGACCAACCACTTGGACGCGGAGTCGGTGCTGTGGCTCGAGCAGCACCTGGCGAGCTATCCGGGCGCCGTGCTCGCCGTCACACACGACCGCTACTTCCTCGACCACGTGGCGCAGTGGATCTGCGAGGTCGACCGCGGCAAGCTGCACCCGTACGAGGGCAACTACTCGACCTACCTGGAGAAGAAGGCCGAGCGCCTCGAGGTGCAGGGCAAGAAGGACCAGAAGCTGCAGCGCCGCCTCAAGGAGGAGCTCGCCTGGGTGCGCTCCGGCGCGAAGGCCCGCCAGGCCAAGAACAAGGCCCGCCTGCAGCGCTACGAGCAGATGGCGGACGAGGCGGACAAGCTCCGCAAGCTGGACTTCGAGGAGATCCAGATCCCCACGCCCCCGCGCCTGGGCGACGTGGTGGTGGAGGTCGACAATCTCACCAAGGGCTTCGGCGACCGGACCCTGATCAAGGACCTCTCGTTCACGCTGCCGCGCAACGGCATCGTCGGCGTCATCGGCCCCAACGGCGTGGGCAAGACCACCCTGTTCAAGACCATCGTGGGCCTCGAGGAGCCGGACAGCGGCACCGTCAAGGTGGGCGAGACGGTCAGGCTCAGCTACGTGGATCAGGGCCGCGAGAACATCGACCCCAAGAAGACGGTGTTCGAGGTGGTCTCCGACGGCCTCGACTACATCGAGGTGGGCCAGAACGAGATGCCCTCGCGCGCCTACGTGAGCGCGTTCGGATTCAAGGGTCCGGACCAGCAGAAGCCGGCGGGTGTGCTCTCCGGAGGTGAGCGGAACCGGCTGAACCTGGCGCTCACCCTCAAAGAGGGCGGCAACCTGATCCTCCTCGACGAGCCCACCAACGACCTGGACGTGGAGACGCTCGGCTCGCTGGAGAACGCGCTCGAATCGTTCCCGGGCTGCGCCGTGGTGATCTCGCACGACAGGTGGTTCCTGGACCGCACCTGCACCCATATCCTGGCGTGGGAGGGCAACGTCGCCGAGGGCCAGTGGTACTGGTACGAGGGCAACTTCGAGGGGTACGAGGCCAACAAGACCGAGCGCCTGGGCGTGGACGCGTCGCGCCCGCACCGCGTCACCTATCGCAAGCTGACCAGGGACTGAGGGGCACGGTGACTGAGCCGTACCGCGTGCGCCTGCAGCTGCGCTGGGGCGACAGCGACCAGCTGGGGCACATCAACAACGTGATGTACCTCGAATACGCACAGGAGGCGCGCCTGCGGTTCCTGGGCGAGATCGGCGGCACCGCGGCGCACTCCATCGGCCCGATCGTGGTGCGCAGGATCGAGGTGGACTTCGAGCGCTCGCTGCACTACACGGCCGAGGGCGTCGACGTCGACGTATGGGTGCTCAAGGTGGGCACGAGCTCATTCACGCTGCGCCACCGGATCCGCGATCCGCAGGGGAACCTCTACTCCACCGTCGACGCCGTGGCCGTGGCGGTGGACCTGGAGACGGAGACCTCCCGCCCGATCCCCGACGACGTCCGGGCGATGCTGACGGAGCGGATCCTCGACGCCTGAGCCTCTTCGCTCGCATCGATGGCCCCGGACCGCTTCGGCGGCCGGGGCCGTCGAACTTCGCGCGAACGTCTCCGGTGCGGCATACGGTCGAGGCAACCCCTACCGTGCGCATCGGACCGCGGGAGGTGATCGCGATGGGGCTGGGAGATTCCGGCGCGGACGCGGCTGTCGGCGGCGACCTTGACGGCGTGCTCGGCGACGCGGTCGCGGCGCTGACCGCCCGCTACCGGCAGACGCACGAGGGGATCGGCGTGCCGGGGCGCCTCGATTCCGAGATGGCCAGGCATCACGTCCGCGTGGGCCTTACGCGCGCGGCGGGTGAGGCGCTGGTGAGTCTGCGCCTGCTGCCCGATGCCGGCGACGGGCCGGAAACGTCCGGCGAGCACCCGGCGGGCGCGGTGCTGCAGGTGGTCACCGACGACGCGCCGTTCCTCGTGGAGTCGCTGATCGCCCTGCTCGGCAGCACGGGGATCGCGGTCGACCACATCGTCCATCCCATCCTGCGGGTGCGCCGCGACGGGGGCGGGCGACTGGCCGCCATCGAGGGCGACGCGACCACGCGCGAGAATCGTGGAACCGCGTCTGAGCGGAATGCGCACGGCCGCACGCCGAGCGGGGGCGACGACGGCGGGCGGGTGGAGTCCTGGATCCACCTCGAGCTCACCGGCCTGCCTCCCGACCTGCGCCGCGATGTCGAGCACAGGGTGCGCGCGCTGCTCGCCGACATCGGATGGGTCGTGGAGGACACCACGGCGATGCACGACATCATGGGCGCCGTCGCCGACGACGTCGAGCACGGCCGCGGCATCGGCACGGCGGACGAGACCGCCGCCCGCGAGAGCGCCGAGCTGCTGCGGTGGATGTCCTCGGGGCATCTGGCGTTGCTCGGCTACCGCCGGTACGTCGTGGACCCCGACGATGCCCCCGACGACGAGGCCTCCGACGACGAGGCCTCCGACGACGAGGCCCCCGCCGCTGATGCGCCGGACGGTGCGGGGTCGACCGCCGTGCAGACCGCGGTGCCCGGGACGGGGCTGGGGGTGTTCCATTCGGGCGAGTTCACCGATGCGCGCCTGCGCGTGGTCACCGGCGCCGGCAAGGACGCGGCCGCGCCCGACGGTGCCGCCGCGGCGCAGTTGCTGACGCTGACGCAGGGGCAGTCGTCGACCATCGCGATGCACGTGCTGCACCCGTTCTACGTGGGTGTGCGCGTGTACGACGAGGGGGGACGGCTGCGCGGGGAGCATCGGTTCCTCGGCGTCTTCACCATGTCGGCGATGCACCAGAGCGTCTTCGACATCCCGGTGCTGGGCCGTCGGGCGCGCAGCGTCCTCGACAGGTCAGGGTACGCCGTCGACAGCTTCAACGGGCAGTCGATCGTCGAGATCATCGAGTCGTATCCGCGCACCGAGATGTTCGCGACGTCCACCGCGCAGCTGCTGCACGTGGTGGACGAGGTGCTGGACCTGGGTGTGCGCCGCGGCGTGCGGCTGTTCCTGCGGGGGGACCGCAACGGGCGGTTCATCTCTGCGCTCGTATACCTGCCGCGTGACCGGTACACGACCACCACGCGGCTGGCGATGCGCGACGTGCTGCTGGACGAGCTCGGCGGCACCGACGCCGACTACAGTGCGCGGATCACCGAGTCGGCGCTGGCGATGGTGCACTACACCATCCAGGCGCCGGCGGCGTGGGACGAGCACGGAGACGGGCACGACGGTCTGGACGTGAGCGCGCGGCGCGTGCTGGAGATCCAGGAGCGGCTGGCCGAACTGACCCGCAGCTGGGACGACGCGCTGATGGAGAAATCGGGGGAGACCGCGGCGGGCCGGGCACTGGTGCGCCGGTACGCCCGCGCGTTCCCGGACTCGTACAAGGAGGACTTCACGGCGGCCGACGCGGCCGAGGACATCGACGTGCTGCAGTCGCTGGAGCCGGGCGCGATCCACGCCGCCTGGCGCCGCGACCCGCGCAGGCGCGCCGGGCAGTGGCGCCTGATGATCTACCTGGCGCGCAGGGGGATTTCGCTGAGCCGGATCGTCCCCGTGCTGCAGAGCCTGGGCGTCGACGTGATCTTCGAGCGGCCCTACCCGTTGGTGCGGCCGGACGGGGCCCGGTGTTGGGTCTACTCGTTCGGCATCGTGGTGGTGGAGGATCTGAGGACCCGCGGCGACATCACCCCCGAGGGCGACGTGGGCCGCCGGTTCCTGGAGGCCTTCGAGGCGGTGTGGAACGAGCGGGCGGAGACCGACCGCTTCGACGAGCTGGTCATGCGCGCGGGCATCGGCTGGCGCGAAGCGGCGATGCTGCGCGCCTACGGCCGGTACCTGCGTCAGGCGCGGTTCTCCTACAGCCTCGAGCACATCCAGAACGTCCTGTGCGACAACCCGGAGGTGGTGCGGTCGCTGGTCGAGCTGTTCCGCGCGCGGTTCACGCCGGGGCCGGAAGGGGACGGCGACGGGCCGGACGGCGATGATCAGCGCGCGGCGGATGCGGCGCGGCGCGACCGCTCCGAACAGATCGCCGCCGCCGTGTCCGACGAGCTCGACCGCATCCTCAGCATCGACACCGACCGGGTGCTGCGCGCGTTCCTGCACCTGATGGCCGGCACGGTGCGCACCAACTACTACATGCTCGACGGGCAGGGCCGACCGCGCCAGGCCATGTCGTTCAAGCTCGCCGCGCAGGAGATTCCCGAACTGCCCCGGCCTCGGCCGATGTTCGAGGTGTACGTCTACTCGCCGCGGGTGGCGGGCGTGCACCTGCGGTACGGGGCGGTGGCACGCGGCGGGCTGCGCTGGTCTGACCGCCGCGAGGACTTCCGCACCGAGGTGCTGGGCCTGGTGAAGGCGCAGGCGGTGAAGAACGCGGTGATCGTGCCGCTGGGCGCCAAGGGCGGGTTCGTGGTCAAACGGCCGCCGGCGGCGACGGGCGACGCGGCGGCGGACCGGGATGCGTTGCGCGCGGAGGGCATCGCCTGCTACACCGCGTTCATCGGCGGCCTGCTCGACGTCACCGACAACCTCGACACCACGACGGGGCGTGCGGTGCCGCCGCCGCGGGTGGTCCGCCACGACGGCGACGACACCTACCTGGTGGTGGCGGCAGACAAGGGGACGGCGTCGTTCTCGGACATCGCCAACGGGGTGGCCGCGGACTACGGCTACTGGCTGGGCGACGCCTTCGCGTCCGGCGGGTCGAGCGGGTACGACCACAAGGAGATGGGCATCACGGCCCGCGGCGCGTGGGAGAGCGTGCGCCGGCACTTCCGCGAATCGGGCGTGGACACCCAGACTCAGGACTTCACGGCCGTCGGCGTCGGCGACATGAGCGGCGACGTGTTCGGCAACGGGATGCTGTGCAGCGAGCACATCCGGCTGGTCGCCGCGTTCGACCACCGGCACATCTTCGTCGACCCGAACCCGTCCGCCGCGGCCGGATTCGCGGAGCGCCGGCGCCTGTACGCGCTGCCGCGTTCGTCGTGGGCCGACTACGACACATCGCAGATCAGCGCCGGCGGCGGCGTGTGGCCGCGGACGAGCAAGGCGATTCCGGTGGGCCCGCAGATGCGCGCGGCGCTGGGGCTCGCCGACGATGTGACGGAGTTGCCGGCGCCGGAGCTGGTGCGCGCGGTGCTGCTGGCGCCGGTGGACCTGTTGTGGAACGGCGGCATCGGCACTTACGTGAAGGCCCGGGCCGAGACGGACGCGGACGTGGGGGACAAGGCCAACGACGCGGTCCGCGTCGACGGAGCCGATCTACGGGTGCGCGTGGTGGGCGAGGGCGGCAATCTGGGGGTGACGCAGCACGGGCGGATCGAGTACGCGCAGCGGGGCGGCCCCGACGGCGCCGGCGGCGCGATCAACACCGACGCCATCGACAACTCGGCGGGTGTGGACAGCTCCGATCACGAGGTGAACATCAAGATCCTGCTCCGACACGCTATCGACGCGGGGCGTCTGCGCGTCGGCGACCGCGACGCGCTGCTGGCGTCGATGACCGACGACGTCGCGTCGATGGTGCTGGCCGACAACATCAGCCAGAATCGTGTGCTCGGGGCGGACCGTCGGCAGGCGACGGCGATGGTGCGCGTCTACCAGCGGATGGTGGACTGGCTTGAAACGCACGCCGGGATGGACCGCGCCATCGAAGGCCTGCCCGGGCCCGACGAGTTCGACCGGCGCGAGGAGACCGGGGAGGGGCTCACCTCGCCGGAGCTGTCGGTGCTGCTCGCCTACGTCAAGCTGGCGATGAAGCGGGAACTGCTGGCCGGGTCGCTCCCGGAATCGGCGGTGCTGGCGCGGCGGCTGCCCGGTTACTTTCCGGCGGTGCTGCGCGAGCGCTTCGCCCCCGACATCGCCGACCACCCGCTGCGGCGGGAGATCATCGCCACCGTCGTCGCCAACGACGTGGTGGATCGCGCCGGGATCACGTTCATGTTCCGCCTGGGGGAGCTCGCGGGGGCCGGGGTGGGCGACGCGGTCCGCGCGTTCCTCACGGTCGAGAGCGTCTTCGGCTTGCAGCAGCTGTGGGAGCGCATCGACGCGGCCGACATCAGTGCCCGCACCGCGGACCATCTCACGTTGGTGACGCGGCGTCTGGTGGACAGGGCGTCGCGCTGGCTGCTGGCGAACCGCCCGCAGCCGCTGCAGGTGGCGGCGGAGATCCGGCGATTCGAAAAGCAGATCGCGGCGCTGACGCCGCTGGTGCCGCAGGTGGTGGGGGGAGCGGCCCGCACCCGTTATGAGGAGCGTGCCGCCGAGCTGGCGCAGGCGGGTGTGCCGCCGGAGCTGGCCCGCGACGTCGCCGGGCAGCTGGACCGGTTCGCGCTGTTGGACATCTGCACCACCGCCGAGGTCCTCGAGTGCGATGCCGAGGAGGTGACGCGCGTGTACTTCGCCCTGGCCGAGCGGCTGCGCATGGACGATTTCCAGGTGGCCGTCTCGGAGCTCGCGCGCGGCGACCGCTGGCACGCGCTGGCCCGCCTGACGTTGCGCGAGGACCTCTACAGCGCGATGCGGATGCTCACCGAGGACGTGTTGCGGGGCGGCGAGCCGGGCGAGGATCCGCCGACGATGATCCGGGAATGGGAATCCGGCAACACCTCCCGGATCGGGAGGGCGCGGATGATGCTCGCCGAGATCGCCGAGCGCGGCCGGCCGGACCTCGCATCGCTGTCGGTGGCGGCACGGCAGTTCCGTAGCATGGTCGGCGTCTCGACGGTGCGGCCGGACCCGCCCCGTCCTTCCGGCACGTCTGACGGGTGAGCCGGGCCCGGGTGGGGGAACTGCTGCATGGAGGTCGGCTACCGGACGACGGTCGCTGCACGCTGGTCGGATATGGACTCGTTCCGGCACATCAACAACGCGGCGGTGGTCACGTTGCTCGAGGAGGCGCGCATCCCGTGGCTCTTCGCGCCGGAACGTCCCACCGCGGCCTTGGCCGACGGCGTGTTCCTGGCCGACCTGCGCGTGCGGTACCGGGGGCAGCTCGTGCTCGAGGACAGCCCCGTCGAGGTGGTGATGTGGATCAGTCGGATCCGGGCGGCGGACTTCACGATCGTCGCCGAGCTGCGCCCGCAGGGCGCCGACGAGGCCGACCCCGCATCGGTGGTCAGCCACGCACAACTGGCCGCCGTCGACCTGGAGAACCAGCGCATCCGCCGGCTCTCGCCGGCCGAGCGCGCCTACCTCGAGGAGTTCCGACGTGATTGACGCGCCCGGCGCCGGCGGTCGTTACCTGCGCATCCCCGACGCGTCCACCCGCTCCGACCTGCACGCTTTCCTGTCGCGTGCGGCGCGGCTCGATTCCGCGGCGCTGGTCCGCATGGTGCGCCGGGGCGACGGGGTCGCGGTGTGGACGACGACGGCCGGATTCGACACGCTCGCCGGGCGCACCTTCCAGGTCGGGATCGCGCCGAGCGACGTGTGCGTGGGCGCCGAGCCGCTGGCGGGCGAGATCCGATCGGCCGTCGGCGCCGGCGACGGCGACGCGGGCACTGAGAGCTCTGACGGCACCGTGACCGTGGATCCCGGCCTGCCGATGGACACGGCGTGGCGCGGGTCGCTGCCGCCGGCGGACGGTTTCGAGCACATCGACGACGTGCCCGCGCGCGACGTGGTGGCGCTGTCGGTGCAGGGCGCGCAGGTGGCACGCGAGAACAGCACGATGACGGGGCCGCCGCGTTCACTTCTAGACCAGACCGTCCTGGAGGTCGACGGCGGCGGGCGGCACGTGGAGGTGCCGTTGCGCAGCGTCTTCGCGCTCACCGCGATGGGGTTCGTACCGCAGGCGGTGCAGGACCCGGTGACCGGCGTCGTCGACGTGGAGCGCGTGCCGGCCGGCGAGCCGGTGCGGGTGCGCGCGACGCGCACGTGGGTGCGCCTCGACGCCCGCTTCGGTTCGGTGGCGCTGCGCGTGGGCGGCGAGATCCCGCTGCTGATCACCTGAGAACGCCGCCGGCGGACCGTCACATGGGCGCGTTCACCAGGGTCTCGGCGGCCATGGCGATGTAGCGCAGGAACGCCTCCCTGTGCTCGGCGTCCATGACGTCGTCGCCGATCGACGCCACGGCGGTGTGCATGCAGCGCAGCCACGCGTCGCGCTCGATGGGGCTGATGCGGTACTGCACGTGCCGCATCCGCAGGCGGGGGTGGCCGCGTTCGTCGCTGTAGGTGTGCGGCCCTCCCCAGTACTGCTCGAGGAACATGCGCAAACGCCGCTCGGCCCCGTCGAGGTCGTCCTCCGGGTACAGGGGGCGCAGGATCTCGTCCTCGCGCACTTCCTGATAGAAGCGGTGGACGAGCGCGGCGAACGTGGCGGCGCCGCCCACCTCGTCGTAGAAGGTCGAGGGTTGACGCGGAGAGGCCATACACCCCATGGTGCCCGGTGGTGGCGGCCGCGGGGACGGCGGGGCAGGGCGTGCCGGCCGGGCGGATACCGCCCGGTCAGCGTGTGAACGCTGCGCGGAGGCCGCCGGATCGTACATAATGCCGCTGGGAGCAACGCCGCGGCGAGCGTGCGGCGCCCGGGAGACCACCATGACGGAATCGAGAAACAACACGCGATCCGCACCCGGCGTGCGCCGTGCCTCCGGCGCGCGCGGGGAAGATGCGTGCCGAGGGGAGTCCGGTCTCGCGCGCCGCGTGCTGGTGCTCAACGCCAGTTGGGAGCCGCTGGGGGCCGTGGGGTTCCAGCGGGCGGTCGTGATGGTGGTGTGCGGCAAGGCCGAGCTCGTCGCCCCCACCGACGACGGCCGGCTGCTGCATTCGGAGCGCCTCGTGGTGCCGTTCCCCTCCGTCATCCAGCTCGCCGTGTACGTGCACGTCCCCTACCAGGCGCGGTCGCCGCTCACCCGCGCCGGGCTGATGGCGCGCGACGGCCGCCGGTGCGTCTACTGCGGCGGCCGGGCCGACACGATCGACCATGTGGTGCCGCGCAGCCGTGGCGGCGGGCACTCGTGGGAGAACTGCGTGGCCAGCTGCGGGGCGTGCAACCGGAAGAAGGCCGACCGGCTGCTCGAGGAGATCGGCTGGCGTCTGCCGCGGCCGCCCACCCCGCCGCGGGGCCGGCATTGGCGGGTGCTCTCGGAGGTGCCCGACCCGGACCCGCAGTGGCTGCCGTACCTGGGGCAGGGGGCCGCCTGAGCGGGCACGCCCGCGGCCCGGGCCCGGCGGCGGGGCGGTCCGCTTCCGCGAAGGGCGGCGGGTGCGATAAGTTCATGGCGTGACCATCTGGGAGACAGTGCTGGTCTACCTGGGCGCCCCGCTGCTCATCACCATCGTGATGGCGATCTGGGGTCTGACCGCCCACGTAGTCAAGCCGAAGTACTACACCTTGGGCGACGAGTGGACCGGCGGCACCGTGTGGTGGGGCGCCGTCGACGAGGCCCCCTGGCATGCACACGGCACCGTGCGCTCGATCGAGGCCGGTGCGAGCGGAGGAGCGGCAAGTGGCAAGTGGTGAGCTGACCTACCCCGCGGTGGACGAGTCCGCACTGCCCTCCGGCTTCGTCGTCACCTCCAGCGGCCGGGTGTCCGGCGTCCGGCACCCGGGTGAGGAGACGTACGACGATTCGCCGTTCACGCATGTGGACCGCAACCGCATCGACCGCACCCTCACGCAGGCGACGCGGCGCACCCGCATTCTGTGGACCATCTGCATCGGTGAGCTCGGCGCGGCCCCGGCAGACCGTGCGCGCGAGCTGCACTCCACGCTTCCGCGGCCGGACGAGTCCGTGCTCATCGCGGTCTCCCCGAACGAGAAGAGCATCGAGATCGTCGGCGGCGACGCCGTCGGTCACCGCTTCGACGACCGGGTCGCCCAGCTCGGCGCGTCGGCGGCGATCTCGTCGTTCCAGCGGGGCGACCTGATCGACGGGCTCGTCAGCGCGGTGCGCGTGATGGCCGCGGCGGTCAGCCCCGTCCGCGTCTGATCAGTTCTGCGTCGACCCCCGCCACCGTCACGGTGGCGGGGGTCTTCGCATGCGCGGCGGCGGTCAGCCGGCGTCGGACCTGCGGGCCGCAAGCGCCCGCACCACGCCCGCGCGTCCCTCGGAGACGAGCCGCTTGAGCGCCGCGGGGTGGTCCGCCGCCAGGAAGGCGTCGGCGGCGGCCACCGACTCCTCGTGCACCGACCACGACGGGTACAGCCCCACCACCACCGTCTGCGCGACCTCGCTGGACCGGCGCTCCCACACCGATGCGATCGTGTCGAAATAGCGGCCGACGAACGGCTCGAGCCGCGCGGACTGCCCCACCGCGGTGAAGCCGGCGACGATCGCGCGCACCGTGATGTTGGGAATCTCGTCGTCCTCGGTGGCCTGCGTCCACGCCCGGTCCTTGACCGACTGCTGCGGGCGCGCGGCCGATGCCAGCGCCGCCTGCCGGGCGCCCGCCGCGGTGTCGTCGCCGGCGAGCTCCGAGTCGATGAACAGCGTGTCGGCGCCGTCCGCGTCGACCACGCCCGCGCGCGCGAGCGCCTGCACGATGAGCCACCGCAGATCGGTGTCCACCGTCAGGCCCTGAAGTGCCGCCGCATCGGCCGAGTCCAGAGCGGACCGCAGCACATCGGTGTGCCGGGCTTCCAGCACCGAGCCGCACAGGGCGGTGACGAACGCCAGCTGGTGGTCGGAGCCGGGCTCCGCGGCGCGCGCCAGCTCCAGGAGCCTGTCGGCGAAGCCCGGCCAGCCCTCGGACGCGGCCCAGCCCGGTTCGGCGTAGGAGGCCAGGGCGGCCTGCGCCTGCAACAGCAGCCGCTGCACCACGCCCACCTCGGACTCGGCCTGGATACCCGAGCGGACCAGCGCGACGAAGTCCCGCGCCCGCATGTGCGCGCCACGGGTCATCTCCCATGCGGCCGACCAGCACATGGTCCGGGGCAACGGCTCGGCGATGTCCGCGATCCGGTCGGTGACCGTGGCCAGCGAGCCGGGGTCGAGGCGCAGCGAACAGTAGGTGAGGTCGTCGTCGTTGACCAGGATCAGCGCGCCGCGGGGCGCCCCGACGAGCTCGGGGACCTCGGTGCGTTCGCCGTCGACGTCCAGCTCCACCCGCTGCGTCCGTACCAGGCGGCCGGAGCCGTCATCGTCGTAGACGCCGACGGCGAGACGGTGCCGCCGCAGCTCGCCGGCGCCCGGCTGCGCCCCGCCCTGCAGCACGGCGAACCGGGTGAAGCGGCCCTCGTCGTCCACGTCGAAATCGGGCTCGAGCGTGTTCATGCCGGTGGTCTTGAGCCACTGCGCGCCCCAATCCGACAGGTCGCGGCCCGACGCGGCCTCCAGTGCGGCGATGAGGTCGCCGAAGGTCGCATTGCCCCAGGCGTGCTCGGCGAAGTACGCGCGCAGCCCGGTGAGGAAGTCCTCCAGGCCCACGTATGCCACGAGCTGCTTGAGCACCGAGGCGCCCTTGGCGTAGGTGATGCCGTCGAAGTTGACCTCCACGGCCGCGATGTCGGGGATGTCCGCGGCCACCGGGTGAGTCGACGGCAGCTGGTCCTGGCGGTACGCCCACGACTTCTCGATGTTCGCGAACGAGGTCCACGCGTTGGTGTACTCGGTGGCGCTGGTCTGGGTGAGCACCGAGGCGAAGGTGGCGAACGACTCGTTGAGCCACAGGTCGTCCCACCAGCGCATGGTGACCAGGTCGCCGAACCACATGTGCGCCATCTCGTGCAGGATCGTCTCGTTGCGGCGTTCGTAGCGGTAGCGGGTGACGCGGGAGCGGAACACGTAGTCCTCGAGGAACGTCACCGCGCCCGGATGCTCCATCGCGCCGGCGTTGAACTCGGGGACGAAGAGCTGGTCGTACTTGCCGAAGGGGTACGGCACGCCGAAGCGCGCGTGGTAGAAGCCGAAGCCCTGCTTGGTCTCGGCGAACAGTCGCTCGGCGTCCATGTGCTCGGCCAGCGAGGCGCGGCAGTACAGCCCCAGCGGGATGTCGCCGTGCTCGTCGCTGAACGTGTCGCGCCATTCGGCGTACGGGCCCGCGATGAGGGCGACGAGGTAGGTGGAGATGGGCTCGGTGGGGTAGAGGTGCGAGACGGCGGCGCCGCCGGGGCCCTCCGAGGTGGAGGCCACGGCGGCGTTGGACACCACGTGCCAGTGCTTCGGGGCGGTGACGATCAGCTCGAAGCGGGCCTTGAGGTCCGGCTGGTCGAAGCACGCGAGCATCCGCTTGGCGTCGGCGGTCTCGAACTGGGAATACAGGTAGACCTCGCCGTCGGCCGGATCGACGAACCGGTGCAGCCCCTCGCCGGTGTTCGAGTAAAGGCAATCGGCGTCCACCACCAGCTCGTTGTTCTCGGCCAGCGGCGGGAGGGGCAGCCCGTGCTCCTCGGTGTACCCGGAGGTGTCGACGGCCGCGCCGTTGAGGGTGGCCGAGTGGATCGTCTCGGCGATCAGCTCCACGAACGTTTCGGTACCGGCGACGGCGTCGAACGTGATCACGGTGCGCGAGCGGAACGCGCGCTCGCCGGGGGCGCCTGCGCCGTCGGTCAGGTCCAGCTCCACGCGGTAGCCGGACGTGGTGACGGCCTCGGCGCGGCGGCGCGCCTGCTCGCGGGTGAGGTTGGGTTGGGCCACAGGGGATGCTCCTTCACCTGGGGGTTGCGGAATCGGTTTCCATCCCATCATGCGCGCCGCAGATTCCGGGGGCATGCGCGGCGGACGAAGCGCACGTATGCGCGGAGGCGGTGGAGTGCGGCCGGGGTCGTCGGTCGAACCGGCGTTGACGGTACGGGCGTTGACGGTATGGGCGATGCCGGAACTGCACGCGTCGCCCGCCGGAGCGTGGAAGACTGCCGACCGGCACCGACGATCGAGGGGAGCGGAGCGGATGGCAGATGCGGCGGGCGAGGGGGACGCGGTTCCGGTGGACGGGATCGTGGTGACGGCGATCGGCGTGGCGGTGATCCGCGCCCGCGAGTACGCGCGGCCGGACCGCCTCTACTCCGATCCGCTGGCACGGGCCTTCGTGGACGCGGCGCGGGCGGGCTTCCCGCGGGAGCGGTGGGAACGGTTGGAGGCGCTGGCCGGGCGGTTCTACGACGGGCGCACGGTCGGGGTGCGCCTCGTAGACGGCACCGTCCGGGACGCGCTCGACCACGGCATCCGACAGTTCGTGCTGCTCGGCGCGGGACTGGACACGCGGGCATTCCGGATGGGGCTGCCGCCGGATGCGGTCGTGTTCGAGCTCGATCTCCCGGAGACGTTCGCCTTCAAGGAGCCGGTTCTCGAGCGAGCGGGCGCGGCCCCCGCCTGCACACGGCACGTCGTTCCGGCGGATCTGCGCTCCGAGTGGCGGAGCGCTCTGTTGGAGAGCGGGTTCCGCCCGGAAGTCCGCACTCAGTGGATCGAGGAAGGCACGCTGGGGAACCCGACGGAAGATTGGAAACGCCGGCTTGTGGAGGACCTCACGGCGATGTCCGCCGCCGGCAGCCGGTTCGGGGTCGGCCGGTTCGCGGTCGACGCCGAGAGTCCGCAGTATCGCGAGTATCGGAATCTCGTCGGAGGAGAGGAGGGAGCAGGGGAGAAGGGAGCAAGGGAGAAGGGGGCGGGCAAGAAGGTGGTGGGCGAAGCAGCGGCGGCCGAGCGCGCGTCTACGCCCGGCCCGTGGGGCGGGCCGGATGCCGCCGGCCGGGCGGAGGACGAGGTGGAGCGCTGGCTGCAGGACATCGGCTGGGACACCGTGTTCCGCAGTTGGAACGCGATGACCGCCGGGCTCGGCAGGGATGTCGCCCAGGTCGATCCCGGCGTCGGCACCGTCTTCGCCACGCGCCGCTGAGCGCGGGCTTCTTCCGGCCCGCGGAGACTTCGGGGGAAGAGAACCGGTGATGCAGGCGTTGGACCGTAGTGGATGACGGGGGAATCAGCATGGTCGACAGAAGGAGCGCACGGAGATGACCGGGACGGTAGAGGCGGCAACGACGACGGCACCCGCGGACGGCGCCACCCGCGATCGCGCGGACTTCTGGTTCGACCCGCTGTGCCCCTGGTGCTGGATCACCTCACGCTGGATCCTCGAGGTGGAACAGGTCCGCAACATCGACGTGCGCTTCCACGTGATGAGCCTGGTCGTCCTGAACGAGCGCAACGACGACCTGACCCCGGAATACCGCGAGAAGATCGCGCCCGCGTTGGGCCCGGTGCGCGTGGCCGTCGCCACGGCGCAGAAGTACGGCGACGAGATCCTCGCACCGCTCTACACCGCCATGGGCACCCGCGTCCACAACGAGGGGAACAAGGACTTCGAATCGGTCATCGCGGGTGCGCTGGCGGAGCTGGAACTGCCCGCGGAACTGGCGGAAGCCGCACACACCGACGAGCACGATGAGGCGCTGCGTGCGAGCCACCACGCGGGCATGGACAAGGTGGGCGCCGATGTGGGCACCCCGACCATCCACGTGAACGGCGTCGCCTTCTTCGGGCCGGTGCTTTCGCGGATCCCGCGCGGCGAGCAGGCCGGCACACTCTGGGACGGCGTGGTCGCGATGGCCTCCTACCCGCACTTCTTCGAGCTCAAGCGGGGCCGGGACGAGGAACCCGCCTTCGACTAGGCCTCTGACCTGCGCTGACCTGCACTGTCGGCGTCGTCAGGGGCGGCGTGATTGGCTCCCGTCCCGCATCCGTCCCGCACGAGCGCGAAAGCGCCCGCCGCAGCGGCCCGCGTGACGTCCGCCGCGCCCGGCCACAGGTGCGCGTAGACGCGCAGCGTCGTCGCCGCGGACGCGTGCCCGAGCGCCGCCTGCACCCCGGTCACCGGGACGCCGGCGGCGATGAGCGCCGACGCGTAGAAGTGCCGCAGATCGTGCATCGTCGCGCCGCGCAGCTTGTGCTGCACGATCACCCTGTGCAGTGGCCGGCCGACGCTGCCACGGTTGTGCATGCCGCCGTCGTCGCGCGCCCACACCGTCTCGTCCGGTCGGCGCGGCGAGGCGGCGAGCTGCTCGGCGAGCACGTCGACCACGCCCTGCGGCACGGGCACGGTCCGCGCCGACGCCTCCGACTTCAGATCCGCATGCTCCCGGCCGGCGGTGTCCGCCTGGGCACGCACGTGGATCTCGCGGCGCAGGAAGTCGACGTCCCGCACGCGCAGCCCGGCGAGCTCGGACACACGTAGCCCGGACCCCGCGGCGACGAGCACCATCCGCCCCAGCCACGGGCGCGAGGGGGAGCGGGGTAGCGGGGTGCGCGCGGCGGCGACGAGCGTGGCGACGTCGTCGGTGGTGAGCAGGTCGCCGCGGCGCACGGCCGTGTCGCTCGGCGACGTGCGCACATCGGGTTCGGGGACGGCGAGGATCAGCCCGTCACGCCGCGCGCGTTGCAGGATGGACAGCAGCTGGCCGGCCATGATCGCCGCGGACGATGCGGCCAGCGGCTTTCTCCGCGCCCACGGACGCCCGGCCACGAGGAGGGCCTGCCAGTCCTCGATGTGGCTGGCGCGCACGGCCCACACGGGCATGTCGGCGAGTTCGCCCAGGTTCAGGGTGAGCGAGCGCCGATTGGCGGCCGTGTTGTCCCGTCCACCGCGCGCCGCCCACTGTGCGGCGAGCTCGCCGACGGCAGCGTCTGTGGTGACGGGCCCGGAGGCGGTGCAGGTACAGATCTCAGGGGGCTCGTCGGTGACGACGGCAACGTTCGACGGCACGGTTTACGCGACGAAGGTCCCCGAGTGACGGGTCCGGTACCTGTTCCCGCCCAACGGATGCCGCACAGTACCGGGGTGTCCGTCCCGTTTTAGGGTGTGGTTTGCGCCGCTCCACCCCTCCCATGGGGCGGCGTATCCCTGGCACCCCGATGCCGGGACCGGCCCCGCCTGAGGCGTTCCAACCATGGGCGGGGCCGGAGCATGCCGGGGCGCCGCGCTCCTGCTGGGTGGCGGACCGGCCGGGCGCGGCGCTCCGATCTATCACTGGGCTCGGCCGTAGTGGTCGGCCTACGATCAGGGGTAGCTGGACATTGCGTGATCGGCAGTGCCGGCCGACCGGCCCCGCGCCCGGGGCCGCGTCGTGCGCGCACAGCGGCGGCGGGTGTTGCGTCGGGCGTTATAAGAAGGCGCGGGTTGCCGTATTCCTGCCGCTGATGGAACACGGTCGGGGTAGAATGCGCGCTGGTCGCAGCTCAGAGGGGTGGCGGCCACCCCGGCCCCCGCGCGTGGACGACGTACGGGGGCCGACCATAGTCGAACGGGGCGCAATCGTGATGACTGCGCCCCGTTCGACTGTGCGTGGTCTATGCGGTGAGGCGTTCCTTGCCCGTGAAGTACCGCGAGTGAGTTCGTTCAAGCGTCTCCAACGATGCGCTTGTCAGAACGACGATCTCTATGTTGGAGTCCTCACGGTTCTGCTCCAGGCGTAGCCGGTACTCGATCGCTTCACGAGGGGTAGCCATGGCGTGCACTGTCCGCTCGCGCGTGTGCCGGTTGAACTCGATGACGAAGCTCTGCATCTGCTAGCCCACCTCCATCTCTTCGAGTGTACGCAGCGCCTCAGTGAAGGCTTCCGCGTAGCGCTGCCGCTGAGACTCCACATGATCCTTCATCCGGGCCAGTTCCGCATAGGATTCCGCGGCCATCGTGACAGTGTTCACATCACCCGAGGCGAGGTTCGCCGCGAGCGTCTCCTCGAAGTCGAGGACTGCCTGGTGAGCTTGTTCGACGCGCTCCACGGTGCGCGCCATCTCGTGGAGCGCGGAGACGATCTCGTTGACCTTCGCGTTCGCGTGGGTCTCGTCGTAGCGTATTCCGCGTCCGACCCAGTCTGCGAGCCGTTCATAGAGGTTTGCCCAGGCGCTCTGTAGCAAGGTCCGGATTTGAACCTCGACTCGGCCGGCTGGCAGTCGGAGCCAGACGTGGACGGCGCGGTACCCACTGTGTGGGTGTTCGCGGATGTCTTTCACTTGGGACTCAGCACCGAAGTGCGTGGCTATCTCGGTGGCGAGGCCGGTCTGTTCATCAAGCGAGAGATCTGCGTCAATTCGGACTCCGGCCAGGTCCTGGACGGAGTCCAGCGCGATCTGCATCCTCTGGAGTTTCTGGACGAGGGTATCGCGCGTTTTCGATCGCGCGGCGATGAGGAATTGATCGACGTCTGACGACTCCCACTTGGTAGTGAAGATACGTGCCGCCACCTCGGATGCGAGGTCTTGATGCCAGAGCATCACCTCTGCGTAGGAGGGGCAACTTTTGGGTGGTGGGACTCCTTCGCGCAGCGCCTCTCCGAGAACACGAAGCCGCTTCCGTGACCATGCGGGTTTCTCGTGGAGGTCCATCCGGGTATTTAATCAGGTCGGTCGCGTGATGTGGATGGAGTCCTGTGGCGTGGTGATCGAACGTTAGCCCGTGGCGCTCTTGGCCATCAGGTGCCAGCCCAGCGACCCCGGACCAAGAGCCGCGTTGCCGTTGTCTCGTCCCGCACTGGTCCCGCAGGAGGGTATAGAGCGCCCGTAACCAACGTAATCGGCAGTGTCCGCGTAACGCCCGGACCTGCATGTTTCCGAAACGTGCTGGTCCGAAATCTGTGTCGATTCTTCGAGCTCAAGCGGGGTCGGGACGAGGAACCCGCCTTCGACTAAGGCGTGGGTTCGCGCCGAGTTGGCGGCTCGTCGGTGATCCAGACGCTCAGAGCACCGAATGACCACGGACTCGGCGCCCGTCGCGGACGTCAGAGCGCAAGTTCGCCCAGCGGCACCGAAGCGTCCGCAAGGCGCCCCAGGTCCACCGGCCGTCGGGCGGAGATGAGCGCCTTGATGTCGTCGGTGGAGTCCCAGATGTTGACGTTCATGCCGGCGAGCACGACGCCCGCCTCATCCACCCAGAACGCGATGAACTCGCGGCCGTCGACGTCGCCTCGGTAGACCACGCGGGAGTACCCCTCGGCGTGGCCCGAGTACTCCATGCCGAGGTCGTACTGGTCGGTGAAGAAGTACGGCAGCCGTGCGTACTCGGCGTTGCCGCCGCGGATGTTGGCCGCCGCCACCGCGGGCTGGTTGAGCGCGTTGGCCCAGTGCTCGGTGCGGATCCGCATGCCGAACAGCGGATGCTGCGCGGCGGCGATGTCACCCACCGCATACACCCCGGGCGCCGCCGTGCGCAGGCCCGCGTCGACGAGCACGCCCCCGTGCTCCACCGCGATGCCGGCCTCCGATGCCTGCTCGGTGTTGGGGCGGGCGCCGACGGCTACGAGGACCACGTCGGCCGGGATCTGCTCGCCGTCGCCCAGACGCACCCCCGTCGCACGGTCGTCCTCGGTGGTGACGGCGGCGACGGTCGCCTGCAGCCGCAGGTCCACCCCGTGCTCGCGGTGCAGGGCGGCGAACACGGCGCCCAGCTCGGGCCCCAGCGCGGCCTTGAGCGGCTGGTCGGCGGCCTCCACGACGGTGACGTGTGCGCCGCGTCCGCGGGCGCCGGCGGCCACCTCCAGGCCGATCCAGCCCCCGCCTATCACCGCCACCCGGGTGCCGTCGGTGATCGCACCGGACAGCGCTGCGGCGTCGTCGATGCTGCGCAGGTAGTGCACTCCCTCGGCGTCGGCGCCGTCGATGGGCGGGCGGGCGGAGCGCGAACCGGTGGCCAGCACCAGCGACGAATACCCCACGGCGGAACCGTCGGAGAGGGTGACCGACCGCAGCGCGGTGTCGATACCGGTCGCGGTCACGCCTACGCGCAGATCCACATTGTTGTCCGAATACCAGGCGCGCGGATGCACGGTGAAATCGTCGAGGGACTGCTTGCCCGCCAGATACTCCTTGGACAGCGGGGGGCGCTCGTAGGGCAGGTGCTGCTCGGCGGAGACGAGGACGATGGGACCGGTGTGCTGCTCAGCGCGCAGTGCCTCCGCGGTCTTGGCGCCCGCGAGGCCTCCGCCGACGATGACGACCGTGTCGGATGTGCGTACCGAGTCCATGCTGGTCATGCTGAAACTCCTTCTTCCGTGGCAACCGTTCAAGCCGGTCCGGACACGCGGCCTGTCGAACCCGCGCACGGCCGGACCCTATTCAAAGAAACCCGGCGGTGCGCCGGAAACTTCCCGGCGCGCGTCCCAGAGCTCCGGCCCGGCGTCCGCCGCGCAGGCGACCGCGCTGGGTGCAGTGGTCGAGGTGATCCGGCGGACGGCGCTGCGGTTGCGCCCGGGAAAAACAAGCCAACTGTCCAAGTCAACCATCCAGGATCCGCCTCCGCACCCGGATTCAGTTTTTCCTGAAGAAACTCCCAAATCGTGACTTTATTTTCAGACTGTGGCTAGCTTGGTCCTCGAAGGTGCTGTGAAATCCCGAAGGAAGCCGAGGCGACCAGTGTCAGAAAAACCGCACGTTCTCACCGATCCGTTGACGAACAGGGGAACCGCTTTCACCCGTGAGGAGCGGGCGCGGATGGGGTTGACGGGGCGCCTGCCGTCCCGGGTGGAGACCCTGGAAGAGCAGGCGGCGCGTTCCTACGCGCAACTGAGCTCGTATGCGACCGATCTGGAGAAGTACATTTTCCTCGATCAGCTCCACGATCGGAATGAAGTGCTCTACTACAAAGTGATCTCGGAGCACCTGGAAGAACTCTTGTCGGTCGTTTACGATCCCACGATCGGTGAAGCGATCAAAAAATGGAGTCTGGATTACCGGATCTCCCGGGCCGTCTATTTGTCGATCGATCACCCCGAGGACATGCGGGCGTCGTTCGAGACGCTCGGGCTGGGGCCGGACGACGTCGACCTCATCGTCGTCTCCGATGCGCAAGAGATCCTGGGCATCGGAGACTGGGGCGTCAACGGATCCGATATCGCGGTGGGCAAACTCGCCATCTACACCGCCGCCGCGGGCATCGACCCCGCGCGCGTGATCGCGGTGAACCTCGATGTGGGCACCGACAACGAGGAACTGCTCAACAGCCCGGCGTATCTGGGCAACAGGCATGCCCGGATCACCGGCGAGGCGTACGACGCCTTCATCGCGCAGTACCTGGCGACCGCCTCGGACCTGTACCCGAACGCGCTGCTGCACTTCGAGGACTTCGGGCCGGGGAATGCTCGCCGCATCCTGGAGAAGTACCGCGACAGCTACCGCATCTTCAACGATGACATGCAGGGCACCGGTGCGATCGTCATGTCGTCGGTGGTGTCCGGGCTGAAGGTGACCAAGGAGTCCTTCGCCGAGCAGCGGCTGGTGGTCTTCGGTGCAGGCACGGCGGGCACGGGCATGGCAGATCAGATCAGCGCCGCGATGCGCCGCGACGGCCTCACCGACGAGGAGTCGAAGGCCCGCGTGTGGCTGGTGGACAGGGATGGGCTGGTCACCGACGACATGTCCGGTCTGCCCGACTATCAGCAGGCGTACGCGCGTCCCGCGGCGGAGGTCGCCGGTTACGCGCGCGGTGCGGACGGAAAGATCGATCTGCGCACGGTGATCGAAGAAGCGCGCCCGACGATCCTGATCGGCACCTCCACCGCGCACAATGCGTTCACCAAGGAGGTCGTCGAGGCGCTGTGCGCCGGCGTCGAGCGGCCGATCCTGCTGCCGCTGTCCAACCCGACCGAGCGCATCGAAGTCATGCCCGCCGACGCCGTGCCATGGTCGAAGGGCAAGGCGCTCATCGCCACCGGCATTCCGGTCGACCCGGTGACTTATGCCGGCACCGTCTATCACATCGGCCAGGCCAACAATGCGCTGCTCTATCCGGGATTGGGGCTGGGAATCGTGGTCTCCGGGGCGAGCCGGGTCACCGACGGCATGCTGCTCGCGGCGGCCGAGGCGGTGGCCGTGCAGGTGGACCCGAGCGGTCCGGGCGCGTCGCTGCTGCCGCCGGTCGACGATCTGCGGGCCTCGTCGGCCACGGTGGCGATCGCGGTCGCCAAGCAGGCGATGGCCGACGGGGTGGCGACGAAGAAGTACGACAACCTGGTCCAGGCGGTCCAGGACGCGATGTGGCAGCCGGTCTACCAGGGGGACCCGGCATGACCGACGAAGCGCCGAAGGTGCTCGATATCGGCATCGGAATCGATGCGTCCGGCACCCGGCACGAGACCGATTCGATGGGCGGGATCGACGTGCCCGCGGACAGGTACTGGGGCGCCCAGACCCAGCGTTCGCTGGTGCACTTCTCGATCGGCAACGACAAGATGCCGCACGAGGTTTACCACGCCTACGGATACGTCAAGAAGGCAGCAGCTCTGGTCAATGGCGCGGCGGGCCGGATGCCGGCCTGGCAGTCCGAGCTCATCGCGCATGTGGCGGACGAGGTGATCGCCGGGGACCTCGATGAGAGTTTCCCGTTGTACGTCTGGCAGACCGGCTCGGGCACACAGTCGAATATGAACACCAACGAAGTGATCAGCAACCGCGCGATCCAACTCGTCGGCGGAAAGCTCGGAAGCAAGACCCCGGTGCACCCGAATGACCACGTCAACATGGGCCAGTCCTCGAACGACACCTTTCCCACCGCGATGCACATCGCCGTGGTCACCGAGATCCTCGAGCGGCTGATCCCGGCGCTGAGCGCGCTGCACGAGGAGTTCCTCGCCAAGTCGGAGCAGTGGCGCGAGGTGGTCAAGACCGGCCGGACGCACCTTGAGGACGCGACACCGTTGACGGTGGGTCAGGAGTGGTCGGGGTACGCCCGGCAGATCGAGCAGGGCATCGAACGCCTGCGCGCATCGCTGCCGGGCCTCTACGAACTTGCGATGGGCGGCACCGCAGTGGGCACTGGGCTCAACGCCCCACCCGGGTTCGATGTCGAGGTCGCGGCGAAGATCGCCGAGCTCACCGGGCGTCCGTTCGTCACCGCGGAGAACAAGTTCGCCGCCCAGGGCGGATTGGATGCGATGGTAGCCGCAAGCGCCGGGCTCCGTGCGGTAGCGGTGCCGTTGATGAAGATCGCCAACGACATCCGGTGGTTGGCCTCGGGTCCGCGCTGCGGTCTCGGTGAGCTCGTCCTGCCGGCGAACGAACCGGGCAGTTCGATCATGCCGGGCAAGGTCAATCCGACGCAGTGCGAGGCCATGGTGATGGTCTGCATCCAAGTGATCGCCGAGGACAGTGGTGTCGCCATCGCGGGCACCCAGGGCAATTTCGAGCTCAATGCGATGCGGCCCATCATCCTCAACAACGTGCTGCATTCGGCGCGGATCCTCGGCGACGCATCGGTGAAGCTGCGGGAATACTGCATAGCGGGGACCGAGCTGAACCGGGCACAGATCGGCAAGTTCGTGGGAAGCTCGTTGATGCTGGTGACCGCACTGTCCCCGGTCATCGGCTACGACAAGGCCTCGGCGATCGCGCACAAGGCCAACGACGAGGGCACCACCCTGCGCGAAGCGGCGCTGGCGACCGGATTCATCGGGGCGGACCGGTTCGACGAGATCGTCGACCCCGCCAAGATGGTGGGCACACCCTAAGCCGGATCCACCGGTCAGTGACTGCGCGTCGTCCCCGGCGGGCCCGGCTGCGGCCGGGCCCGCCGCACGGCCCCGGGAGCGGGACCAGGAGCGTGCTGACACAATCGTGGCCATGCGCGTATACCTCGGCGGCGACCACGCCGGATTCGAACTCAAGGCCACGCTGATCGAGCACCTGACCGCGGCCGGGCACGAGCCCGTCGACTGCGGCGCATTCGAGTACGACGCCGTGGACGACTATCCGGCGTTCTGCATCGACGCGGCGCGCAAGGTGGTGGCCGACCCGGGCAGCCTGGGCATCGTCATCGGCGGCAGCGGCAACGGCGAGCAGATCGCGGCCAACAAGGTGCCGGGTGCGCGGTGCGCGCTGGCGTGGAGCGTGGAGACGGCCCGGCTGGCGCGCGAGCACAACAACGCGCAGCTGATGGGCATCGGCGGGCGCATGCACTCGCCGGACGAGGCGAAGGAGATCGTCGACGCCTTCTTGTCCGCGCAGTGGTCGCAGGAGGAGCGTCACCAGCGCCGCATCGACGTCCTCGCCGAGTACGAGCGCTCCGGCACGGCTCCCGCCGTCCCCGGCGCCTGAACCGCGCGCGGCCGTGCCGGAGGGGCACACCGTCCACCGTCTCGCCGTGATCCACCAGGAGCGGTTCGCGGGGCGCCCGGTGCGGGTGAGCAGCCCGCAGGGGCGTTTCGCGGAGGAGGCGCGGCTGGTGGACGGCCGGGTGCTCGAGCGCGCGGACGCCTACGGCAAGCACCTGCTGCACTTCTACGACGTCGACCTGGCGGTGCACGTGCACCTGGGCATCTACGGGGTCTTCGACGAGCAGTCGGTGCCGATGGACCCGCCGCGCGGGCAGGTGCGCATGCGCATGATCGGTGCGGAATCCGGCACCGATCTGCGCGGGCCCACCCGCTGCGAGGTGATCGATCACGCGGCGGTGCAGCGGCTGCGCGCGCGCCTGGGCCCCGACCCGCTGCGTGCGGACGCGGATCCGGAGCGGGCGTGGCGACGCATCGCACGGTCGCGCGCCCCGATCGGCGGCCTGCTCATGGATCAGTCGGTGGTGGCCGGCGTCGGCAACGTCTACCGCGCGGAAGTCCTGTTCCGGCAGGGCATCGACCCGATGCGCCCCGGGCGGTCGCTGGACCGCGCCGAGTGGGACGCACTGTGGTCGGACCTGACGGCGCTGATGGCCGTCGGCGTCACGGCGGGCGGCATCGTCGTGGTGCGCGACGAGCACGACCACGGCGACCCCGCCTACGCCAAGGGCAAGCCGCGGACCTACGTCTATCGGCGCGCGGGCGGCCCGTGCCGGGTGTGCGGGGCGACGGTGCTGCGCACGGAGCTGCAGGGGCGCAACCTGTTCTGGTGCCCGCACTGCCAGAGCTGATGGGGCTGCCGACCGGGCGCCGATGCCGGAATCAGGTGGGGTTCCGGACCCCCGGGTCCACGCCGTGGCCGCGCTCGAAGTCGTCGCCGTCGTAGGGGACGCCCGGTAGCCCTGCCAGCAGCGTGTCGAAGTACCCGGCGGCATCGTCGGACCAGCCCTCGGGCGTGTCGGCCGCGGACCACCAGCGCTCGGAGTACCAGCCCGCGGGCACCGGCCGGCCGCGCACGCGCCCGCCCGGGAAGTAGTGCGGCGTGTCGTCCGAGGCGGTGGGGGACGCGGAGGCCTCGCGCCCGCCCCAGGACACCGTCCGCGTCGCGCCGACGGCACCGGCCGTGTCCGCCCCGGCGAGCGGCGGCAGCGGCGCGCCGGGGCCCGCACCGTCGGCGATGCGCGCGGCCCGCACGAAGTGCAACCCCGCGACGGCGGCCCTCCTGGGCGCGCAGCGCCAGGGCGGGCGTGGCGGCGCGGGGAAGCAGGCCGGCCGCGCGTGACCTGCATTCGCCGGCGCGCTGGAGGCATGCGTGGGCGGCAGGGGAGTGTGCCGTGACCGCGGCGGGGCCGTCCAGCTGCCCGGTCAGCCGGACCACCCACGGACCCGGCCGTGCGGCGTCTCCGTCGTGCCTCGCCGCATCCCGTGCGGCGACCTTCCGTTGCGCCCGGCGGGCGAGGACGACCGCGACGACGAGCGCGACGAGCACGAAGAGTGCGACGAAAAGCACAGGCGAACCCACGGTGGTCATGGTATCGCTGTGCGCTGGGCGGAGGCGCTTCCGCTCCTGTGTGGGACGTTCGTACAAAGGTTACAGCTCGGCGGCGGAGCCCTATCCTGTCTGCGACCTGCGATACGGTCAGCTGCGAATCGCAGATTGCACAATTTTCGATAAGCGGTGATGGGTGCGCGGGCGTGGGAGATCCCTGGATGCCCGCGGCGCGCGGGCACGGTGGCCGGTTCCGAACGGCGGCGCGGCTCCGGCCCGTCCCGGGGTCGTGTTCCCCGGCGCATCATCGCGGGCACGGAGGACACGGTGGCAACCGTCAAGACGGAGAAGCTCTACAAGGTGTTCGGGCGGAACCCCGACAAGGTGGTGGCGGCGCTGGAAGGCGGCGCCGCGCGGTCGGAGATCGACACCGGCGGCGCGACGGCCGCGGTCATCGACGCGAACCTCGACATCCGTGAGGGCGAGACGTTCGTGGTGATGGGGCTGTCCGGCTCGGGCAAGTCGACGCTGCTGCGCATGCTCAACGGTCTGCTGCCGGCCACCTCGGGGCGCGTGCTCGTGGGCGGGGAGGACCTCACCGCGATGTCCGACCGCGAGGCCCGCCACCTGCGGCGCCGCACCATGAGCATGGTCTTCCAGCACTTCGCGCTGTTTCCGCACCGCACAGTGCTCGACAACGCCGCGTACGGCCTGCAGATCCAGGGGGTCGACAAGGCCGAGCGGCGCCGGAAGGCGGCGCGCGCCCTGGAACTGACCGGGCTCGCCGGTTGGGAGGACCACATGCCGGGCCAGCTGTCCGGCGGCATGCAGCAGCGCGTGGGCCTGGCGCGCGCACTCGCTGCCGAGACGGACATCCTGCTGATGGACGAGGCGTTCAGCGCGTTGGACCCGCTGATCCGGCGCGACATGCAGGACCAGCTCACGGAGCTGCAGAAGACTCTCAACAAGACCATCATCTTCATCACCCACGACCTGGACGAGGCCATGCGGATCGGCGACCGCATCGCGATCATGCGCGACGGCCGGATCGAGCAGGTCGGCACCGCGCGGGAGATCCTCGACTCCCCGGCCAACGCCTACGTGCAGGAGTTCATCCAGGACGTGGACCGCACGCGGGTGCTCACCGCGGAGAACGTCATGGACCGGCAGGCGGTCACCGTCACGGCGGCGGCGCTCGACGCCAAGTGGGACGAGATCGCGGCCGCACCGGGACGCCGGACCGTGTTCGTCGTCGACGAGTCGGGCCGCCCGGTGGGGGTCATCGGCTCCGATTCGGCGGACGGCTCCGTGGTCGGCACGGGCGCACCCGCCGTCGACCGGGACGTGGTGGAGGTGCCAGAGAACGCCTCACTGCGGTCACTCTTCCGCAGCTCCGCGACCAGCGACCATCCCCTGGCGGTGGTGGACGAGGCCGGCAGGCTCAGCGGCACCATCTCGCAGGACCGGCTCCTCGGAGCGGCGGGCGAGGCGGCGGCCGCGCCGCCGGATCCGGCAGAGCACATCGTCGAGGCATCGGGGGCGGCATCGTGAACGCAGGAGTGAGCGACGGTACGGCGTTGGCCCAGGACGGGGTCGCGCTTCTGGCCGACACCTGGCATGTGCCGCGCATCCACGTGGGCGACTGGTTCGACACGATCGTCACGTGGCTGACGAACAACGTCGGCCCGCTCTTCGACTTCATCTCGACCGTCGTGTCCGGCGCGGTCGACTGGCTCACCGACGTGCTCACGTACCTGCCGCCGTGGGGGATGATCATCATCTTCGCGGTGCTCGCGCTGTGGATCAGGGGCTGGAAGGCCGCTGTGGTCTCGGTGATCGGCTTCGGGATCATCGACGGGATGCTCGAGTTCGAAGCGACGATGCAGACGCTGGCGCAGGTGCTCTTCGCCGCGGTGATCGCGGTGGTGCTGGCCGTGCCGCTGGGCATCTGGGCGGCGCGCAACGCGGCGGTGAGCCGCATCGTGCGTCCGGTGATGGACTTTCTGCAGACGCTGCCGGTGTTCGTCTACCTGATCCCGGTGATCTTCTTCTTCTCCATCGGCACCGTCCCCGGCATCGTCGCCACCGTCGCGTTCTCGCTGCCGCCGGGGGTGCGGCTGACGGAGCTGGGCATCCGCCAGGTCGATCCGGAGATGGTCGAGGCAGGCGAAGCGTTCGGCACCTCGCCGTGGCGCATCCTCACCGGGATCCAGCTGCCGCTGGCGCTGCCCTCGATCATGGCGGGCGTCAACCAGGTGATCATGCTCGCGCTGTCGATGCAGGTGGTGGCGGGCATGGTCGGCGCGCCGGGGCTGGGCACCGAAGTGTTCGGCGCCGTGACGCGACTCCAGCTGGGCGCGGGCTTCGAGGCCGGTATCGCCGTGGTGATCCTGGCGATCTACCTCGACCGTCTCAGCGCCGCGTTCGGCAACCGCTCCGTATTCAGCCGCATGGGCGCGGTGTTCCGCATCCTGCGCAGGAGCCGGACCGCCGACGATGAACAGACTCCGGCCGACACCGACAGGACCACGGTGACGGCAGGGTGATCCGCGCGGCGAGGTCGGGCGTCGCCGCGGGAACCAGCAATCGAGAAAGGGAGAAAACATGGAATCAGGGGAGAATCCGGAGCCGGTGGGCGTGCCGGCGCGCCGCAAGGGGCGTCGCCGCGGACTGCTGACCGGGGCGGTTGCGATCTTCGGCGCCATCGCGATGGTGGCCGCGGGGTGCGGATCGAGCGACCAGGCGCCCGGCGGCAGCGGGGGCGGCGGCGATGAGACCATCACCATCGGCTACATCGCCTGGGACGAGGACATCGCCCTGACCAACCTGTTCGAGCAGCAGCTCGAGGCGGCCGGGTACGACGTGAAGACCACGCAGCTCAGCGCGGGCGCGATCTTCTCCGGCATGGCCAACGGCGACGTCGACATGTTCCTCGACACCTGGCTGCCCACCACGCACAAGGAGTACTGGGACAAGTACGGCGCCCAGCTCGAGGACCTGGGCGTGTGGTACGACAAGGCCAGCCTGGAGCTCACGGTGCCGTCCTACGTGACCGACGTGAATTCCATCGCCGACCTCAAGGACCACGCCGACGAGTTCGGCGGGGTCATCACCGGCATCGAGCCCAGCGCCGGGATCATGAACCGCGCCGAGAACTTCGCGGTGCCCGAGTACGGGCTCGAAGGAGTGATGAAGGTCCAGCAGTCGTCGACCCCCGCGATGCTGGCCGAGCTGGAGAAGGCGATCAGCAACAAGAAGCCGATCGTGGTCACCCTGTGGCATCCGCACTGGGCGTACAGCCGCTACGACCTCAAGGACCTGCAGGATCCGAAGAAGGCGATGGGCGAGGCGGAGAAGCTGCACATCACCGCGCGCGGCGGGTTCAGCGAGGCACACCCGAAGATCGCCGAGATGGCCTCGAACTTCACGATGGACGACGAGCACCTGCAGTCGCTCGAGGACGCCATCAACTCGGCCGGCAAGGGCAAGACCGCCGACGCGGTCACGCAGTGGACCAAGGACAACCAGGCCTTCGTCGACGAGAAGTTCGGATCGCTCAAGCAGGACTGATAGGCCGACAGCCGCGTGAGCACCACGCTTCGGGCGCGGCACGCGGTACACGGGCGTGGCCGGGAACCCTCATGGGTCCCGGCCACGCCCGTGTCGCGTCGGCCAGGCGCGGGCGTTGTGCCGGAAGTCCTGAGAACGACCCCGGCGGAGTGGCAACCTCAAGGTGAGGACCGACGACGACGGCCACGTCGAGTGACAGTGCGGGCTGGTGTGCGCAGCCCGGCGGCGGGGCCGGGCGGAAGGGAGATGCAGCGATGGGTGCGCCGGACACGGGGGATCGGACAGGCGGCCGCGCGCGGCGCCGGAACACGGATCGCCGTCGCCGCCCACGCAGGGTGGCCGGGCTCGTCGCCGCGCTCACCACGGCGGCCCTCGTCGCCGCCGGCTGCGGATCCGGCGCGGACACCCCGGTCGATGAGGCGCACACCGTCGAGATCGGCTACATCGATTGGGCCGAGGACACGGCGTTGACGGCGCTGTTCGACCAGCAGCTCAGCGACTCGGGCTACCAGGTGGAGACGACGAGGTTCGACGACGTCGGCGCGCTCTTCGCGGCGATGGCCGACGGCAAGATCGACATGTTCCTCGACACCTGGCTGCCCCTGACCCATCAGAAGTACTGGGACGAATACGGAGACCGGCTCGAGGACCTGGGCGTCTGGTACGACAACGCGAATCTCGAGCTCGCGGTTCCGTCGTATGTGACCGATGTGCACTCCATCGCAGACCTCAAGGACCACGCCGGCGAGTTCGGCGGCGTCATCACCGGCATCGAAGCGGGAGCCGGGATCATGGACCGCACGGAGCACCACGTGATCCCCGACTACGGCCTGGGCGGGGTGATGCGGGTGGAGGAGTCGTCCGCCGAGCAGATGGCGGCCGATCTGGGTGCGGCGATCGCCGAACGCAGGCCGATCGTCGTCACGCTCTGGCATCCGCACTGGGCGTACAGCCGCTACGACCTCAAGGACCTGAAGGACCCGAAGGGGTCCCTGGGGTCCACGGAGAATCTGCACATCACGGCGCGCGCCGGATTCAGCGACGACCACCCGAACCTCGCGACCGTGGCGTCGGGGTTCACCATCGACGACGAGCGGCTGCAATCGCTGGAAGCGGCGATCAACGCGGCGGGCGCCGACGGCGAAGACGCGGCGGTGCGGCAGTGGCGGGCGGACAACGCCGACTACATCCGCCAGGAGTTCGGGACACTGCACCAGAGCGATCAGCGGCACATCAATTGAGCGGCGCCGGGTATCGACTGGCGCACGGTGGGGCATGTGCGCCGGATACCGGCTGTGTGCGATGCCGTCAGGGCGGTATAAAAACCGGCTCTGACCTGCGTGGAGCGGGTGACGGGAATCGAACCCGCACCATCAGCTTGGAAGGCTGAGGTTCTACCATTGAACTACACCCGCATGCTGCAACTGCGAGTCGCATGCGGCTCGCGTGCAAAGAGAACTGTACCCAATCCGGGCCCGGTATCACCAGCGGGGGGCCGGGCCGTAGGATCGGGACCCGTACGATCCAGCGTGCGGGCCCGGCTGTGCCCGGATGCGGTTTTCGTGTCGGAACACCGGCCGCGGCGGGCACGCCCGGTGGGTTTCAGCCGCGCGGGCGCATCGAACGCGGCCGGGCAGGTGCCCAGTGGTCACGGGGTGTGGCGCAGCTTGGTAGCGCATCCGCTTTGGGAGCGGAGGGTCGCAGGTTCGAATCCTGTCACCCCGACTGGCAGTACGCGTGGTGCAGACGGTCGCGGAGGCCGCCTGCACCCTGCCGGAGAACATCGAACACGACCGCGTCCCGGGACCGGGTCCGCGGAACGACGAAGGAGCTAGTCCGTGAAGAGCACCGTCGAGCAGCTCAGCCCGACGCGGGTCCGGATCAACGTTGAGGTGCCCTTCGAGGAACTCAAGCCGGACTTCGACGCCGTCTACCGCCAGCTTGCGCAGCAGGTGCGCGTGCCCGGGTTCCGCCCGGGCAAGGCGCCGGCGAGGATCATCGAGACCCGCGTCGGCCGCGGGGCCGTCATCGAGCAGGTCCTGCAGAACGCGGTGCCCGGCCGCTACACCGAGGCCGTCACCACCAACGACATCAAGGCCATCTCGCAGCCGGAGATCGAGGTGACCAACATCGAGGACGGCGACCACGTCGAGTTCACCGCCGAGGTGGACGTGCGCCCCGAGATCGACCTGCCGGACTTCTCCGCCATCGCGGTCGAGGTCGACCCGATCGCCGTCACCGATGAGGCGGTCGACGAGCAGCTCGACGCGCTGCGCGCGCGCTTCGGCACCCTCACCGGGGTGGACCGTGCCGTGCAGAACGGCGACTTCGTCTCGATCGACCTGGCCGCCACCGTCGACGGGGAGCCGGTGCCCGAGGCCACCGCCGAGGGGCTCTCGCACGAGGTGGGCTCCGGTCAGCTGATCGACGGCCTGGACGAGGCCGTGGTGGGCGTCGAGGCCGAGGGGTCGGCCGAGTTCACCACCAAGCTGCTCGCCGGTGAGCACGCGGGCCAGGAGGCCGTGGTCACGGTGACCGTCAACAACGTCAAGGAGCGCGAGCTCCCCGAGGCGGACGACGAGTTCGCCCAGCTCGCCAGCGAGTTCGACACGATCGACGAGCTGCGCACGAGCCTGCGCGAGCGGGTCGAGCAGTCGCAGCGCTCCGAGCAGGCCGGCGCGATCCGCGACAAGGTGCTCGAGGACCTGCTCGAGCAGGTCGAGTTCGAGCTTCCCGAGGCGATCGTCCAGGCCGAGGTGGACAACCAGATCCACGAGGTCGTGCACAGCCTCGACCACGACGAGGAGCAGCTCGACAAGCTTCTCGAGGCCCAGGGCTCGAGCCGCGAGAAGTTCGAGGCCGACGCCCGGGAGTCGGCCGTCAAGGCGGTCAAGGCGCAGCTGCTGCTCGACGCGGTCGCCGACGCGGAGGACGTGCAGGTCAGTCAGGAGGAGCTCACCGAACGCCTGCTGTTCGAGGCCCGCCGCGGCAACATCGCGCCCGACCAGCTGGCGCAGCAGATCCAGGACGCGGGGCGCCTGGGCGTGCTCTACGCGGAGGTCCGGCGCAGCAAGTCGCTCGCCGACATCGTGCAGAAGGTCACGGCCAAGGACACCGACGGCACCGTCATCGACGTGGCCGACCTGCTGGGCCTCAAGGACGACGAGGTGGAGGCGGCCGGAGAGGCGGCGCCCGTCGACGAGTCCGGCGACGACGCGGACAGCGCGGACGCGAAGGACTGACCCCGAGGGGCTTTCACGCTGACAGCGAAAGTGGGCGGTACCGGGACTACGGTGCCGCCCGCTTTCGTTAGGGTCGATGAAGGGGCTCCCGGCGCGGCCGGCATCGCGCGGGGTGCCCGGGACCGCAAGGCGGTCGCGCACCGCCCGACCGCAGTTCGCAGTACACGACGCACTCGAAAGGCACGCCCGTGAGTTTGCAGAATCCCGCCATGCGTTCCGGCGCCTCCGGTCTCAACCTCAGCGACTCGGTCTTCGAGCGCCTGCTCCAGGAGCGCATCGTCTTCCTGGGGTCGCAGGTGGACGACGAGATCGCCAACCGTCTCTGCGCGCAGATCCTCCTGCTCTCGGCGGAGGACCCCACGCGGGACATCTCGCTGTACATCAACTCGCCGGGCGGCTCGGTCACCGCCGGCATGGCCATCTTCGACACGATGACCTACGCGGAATGCGACGTGGCCACCTACGCGATGGGCCTGGCCGCGTCGATGGGGCAGTTCCTGCTGGCCGCCGGCACCAAGGGCAAGCGCTACGCGCTGCCGCACGCGCGGATCATGATGCACCAGCCGTCGGCCGGCATCGGCGGCTCCGCGGCGGACATCGCCATCCAGGCCGAGCAGTTCGCGCAGACCAAGCGCGAGATGAACGAGCTCAACGCCCTGCACACTGGCCGCTCGGTGGAGGAGGTCACCCGGGACGCCGACCGCGACCGGTGGTTCACCGCGGACCAGGCGCTGGAGTACGGCTTCGTCGACCACGTCATCAGCCGGGCCAAGGACGCCGGCGGCACCGGGGCGAGCTGAGCACGGCCCGCCCCCGTCCGCACGTCAATCCCGCTACCGCAGACACGGAGAATCCGATGACCCACTCTTCGCAGAACCCTGCTCCGCAGAACCCCGGACCGCGCGGCGGTGCACCGATGATGCCGCAGGCCCGCTACATCCTGCCGTCGTTCGTCGAGCACTCCAGCTACGGCGTCAAAGAGTCGAACCCTTACAACAAGCTGTTCGAGGAGCGCATCATCTTCCTCGGCACGCAGGTCGACGACGCCTCCGCCAACGACGTCATGGCGCAGCTGCTGGTGCTCGAGTCGCTCGACCCGGATCGCGACATCACCATGTACATCAACTCGCCGGGCGGCTCGTTCACGTCGCTGATGGCCATCTACGACACGATGCAGTACGTCCGCGCCGACATCACCACCGTGTGCCTGGGCCAGGCGGCGTCGGCCGCAGCGGTGCTTCTGGCGGCGGGCACGCCGGGCAAGCGCATGGCGCTGCCCAACGCGCGCGTGCTCATCCACCAGCCGGCCACCGAGGGGATGCAGGGGCAGGTGTCCGACCTCGAGATCCAGGCCACGGAGATCGAGCGGATGCGCCGCGCCATGGAGACCACGCTGGCGCGCCACACCGGCAAGGACGCCGAGCAGATCCGCATCGACACCGACCGCGACAAGATCCTCACGGCAGAGGAGGCCCGCGATTACGGCCTCATCGACACCGTGCTGGAGTACCGCAAGCTCTCGGCGCAGTCGTAGCAGGCGGTCATAGCAGGCGGAGCGGACGCCGGGCCGCCGCCCGGCCTCCCGGCGCAGTGGCGCTCCCGCGATCCGTTGGCGTGACCGACGGGGCCCGGTAGCGCGCCATGCGGGCGTCGAATGCCGCCGCCGGTGGCGGCGAGCGGGTACCGTCGGTAGGCGACCGGCGGATGAGGACGGGGCGCCGGGGCCGGCCGAAAACCGGTCCCGCGCCACTGCGGCGCGGACGGCGTCCGCGCCGCCGGTGCAGGGCAGAGCCGAGGACGGCCGCGGTGATACGGCGGCGGCGTAGGACGTGCACGATCGCGGGCAAGCGAGAAAGTAGGGGACGGCGGACATGGCACGCATTGGTGACGGAGGCGACCTGCTCAAGTGTTCCTTCTGCGGCAAGAGCCAGAAGCAGGTGAAGAAGCTCATCGCCGGCCCCGGCGTGTACATCTGCGACGAGTGCATCGACCTGTGCAACGAGATCATCGAGGAGGAGCTGGCCGAGACCGGTGACGTCAAGCTGGACGCGCTGCCCAAGCCCGGCGAGATCCACGAGTTCCTCGACAGGTACGTCATCGGGCAGGACGATGCCAAGCGCAACCTCGCCGTCGCCGTGTACAACCACTACAAGCGCATCCAGGCGGGCGACAAGTCGCGCGACGCGCACGGCGAGTCCGTCGAGCTGATGAAGTCCAACATCCTCATGCTGGGACCCACCGGGTGCGGCAAGACGTACCTGGCGCAGACGATGGCGAAGATGCTCAACGTCCCGTTCGCCATCGCCGACGCCACCGCGCTCACCGAGGCCGGCTACGTGGGCGAGGACGTCGAGAACATCCTGCTCAAGCTCATCCAGGCGGCCGATTACGACGTCAAGCGCGCGGAGACGGGCATCATCTACATCGACGAGGTCGACAAGATCGCCCGTAAGAGCGAGAACCCGTCGATCACGCGCGACGTCTCCGGTGAGGGCGTCCAGCAGGCGCTGTTGAAGATCCTCGAGGGCACCCAGGCGAGCGTCCCGCCGCAGGGCGGCCGCAAGCATCCGCACCAGGAGTTCATCCAGATCGACACCACCAACGTGCTGTTCATCGTGGCCGGTGCGTTCGCGGGGCTCGAGAAGATCGTCGACGACCGGGCCGGCAAGCGCGGACTGGGCTTCGGCGCGGAGGTGCGCTCGCAGGCGCAGGCCAGCGCCGAGGCGGGGGACCGGTTCGCGGACGTCATGCCCGAGGACCTGATCAAGTTCGGCCTCATCCCCGAGTTCATCGGGCGCCTGCCGGTGGTCGCCACGGTGACCGACCTGGACAAGGATGCGCTGGTCAAGATTCTCTCCGAGCCGCGGAACGCCCTGGTCAAGCAGTACGAGCGCCTGTTCGACATGGACGAGGTCGAGCTCGAGTTCACCGACGACGCCCTCGAGGCCATCGCCGACCAGGCCATCCTGCGGGGCACCGGCGCCCGCGGCCTTCGCGCGATCATGGAAGAGGTCCTGCTGCCGGTGATGTACGAGATCCCGGGCCGCGACGACGTGGCCAAGGTGGTGGTGGACGGCGATACCGTGCGCGAGAACGTCAACCCGACGATCGTGCCGCGCTCGTCTGGCGAGGAACGCCGGGAGAAGTCGGCGTAGGGACCCATTTGTAAGTTCGCAGCGAATTTGGCGCTGCATCTCCAGCCACTTCGCATTCTAATTGCGGGATATCCGACGCGTGCCAGCGCGCCAGCTTAGTGTAGACGCTGGGGAGGTCGGCGAAAGTGGCCTCTTCGTCGGTGTTCGGGTCATTGCGCGGGAGGGGTTGTGGCGGGAGATGTATCGGCGGACTGCCAGGCGAGTGTGACCCGGCCGGCTCGGTGGATCGTGGAAGCATTGCGGATCAAGCCTGCTTCGTTCCCAGTCGGTCACGCAATTCGATCCGGTCTGACCGTCGGAGGCCCGTTCGTGGTCGGTGCGCTTGCGGGGCAAGTTATCACCGGCATGTGGATAGGCCTGGCTGCGTTGCTCTTGGCTGCGGGGGAACGAGAGGGCACATACCGGCTGAACTTCTGGATCATTGCGGTATCCACGCCCATCGCCGCGTGCGGGTATCTTCTGGGGTTCGCGCAGAATCTTCCGCTGGCGGCGCTGATACCAGTGATGGTGATCCTTGCCTTCCTCGCCGGTGTCATCGCGGGTTTCGGTCCGGCGTTCTCGGTGGCGGGCATGCAGTTCCTGCTGGTATCGGCTATCGCTCTCGGCGTACCCGGTATCGACTGGTGGAAGCCCATTCTCATGTACCTGGTCGGCGGTGTGATCTATGCGGCCCTGTTGGCCGTAGAGATGCTGATGAACCCCAGACGTCCCCAGCGAGTCATCGTTCTCGCATTGCTGACGAGTCTGGCGGAGTTGGCTCATGCGCGTCGCGCAGACCTCGCGGACGGAGGGAATGAGCGCACGGCTTCTGCACGTAAGGTCGCCACGAGTGCCTGCCAGTCCGCGAGGGCCCGTGTTGCCGAGATACCTGTTCGGAGGGCGGGCTCGGCCGGCGATTGGGTGCTCGACGCTGAGGTGGTGGACGCTGCGGAAAGTGTCGCGGCATTCCTTGTCGCCGAGAACGATGTGATTGAACTTGCGTCCGCAGAAGTGTCGTTGGCGGTGTTGGTCGACAGGTTGAAGACGCATGACGGCGCAAGACCGCGTGACGAGTCGCCGGAGTGCCGTGCCGGCGGCACGGTACGCCGGGTCGATACTTTGGTGACAGCCCTGGCGGCGGGGGTCGGTGAGAGTTTTTCGGAGAAGCTGATCTCTCCGGTCGTCGGCCGGGAGGTGATGCTTGCTGCGTGCCGTTTGGCGCTCTGCTATGGGATAGCCATCGCGGCCAAGGAGTACTTTCCGTTTGACCACTGGTTTTGGGTCCCGCTGACGGTGGCCCTAATCATGAAGCCGGATTTTGGCTCCGTGTTCGCTCGTGCACTGCAGCGCGTGGTAGGAACCGTGATCGCCGCAGGTGTGGCGACAATCCTGCTCATCATTGTTCCGAAAGGGTTCGCGATCGGGATCGTGATCGGCCTGTTTGCGGCATTCGTTCCGTGGTTGATGATGCGCTCGTATGCGTTGCAGGCGGTGGCTATCACCCCGGCAGTAATCCTCTTGGTGGATTCGATCGAACCGGGCGGCGAGACGGCGAACTATTCCTGGCAGCGCATCGGTGCTACTGCCATCGGTGCCGGGGTGGTGATCATCTTCGGGTATCTGATCTGGCCGCACAGCCGTCGAGCGTGGATGGCCGAGACGTTCCGGGAAGCGATGGGCGCTATCGGACTGCAACTCAAGACGGCGGCGTCGCCGGTACCTGAGAACCCGGAGGCGGCCCACCATCGACACGAGACTCTGGTGAGCGCCCGACGGACTGCATACCGCGCGCTCTCCGACCTGCAAGCCCGTATCGAACGGGCGCTGTCGGAGCCGCCTCCTGCTGACGTCGCCGCCGCGGCCTGGCTTCCAGTCGCATCCGCCGCCGACCGGCTTGCCGACGGGGTATCAGCCTATGCTGTCGACCGCGCGGAGGGACGTGTTCCAGCGGCGCAGGAGGCGGGGTATTCGCTGGCTGGAGAGATCGCGGGGCTTGCGCGCGGTGAATCACCTGCAGTCCTTCGTTCGGGGCCCTCCGCCCCAGAAGTCGGAGGGAGTCTGTCCGAGGCCACGCTGAAGCCGGTTGTCGATGACCTGTCCCGACTCCGGGCACTGTTCGGTGAGCAGCCGGAACCGATATCGAGGCGTGACAACGCGCGGTAAGCGGGGCCGCCTACACCGCCTCGAACACCGCGGCCAGTCCCTGCCCGCCGCCGATGCACATGGTCTCCAGCCCGTAGCGGGACTCGCGGCGGACCATCTCGTTCGCCAGTGTGGCGAGGATGCGTCCGCCGGTGGCGCCGATGGGGTGCCCCAGCGAGATGCCCGAGCCGTTGGGGTTGATCCGCTCGTCCTCCGCGTCGAGCCCCCACGAGGCGAGGACGGCCAGGGCCTGGGCGGCGAAGGCCTCGTTGAGTTCGATCACGCCCATGTCGTCGAGCGCGAGCCCGGCGCGACCGAGCGCCTTCGCAGTGGAGGGCACCGGGCCCAGGCCCATGGTCTTCGGCTCGGTGCCCGCGACAGCCCACGAGACCAGGCGGACGATCGGCGTGAGCCCTAGCTCGGCGGCCCGCTCCGGAGTGGTGACGATGCACACGGCGGCGCCGTCGTTCTGCCCGGACGCGTTGCCGGCGGTGACCGTCGAGTCCGGGTCCACCTTCGAGCGCACTGCGCGCAGCCCGGCCAGGGACTCCGGCGTCGTCTCCGCGCGCGGGTGCTCGTCGGTGTCCACCACCAGCGGCTCGCCCCGGCGCTGCGGCACCATCACCGGCACGATCTCGTCGGCGAACCTCCCATCGTGCTGGGCGGCGACGGCCCGCTGGTGCGAGCGGGCGGCGAGGGCGTCCTGGGCCTCGCGGCCGATACCGAACTGCGCGCGCAGGTTCTCCGCAGTCTCGATCATGCCGCCGGGCACGGGAAAGTCGTCGCCGCCGGCGGTGACGCGGCCGCGGGCCAGCCTGTCGGCCAGGTCCAGCGCCGGCTTCTTGACGCCCCAGCGCATGCCGGTCACGTAGTACTCGGTCTGGCTCATCGACTCGGCGCCGCCGGCGAGGACCAGGTCGGACGCGCCGGTGGCCACCTGCATGCACGCCTGCAGGATCGCCTGCAGCCCCGAGCCGCAGCGGCGGTCCACCTGCATGCCGGGCACATCGATGCCCAGGCCCGCGTCCAGTGCGGCGACCCGCCCCAGCGCCGGTGCCTCGCCGTTGGGGTAGCCCTGGCCGAGGATGACGTCGTCGATCACGGACCCGTCGATGCCGGAGCGCTCGACGACGGCGCGGATCACGGTGGTGGCGAGATCCTGGACGCGCACGTCGCGGAACACGCCGCCGAAGCGGCCGACGGGGGTGCGCAGCGGAGTGCAGATGACGGCGTCGGACATGGGGACCTCCTGGGTGGGGAAGGGGCTGGTGGGGAAGGGACAGGTGACGGCAGGGGTGCTGCGCGGACGTCAGCCCGGGCCGGCGCGGCGCAGGTCGGCCTCGATGGCGGCGGCGGTGGCGACGAGCAGCGGCAGCATCCTGCCGCTGAGCTCGGCCACGTCGTAGCGGCCGGCGGGGGTGGAGATGTTTACCGCGGCAGCGACGGTGCCGTTGGCGTGGCGGATAGGGGCGGCGATGGAGCGCAGGCCGGGCTCGAGTTCCTGATCCACGAGGCAATAGCCGTCGTCACGCACCCGGTCGAGGACGCGGCGCAGCTGATCGGCGTCGGCGACGGTCGAATCGGTGCGGCGCTCGAACGACGAGGCCGCGATCGCCGCGTCGAGCTCCGCAGGGGGCAGGCCCGCCAGCAGCACCCGCCCCATGGAGGTGACGTGGGCGGGGAAGCGCGTGCCGATGCTGATGGACACGGCCATGATGCGGCTGACCTGCTCGCGCGCGACATAGACGACGTCGGCGCCGTCGAGCACCGACACCGACGTGGACTCGCCCACCCGGCCCGACAGGTCCCGCAGGTGCGGCTGGGCGAGATCGGGCATCCGCAGGCCGGACAGGTAGCTGTAGCCGAGCTCGAGCACCAGCGGCGTCAGCGAGAACACGCCGGCGTCGCTGCGGACGTAGCCGAGGTCGGCGAGCGTGAGCAGAAAGCGGCGGGCCGTGGCGCGGGTGAGACCCGTCGCGCGTGCCACGTCGCTGAGCGTGCGGGTCGGGTTGTCCGCATCGAAAGAGCGGATCACCGCCAGCCCGCGTGCGAGCGACTGGACGCGGTCGGGGGGCGGCGTCGTGGTCTCGGTGTCGGGGGCGACAGGGCTCACCGCGCGCCGCCCGCCCCGGCACGGTGCGCGTGCTCGGTGATCAGGGCGTTCGCCGCTGCGGCCTGTTCGAGGTTGGCCAGGTGTGCGCCGGGATCGAGGACCTCGAGTGCGGCGCCCGGGATCGCGTCGGCGATGGCCTTCAGTGCGTCGGGGCCCGTCGCGGGGTCTTGCGCGCCGGCGATGGCGAGGGTGGGGACGGTGATGCGAGGCAAATCCGCGCGACCGTCCCACGCGGAGAGCGCCTCGCAGCAGGCGGCGTAGCCCTCGTCGGGTGTCGCGGCGACCATGGTGCGTGCGCGGGCGACCAGGTCCGGGGCGCGTGCGGCGAGGCCGGGAGTGAACCAGCGGCCCACCACGGACTCGGCGATCGCACCGGTGCCGTCGCGGCGCACCGCCGCCGCCCGGTCGAGCCACGGCTGTGCGTCGCCGAACCGCGCCGCGGTGCACAGCAGGGTGAGGGACCGGACCTGCCCCGGTGCGCGCACCGCGATCCGCTGCGCTACGGCGCCGCCCAGGGACAGGCCCGCCAGATGCACGGGCCCGCCGACGGCGGCGATGAGCTGCAGCACGTCGCCGGCGAGCTCGTCGACGGTGTAGGGGCCGGGGGGCACGGGTGAGCCGCCGTGTCCCCGCAGGTCCGCGCTGACCACGCGGAACTCCTCCGACAGCGTCGTGTACTGCGGCTCCCACATGGTCAGGTCGGAGCCGAGCGAGCCGATGAGCACCAGGGTGGGCGCGTCGGTATTCCCGGGGCCGTCGATGCGGTGGGCAAGTGCGACGGTCATCGCTCCTCCTTGTGCGTGGTGCGGACTGCGTGCGGCTTGCGGCTGCGTATCCCATTCGATGTTCGCATAGCGAATGCATGTTCACAAGGCGAACTTTCTGGGGTAGCCTGGGTCGCGTGTTGAACAAGGTGATACCCACAACAGCGGAGGCCGTGGCCGATGTGCCCCACGGGGCGTCCATCGCCGTCGGCGGATTCGGCCTGGTCGGTGTGCCCGAGGCCCTCATCGACGCACTGCTCGAGCAGGGCGCCGGTGATCTGGAGATCGCCTCGAACAACCTGGGCACCGACGGTTTCGGGCTCGGCGTGCTCCTGTCCGCCGGTCGCATCCGCCGCACCATCAGCTCGTACGTGGGGCAGAACAAGGAGTTCGCCCGCCAGTACCTCGCCGGGGAACTCGAGGTGGAGCTCACGCCGCAGGGCAGCCTCGCCGAGCGGATGCGGGCCGGCGGTGCGGGCATCCCTGCGTTCTTCACCCCCGCGGGCGTGGGCACCCAGGTGGCGGACGGGGGCCTGCCGCGCCGGTACTCCGCCGACGGGTCCGTCGCGCTCGCGTCCCCGCCCAAGGAGACGCGCGAGTTCGACGGGGAGGCCTACGTGCTCGAGCGCGCCATCGTCACCGACTACGCGCTGGTGCACGCCTGGAAGGGCGACCGGCACGGCAACCTCGTGTTCCGCAAGAGCGCCCGCAACTTCAACCCGCCGGCCGCGAGCGCCGGCCGCATCACGATCGCCGAGGTCGAGGAGCTGGTGGAGCCTGGCGACATCGATCCGGACGCGGTGCACGTGCCCGGCATCCAGGTGCAGCGGGTGGTGCACGTTCCCGTGACCGGGCCGAAGAAGATCGAGAAGACGACGCTGCGGGAGGCCGGACAGAAGGAGGCCCACTCATGAGCTGGTCCAGGAACGAGATGGCGGCCCGTGCCGCCCGTGAGCTGGCGGACGGCCAGTACGTCAATCTCGGCATCGGCATGCCGACGTTGATCCCCAACCACATCCCCGACGACGTCGAGGTGATCCTGCACTCGGAGAACGGCGTACTGGGCGTGGGGCCGTATCCGACGGAGGACGAGCTGGATGCGGACCTGATCAACGCCGGCAAGGAGACCATCACCGTAGCGCCCGGCGCGTCGTTCTTCGACTCGTCCCAGTCGTTCGGCATGATCCGCGGCGGCAAGGTGGACGTGGCGGTGCTGGGTGCCATGCAGGTGGCGCGCAACGGCGACCTGGCCAACTGGATGGTGCCGGGCGCCATGGTCAAGGGGATGGGCGGCGCGATGGATCTGGTGCACGGCGCCCGCCGGGTGCTGGTGCTCACCGATCACGTCACCAAAAAGGGCGACCCGAAGCTGGTCGACGCGTGCACGCTGCCGCTCACAGGTGCGGGCTGCGTGCAGCGGGTGATCACGGACATGGCCGTCGTCGACGTGGCCGACGACGGGTTCGTGCTCGTCGAGGTGGCCCCGGGGGTCTCCGTCGACGACGTCCTCGCCGCGACGGGATCGCCGCTTCGCGTGCCGGACGCCGTGCGGGTGTAATCCGCGCGACGTCGGCGGCGGGCGAGGACAATGCGCATGGACGGCCCGGGGACAATGACCGGCATGACCGATCAGGCCCCGGCCGACGCCGCGACGGACGCGCCCCCGGCGCCTCCCGAACGTCGACGGCGCCTCCAACGCGGCCTGTCCACGCGGCACATCAACTTCATCGCCCTCGGCTCCGCGATCGGCACCGGGCTGTTCTACGGCTCCTCCGAGTCGATCCAGGCCGCGGGCCCCGCCGTGCTCATCGCCTACATCATCGGCGGCGCAGTGGTGTATTCGGTGCTGCGCTCGCTCGGCGAGATGGCGGTGAGCGACCCGGTGGCGGGGTCGTTCGGCGAGTACGCGCGCAAGCACCTGGGCCCGCTGGCGGGGTTCGTCACCGGGTGGACGTACGTGTTCGAGATGGTCATCGTGTGCATCGCGGACGTCACCGCGTTCGGCGTCTACATGGGACTGTGGTTTCCGGACGTGCCGAGGTGGATCTGGGTGCTGGCCATCGTGCTGCTGCTCGGCGCGGTGAACCTCGTCAGCGTCAAGGTGTACGGCGAGCTGGAGTTCTGGTTCACCATCGTCAAGATCGTCGCGATCGTGGCGATGATCGCGGGCGGCGCGGCGATCATCGTGTTCGGCTTCGGCATGGACGACGGGGCCACCGGCATGAGCAACCTGTGGGCTGACGGCGGGTTCGCGCCGCACGGGGTGGGCGGCGTGATCGCCTCGCTCGCCATCGTCATGTTCGCGTTCGGTGGCACCGAGATCATCGGGCTCACCGCCAGCGAGGCGCGGGATCCCGAGAAGGCGATCCCGCGGGCCGTCAACACCGTCCCGCTGCGGGTGCTGCTGTTCTACGTGCTGGCCCTGGGCGTGATCATGGCGATCATGCCGTGGAGCGAGGTCGACTCCGAGTCCAGCCCGTTCGTCTCGATCTTCACGTCGCTGGGCATGCCCGCGGCGGCGACGGTACTCAACATCGTGCTCATCACGGCGGCGCTGTCCGCGATCAACAGCGACATCTTCGGCGCGGGCCGGATGATGTTCGGGATGGCGGAGCAGCGGCACGCCCCGGCCGCGCTGGGCAAGCTGACCAGGGGCGGCGTCCCGTGGGTGACCGTCGCGCTGATGGTCGCCGCGCTGCTGGTCGGCGTGGTGGTCAACTACCTCATGCCGGACCGGGTGTTCGTGGTCGTCGCCTCGATCGCCACCTTCGCCACGGTGTGGGTGTGGCTGATGATCGTGGCGTCGCAGGTGGCCTCGCGCCGCCGAATGACGCCGCAGCAGCGCGCCGCGCTGCGGTTCCCCGTGCCGCTGTGGCCGGTGGCGCCCATAGCGACGATCGCGTTCATCGTGTTCGTCTGCGGGGTGCTCGCGTACTTCCCGGACACCCGCGTGGCCATCATCGTGGGCGCGGTGTGGCTGGCGTTGCTGGCCGGGGCCTACCGGGTCTGGGTGCGGCCGCGGGACCGCGAGACGTCCACCGTCGGGTGATTGTCCTGCAGGGCTGCGGCCGTGAATGATTGCCACCGCGGAAGTGCGGTATCCGGAGCCGCGCGTTGTCCGGCTGAGTGCTGCCCGGCTGAGTGCTGTCCGAAGGCATGCGGCGCGAACAGCGCGGGCCGGTCATCGCGAAGCGTCACGCCGAGCTGGGCGGTGCCGTGCCCCAGGGATTCCACCCGGCGCACCGCGCTGAGGATCGCCTCGAACGAGACCGGAGGCGGCTCCGAGCCGGCCAGCAGGTTGCCGAGGTACTCGCCTGCGGGGCTGGTGACCCCGATCCGCCCGCAGACGAGCCACGACACCGCTTCCGCCTCGAACTCCTGCACCTCGTGCGGCAGGGATGATCGATCTTTGATCACGACCGCGCGGCCCTTTCCGGCGCGGTCGTCCTCCGTGGACGCATCCCGCGTGAGTTCGCCGAGGTGGCCGCAGTACAGGTGACCCAGTTCGTGCGCGACCGTCGCGAACTTCGCGTTGGCGTCGAGGCTGCGATTGACCACCAGATCGAACAGGATCACTTTCTCGGCATTGCCCATCCGCTTCTTGCGGGGCTCGCTCAGTCGCACGATGTGTCCCGCGGCCGTGGGTCCTTGCTGCGATTCCGCGTAGGCGATACCGGAGACGGGCAGACCGAGCGCGAACCTGGTCAGCCCCTCGTCCGTGACCGGTCCGCTGCTGGCGAAGGGGTCGAGTACCTCAGCGGGCAGCGGATCGCCCTCGACGTCGGATACGTCGTAGACGAACTCGACGGGACCGAATGGTTTGAGGATCACCAGGGGGTTCGCCCCCGGTACGACCTGCCTGCCGAAACGGTCCCGCCATTGCCGCGCCGTCAGCACGTAGCGGCTGCCCGGCCGCTGGATGCCGATCATGGCCGCGTTGTAGGCGGCGATCGTCGGAAAGTTCCGTACGAATCGGAGGAGCGCTGCGGACAACGGCGCCCGCCCGTGCGCGAGCGCGGATTCCCACAGCCCATCGAGTCCTTTGAGCTCGTCGTGCTCCTCGGGCGCGTGCGTCATGACTCCTCCGTTCCGATGCGGTAGGCGCGGCCGTCGGCGGCCTGCAGCGTCGGAACGCACGGTATCGAGCGGGACCGACAACTTTCACAAACCACGTGCGTGCAGTGGACGGACCGACCAGGTGGAGCCGCGTCGCCGTTCCGGTTACTCCTTCAGTGAGGTGATCGTGCAGGACTTGGTGCGCCGCCAGTCCTGTCGCCGAACGCGGATGTCGTACCGATTGGCGCTGGTGAAGGGCTGGAAGATATCGAGGCCGCGACCGAGCTGTATCCGCCATCCGGTGTCGGCGGTGATCTGCCGATCGTGCAGTCCGTCCGCGAAATCGCAGGTGAACTCCACGCCGCCCTCGGCGACAGCGTCCTTGATCTCCGACAGCCCGACGATCTGTGCCTTGTGTCTATCCTCGCGTTCCGGCTCCACGGATGTAGTCAGATGCACGGCGACTGCATCTTCAGCCGGTTTCGCGGCAATGATCGCTACCAGCAGCTCGTTGAGATTGCGCAGCTGATGCGGGGCCCTGATGTAGGGGTCGACGATCTCTATCCGCTGTGCGCCGCGCAGGTGCGGTATCAGCAGGTCGGCGTACGAGTACCCCATTGCGTTGTCGGGAATGTCGAGCGCGCCGGTCCGCAGCGTCTCGAACGATTCCGGCGTCGTAGGTGCCGGAGCGCTTCGGCGAGGTAGTCGACGACGAATCCGTAGCCGTCAGTGAACAGTTCGCGCCGGATGATCTCGACTTCCCAGCCTGGAAGGTAGAAGTGCAGCCGGTCGAGGTAGGCGGCGTCGTAGTAGGCCTCGGGGAGCACCTCGAACGAGTCGGAGTGCGCGAGCATCGTCGGCACGGGCCGGGAAGTGTTCCCGATGAACACCATCGACGCCTCGGCGGGAATGGTCTCGACGCCGCGGGAGAACGTCTTGTTGGCCAGGTAGTTCTTCAGGATGTCGACGAGGGCCTTGTCCACTCGTTTCTGCCCGGCGAACCCGTCGAAGGCGACGACATCCCAGAAGCCGACGAGCCCGATGCGTCCGTTGGAGGTGTTGACGAAGAGCTTCGGGACGGTGAACTCTCCGCCGGAGATGAGCATGCCGTGCGGGGAGAACTCCGAGTACACGTGCGACTTGCCGGTGCCTTTGGGGTCGAGCTCGACGAGATTGTAGCTGCGTTCGACGAAGGGGATCAGCTGCACCGGCTGGAGGAGTTTGCCGCGCGGCGACAGGCGTTCCGGGTCGAATCCGATGCTCTGCACGAGCAGGTCGATCCACTCGTCGGTGCTGAATCTCGCGCGCGCGGCGAGGTATACGCCGGCATCGAACTGGCCGAGCTGGATCGGCTTGAGACCAGCGATGATCCAGCGGTCATCGAGGGAGTCGCCGCCGGAGTATTCGACGTCGACCATGCACCAGACGCCGCCGGTGAGCAGCTTGGGATGCTGCTTGACGGTGCGGTCGTCAATAGGCGCCGACTTGAGCCCCTGGTGGGAGAACGAGGCGGTGTGGATGTCCTACTTGTCGCCGAGTACGACGGTGACCTTGTCGATCACGCGGTGCCGCCCGCGGTCGCGGATCGTGGACTTCATCAGCTCGGCCTCGCCGCGGTGCACGTAGTGCTGGGCGAGGATATCCCGGACGCTCTCGATGCCGGCGTCGATCGTGGCTTCGTCATCGGTGGCGCAATACTGGGCGAGGAGGAACTCGAGCACGTAGCCGGGGACGACGGCATTGCCGCGGACGCGACCGATCAGGTCTTTGCGGACCACCAGCCCGGGGAACTCGGTGTTCGCTTTGGCATCGAGAGCAGTGAGTGGGGGGCATCGGCGGTGTCGGCTAAGTTGTTGGTCACGGTTCTCCAGCTTCTTGCGTCGCGTCACGTTCAGCCACACATTCCCAGGCATCGCGGACGGTGATCAGGGCCTCGGATGCGCTGATCCTCAGACGGGTTTGGCCCGCCAATTGCGCGGTCCATTCCTCCTCACGCGGTGCGGCGAGGAACATGTGCCGGCTGGGAGGATGGTTAGTCGGACCGTGTCGCGCGAACATCGCTGCAGCTTCGTCGTCGATTGCGCCGATCTCCGCGAGCGCCCACAGATCCCACAGGTCTCGGGCAGCGCTGCGGTCGTGCCAGGTTGCAGTTTTCGACGCAGCGAACGCAGTACGCGTGGGAACGGCCAATCGAGCGGGCGGAGCGTCGCTGTATCGCTGTTCGAGATGCCGCCTCTCGACAGGCCACAGAGTCCGGCCCTTGGCGGAGAGCAACTGGATCTTCACGGACAGTCCGCCGGCGGTGCGGAGGTGGGCGGAATCGGAGTCTCGGACGGCGCCGAGTGCCGGTTCCCAAGCCAGCCGGCCGAACGTGCGCGCCACTGCACGGGGCAGGGCCGCATCGAGTTCGGCGGCAAGTGCGGTGCGGTCGCCACCTGCGACGAGGTCGATGTCCTCGCTGAGACGCCCGTTCGGCAGGTGGGTGCGGGCAAGCGCGGTCCCGCCGATGAAATGCAGTCGGTCCGCGAATCGGTCGGATAGGACGGCCAGGAGATGTGAGATGAGGTGGTCGCGTTCCACCTGCTCCGGTGCGACACCGAATCGGGTGGCTACCTCATCGTGTTCGTCGGGGATCACGGACTTACTCCCGCCCAGATCTCGGCCCGCCGCAGGCTCGCAACCATCCGCTGCTTCGTTGCCAGGTCTTCGAGACGGTCGTGGTCGCAGCGGTGGTGAAGTGCTGCGACGGCGGTCGGGACCTCGGCATCCGCGTTCCCGAGCCGGGGGCGCCTGGCCAGGTCGAGCACAGTCTGTTCGGGCGTAGTGACGAGGGTGCCGCCGAGGGGAGTGTCGATGCGTTCGGCATCGAGCGCCGCGGTATCGCGCTGAACAAACAGGACGGTGGCCGACCGGTCAAGCAGCGGAATCGGCTTATGTTGCCTGGGGACGGCGACGACGGCGGTCGCGAGTGCCCTCGGGATCACTCCGTGCAGTCGGGCGGCGCTCACGCCCATCACCAGCGCGCGGTCTGCGCCATAGATCGTCGACGCTATGCCCGCGGCGGCGGCTTCGAGCCCGGGCAGCCAGGAGCGCCCGACCTGCTCCTGGGGTACGACGATGTAGTAGCCGCGCGCCACCCTGTGCAGGACGCCCCGGTCGGTGAGCCGAGCCAATTCAGGGCGGGGGTGGGCGTAGATGCCACCGGCGTCCCGAGGGCGGAGAGTGCGCAGGGCGGTGCGAGTCAGCTCGGCTGGCAACGGCGTCCCGCGCAACTGCTCCACGTCACTCCTTCAGTACGTCATACGTAGGCTATAACCCTACGAAACGCGTACTGAAACCGCAATCAGAGTGGATCGAAGAATCCGCCGAACCCTCGATTGAGGCTTGCGGTGGTGTGACGGTACTCGGTGCGGGTGCCGTTGGTCTCCTCGTCGGCACGGATATGTACGGTCTGTCCGTTGTACCGTTCGGCGGCCTCACCGAGGACGAGTTCGACTGTAGAGTTCCGGTCGCGCAGGTCGTCCGCGGCGCTGTCGACGACGACGGTGCGTTCCCCGGACAGTGCCGCGCCGTCTTCGGCGTAGACACCGACGATGAGAGTCCGGCCGCGGCGCTTACCGGTGGACGCCTCGCATTGCAGGAGGGCGACGAACACGGTGCTGGCGGTAATTCTGGGGCTGCTGACGTTGACGTCGACTGTGACCTTGCTGATGTCCTTGCTGCGGGACTGCGTGAGCGTCACCAACGGCACCACGATCTCCTGCAGGGTGGCACCCCCGTGCACGTACTGGTAGCCGGCACCCTGCATCCGCAGGCGGTGCAGTGCCCGCGGCACCTGCAACTGAAGGTCTCCGTCGAGGCCGAGCTGCGTCGCCGTCCACCGAGCCGTCGGCGACAAGCTCCAGTCCAGGCTGCGGTAATTCGGCGAGACGCTGCATAACTTCACGAGTCACACGCACGGTCGATGCGGCGGAACGTTGCTGAACGATGTTCCATTCGACCGCGTCGGTGCGGACTGTCGAGGCATCTGCAGACGCGATCAGCATCGCAGCGATCGCCGTAGCGGGCGACCTCAGCAAGCCGCCGGTGGTGAACGACAGTCGATAGGGTGCATTCGCGTCGCGCGTACTGACATGGCCCTGGTGGGACGGCGCGATCACCCGCCACCCCGATGGCACGAATCCAACGGCTCTGATCTAGACACGTACCCCAACCTAGTCGACGCGTCCGACACCGCGCGGAGTACCGGCGCCGCTGCTCGGCCGCACGCCATCAGCGTCAGGCGCCCGCCCCCCGCGTCGCCAGCTCGACGAAGCGCCGGGCGGCCGGTGTCAGCACCCCCTCGGCGCTCCACAGCACGGTGGCCACCAGCGGCGGCACGGCTTGGGCGATCGGCCGCAGCGCCACCGAGTCCTGCGCGATCCGGCCGATGGTATCCGGGACCAGGGCCACGCCGGCGCCGGCCGCGATGAGGGGAACCGCCGTCTGCAACGTCGACACCTCGCGCAGCTTGGCGGGCCGGATCCCCAGGCGCAGCCAGATCGTTTCGATGAGCTCCGGAAGCCCCGGAAAGCCGGCGACCTCGCCGGGGATCATCCACCGCTCGTCCTCGAGCGCACGCAGGTCGATGGGCTGATTCGGAGCGCTCATTGCGGCGAGGCGCGGCGGCAGGGCGACCACCAGCGGCAGCTCCCGTGCGGGCACAGCGTTCAGCTCGCCGCGGAGGTTCCGGGCCAGCGTCGCCGGATCGGCGCACGCGACGATGCCGACGTCCGCGGTGCCTTCGCGGACGGCGCGGAGCACCTGCGCGGGCGCGGGGTCCGCGAGGGCGATCTCCACGTCCGGTGCGCGCTCCGCGTACTCGGTGACCAGGGGTGCCAGGTGGGCCCAGGAGAACGAGGGGACGGCGGCGACCCGAAGCCGCCCGGCGCGCCCCTCGCCGAGGTCGCGGAGGCTCTGCGTCAGGTCGTCGAAGCCGTGCAGCAGCCGCCGCCCGGTCTGCTCCAGGTGGCGCCCGGCCTCGGTGGTACGCACCCCCTTGGGGGTGCGTACGAGCAGCGTGACGCCGAGGTCGCGCTCCAGATTCTTGACGGCGAGGCTCAGTGGCGGCTGCGACATGTGCAGTTCCTCGGCGGCCTGCGTGAACGACCCGGCGTCGACGATCGCAAGGAAGTAGCGCAGTTGGCGAAGTTCCATACATGAAGCATATGACGATGCCACGAGAATAGTATTGGATATATACGAGTGACCAGCGACACACTGGTGTGGAACCGACGGCAACAGTCGTTCCGCAGACTCCGAAGGAGCCGGTCGTGCGCAGATCCACCCTCGTCATCGCGTTGTGCGCGGTGGCGGCATTGCTCGCCGCGTGCAGCGTCGGCCGCGGCAGCGCCATCAAGATCGACGACGGACAGCCGGTCCGCATCGGGGTGATCCCGGTGGCGGACTTCGCGCCGGTCTACATCGCCGTGGACAAGGGCTATTTCGCCGACGCCGGGATCGACGTCGAACTGCAGGTGATGCAGAACGCCGCGGCGATCGCCCCGTCGGTGCTCAACGGCCAGCTGCAGTTCGGCACCGCGGCCGCCAGCCCGTTCCTCACCGCGACGCAGAAGGGGCTGCCGCTGGAGGCCGTCGCCAACCAGGCGAACGTGGGCCACTCGGCGCAGGACGACGCGTCGGGGCTGCTGGTGGCCGAGGGGTCGGACATCGCTCGGCCGGCCGACCTGCAAGGCAGAACCGTCGCCGTCAACGCCCTCAACTCGATCGTGCACGTGGCGGCGGCCGAGTCGGTGCGCCGCGACGGCGGCGACCCGAACGCCGTGACCTGGGTCGCCATGCCCTTCCCGGACATGATGACGGCCCTGGCCGCCCACCGTGTCGACGCGGCGTCGGTCGTCGAGCCGTTCGTCACCATCGGCGCCGGCCAGGGGCTCCGGTCGATCGCCAACCCGTACGTCGACGCGTTCACCCCGGGCGGTACGTATTCGCTGCTGTTCACGGCCGAGCCGTTCGTCGAAACCAACCCGGAGCTGGTCCGCAGGTTCGCCGACGCGATCGACCGGGCGAGCGTCGACGCGCAGAACGATCCCGAGGAGGTACGTCGCGTGCTGGTCGAATACGGCAAGGTCGATCCCGCGGTGGCGGAGGAGATGACGCTGCCCGGCTACGGGCCGCGGCTCGACGTCGATGCGCTGGACGACATGTCGACGGTGATGGTGGAGCTCGGCTTCATGCCGGAACCGGTCGACGCGGCGCAGGCGGTGGTCTCGTGAGCACCGCGGCGGAAACGTTGCGGCCGGCCGTGGCGGCGCCCCGACGGTCGCGGACACGGGGCACCGCGACCCGCCTGATGCCGGGGAGGAACTGGATCGGCGCGGCCACGGTGCTCGGCATCCTCGCGGCCTGGCAGCTGCTGTCCGCCACCGGCGTCCTGCCCGGGGCATCGATCCCGTCGGCGGCGAGCGTGATCGAGGCGGGGACGGGCGAGCTCGCGTCGTCGGAGTTCTGGTCGGCCATGTGGGACACGGTGTCGGTGGCCCTGCTGGGGATGGCGGTCATCGTCGTCCTCGCCGTTCCGGCGGCGCTGCTCATCGGCCGCGTCCGGTGGATCGGCGAGTCCACCTGGTTCCTCGTCGAGTTCCTCAAGCCCATCCCGCCCGTCGCGCTCATCCCGCTGGGCCTGTTGCTGTGGGGGCCGTCGCCGGAGATGAAGCTCTACCTGGTGGCGCTCGGCTCGGTGTGGCCGCTGCTCACCCAGGTGGTCTACGGGGTCCGCGAGATCGACGGCGTGGCACTGGAGATGGCCCGCAGCTATCGGCTCGGCTGGTGGAAGACCACCAGCAGGATCGTGGTGCCCTCGATCCTCCCGTTCGGCATGACGGGCCTGCGGGTGTCCGCATCGATCGCCATCATCATCGCCGTCGTGGTCGAGATGATCGGTGGCGCCGCCGGCCTGGGACAGCAGATCACTCTGGCGCAGTCGGCCAACGCGCTGCCGCGGATGTACGCGCTGATCATCGCGACAGGGCTGCTGGGCCTCGCCGTGAATGCACTTTTCCGCTGTGCCGAACGGCCCCTGCTGTTCTGGCATCCGTCCCACCACAGGGAGGCCCGCTGATGACCGCGCTCGCCGAGGGGACACGTGCCGGCGCGTCCCGCACCGCCGGAACCGCGCGCCTGGTGTCCGCTGCGAAGCTGTTCGCGCTGCGCGCCTGGCTGCCGGTGACGATCGTCGCCGTCTGGTGGTTCGCCACCGCCGGCACCGACTCGCTGTACTTCCCGTCGCTGCAGGCGATCGTGGAGAACCTGCGCGCCGACTGGCTCGGTCCGCACCTGATGCAGGACGCGGCGCCCAGCGTCGTGAAGTTCCTCATCGGATTCGCCATCGCTGCGGTCCTGGGCGTGGCCGTGGGCCTGGTGATCGGACTGTCACCGGTGCTGCGCGCCGCCACGGAGCCGGTGATCCAGTTCCTGCGGTCGCTGCCGCCGCCGGTGCTGCTGCCGATCGGGCTGCTGCTGTTCGGAATCGGCGCCACGATGAACGTGGCCATCATCGTGCTCGGCGCGGTGTGGCCGACCCTGCTCGCCACCATCGACGGCGTGCGGGGTGTGGGATCCGAGCTCACCGACATGGCCCGCTCCTACCGGCTGACGCCCGTGCAGCGCATCCGGTACGTGATCCTGCCGGGCGCGGCGCCGCAGATCTTCGGCGGGCTGCGCACGACGCTGCAGATGTCGATCATCCTCATCGTCGTCTCCGAGATGGTGGCCTCGACGAGCGGCATCGGCTTCTACGTCCTCAACTCCCAGCAGACCTTCGAAGTCACCGACACCTGGGCGGGCACGATCGTGCTCGGGCTGCTCGGGTACGTCGCCAACCTGCTGTTCATCCGATTCGAGCGCCGGGTCCTGCGTTGGCAGGAGGGGCGCCGCAATGCGACCGGAAGCGAGTAGACACATGACACAGGCAACCCCGGACATCCGTACCCCGGACGTCAGTACCCCTGCGCATCCCGGCCCCGGCGGCCGGACCGACGTCGTGCTCGAGCTCGACGATCTGCAGAAGACCTACGGCACCGGCGCGTCGGCCGCCCGGATCCTCGCTTCGATCGACGTGTCGATCCGCCGCGGCGAGTTCGTGTGCATCGTCGGGCCGTCCGGCTCCGGCAAGACCACGCTGCTGCGCTGCGTCGCCGGGCTGCTGGCGCCCACGGCGGGACGGGTGGTGCTCGAGGGCACCGAGGTCACCGAGCCGCCGGCGAAGCTCGCCGTGGTGTTCCAGGACTACAGCCGCTCGCTGCTGCCGTGGATGACGGTGCGGGCGAACATCGAGCTGCCCATGCGCAACAAGTTCCCGCGCGCCGAGCGTGGCCCGATGATCGACCAGGTCCTCGCATCGGTGGGGCTCGGCGGCAAGGGCGACCTGTACCCGTGGCAGATGTCCGGCGGCATGCAGCAGCGCGCCGCCATCGCCCGCGGCCTCGCCTACCGGCCGGACGTGCTGCTGATGGACGAACCCTTCGCTGCCGTGGACGCTCAGACGCGCATCGAGCTCGAGGACCTCGTACTCAAGGTGCGCCGCGACTTCGACACGACGATCGTCTTCGTCACCCACGACATCGACGAGGCCGTGTACCTGGGCGACCGGGTGATCGTCCTGTCCGGGGCGCCGACGACGGTGACCCGCGACATCGTTGTGGACCTGCCGGCCCCGCGCGACCAGGCCGAGACCAAGGCGCTGCCCGAGTACGCGCGCCTGCGCCTCGAGGTGTTCCGGCTCATCCAGGACGCGACTTCGCACGCGGTCGCCGCCCGGTGAGCCGGCCCGCCGCACCTCAGACCCGTATCCCCGCAAGGCAAGGACTGCACTTCCGATGCGCACCACTCATGAACCGCTGACCCTCGACCAGGCCCGCGCCTACCGCACCCGGGTGTCGCTGCTGGGCACTGCCGGCGGGCCGCCCTGGTGGGACGGCTCGGACCGCACCGGCATCTCCACCGCGATCAAGGTGGGGGACGCGGTGTACCTGATCGACTGCGGCGAGGGCTGGGGCCCGCAGTACCGGCGTGCCGGGCTGGGGCCGGACGGCTTCGAGCACGGCATCGACAACCTGCGCGCCGTGTTCATCACCCACCACCACTCCGACCACACGGTGGACTACCCCAACCTGCTGGTGCTGGCCTGGCACAACGGTTCCAACGGGCTGCGGCAGCCGATCCGGATCATCGGCCCCGGCGACCGCGGCATGCTGCCGCCGATCTTCGGCGAGCGCGATACGCCGCCGGAGGTGTTCTGCCCGGAATCGCCGACGCCGGGGATCGTCGAGTCGACGGGCAAGCTGCTGGCCGCCTACGCCACCGACATCAACGACCGCATGCGCGACAACGCCAAACAGGACCTGCGCGAGATCTTCGAGGTGTCCGACATCGTCCTGCCCGACGGCGTCGGCGACGACCCGAACCGCGACCCCTCCCCGGACATGGAGCCGTTCACCGTCTACGAGGACGAGAACGTGCGAGTCAGCGCCATCCTGGTGGATCACCGCCCGGTGTTCCCCGCCTACGCGTTCCGCTTCGACACCGACGACGGCGCGATCGTGGTCTCCGGAGACACGGGCGTGTGCACCAACCTGGTGCGCCTCGCCGAGGGGGCGGACCTGCTGCTGCACGAGTGCATCGATCTGGACTGGGCGGATTCGCTGCTGGGTCCCGGCTCGCCGCGCCCCGACGCGCACCTGCTGCAGCACATGCTCGCCGCGCACACCTCGGCGGAGCAGGTGGGCGTGCAGGCGGAGAAGGCGGGCGTGGACACGCTGGTGCTCACCCACCTGGTGCCGGGCAATGCGCCGCGGTCGGTGTGGGAGCGCGCGCAGCAGGACTTCACCGGCAATCTCGTGGTGGGAGAGGACCTGATGCACTTCGGCATCGGCCGGCCCCGCGCGGACGGGGGTGCGTGACGGTGGAGTTCACGCATGTGACCCTGGGCCAGCGGGTGCTGTTCGGCGCCGGACTTGCGCGCGAAGGCCTTGCCGGCGAGCTGGCCCGCCTCGGTGCGCGCAGGCCCCTGATTCTCGCCGGCGACCGCGAACGCGCCATGGCCGAGCAGGTGGTCGGCGGGCTGGAGGAGTCGGCGGGGGTCGAACGGCTGTCATGGCACGGCGATGTGGCCATGCACGTGCCCGTGGACGTGGCGGAGCGCGCCCGCGCGGCCGCCGCCGCGGCGGAGGCCGACGTGGTGGTGGCCGTCGGCGGCGGGTCGACGACGGGGCTCGCCAAGGCGGTCGCGCTGACGACGGGCCTGCCGATCATCGCCGTGCCCACCACGTTCGCCGGCTCCGAGGCGACGAACGTGTGGGGGATGACCGAGGACGGGCGCAAGACGACGGGCGTCGACGACGCGGTGCTGCCGGCGTCGATCGTCTACGACGCGGAGCTGACGGCGTCGCTCCCGCCCGCCATGGCAGTGGCCAGCGGGCTCAACGCCCTCGCACACTGCGTGGACTCGCTGTGGGCGCCGCGCGCGGACCCGATCAACGGCGCCCTCGCGGCCGAGGGCGCCCGCGCGCTGTCGGCCGGACTGCCGCTGCTGCACCGGGATCCGGATGCCGACGCGGGCCGCGAGCAGGTGCTGTACGGCGCGTACCTGGCGGCGGTCGCGTTCGCGTCGGCGGGCTCGGGGCTGCACCACAAGATCTGCCACGTGCTCGGCGGCGCCTACGACCTGCCGCACGCCGAGACCCACGCCGTCGTCCTGCCGCACGTGCTCGCGTTCAACGGGCCCGCCGCGCCGGCGGCGCAACGGCGGCTCGCGGAGGCGTTCGGCTCCGACTCGGCGATGTCGGGGCTCGCCGCGCTGTACGACGCGGTGGACGCGCCCAGCGCGCTCGCCGACCACGGCATGGCGGCCGCCGACATCCCCGCGGCCGCGCGCCTGGTGGCCGCCGTCGTCCCGGACTCCAATCCGCGGCCCGCCGCCGAGCGACAACTCGTCGGGCTGCTCACCGCGGCGCAGAACGGCGACCGCGCGGCGTGGGGTCTGTGAGCGGCCGCATGCGGACGACGAACGGAACCGGCCGCCGCGCCCCACGACTGATCAACCCGCGCCCGACCACCCCTGACGACACCACCGCCGATGAAGGAAGCATTCCCATGACCGCCACAGATGAAGCCGCAACCGGAACCCTCGCCGCGCACACGTCCTCCGCGCAGGCCGCTGCCGAGCAGGACGTGACCGACCGCGTCCTCGCCTCGTTCGACGGGTGCACCGACACCCGCCTGGCCGAACTCATGGCGGGTCTGGTGCGGCACCTGCACGCCTACATCCGCGAGGTGCGGCTCACCGAGGACGAGTGGAACGCGGCGATCCGGTTCCTCACCGACGCCGGCGACATCACCGACGACAAGCGTCAGGAGTTCATCCTGGCCTCCGACGTGCTGGGCGCGTCGATGCAGATGATCGCCGTCAACAACCCCACCTACGGCGACGCCACCGAGTCGACGGTGTTCGGGCCGTTCTTCGCCGAGGACGCGCCGCGCATCGAGCTCGGCGGGGACGTGTCCGGCGGCGCCTCCGGGCAGCCGTGCTGGGTGGAGGGCACCGTGCGCGACACCGACGGCAACCCGGTGCGCGGCGCGCGGGTGGAGGTGTGGGAGGCCGACGACGACGGCTTCTACGACGCGCAGTACACCGACGGCCGGGTGGCCGGCCGCGCCTGGATGGAGACGGACGCCGACGGCGGCTTCCGCTTCTGGGGGCTCACGCCCACGCCGTACCCGATCCCGCATGACGGCCCCGTGGGTCGGCTGCTGGCGGCGACGGGCCGCTCGCCGGTCCGGCCGGCGCACCTGCACTTCATGGTCACCGCCCCGGGTCTGCGGACCCTGGTCACCCACATCTTCGACGCCGACGACCCGCAGCTGCCCATCGGCGACGCGGTCTTCGGCATCAAAGACTCGCTGGTCAAGAAGTTCGAGCCGCAGGCGCCCGGCGCCCCGGCCCCCGACGGGCGCGACCTTGCCGGGCGCACGTGGGCGCGCAGCCGGTTCGACATCGTCCTGGCCCCGGAGGGGATGTGAACTGCGCACACCCGCGGCCCCGGCCGTCCCGAACCTCCCCGCTCTTCCGCCCGACACCTGGAGACACGCGATGAACACCAACGATCCCGCACGCGGCACCGGATTCGACACCGACGTGCTCATCATCGGCAGCGGCCCCGCCGGCGCCTCGGCCGCGCTGCTGCTCGCCACCTACGGCATCGACGCGATGATGGTCAACAAGTACGGCTGGGTGGCCAACACGCCGCGCGCCCACATCACCAATCAGCGCACCCTGGAAGTGTTGCGGGACCTGAGCGTGGAAGGCCAGGCCCTGGCCGAGGGCACGCCGCAGGACTTGATGGGCGACACGGTGCTGTGCACCTCGCTCGCCGGCGAGGAGATCGGCCGGATCAGCACCTGGGGGTCGGGGCCGGCGAGCCTGTCCGAGTACGCGGACGCCAGCCCCTGCCCGATGATCGACCTGCCGCAGACCTACATGGAGCCGATCCTCGTCACCAACGCCGCCAAGCGCGGGGCCAAGTGCCGGTTCGACACCGAGTTCCTGTCCTTCACTCAGGATGCCGACGGAGTCACCGCCACCCTGCGCGACAGGCTGCGCGGCGACGAGTTCACCGTGCGCGCGAAATACCTGATCGGCGCGGACGGTGCGCGCAGCATCGTCGCCGAGCAGGCGGGCCTGCCCATCGCCGGCCGCAGCGGCGTCGGCGGCAGCATGAACATCTGCTTCACCGCGGACCTGTCGCAGTACGCCGCGCACCGGCCCAGCGTCCTGTACTGGGCGATGCGCCCCGGCGCCGACAAGGGCGGGATCGGCATGGGGCTGATCCGCATGGTCCGGCCGTGGAACGAGTGGCTGCTCACCTGGGGTTACGACATCGAGGGCGAGCGGCCGGAACTGACCGTCGAGGAGGCGCGGCGCATCGTGCTGGACCTGCTGGGCGACCCGGACCTGGACGTGCGGATCGATTCGAAGTCGCTGTGGGAGGTCAACCACAGCTACGCCACCGAGTACTCCGCGGGCCGGGTCTTCTGCGCGGGGGACGCGGTGCACCGGCATCCGCCGTCGAACGGGCTCGGATCGAACACGTCGATCCAGGACGCGTTCAACCTGGCCTGGAAGCTCGCGGCAGTCCTCCGCGGCGAGGCGGGGCCCGGGCTGCTGGACAGCTACACCGCCGAGAGGGCGCCGGTGGGCAAGCAGATCGTGGACCGGGCGAACCTGAGCCGCGACCAGTTCGGGCCGATCTTCGAGGCCCTCGGCATCGCCGGCGGTGGAGACGAGGAGGGCATCGAGGCGGGGCTGGCCGCCTGCCGGGCCGGGACGCGCGAGGGTGCGCGGCGGCGTGCGGCGCTCGAGGACGCGATCGCGCTGAAGAACTACGAGTTCAACGCGCACGGCGTCGAGATGAACCAGCGGTACGCCTCGGGCGCGGTGCTGCGCGACGAGGAGAGCGGCCCCGAGGTCTTCGCCCGCGACGCGGAGCTTTACGCGCGGCCCACTACCCGCCCGGGGGCGAAGATCCCGCATGCCTGGCTCGTCGGCGACGACGGCACCCGCGTGTCCACGCTGGACCTGGTGGGCAAGGGCGCGTTCACGGTGGTGACCGGGCTGTCCGGCGGTGCGTGGGAGGCGGCGGCCGAGGCCGCATCGGAGAAGCTGGGCCTGCCGGTGCGGACACTGCGCATCGGCGCGTCCGGGATGCGGGACGCCTACGGCGCGTGGGCACGGCTGCGCGAGGTCGACGAGGACGGGGTGCTGCTGGTCCGGCCCGACGGGCATGTGGCGTGGCGCGTCGCGGCGGCACCGGACGACAGTGCCGAGGCGGCGCGGTCGCTCACCGACGCCCTCGCCGCGGTGCTCGCGCGGTAGCGGCGGCCGGCAACCTCGACCAAGTGGATTCTGCACGTTTCCGGCGCGGATCGTGCAGAATCCGCTTGGTCGGCGCCCCGGGAGCCATTTCCTTTCGCTCAGCAGAAGACCGCGATGGCGGGCGGCGGTGCGGCGGGGATGTACTGGGAGGGCGCGCCGCCGGAGCACCGGCGGTGCGGCGTCACACGTCAGCATCATTCCCACAGCGAAGGAGCCGCCGGCATGTCCCTTCTCGACCCCGCAGCGTGGACCGGCACGATCAATATCGGCGGCTGGACCGCATCGCACGGCGGCGCGGCCGACGTCGTCGAACCCGCGACGGGTGCGGTACTCGAGCGCGTCGGGATCGCTGACGAGGCCGACGTGGCCGCGGCCTCCGCGACCGGCGCCGACGCCCAGCGCGCATGGGCGGAGCTGCCCTACACCGAGCGGGCCGCCGTGTTGCGCAGGGCGGGGGACCTGTTCGCGGAGCATGCCGCGGATGTCCAGCACTGGCTGATCCGCGAGGCGGGTTCGATCCCGGGCAAGGCCGCCTTCGAGACCGACGTCGCAGCGCAGGAATGCTACGAGGCCGCCGCGCTGGTCTCGCGGCCGGCGGGGCAGATCCTGCAGAGCGCCGAGCCGCGGCTGAGCATGGCGAAGCGGGTGCCGGCGGGGGTCGTCGGCGTGATCGCTCCGTTCAACGCCCCGCTGATCCTCGCGATCCGGTCGGTGGCGCCGGCGCTCGCGCTCGGCAACGCCGTCCTGCTCAAGCCCGACCCGCGCACCGCGGTGTGCGCCGGGGTGTCGATCATGCGGGTGTTCGAGGAGGCCGGGCTGCCGGCCGGGGTGCTCTCGTTGGTTCCGGGGGGCGCGCAGACGGGCGGCGCCATCGTGGAGGACCCGCGCGTGCGTGTCATTTCCTTCACCGGGTCGACGGCGGCGGGCCGGAAGGTCGGCGAGGCCGCGGCGCGCCACCTCAAGCGCGCGCATCTCGAGCTCGGGGGCAACTCGGCGATGCTGGTGCTGCCGGACGCGGACCTGGACGCCGCGATCTCCACGGCCGCGTGGGGTTCGTTCTTCCACCAGGGGCAGATCTGCATGACCACCGGGCGTCACCTGGTGCACGAGAGGGTCTACGACGAGTACGTCGAGCGCTTGGCGGCGAAGGCGGACGGGATGACCGTCGGCGATCCGGCGGCGGGGGAGGTGGCGATGGGGCCGATCATCGACGCCGGGCAGCGCGACAAGATCCACGGACTGGTGACCGGCAGCGTCGACGGCGGCGCCCGGCTGGCGGCGGGCGGCACGTACGAGGAACTGTTCTACCGGCCCACGGTGCTGGCGGACGTCGGAGACGATGCCCCGGCCTACGCGCAGGAGGTGTTCGGCCCGGTGGCCCCGGTGCGCGCGTTCTCGTCGGTCGACGAGGCGATCGCGTTGGCGAACGACTCCGAGTACGGGCTGTCACTGGGGATCCTCACCTCGGATGTCATGCGGGGGCTCGAGATCGCCGAGAAGATCCCCACCGGCATCGTGCACATCAACGACCAGACCGTCTCCGACGAGGCCGTCGCACCCTTCGGCGGAGTCCGGGCCTCGGGCACCGGATCCCGTTTCGGCGGCGAGGCCAACATCGACGCGTTCACCGAGACCCGGTGGATCACCGCGCGGGGAGCACAGCCGGGCTATCCGTTCTGAGCAGCGGCCGGCCGCCGGTCACCCGGACACCGACCGCACCACCCGCGCCGGCGAGCCGACTGCCACGGCGCCGGCCGGCACGTCCTTGGTCACGAGGGACCCGGCGCCGACGACGGCGTCGTCGCCGATCGTGACGCCGCGCAGGACGGTGACGTTCGCGCCGATCCACACGTTGCGGCCGATCGTGATGCGTGCGGGGTGCATGTCGGCACGCCGGGCCGGGTCGAGGTCGTGGTCGAGGGTGGCGAGCGTCGCGTTGTGGCCGATGAGGCAGTCGTCGCCGATGGTCACGCCGCCCTGGTCCTGGAAGACGCAGCCGGAGTTGATGAACACCCGTTTGCCCAGCCGGATGTTCTTGCCGAAGTCCGCGCGCAGCGGAGGGAAGACGGTGACGGTCTCGTCCACGCACGTGCCCGTCAGTTCGGAGAGCAGCTCCCGGACCTGTTCCGGCTCGTGGTAGCCGCCGTTGAGTTCGCTGGTGATGCGCAGCGCTTCCTGCGCGGTCGCGTGCATCACCGCGTGCAGCGGCGAGCCGCCGGGGATGGTGCGTCCGGCATTGAGCTGTGCGAGCAGGTCGTCGAGCGTCATCAGGAAAGTCCTTCGCGTCGCGGCGGGGCTGTCGGTGGCGTCGACGCTACAACCGGAACGACGGAACCGCGGCGTCCGCGGCCGCGCCGGGGAGCGGGGACAAGGCGGGCTTCGGCGTCGTCACCGGGGGCGGACGGTCAGCGCGAGGGCGACGCGTCCGAGGGGACCGTCCTCGTCGTAGAGCCGGGCGAAGGAGGTCCTGGCCGGCATGGGGAGGCCGTGGCGACGGGGCCGGATCGTTGCCCGCAGCGGCCGTGTGGGTCACGCATTCGCGCCATCGAGCCGTGATCGTCGTACTCCGCTCGTGACCAAGCGGATTGCGCACATCGGCCGGCCGGAATGTGCGAAAACCGCTTGGTCGCGGGGCACGATGCGAGCGGGGACACCCGTCACAGGCTCCGTGAGATCCCCCGCGCCGCCACCTGCAGCGCCGACACCAGCCGCGTCTTCGATCGTTGCAGGCTGGGCACCACGATCCCCAGCGCCGCGACGACCGGCGCCTCGGCGTCGGCACCGCGCCGGATCGGCACCGCCACCGAGCAGGCGCCCAGGGTCATCTCTTCGACGGTGGTGGCGTAGCCGTCGCGCCGGACACGTTCGAGCTGGGCGGCGAGGACACCGGGTTGCACCACCGTGTGGGCGGTGATCGGCCGCAGGCCGGCGAGCACCCGCGCGCGCACGCGTCCGGGGGCGTGGGCCAGCAGCACCTTGCCGACGCCCGTGGGGTGCAGCGGCAGCGTGCTGCCGAGCTTGCTCACCACAGGCACGGAGGCATGTCCGGAAAGCCGGTCGAGGTACAGCACCGCGTCGCCTTCGCGCACCGCCAGGTGCACCGTCGCCCGGGTGGCGGCGTGCAGGTCGTGCAGGAACGGCGACGCGACCTCGCGCAGCCCGGTCTGCACCGGGGCCAAGAGCCCGAGATTCCACAGCAGCCTGCCCACGACATAGCGCCCGTCGGGCTCGCGGTCCAGCGCGCCGCCGGCGACGAGCTCGCGCACCTGGCGGTGGGCGGTGGGCTCGGGGAGGTCCGCCCGCCGCGCCAGTTCCGCGAGTGTGAGGCGCCGGTGCCGGGCATCGAATGCGCCGAGCAGGGCGAGCGCGCGTCCGATCACGCTCGCCCCCGGGGTGGAGGTATTGCCGGCCATGCGTTCACCTCCCGCCGATCCATTCGCTCAGTGAAAGACTACGCTGGCGTGCGTCTCATCACAGCGCATACCGTCCGCATCATGAGCCCACACGCATCCGCGCTGGACACGCAATCGGTCATCAGCGCCGACATCGAGCGCACACGTGCCGCGGCCCCGCCGAGGTCGACGATGCCGCTGCGCGATTTCCCCGCCTACCGCAGCTCGCGACTGCGCCACCCGCGCCAACCCCTCACGCTCGTGGACCCGGAGGCGGCCGAGCTGTCCGCGCCGGTCTTCGGGCCGGGGGACGTCGACCCGCTCGAGGCGGACCTCACCCTGCATCCGGCGGGTGAGCCGCTCGGCGAGCGCATCAGGGTGACCGGCCGCGTGCTCGACGGCGACGGTCGCCCGGTGCGGGGCCAGCTGGTGGAGATCTGGCAGGCGAACTCCGCCGGACGCTACATCCACCGCCGCGACCAGCACCATGCGCCGTTGGACCCGCACTTCATCGGTACTGGCCGGTGCCTGACGGACGACGACGGCACCTACTCGTTCACCACCGTGAAGCCGGGCGCCTACCCGTGGAAGAACCACCTCAACGCGTGGCGGCCCGCGCACATCCACTTCTCGCTTTTCGGCACCGAGTTCACGCAGCGGCTGATCACCCAGATGTACTTCCCGGGCGATCCGCTCATGGCGCTCGACCCCATCGCCCAGTCGGTCACCGACGCCGACGCGCTGCGCCGGCTCGTCGGAACCTACGACCACGACCTGTCGGTGCACGAGACCCTGCTGGGATACCGGTGGGACATCGTGCTCACCGGCAGCCATGCCACGCCGTTGGAGGAAGACCATGCCTGACCTGCACCCCACGCCCGGGCAGACCATCGGACCGTTCTTCTCCGACCCCGGCGCGCGCTACGGACTGTCCTACGTCGGAGACAACGAGTTGGTGCCGCCGACGCACCCGCGCGCGGTCGTGCTGCACGGCACGGTGTACGACGGTGCGGGACAGTCGGTTCCGGACGCGTTGATCGAAATCCGTCAGGCGGACGAACGCGGCGTCGTGCCGGAGATCGAGGGAGCGATCCGGCGTGACGGCACCGTGTTCACCGGCTGGGGACGCACGTGTGCGGACCCGGCGGGCCGGTACCGGTTCGTCACGCTCGCCCCCGGATCGGCCGACGGCGCGCCGTTCTTCGCGGTGACGGTGTTCGCGCGCGGCCTGCTCGACAGGCTTTTCACCCGGGCGTACGTGCCGGACGACGATGCCGCATCGGCCGCCGACCCGGTCCTGTCGTCGGTGCCGCCGGAGCGGCGCGACACCCTGATCGCGGTACGCGAGGACATGCCGGGTGCGGCAGCAGCGGGCGGCGCGCTTCGGTTCGACATCCGGCTGCAGGATTCCGCCGACGGCCCGGAGACGGTGTTCCTCGACTTTCCCCGCCACCGCGTCCCCGGTGCTTGAGATGGCGGGCGGAATCCTCGAGCCGGGCGCGCACCGGGCGGCCGGGATCGTCGACGACGGCGCGGTGATCGCCGCGATGCTGCGCGTCGAGTCGGAGTGGGCGCGGATCCTGCAGGAGGGGGGAGCGGCGAGCGCGGAGCAGGCGGACGCGATCACCGGCGCGTGCGAGCGGCTCGCCGGCGGGGCGAGCGGAGGCGTCGACGCGGCGGTGCTCGCGGAGTCCGCGGAATCTGCCGGTAATCCGGTGGTGCCGTTGGTCTCCACGTTGCGCGCCGCCGTCGCCGAGCAGGACCCGGCGGCAGCCGACCGCGTCCACCGCGGGCTGACCAGCCAGGACGTACTGGACACCGCTCTGATGCTCGTGGCGCGCGACGCTGCCGCACGGATTGCGGCGGAGCTGCGCAGCATAGCGGAATCGCTCGCGGGTCATGCCCGCGCACACGAGACGACGGTGATGACGGGGCGCACGCTGACCCAGCCGGCCGTGCCGATCACCTTCGGGCTCAAAGCCGCCCGGTGGCTTTCCGGCGTTCTCGACGGGCTCGACGCGGTGACCGCGGCGCGCGACGGGCTGCCGGTCCAATGCGGCGGGGCGGCGGGGACGCTCTCGCTGGCGGGAATCCTCGTCGCGGATCCGCTCGACGCGGAGTCGGAGCTGGCCCGCCGGCTCCGGCTCGCCGACCCGGGCGTCCCCTGGCATACGGTGCGCACCCCGATCACGCGGCTGGGCGACGCGCTGGCGACGGCGTGCCAGGGACTCGGCGTCGTGGCCGCGGACGTCGCGACGCTGTCCCGCCCGGAGATCGGGGAGCTGCATGAAGGAGGCGGAGGAGGCCGGGGCGGGTCGTCGACGATGCCGCACAAGCGCAACCCGGTGCTCTCGGTGCTGATCCGGTCCGCCGCGCTGCGCGCTCCGCACCAGGCGGCGACCTTGCATTCGGCCGCCGGACAGGCGGTGGACGAGCGGCCCGACGGCGCCTGGCACGCCGAATGGCCGGCCCTGCAGGATCTGCTCACGACCACGATGACCGCGTCCGCGCAGGCGGCCGTGCTGGCCGCGGAACTCGCCGTCGATACGGCGGCGATGGAACGCAATGTGCGTACCTTCGCCGACGGCCTGCTCGCCGAACCTCGGGGGATTCCCGCCGGACTTCCGTCGGGACCGCCTCCCGCGTCACCGGGAGAGTATCTGGGCGCGGCGCGGAGCATCACGCAGCGGGTGCTCGACCGCTTCGCGCACACGATCGAGGGAGGAAACTAATGACTGTGCCCACTGGCGAAGACCCGGCTGCGCCGTACGGTGCCATGGACGCCGCGCGCCACGACGCCGGAATGTCGGTCCGCCGCGCCGTGCTCGGCGACGCCCACGTGGACCGTGCGCAGCAGAACACGACGGCCTTCACCGCCGACTTCCAGGACTTCATCACGCGCTACGCGTGGGGGGAAGTCTGGACCCGGCCAGGGCTGGAGCGCCGCACGCGCAGCGTCATCACGCTCACCGCGCTGCTGGCGCACGGGCATTGGGACGAGTTCGCCATGCACGTCGCGGCGGCCGTGCGCAACGGGCTCACCGAGGACGAGATCGCGGAGGTCATCCTGCAATGCGGGGTGTACTGCGGGGTGCCGGCGGCCAATCACGGCTACCAGATCGCCGCGAGGGTCCTGGCGGAACTACGGGATACAGGCGACCGGGACGCGGCGAACAGCGGTCACTCGGCGGATGTCGAAGGCGAGGACTGAGTTCATGGGAACGACGATCGAACGCGCGACGGTGGGCATCGTCGGGGCAGGGCCTGCGGGATTGATGCTCGCCCACCTGCTCGCCCGGGCCGGTATCGACACCGTCGCGATCGACGTCCGCACGCGTCATGAGATCGAGACGACGCACCGCGCCGGAATCCTCGAACAGGACAGCATGCGTCTGCTCGTCGATTCCGGGGTGTCCGACCGGGTTCTGCGGGATGGGCACGAGCACAAGGGCATCGAGCTGCGCTTCGACGGCCGCAACCATCGGATCGACTTCCACGGACTCACCGGCGCGTCGACCTACCTCTACCCGCAGACCGATGTGTTCATCGACCTCGCCGACGCCCGCGAGCGCGACGGCGGCGACGTGCGGTTCGGCGTCTCCGGCACCGCGGTGACCGGAATCGACGGCGGCGCCGGGCAGACGCCGACAGTGCGGTTCACCGACGCCGACGGGGCGCGTGTGGAGCTGCGGTGCGACTACGTCGTCGGCGCGGACGGATCCCACGGCACGTGCCGCAAACTGGTGCCGGAGACGTTGCGGCGGCGATTCTTCCGCGAGTACCCGTTCGCGTGGTTCGGCGTGATGGTGCAGGCGCCGCCCAGCGCGCCGGAGCTGATCTACAACCGCTCGGAGCGTGGCTTCGCCCTGATCAGCCAGCGCACCGAGGACCTGCAGCGGATGTACTTCCAGTGCTCGCCCGGCGAGGACCCCGATGCGTGGTCCGACGACCGTGTCCTCACCGAACTGCAGGCGCGGGTGGCCGGCGGGGACGGGTTCGAACTCAAGACGGGGCCGATCGCGGAGAAGACGGTGCTGCCGTTCCGCAGCTTCGTGCAGGAGCCGATGCGGTACGGATACCTGCTGCTCGCGGGCGACGCCGCCCACACCGTGCCGCCGACGGGCGCGAAGGGGCTGAACCTGGCGCTTGCGGACGTCCGCCTGCTTGCGGAGATCCTGGAGCGCGCCGTGCATGGCGGCGACCCGGCCGCCCTCGACGAGTACACCGACCGGGCTCTGGACCGGGTGTGGAAGGCGCAGCACTTCTCCTACTGGATGACGACGATGATGCACTCGCTCGACCCGTCGGCAGAGGTCACCCCGTTCGATGAACGTCGGCAGGTGGGGGAACTGCGCACGCTGGTCGAATCCGAGTCCGGTCGCCGTTTCCTCGCCGAGGGGTACACCGGCTGGCCGGGCCGGTGAGCGAACAGTGCCCGGCCGCGCGCGTGCTCCGGTCGGTGTGTTCTTCGGTGATCGGCGGCCGGATTTCACCGAAGAACACGCCGAACGTGGGGCGCAGCGGGGTCACCGGCGCCTACGCGCCGGTGACCCTGTCGGCCCGCGAGTAGACGTTGAGTCCGCCGTCGCGCACGAACCCGATCAGCGTGACGCCCGCGCGCTCCGCGAGATCCACCGCCAGCGACGACGGCGCGGACACCGCGGCGACCACCGGAACCCCCGCCATCGCGGCCTTCTGCACCAGCTCGAACGAGGCGCGGCCGCTGAGCATGAGCACGCGCCCGGACAGCGGCACCTCCCCGTCGCGCAGCGCGGCACCGAGCGCCTTGTCCACCGCGTTGTGCCGGCCGACGTCCTCGCGCAGGCGCAGCAGCGTGCCGTCGACGCTGAAGAGCCCCGCCGCGTGCAGCCCGCCGGTGGAGGCGAACACCTTCTGGCGCTCGCGGAGAAGCCCGGGCAGCCGGGTGATCACGGCGGCGTCGACGGCGGCGGGGTCGGCGGCCGGCGGGTGCGCGCTGATGGTCTCGACGTCGTCGATCGAGGTGGTGCCGCACACCCCGCACGCCGAGCTGGTGAGGAACGACCGCTGCCGGTGCACGCCCGCCGCACCTGCGCCCAGCTGCACGTCGAGGACGTTGTAGGAGTTGACGCCGTCGTCGTCGGCCCCGGCGCAGTACCGCATGACGTGCACGTGCTCGCGTTCGGTCACGATCCCCTCCGCCAGCAGGAACCCGTGCACGAGGTCCATGTCGTCGCCGGGAGTGCGCATGGTGACGGTCAGCGGGGCGCCGTCCACGCGGATCTGCAGCGGCTCCTCGACCACCAGCGTGTCCTGGCGGGTGTGGTGCCCTTCGGGGGTGCGCCGGACGATCCGCCGGCGGGTGGTGACGCGGCCCATGCCCCTCATCTTGGACCGCGGCGGCGCCGGATGCACACCCGTTCCCGGGTACACGTGCGCGTGCGTTCGGGACGCGCGTGCCGCCGGGGAAGTGGCATCCTGGTGCGGTGTCTCCCACGCAGAAGATCCCATCCCGTCCCGCGGTGAGTGTCCGCCCTGCCACCGGTGACGATGTCCTCGGCGTCGCCCGCGTGTTGGCGGACGCGTTCCACGACGATCCGCTCATGTCGTGGATCGTCCCGGATGAGCATGCCCGGCCCGGGGCGTTGCAGCGCATGTTCGTGGTGGGGCTGCGGTTCCACCACCTGGGCCTGGGCGGGGTCGAGGTCACCGACGGCCCGTCCGGGCGCCTCGCGGGTGCAGCGGTGTGGAATCCGCCGGGCCGGTGGCAGGCCTCGCATGCGGCGCAGCTGCTGTCGGTGCCGGCGGAACTGCTGGCGCTCGGCCGGGCGGCCCGCCTCGCCGGCGTCGTCGACGATGCGCTGGCGCAGGCGCATCCCGCGGAGCCGCACTGGTACCTCTCGGAGATCGGGACCGGACGCCAGGCGCGCGGACTGGGCCACGGGTCGGCACTGCTGCGTTCCCGGCTGCAACGGTGCGACGCGGAGGGCACGCCCGCCTATCTCGAGTCGAGCAAGCGGGGGAACCTGCCGTACTACGAGCGTTTCGGGTTCGTCACCACCGGAGAGATCCGGGTGCCGGACGGGCCGTCGCTGTGGGGCATGTGGCGCGAGCCGCAGCAGCCGTGACGCCGACCCGCGGCAAACGGTGAGGTGACGGCGCAGTGACTGTGCACGCCGGGTCCGCGACCGCCGCCTGCGGGGTCGTGCTCGCAGGGGGCCGTTCGCGCCGGATGGGGCGCGACAAGGCCACCATGGCGTGGGGCGGTGCGACGATGCTCGAATCGGTCGTCGCGGTGCTGCGCGCGCGGCTGCCGCGGGTGTTCGTCGTCGCCGCCGACGGTCAGCGGGTTCCGGCGCCGGCCGGCGCCGAAATGGTCGTGGACTCGGTGCCGGACGAGGGTCCGTTGCGCGGGCTGGAGGCGGGTTTGCGCGCGGGCGGCGCCGCCGGGTACCGGTGGGCGTTCGTGGCGGCCACCGACATGCCGCTCCTCACCGCCGCGGTGGTCGGCCGGCTGCTCGAGGGAGTCGCCGCAGGGCCTGCCGACGCGTCGGGGGCCCCCGACGCGGTGATCGCCGTCGCCGGCGGCCGGGACCACCCCCTCGCCGGGGTGTACAGGACGGCCCTGGCCGAGGAGATCGACGCGGTCGTCCGGTCCGGGAGGCGGAGTATGCGGGGTTTCCTCGAGGGCGCGACCGTGCACAGGGTCGTGCTCGGCGGAGCGGACGCGCGGGCGGTGTTCAACGTCAACACCCCCGCAGATGCGCGCGCGGCCCGAGGCCATGGCATTGTGTGATCCGTCGTCGGCCCGTGAGGGGGCGTGGGCCCGTGCGCAGCGCCGGGCCGAGGTTGCAACGGGCCCCGGTCGGGCGGGTGCCCCATGATCAGAGGGGAAAGTGCGTGATGCACACACGTGGAATCGTCCGTGTCGTTTCGGGGCTCGGTGCGGTCGCGGCCGTGGCATTCCCGCTCGCGGCGTGCGGGTCGGACTCCGGCGGCACCGCCACCGGGGGTGACGCGGTGGCGATGATGCAGTCGGCCATGGACGGCGAGGGCGCGGTCACCTGCGAGATCACCGACGCGGAGCAGCCGGGCTCGATGAGCATCGCCGGCAGCGACCGCTACCGGATCCTGGCGCAGTCCGACGGCGAGACGGTGAATCTGCTCCGGGACGGCTCCGACGTGTACGTGTGGAAGGACGGCGGCGGCACCGGCATGAAGACGACTGCCGACTCGCAGACGGGCATGACTCTGCCCAACATCCAGGAGGCGATCGACCAGGAGAAGGCCTCGCCGACGGTGGACATGGAATGCGCCGCGGACGGCGACGTGGACGCGAAGCTCGTGGCGCCGGACGAGGTGGAGTTCCAGACGGTCCCGTAGCCGCCGGCGGCGGTCTCGTGTAGTAGTGGTGCCCGGACGGCAGGCGGCGACCCGCGGCGTGGGAGGCGGACGGATGGACGGATCGGTACGCACGGCGATGCGCGCCGCGGCGGCGGTCGCGGCGGCGGCGGTGTTGGCCGGGTGCGGCTCGTCGGACCCGGAGGCGGGGGCCTCCGACGGTGCGGCAGGGCAGTCCGCGCCGTCCGATCAGGCGCCGTCCACGCAGGCCTCCCCGGCCGCGCCGCCCGGTTCCGCATCGCCAGCCGACGGGGCGCTGTATGACACCGTCGCGCACCGGCTCATCACCCAGGCGATGGCCGGCGACAAGTTCATCGAGTGCACGGCGAAGGACTCCGACGACACGGTGACCGCATATGTCCACGGCGAAGACCGCATGCGGATCGACAGCGGCACCGGGCCGTCCGCCGGGCACGTGCTCACCGTCGACGGCGTCACCTATCTGTGGTCCGATGACGAGCCGGGCGGCATGAAGACGACCGGCCCCGCGTCGGACGGGATGAAGAAGATGATCGAGGGCATGGGGGTGGACCTCGACGCCGCGCGGAAACTGGGCGGAGAGCAGGCGGCCGGCATCGAGGAGGGCGCGACTCTGGGCTGCGCGGAGTACTCCGGTGACGGGTCGGTGTTCGCGGTGCCGGCGGACCGGGAGTTCGCCTCGGTCGACGACGCCCTCGGCGAGGCCCCGGTGGACCTGCCCGGTCCGGTGCCCGGCCAGGGGGGCGGCGACTGACCGCTGCGCCGGCAGGTGGCGGCCGCCACGGGGGCCGACGGGCGAGCGCGCCGGTCAGGGGTGCGACGCATAGAATCGTGCGGTGACCAGTCCAGCCTGGAGAAGGGACCCCTCAGTGACCCGTGAGCCCGATACCGCCGCGAATCCGGGCGGCAGCCCGGCAGATGCCCTGGCAAAGAGCTGGGAGCCGGGCGCGGTCGAGTCGGAGCTCTACGCGGGCTGGGTGGATGCCGGATACTTCACGGCCGACCCGCACAGCGGCAAGCCGCCGTTCTCGATCGTCCTTCCGCCGCCGAACGTCACCGGCAGCCTGCACATGGGCCACGCGCTCGACCACACGCTGATGGACGCGCTCGCGCGCCGCCGCCGCATGCAGGGCTACGAGGTGCTGTGGCTGCCGGGCATGGACCACGCCGGCATCGCCACGCAGAGCGTCGTCGAAAAGCAGCTGGCCGCGGAGGGGCTCACCCGCGACGACATCGGCCGCGAGGCCTTCATCGAGCGGGTGTGGCAGTGGAAGGCCGAGTCCGGCGGCACCATCGGCGGGCAGATGCGCAAGCTCGGCGACGGCGTCGACTGGTCGCGGGAGCGGTTCACGCTCGACGACGCGCTGGCCCGCGCCGTGCAGACCATCTTCAAGCGACTCTACGACGACGGCCTGATCTACCGCGCCGAGCGGCTGGTCAACTGGTCACCGGTGCTGCAGACGGCGATCTCCGACATCGAGGTCAAGTACGAGGACGTCGACGGCGAGCTGGTCAGCTTCCGCTACGGGTCCCTCGACGACGCGGAGCCGCACATCGTGGTCGCCACCACGCGTGTGGAGACGATGCTGGGTGACACCGCCATCGCCGTGCACCCCGACGACGAGCGGTACCGCGACCTCGTCGGCACCGCGCTGCCGCATCCGTTCCTGGACAGGAAGATCCCCGTGATCGCGGACGCGCACGTGGACCCCGAGTTCGGCACGGGCGCGGTGAAGATCACCCCGGCGCACGACCCCAACGACTTCGAGATGGGCGTGCGGCACGCGCTGCCGATGCCGTCGATCATGAGCAAGACGGCCGAGATCGAGAACACCGGCACCCGGTTCGACGGCATGGATCGGTTCACCGCGCGCGTCCGCGTGCGCGAGGCGCTGGCCGAGCAGGGCCGGATCGTCGCGGAGAAGCGGCCCTACCTGCACAGCGTCGGCCATTCGGAGCGCAGCGGCGAACCCATCGAGCCGCGCCTGTCCATGCAGTGGTGGGTGCGCGTGGAGAGCCTGGCGAAGGCCTCGGGCGACGCCGTGCGCAGCGGCGGCACCGTCATCCACCCGGCCTCCCAGGAGCCGCGCTGGTTCTCGTGGGTCGACGACATGCACGACTGGTGCATCTCCCGTCAGCTGTGGTGGGGGCACCGCATCCCCGTCTGGTACGGGCCGGAGGGGGAGACGGTGTGCGTGGGTCCCGGCGACACCCCGCCGGAGGGATACGTCCAGGACCCGGACGTGCTCGACACCTGGTTCTCGTCGGCGCTGTGGCCGTTCTCCACCATGGGCTGGCCGGACGCCACGGATGATCTGGCCACGTTCTATCCCACCTCGGTGCTGGTCACCGGATACGACATCCTGTTCTTCTGGGTGGCGCGGATGATGATGTTCGGCACCTACGTGGCGCGCGAGCACGACGGCGACGGCGGCGGCGTGCTGGGCCCGCGCGGCCAGGTGCCGTTCCAGGACGTGTTCCTGCACGGCCTGGTGCGCGACGAACACGGCCGCAAGATGTCGAAGTCCCGCGGCAACGGCATCGACCCGTTGGACTGGGTCGAGCGCTTCGGCGCGGACGCGTTGCGGTTCACCCTGGCGCGCGGCGCCAACCCGGGCTCGGACCTGTCGGTGGGCGAGGGGAACGCCCAGTCGTCGCGCAACTTCGCGAACAAGCTGTTCAACGCCACCCGCTTCGCGCTGATGAACGGGGCGCAGCCGGGCGCGCTGCCGCCGCGTGATCGGCTCACGGCCGCCGACCGGTGGATCCTCGACCGGCTCGAGCAGGTGCGGGCCGGGGTCGACGAATCCTACGAGCGCTACGAGTTCGGCAAGGCCGCAGAGGCGCTGTACCACTTCGCGTGGGACGAGGTGTGCGACTGGTACCTGGAGCTGGCCAAGGTGCAGTTCTCCGGAGGAGCCGACGGAAGCGACGAAGCCGAGTTCCGGGCGCATGCCACCCGCACCGTGCTCGGCACCGTGCTCGACGCGCTGCTGCGCATGCTGCACCCCATGATCCCGTTCGTCACCGAGACCCTGTGGAAGGTGCTCACGGGCGGCGAGTCGCTGGTCATCGCCGCGTGGCCCGAAGGGGACGCGCAGGCCGTGGCCGATCCCGAGGCGGCCCGTCAGGTGGCGGACGCGCAGAAGCTCATCACCGAAATCCGGCGATTCCGGTCCGACCAGGGCGTCAAGCCCAGCCAGCGGGTGCCGGCCCGCCTCGGTGCGCTGGAGGACGCCGGGCTCGTCCCGCTCGAGGACGCGGTGCGTTCACTCGCGCGTGTCACCGCACCGGAGGAGGGGTTCACCGCCACCGCCTCCATCGAGGTACGGCTCAGTGCGGCGACGGTCGTCGTCGACCTGGACACCTCCACCACGGTGGACGTCGAGGCCGAGAAGCGCCGCCTCGCCAAGGATCTCGCCGCGGCCCGCAAGGAGCTGGCGGGCACCACCGCGAAGCTCGGCAACGAATCCTTCCTGGGCAAGGCGCCCGCGCAGGTGGTGGACAAGATCCGGGGCCGGCGCGACGTCGCCGCGGCCGACGTGGAGCGGCTCACCGCCCGGCTGGCCGAGCTGGGGCAGACCGTGCAGGCGGCGCGCGGTGAGTGAGGCCCGGGCGGGGGCCGCGGCCCCGGAGGATCTGGCAGCGCTGGAATCGCTCGAGGCGGAGCTGGACGAGCGGTGGCCGGAGACGCGCATCGAGCCGTCGCTGACGCGGATCGCCGCGCTGATGGACCTGCTGGGGTCGCCGCAGAGGGCCTATCCGACCATCCACGTGGCGGGCACCAACGGCAAGTCGTCGGTGTGCCGGATGGCCGACGCGCTGCTCACCCGCATGCACATGCGGGTGGGGCGCACGACGAGTCCGCACCTGCAGTCGGTCACCGAGCGGATCGCCATCGACGGCGAGCCGATATCGCCGGCCGGATACGTGCGCACCTACCGGGACATCGAGCCGTACGTGCAGATGGTGGACGACAGCTCGGTGGCGGCGGGCGGCCCGCGGATGAGCAAGTTCGAGGTGCTCACCGCGATGGCCTTCGCCGCTTTCGCCGACGCCCCGGTGGACGTGGGCGTCATCGAGACCGGGCTCGGCGGCCGCTGGGACGCGACCAACGTCATCGACTCGCAGGTGGCGGTGATCACCCCCATCGGACTCGACCACGCGGAATACCTGGGCACCGAGATCACGGGGATCGCGGGCGAGAAGGCGGACATCATCAAGTCGACGTCCGTGGCGGTCCTGTCCGAGCAGCGTCCCGAGGTGTCCGAGGTGCTGCTGCGGCGGGCCGTGGAGGTGGACGCGGCGGTGGCGCGCGAGGGCTCCGAGTTCGCGGTGCTCGAACGCCGCACTGCGGTCGGCGGCCAGATGCTGCGCATCCAGGGGCTCGGCGGTGTGTACGACGACGTGTTCGTGCCGCTGCACGGCGAGCACCAGGCGCACAATGCGGCGCTGGCTCTCGCGGCGGTGGAGGCGTTCTTCGGCGCGGGCATGGACCGCAAACTGGACGACGACGCCGTCCGCGAAGGATTCGCGGCGCTCGTCAATCCCGGCCGGCTGGAACCGGTGCGCACGGCGCCCTCCGTGTTCATCGACGCCGCGCACAACCCCCACGGCGCGGGGGCGCTCGCGGCGGCGCTGTCCGGGGAGTTCCACTTCCGCCGGCTCGTCGGCGTGGTGGCCATCATGGCGGACAAGGACGTGCGCGGGATCCTCGAGGCGCTCGAGCCGGTGTTCGACGAGCTGGTGGTCACCCACAACGGCAGCCCCCGGTGCATGTCCCCGGCGCAGCTGTCCGAGCTCGCCGCCGACGTCTACGGCGACGACCGGGTGCACGTGGCCCAGTCCCTGCCCGCGGCCCTGGAGTCCGCGGTGGAGCTGGCCGAGGAGGTGTCGGGGCCCGGCGAGGAGATCTCCGGTTCCGGCGTCGTGATCACCGGGTCGGTGGTCACCGCGGGGCTGGCGCGCACGATGCTGGGAAAGGAACCGACGTGAACGACGATCCCGCGGGCGCGCGCGACGGTGCGCCGGAGCAGGGCGGCATACGTCCGCCGACGAAGGACCCGTGGAAGAGTTTCCGCGGAGTGCTGTCCGGGCTGCTGATCCTCGAGGCGATCGTGATCGGCCTGGCGATCCCGGTGGTGGCGACCGTCGGGGGCGGGCTCACGGCGGCGCGCGGCGGGTATGTGATCGGCCTCGTCGTGCTCATGGTGCTCGGGGCGGGCGTCCAGGGCCGCCGGTGGGCCGTGAAGTTCGACCTGCTCCTGCAGGTGCTGGTGGTCGCCGGCTGGTGGGTGCACCCGGCGATCGGCGTCGTGGGGCTCCTGTTCGCTGCGGTGTGGGGGTACCTGCTGTACCTGAGCGCGGACATCCGCGACCGGGAGCGGCGCGGGCTGCTGCCGGGGCAGCGCGGCTGAGCGTCTGCTCCGCGCGGCTGGCGGGGTCTCGCGGCGGTTCGTACGCGGGTCCGTGTGGGCGTGCGCGGCGGAGCCGACTAGTCTGACGGCCGTGACAGAGCGCAGCCTGGTATTGATCAAGCCCGACGCCGTTGCCCGGGGGCATATCGGCGAGATCGTCTCGCGGATCGAACGCAAGGGACTTTCCGTCGCCGCGATGGAGATGCGTACGGCCACGGAGGCCGTCGCCGCGGCCCACTATGCGGAGCACGAGGGGAAGCCGTTCTACGCGGGGCTACTCGATTTCATCACGGCGCGGCCGTTGGTGGCGCTCGTGGTCGAGGGGCCGCGCGCCATCGCGGCGTTCCGGCAGATGGCCGGTGGCACCGACCCCGTCGAGAAGGCGGTGCCGGGAAGCATCCGCGGCGACCTCGGACTGGGGACGGGGGAGAATCTCGTGCACGGCTCGGATTCCCCCGAGTCCGCGGCGCGGGAGATCGCGATCTGGTTCCCGCAGCTCGGCTGAGGGGCTCACCTGCACGGACGCCGGTCAGTGGCGTCCGTGCGGGGAAGAGGTCGGGCTCGGCATGAATGTGTGGGATACTGGACGCAGTCGTCAGATGCGAGTGTGACGTGTCGCGACAGGATTCTGCCCGGGTACTGGCTCGGTCATCGCCGCAGTGCGGCAGGGGGCAACGCCCCGTGCGCGTGCCGACGCTGGATGATGAGTGTGACGCCGGGTTGTCCAGCAAGGCGCCGCCCGTGTGAGCGTGCGGCGCGAGACCACTCGTTCCCGCACCAGCGCGGTGCGGGACCGCAACGATGCCGCCCCCGTGTGGCCGCGCTGACCAACTCGTGGAGCCAACTGCCACGTCGGGTTGGACGACGCGCCCGGGGGCCCGAGGAGACCACGTGGCCGACAAGGCGCCGCCCGAAGAACAGAACATCGATTCCGCCGCGACGGTGGAGATCCCCGTGAAGCTGCGCGTGCATGCGCTCGCCAAGCTGCTCGGGGTCACCAGCAAGGAGGTCCTCGCCAAGCTCACCGAGCTCGGCGAGGAGGTCAGGACCGCGCACTCGAGCGTGACGCGGGACCAAGGGGAACGCGTCCGTGACGCGTTCGCACCCGCGGCCGCAGCGCCGGCCACGCCGGCGGCAGTGGAGACGCCGGCGCAGGACGAGCCGCCGCAGAAGGCGCAACCGCGGAAGTCGCAGAGAAGGAAGCCCGCGCCGGCCACTGCGACGGAGACCGCCGCGACGCCGGAACCGGCGACGCCCCCCGCTGCTGAGGCTCCGGCGACGGTGGAGGCAGGCGACGCAAAGGAAGGCGACGCACCGGAAGGCGCGGGGAGCCCCGCATTCGTGGCACCGCTGTTCCTGCAGCCGGATCCGGACGTCCGGTCGCAGGCACCGCAGCGCGGGCAGGAGAGCGCTTCGGACGATCGACCGGCGGAGGAAACGCGCGACGGGCAGGGTGCGGACGACGGCACCGCCGAGGACACCGCCGACGAGTCCGAGGGCGGCAGCGGGCGGTCCTCGCGCCGTCGGCGCCGCGGACGCCGCGGCCGCGGGCGCGGGCGCGGCGAGCAGAACGGTGACAAGCCGCAGAACGGCTCCGACGACGCTGCGGCAGCCGGTGCCGACACCGGTGACGGGGCGGGCTCCGGCGACGACGCATCGGCGGGCAAGAAGGACGACCCGGCGCGGGAAGGCCACGACGAGGCGGCGGCCGACGCTGCCGGCGCCGGCACCGCGTCGGACGGCGGGAACGGCAAGGGCGGCCGGTCCGGCAAGTCGCGGCGGGGCGGACGCTCCGGCGGAGTGCAGGATTCCGGCGGCGGCGCGGGCAAGTCCGGCGCGAAGGGCGGCAAGCCCGACGCCGCGGACGGCGACGCCACGCCTGCCGAGTCCGACGAGGGCGACGGCGGCGCTCAGGGCACTGACGGCAATGACGGCGACGATAACGGCAACGGGGAGGGCAACGGCGCGTCGTCGCGGCGTCGTCGCCGCCGGCGGCGCCGCCGCGGCGGCGACGGAGACGGCTCGTCCCAGGACGACCCGCCGAACACCGTCGTCCACGAGCGTGAGCCGCGCAGCAAGCGCAGCAGCCGGGACGAGGTCCAGGGCATCAGCGGTTCCACGCGGCTGGAGGCGAAGCGTCAGCGGCGGCGGGACGGGCGTGAGGCCGGCCGACGGCGACCGCCGATCCTCTCCGAGGCGGAGTTCCTGGCACGGCGCGAGGCCGTCGACCGCGTCATGGTGGTGCGGGAGAAGCCGGCGGACGACGGCCGCGATCCGATCACGCAGGTCGGGGTGCTCGAGGACAAGGTCCTCGTCGAACACTTCGTCACCAGCACCGCCACGCCGTCGATGGTGGGCAACGTGTATCTGGGGCGCGTGCAGAACGTGCTGCCCAGTATGGAGGCCGCCTTCGTCGACATCGGCCGCGGACGCAACGGCGTGCTCTATGCCGGCGAGGTGGATTGGGCGGCCGCCGGACTCGGCGGTTCGGCGCGCAAGATCGAGCAGGCGCTCAAGCCCGGGGATCAAGTGGTGGTGCAGGTCACCAAGGATCCGGTGGGGCACAAGGGCGCCCGGTTGACCACCCAGATCAGCATGGCCGGTCGTTTCCTGGTCTACGTGCCGCGCGGGACGTCCACCGGCATCAGCCGCAAGCTGCCGGACACCGAGCGCAAGAGGCTCAAGTCCATCCTGCGTCAGATCGTGCCGGACGACGCCGGCGTCATCATCCGCACGGCCTCCGAGGGGGTCAGCGAAGACGAGCTGCGGCGGGACGTCGACAGGCTCCAGGCGCTGTGGGAAGAGGTCAAGGTCGCGGCCGACGAGGCCAAGGCGGCCAAGTCGACGCAGCCCAAGGCGCTGTATGAGGAGCCGGACCTTCTGGTCAAGGTGATCCGCGACCTGTTCAACGAGGACTTCGGCAAGCTCGTCATCGAGGGCGACGGGGCGTGGGGCACGGTCTCGTCGTACATCGAACGTGTGGCGCCGGACCTGATGGAACGCGTGGAGAGGTACGACCGGAACGGAAGCTCGGTCGACGTGTTCGCTGCCTACCGGATCGACGAACAGCTGGCCAAGGCGCTCGAACGCAAGGTCTGGCTGCCGTCCGGCGGCACGCTGATCATCGACCGCACCGAGGCCATGACGGTGGTCGACGTGAACACCGGGAAGTTCACCGGCTCCGGCGGGAACCTGGAGGAGACGGTCACCCGCAACAACCTGGAGGCGGCCGAGGAGGTCGTGCGCCAGATGCGGCTGCGCGACATCGGCGGCATGATCGTCGTCGACTTCATCGACATGGTCCTCGAATCCAACCGCGACCTGGTGCTGCGCCGTCTCACCGAGGCGCTCGGCCGCGACCGCACGCGCCACCAGGTGTCCGAGGTGACGTCGCTCGGTCTCGTCCAGATGACGCGCAAGCGTCTGGGCACGGGGCTGGTGGAGGCGTTCTCCACGCCGTGCGAGCACTGCCACGGGCGCGGACTCGTGCTGCACGAGGATCCGATCGTCGCAGAGCCGGACACGGGCGGACAGGGAAAGGGCGAGTCCCGGCGCGGCCGCAAGTCGTCGAAGAAGTCCGGCGGTGGTGGCCAGCAGCCGCCCAAGGAGACCAAGGAGGCGCAGAAGCAGACTGCGCACCACCACTCCGAACACCCGATGTTCAAGGCGATGGCGGAGGCCGGACCGGCCGAGGACGAGCCGCACGGCGGGCCCGCGGCCTCCGGTCCGCGCGGCGCCGCGGACAGCAAGGCCACTGCGGAAAGCAAGGCCACTGCCGACGACGAGGACCCGCGTGAGGGCAAGTCCGGCGGTGCGGACAAGTCGGCGGCGATCGCGAAGATCGAAGCGGCTGTGGCGCGTAGCACCGGGCCGCGGCGTCGGCGTGCGCGGCGGCCGCAGGGCGGCGGATCGGAAGCAGAAGGCGGGCAGGAGCCCCGCGGGCAGGGCGACGCGGCCGAGGCGGACACCGCGTCGGCGCCCGCCCGGGCGCCGATGACGGACGCGACTGCGGCGTCCGGTGCGACGGCCGGAAAGACGGCCGCGGCCACGCCGGAGTCCCCGGCCGCCGAGGCGGTCGAGGAGGCCGCCGTGCGGGGCACGGCGGCGCACGAACGGGAGGCGGCCACGCCGGAGCCCGCCGTCGATCCGGGCGCTCCGGCCGCATCGCGGAGGCGTTCGCGGCGGGCATCGCGGCCTGCAGCGGCCCCCTCCGAACATGGGGCGGCCCCCAGTGAGCCGATCCGCTCGGAGATCATCGTGCAGGCACCGCCGCCCGCGGCCGCGGCGGCGTCGGACGACGCGTCCGGCGACGGCGGCGGGCCGGTGGCGTCTGCGCCGCAGCAGGCTCCGGTCCGCCGGCCCCGGCGGCGGGCCGCCGTGCGGCGTGCGGGGCCCCCGGAAGACGGCGAAGAGTGACGGTGCGCGCGGCCGCCCGAGGGCGGTTTGACCGCGTTCGCAGCGGTCGCGTAATCTTGAACGGTCGCTGTCGGGCGACGGCGCGCTCGCGTGCCTGATCCCGGCGCTTCCGAGTCCGTGTCAGATCCGTTCGAGTCCGGCCTGTGTGTTTCCGGAATCGCACGGCGGGAGTCTTCCCGCCGTCGGTCCCCGGATGTTCCGGGTGACAGTACGGGTTCCAGCCGATGGAGATGAGCCGTCGGCCGAGGCCGCGGTGATCGGCTGCGCCGTCCCGCAGCAGAGTTGAGCAGCCGCGTGCCGCGGCTGGTGGGAATGTTTACGACTAGCAAGGGGTAGCCCTCCATGTACGCGATCGTCAAGACCGGCGGCAAGCAGTACAAAGTCGCCGTTGGTGACCTCGTCAAGGTCGAGAAGATCGAGGCCGAGCCCGGTGCCTCGGTGGATCTCCCGGTCGCGCTCGTGGTGGACGGGGCCAACCTGACCACCGACGCGGCCGCGCTGGCCAAGGCCACCGTCACCGGCGAGATCGTCGAGCACACCAAGGGCCCGAAGATCCGCATCCACAAGTTCAAGAACAAGACCGGCTACCACAAGCGTCAGGGCCACCGTCAGAAGCTGACCGTCCTCAAGGTCACCGGTATCAACAACTAGGTCCGCCCGGGCCGGTACGGATCCTGCAGGAGGGTTCAGATGTCAAGCAAGAAGGGCGCGTCCAGCTCCAAGAACGGTCGCGATTCCAATGCCCAGCGCCTCGGCGTGAAGCGTTTCGGCGGGCAGTCCGTCAGCGCGGGCGAGATCCTCGTGCGTCAGCGCGGCACCAAGTTCCACCCCGGCGAGAACGTCGGCCGTGGCAAGGACGACACCCTCTTCGCCCTGTCCGCGGGTGCGGTGGATTTCGGCACCAAGCGCGGACGCAAGACGGTCAACATCGTGCTGCCGCAGGCCTGACGGCCCGCAGCGACCACGTAGGGCTCCGACGGCAGGGGCGGGCAGGGGATCATCCCGTCCGCCCCTGTCGTCTGTTCGTCGAACGCCCCCGGGCATGCCGGCCGCACGGCCGCCGGCCCGGACATCCCCGGCACGCGTGCCGACCCGCGGCACGCGGTCCCGCCAGTGAGTAGGAGGACACACGGTGTCCCGATTCGTCGATCGTGTCGTCCTGCACGTGAGCGCCGGCAACGGCGGCCACGGTTGCTCGTCCGTGCACCGTGAGAAGTTCAAGCCGCTCGGCGGGCCGGACGGCGGCAACGGAGGGCACGGGGGCTCGGTGGTCCTCGAGGTCGACCTGGGCGTGCACACCCTGCTCGACTTCCACTTCCACCCGCACGCCAAGGCGACCAACGGCAAGCCCGGCATGGGCTCGAACCGGGAGGGGCCCCGCGGCGGCGACCTGGTCCTCAAGGTCCCCGACGGCACGGTCGTGCTCGGGGAGGACGGCGAGGTGCTCGCGGACCTCGTCGGCGCGGGCACGCGCATGGTGGCGGCGCGCGGCGGCCGCGGCGGACTGGGCAACGCCGCCCTGGTCTCCCGGGCCCGCAGGGCGCCCGGCTTCGCGCTGCTGGGCGAGGAGGGTGAGTCGCGCGATCTCGTCCTGGAGATGAAGTCCGTGGCCGACGTCGGCCTGGTCGGATTCCCGTCCGCCGGCAAGTCGTCCCTGGTATCGGTGCTGTCCGCGGCCAAGCCGAAGATCGCCGACTACCCCTTCACCACCTTGGCGCCCAACCTCGGCGTCGTCTCGGCGGGGGAGACCACCTTCACCGTGGCCGACGTCCCGGGCCTCATTCCCGGCGCGTCCGACGGCCGAGGCCTGGGACTCGACTTCCTGCGGCATGTGGAGCGGTGCGCCGTGCTCGCCCACGTGGTCGACTGCGCCACGCTGGAGCCGGGCCGCGACCCGGTGTCGGACGTCGACGCGCTCGAGGCGGAACTGGTCGCCTACCGGCCGGCGCTGTCGGAGGACAACGGCCTGGTGGGCTTGGCGGACCGGCCGCGGATCGTGGTGCTCAACAAGGCGGACGTGCTCGAGGCGGCCGAACTGGCCGAGTTCGTCACCGAGGAGTTCACCTCCCGGGGCTGGCCCGTGTTCACGGTCTCGGCGGTGAGCCGCGACGGGCTGAAGCCGCTCACGTTCGCGCTTGCCGAGATGGTCGAGACGTTCCGGCGCGACAATCCGCCGCCCGAGCCGTCCCGTCAGGTGCTCCGCCCCGTCGCCCGCGACGATTCCGGCTTCACCGTCGAACGCGACCGTTCCGAGCGCGGCGACTTCGTCGTGCGGGGTGCGCGCCCCGAACGCTGGGTGCGGCAGACGCCGTTCGACAACGACGAGGCCGTCGGCTACCTGGCCGACCGGCTCGCGCGGCTGGGCGTGGAGGAGCAGCTCGAGAAGCTCGGCGCGCAGCCCGGGGACGCCGTCACCATCGGCGAGGTCACCTTCGAATGGGAGCCGACTCTGCCCGCGGGCGTCGAGGTGCCGCTGACCGGCCGCGGCACCGATGCGCGCCTCGAGCAGACCGAGCGCGTGTCCGCGCAGGAGCGCAAACACGCGCACCGGGTCCGGCGAGGCCTCGAGGGCATCGATCCGGAGGAGCAATGACCGGCCGCGAGGCGACGGGCACCCGCGAGACCATCGCCGCCGCGCGACGCGTGGTGGTCAAGATCGGCTCCTCCGCGCTGACCAGCCTGGACGGCGGGCTCGACGCGGCACGCCTGGGCGTGCTGGCGGAGGCCATCGAGGCGCGGATGCGGGCCGGTTCCGACGTGGTGATCGTCTCCTCGGGGGCGGTGAGCGCCGGGATCGCCCCGTTGGGGCTGGGGCACCGTCCGCGCGACCTGGCCACCAAGCAGGCGGCGGCGGCTGTGGGGCAGCTGGCGCTGGTGGGGGAGTGGCAGCGCGCGTTCGCCCGGCACGACCGCACCGTCGCGCAGGTGTTGTTGACGGCCGGAGACTTCGCGCGCCGCGACGCCCACCGCAACGCCCAGCGCACCCTGGACCGGCTCCGTACCCTGCACGCGGTCGCGGTGGTCAACGAGAACGACACCGTCGCCACGAGCGAGATCAAGTTCGGCGACAACGACCGCCTCGCCGCGCTGGTGGCGCACCTGGTGAGCGCCGACGCCCTGGTGCTGCTCTCCGACGTCGACGGGCTCTACGACTCCGACCCGCGTAAGGGCGACGCGCGGTTCATCGACGAGGTGCGCGGCCCCGAGGACCTGGACGAGGTCATCGCCGGCACCGGCGGCACGCTGGGCACCGGGGGCATGGCCACGAAACTGTCGGCCGCGGTGCTATCAGCGGACGGCGGCGTGCCGGTGCTGCTGGCCTCCGCGTCGACGGCGGCCGAGGCGCTGGCGGGAGGGCAGGCGGGCACCGTGTTCGCCGCCCGTCCGCAGCGCATGTCCGCCCGCCGGTTCTGGGTGCGGCACGCCGCGGACACGTCGGGGGCGCTGCACCTCGACGCCGGTGCGGTGCGCGCTGTGGCGCAGCGCCGCCGCTCGTTGCTGGCGGCGGGCATCACCGGGGTCAGCGGCCACTTCTCGGAGGGCGACGTGGTGGTGCTGCAGGGGCCGGACGACGCCGCCGTGGCCCGGGGCGTGGTGTCCTACGACTCCTCCGAGCTGCCGCACATGATCGGGCACAGCACCGGCGAACTCCCGGAGGATCTCCGGCACGCTGTGGTGCACGCCGACGACCTGGTGCCGTTGTGAGGCATCGTTCTGCGGCTACTCCTGCAGCACGCCGGGCGTGTGCGTCTTCATTAGCGGAAGTTGTCGATGTCGAGTGGCTCCGCGACGTCGTTCTGCTTAAGCGGCAGCGTGTTGCCGGTGACGATGACCCGTGATCCGTCCCAATGGAATGTCGCGCTCCCCGACGTGGTCCGGTTGGCCGCTGCAGGTCCATCGTAGAAGGCGTAGTTCACGCGGAAGGTGCTGCCGTCGATGCGATCGACGGAGTCGATGTGCCGGGCAAGTATCGGGGCGGGGTCGGCGACGATCTGACCGTCGCCGAACAAGACGGCGGTTTCCCTGTTGCTTCCTACGCCACGCCGGGGCTGCCCATCCCATTGGTTCCCGCTAGTGGCAATTCCCTGTAACCGTGGAGGTCTGATTTTGCTGGACCGGCGCCTCGCTGCGGGGCTTTCCCGTCCCGGCTCCGCGGCGCCGCCCGCAGCCGGCGTCGAGGCTGGGCCGCAGACCCACCCCGCAGGGGCCTGGCCTCGACCCAGGACGGTTCACACATGGTGCAACGCTACCTCGGCCACGCCCCACCGGAGATGACGCTGCGGTACGCCGCAACCCTGGCCGCGACGGCCGAAGCCGAGTTCCTCAAACACGAGAAGATCGCGGCCGGCGGCGTCGACATCGGCATCAGCCCGTCCGACGTGTTCGACATGACGCAACTGTCCAGCCGCACCGACCGCGTCCTTCCCAATGGTGTGTGTCTGCTGCCGCCGTTGAAGATCTGCGATAAGGGCAACGCCTGCCTGTCGTGCGGGCACTTCGCGACCGACGCGACCTACCTTGACGTACTGTCCTAGCAACGCGCGAGAACCGCGGCGTTGATCGACCTGCGCCGCCGGCAGTACCAGGACCGCACCGGGCGGGCGTTGACCGACGACAACGTGTGGATCCACGCGCGGCTCCGCGAGCTGACCTCCCTCGACGCGATCATCGAGCGGCTCGACACCGACGCCCCGGAGCCCGACGCCGCGTCAGCGGCGGGGGCGGTGGCGGGTGCCGGAACCGGCCCGCGCCTCCCGCTGCTGCAGATCCAGACACGGGGAAGCCACGACTCGACCCTGCAAAGTGCGGGCCGCACCGGAAGCGATCAGCCGTGACGCCGCCCTCGGACAAGGCGGTAGCAGCGTTGACCGCGCACGCGAGAAAGCGTGCCGCCGACGCACGCCGCCGCATCCAACGCGCCCTGCGGGCCAAGAACGTTCCGATCAATATCAACGCTGTCGCCGCGAAGGCGGGCGTGTCCCGCAAGACCATCTACAACAATCCGGACCTATGCGACGCGATCCGCGCCTACTCCCGCGCCGTGCCCGCCGCGGAACCGGCAACCGGCGCCGAAACCAGCATCGTCACCGCCTTGCGCCACCAGTTGACGGTCAAGGACTCCGAGATCGCGGACCTGAAAGCGCAGCTACGTCGCCGCGACGACACCATCGCCCGTCTGCACGGCGTCCTCCACGACCAGCACATCGACCCTGGCCCGGCCCCACACGCCTGACCCGCCGACCTGCGCCGCTGAGTACGGCGCTGGCCGGCCACGGCCTCACTGCGCATCGGGCAATGCGTGGCAGACGGGGCTGCGGGGAAGGGACGGCGGGCTGGACCCCAGCATCAGGGAGCTTTACTTGGCGGGGTTCACACAGCCCACAATGGCCACGCCCTTGTTGACGAGCGTCCGGTTGGAAGGCTGGGCACCGGCGCGGGCGAACACCTCAACCTCGACGTCAGCCTCCGAGGCGTGCAGGGCCATAGCGGCGGCGATTCCAGCCGCGCCAGTGCCGATGATTCCGACCTTCGAGGTCTTCATGCCTCCCCCGCCTCGGTTGGGTCCTGGGTGAACGCCGGGAGCAGGATCGCGTCGATGAACCACGGCGCGTCATCGGGATCAAGGCGTCCTGTACGAACTTCTTCGGCGGCACCGTTCATCACCACGTGGGTCGTGGTCAGCAGCCAGGACACGGGCAGGTCGATGCGGAACGCGCCCTCCCGCTGCCCGCGCAGCAACAGGCCGCGCACACGGGCTTCCGCGCTCTCGTGCATCGCACGGATACGGGCCGTAGGCAGCTCTTTCTGCGCGGCCGCCAACAACGCGCGGGACTGATCGACAAGGACCCAGCTGGAGGCGACCAGGCGCTGGAAAGCCTCGGCTGGATCGCCGTCCAGCGGCACCCCTTCGAGGACCTCCTCGCCCTGTTCGAGGCTATCCAGGAGGGCCGCTTCGATGAGCTCGGCGCGGCTCTGGAAGTGCCCGTAGAGGGTCATCCGCCCCACACCGGCCTCCGCGGCGATATCGGCAACGGAGGCGTCCGGGTTCTTGCGGATCGCGGTGACCGTTGCCGCCAGGATCTTCGCCCGGTTGCGCTGGGCGTCGGCGCGCTGATTAGCTGCGCGATTCGCTGTCGCAGGAGCGCGTCGCTCGCCCCGGGTCACCTGAGCCTTTTTCGTCGGCATCGTCCACCTCATAAGTCGTACGTTGATGTATGAGATAGTGTAGCTGTTGTAACTCGTACCCCGATGATTGAGTTAGGAGTCGGAGATGACCACACGCACACCACCCGACAGCACGACGTCGGCCTACCCGAGACGTTGGCTCGCACTCGCTTTGCTGGGCGCGGCCCAGTTCATGCTGATCCTCGACGTGACTGTCGTCGCGATCGCTCTGCCACAGATGGAGGCCGACCTTGCGCTCTCTCGCGAGTCGCTAACTTGGGTCGTCGCGGCATACACGGTCGCCTTCGGCGGGCTGATGCTCCTCGGTGGTCGAAGCGCCGACCTGTTCGGTGCCAAACGCATCGTCTACATCGGCCTGCTCACCTTCGTCGCCGGCTCTCTGGCCGCCGGCTTTGCTGACACCGGAACCGTGCTACTGGCCGGTCGCATCGCCCAAGGCATCGGAGCAGCCATGCTCTCACCGGCGGCGCTGTCCGTGGTGGTGCGGCTTTTCGAGGGCGATGAGCGCAACCGCGCCCTGGGCATCTGGTCCGCACTCGGCGGTGGCGGAGCCTCCGTCGGCGTCCTGCTCGGTGGCCTCATCTCAGCCGGCCCGGGTTGGCCGTGGGTGTTCTTCATCAACGTGCCCGTCGGAGCCGCCGTCCTGATCGGCCTGCTGCGCGTCCTCCCGCCCCTGCCGCCGCAGCCCGGCGCCCGCGCACGCCTCGACGTGCTCGGAGCCATCCTCGTCACCGGCGCCACCGGGCTCGCAATCTACGCACTGACAGTCGCCGGCGAAATCGGCTGGACGGCGTCGCGGACACTCATCATCGCGGGTATTGCTGTCGCCCTATACCTGGCGTTCGGCTGGTGGCAGAAGACGACGCGCTCGCCACTGATGGACCTCTCCCTACTCGGCCGACGTCCGGTGCTCTCCTGAGTGTTTGTTCTCGGGATTGCCACCGCGCTCATGGTCGCGGTGTTCTTCCTCGGCACCTTCTACTTTCAGCAGTACGCCGGCTACGGCCCACTTGCTACCGGCCTGCTGTTCCTGCCCATCGCACTGGCGACAATGGCCGGCGCGCAGGTGGCAGGCAAGCTCGTTGGTCGCCTCGGCGCCCGCAAGCTCGGGGCGATCGGCATGATCGTCGGTGCCCTCGGACTGCTGGTTCCCGCACTGTGGTCGACGACGCTGACCACGACCATCGGGATCAGCTTCGGCTCGCTCGGTATCGGTGCGCTCTTCGTGGTCGCCTCGGCCACCGCGCTCGGAAATGTCGCACCGGAGGAGGCCGGCATTGCATCGGGGCTGCTGAGTACCTTCCACGAGATCGGCGCATCGGTCGGCGTCGCGACCGTTTCCAGCATCGCCGCCGTCAGCCTCATCGGTGGCGGTGACGCCGGGTTCCAGCGGGCTTTCCTGGCCGCTGCGATCGCGGCGATCGTCGCCACCGCCATCGCCGCTATCGCCATCCCCGGACGCAACCGGACGCAATCACCAGCACCCGCCCATTGACAGATACCCTCCCCGGGTATCTCTTGGATGAAGTCATACATTGGCGAAGGAGTTTTGGTCATGAGCACGAACACCACCGAGTACCAGGTGACCGGGATGAACTGCGGACACTGCGAGACCTCGATCCGCGCCGGAGTCTCCGAGATCCCCGGCGTCACCGACATCGACATCAGCGCAGCCACCGGCCGGCTGGCCGTCACCACCGACAAACCGGTTGAGGACGCCGCGGTCCTCGCGGCGGTCGACGAGGCCGGATACACCGCTGTCAGGAGCTGAGGTGAAGGCACCTGCACGGCTGGGCCTGTACGGGTTGGTCCTCGTGGCCGTGTTCGCCGCGGCTGGGTTCACGGCGAGTGCGGTGATCCCCGAGGAGACCGTGCAGAACTGGGCAGCAGACACCGCGCAGAACTCTCACCACGACGAAGGAGACACCATGGACACCGCCGGGCACGAGGGCGAGCACACAGGCGACACGGCAGCCCTCGGCCTGGGTGTCGCGCAGAACGGTTACCAACTCACCGCCGTGACCGCTCCCACCGACGTCAGTACCGAAGGAAGGCTGTCCCTCACGGTCGCCGGCCCGGACGGACACCCGGTGACCGACTTCGAGCTGGAGCACGAGAAGGAACTGCATCTGATCGCCGTTCGCGCCGACGGGCAGTACTTTCGCCATGTCCATCCAGAGATGAACGACTATGGCGCCTGGACGATCCCCTGGCAGTGGGAGGCGGCCGGGTCCTACCGGGTCTTCGCGGACTTCGTTCCCGCGAAGACCGGGGAAGGACTCACCTTGTCAACCTCGGTGCAGGTGGGCGGCGATTACGAGCCCGCGTCAGCCAGCGAGCCGGTCACCAGGACCACCGTCGACGGCTTTGACGTCAGCGTAGAGGGTGATCTCACCGCAGGCGAGGCTTCGGCGTGCCTCACCTACTTTGAGCGCGTGGCGCCGGGTGGTGCCTCACCTACTTTGAGCGCGTAGCCAGGAAAGCTTGCCCGATGTGGAAGGCAAGATCGACATGGCCGCGAGACGGCAGGTGACGAACAAGCTGCGGAATCAGTACCGCAAGGCGTCGAAGGCGGACAAAGGCAAGATCCTCGACCGCGTGGTGGAGACCACGGGTATGGGCCGCTCGACCGCACGGCGGATGCTTCGCGGCCCTGCGCTGCCGGACCCGGCCGAGCAGGTCGACGGACGCACACTGCGCACTCGGCGCTTCAGCGACGACGCCAGGACCCTGCTTGAGCATGTGTGGGCGTTGATGGGCATGCCGTGCGGCAAGTATCTGGTCGTCATGGTCGATCTGTGGCTACCGCTGCTGGCCGAGGCGGGTGATCTGGACACGCCGTTCGCCACCGACGAGACGACCGCGGAACTGAAAGCGATGAGCGCCGCGACCGTTGACCGGTACTTGAAACCGGCACGCGACAGAATGCGGATCAAGGGCATATCGACGACGACGCCGTCACCGCTGCTGCGGAACTCGATTGCCATCCGTACCTGCACGGACGAGGCACCCGACACGCCAGGGGTGATCGAGGCCGACACCGTGGCGCACTGCGGCCCCACGCTGATCGGCGAGTTCGCCCGCACGCTGACGATGACCGACATTGTGACCGGGTGGACGGAGAACTGCTCGATCCGCAACAACGCCTCGAAGTGGATCCTCCACGGGATCGAACAGCTGCAGGGCTGGTTTCCCTTCGCCATGACCACCTTCGACAGCGACTGCGGTTCGGAGTTCATCAACCATGAGGTCGCCGGGTGGCTGCAGGACCGCGACATCGCACAGACCCGCTCTCGGCCGTACCAGAAGAACGACCAGGCGCACGTGGAGTCGAAGAACAACCACGTCGTGCGCAAACACGCCTTCTATTGGCGCTACGACACCGCCGACGAACTCGAGCTGCTCGACCGGCTGTGGCGGCTGGTGTCGCTGCGGTTGAACTTCTTCACCCCCACGAAAAAAGCCGTCGGCTACACCGCCGGCGCGGACGGCCGCAGAAAGCGGATCTACGACAAGCCGGCCACCCCATGGCAGCGCCTGCAAGACTCGGGAACCCTTGATGCACAACAACTTTCGCGGGTCTCGGCTCGGATCGACGGGATCAACCCGGCCGACTTGACCCGGCAGATCAACGCCATCCAGATGCAGCTACTCGACCTGGCGCGAGACAAGACCGAAGCCCTCGCCGCCGCCCGCCACATGGACCTGGAAGCATTACAACCGTCAATCAACCGATTGGCCCAGGCGAAGTAGCGCAAGCCTCCCACGCGCTCACACTGCGTGAGGCACCGGCCACCCGCTTCGCGCTCACTTTTACGTGAGGCACCTCGGGCTTCAACGCTGACCATGACCATCTCCCGCGCCGGGGAACCCGTCACCGAACTGGAGCCCTATTTGGGGGCCTTCGGCCACCTTGTCGCCCTGCGGGACGGGGACCTGGCCTACCTGCACGTCCACCCTCATGGGGACGAGCCGCAGGCCGGCGAGACGTCTGGTCCGGAGATCGTGTTCGAGGCCACAGCACCCACCCAGGGTCGCTACCTGCTGTATCTGAACTTCCAAGTTGACGGCGAAGTCCACACCGCCCCGCTGGTGATCGATACGGCCATCGGCAAGGGCGAGAGCGGCGGCGGGCACTCCGCCGGTAGTGCAGGTCAGAAAGCGGGCACTGGTGGAGAGCATCCGGAAAGAGGAGACCATGGCCACTGAGAACTCCAGCACCGCGGTCGCCGGCATCGAGTTGCAGATCAGTGGCATGACGTGCGCCTCGTGCGCGAACCGGATCGAGAAGAAGCTCAACAAGCTCGACGGTGTGACCGCGAGGGTGAACTACGCGACCGAGAAGGCCAGCGTCACCGGCCCCGACGACCTGGACCCGAAGGCCCTGATCGCGGAGGTCGAGAAGACCGGCTACACCGCCGCACTTCCGGCCCCTGCCAAGGGCAACGGCGACAGTTCAGAGGATGAGGGCGAGTCGGCCGAGGACAGAGAGCTGCGTTCCCTCCGTCAGCGCCTCATCGGCTCCGCCGTCCTCGCGGTGCCAGTGATCGCGATGGCCATGATCCCGGCCTTGCAGTTCGACTACTGGGGCTTCGCCTCTCTCGTCCTGGCCGCCCCCGTCGTGGTCTGGGCCGGCTGGCCCTTCCATAGGGCCGCATGGATGAACCTCAAGCACGGTGCAGCCACGATGGACACGCTCATCTCGGTGGGTACAGGCGCGGCGATGATCTGGTCGATCGTCGCGCTGTTCTTCGGCACCGCCGGCCAGCCCGGCGTCACCCACGCCTTCGAGTTGACCATCTCCCGCTCCGACGGACTCGGGAACATCTACCTGGAAGTGGCCGCCGGGGTGATCACGTTCATCCTGATGGGCCGCTACTTCGAGAAGCGCTCCAAGCGCCGCGCCGGTGCCGCACTTCGTGCACTGCTGGAACTGGGGGCAAAGGAAGTATCGCTCCTGCGCGACGGCACCGAACAGCGTGTCTCCATCGACGAGTTGACAGTGGGCGACGAGTTCGTCGTCCGTCCCGGTGAAAAGGTCGCTACCGACGGGACCATCACCTCCGGCAACTCCGCGATCGACGCCTCCATGCTGACCGGCGAATCCGTCCCGGTCGAGGTCTCAGAGGGCAACCCTGTCACAGGCGCGACCGTCAACGCCGGCGGCCGACTCGTGGTCAAGGCAACCAGGGTGGGCTCGGATACCCAGCTGGCACAGATGGCCAAGATGGTCGAGGACGCCCAGTCGGGCAAGGCAGAGATCCAGCGGCTGGCCGACCGTGTCTCCGGGGTGTTCGTGCCGATCGCCATCGCGATCGCCGTCGCGGCCCTCGGGGCCTGGATCGGCGCTGGGTTCCCGCTAGCGGCCGGCTTCACCGCCGCCGTCGCCGTGCTGATCATCGCCTGCCCCTGTGCTCTCGGCCTGGCGACACCGACTGCCCTACTGGTCGGCACCGGGCGCGGCGCGCAGATCGGTGTGCTCATCAAGGGCCCCGAAACCCTCGAATCCACCCGCAAGGTCGACACGATCGTCCTGGACAAGACAGGCACCGTCACCACGGGGAAGATGACCCTGACCGACGTCATCACCGCTGACGGGGTTGACCGTGACGAGCTGCTGCGAGTCGCCGGCGGACTGGAGGGCTACTCCGAGCACCCCATCGCCCATGCCATCGCCACCGGCGCGACCACCGAGGTCGGTGACCTTCCGGCGCCGGAGTCCTTCGAGAACATCGAGGGCAAGGGTGTCCAAGGAGTGATCGACGGCCACGCCGTCCTGGCCGGCCGGGAGTCGCTGCTGGCAGACTGGTCGATCCACCTGGGCGACGACCTCCGGGGCGCGAAACAGGCCGCGGAAGCCGAGGGCAAGACCGCGATAGCCATAGCCTGGGATGGCGCCGCACGCGGTGTGCTGGTCGTCTCCGACCAGATCAAGCCCACCAGCACTCAAGCGATCGCACAGTTCAAGGAACTCGGGCTGACCCCGGTGCTGCTGACCGGCGACAACCAGGCCGTGGCCGAACAGGTCGCCGCCGAGGTCGGCATCGATCAGGTCATCGCCGAGGTCATGCCCAAAGACAAGGTCGACGTCGTCGCAAAGCTCCAGGACGACGGCACGGTCGTGGCCATGGTCGGCGACGGCGTCAACGACGCCCCCGCCCTCGCTCAGGCCGACCTCGGTCTGGCGATGGGCACCGGCACCGATGTGGCGATCGAGGCCGCCGACATTACCCTCGTCCGCGGCGACCTGCGCGCCGCCGCCGACGCGATCCGGCTGGCCCGGCGCACACTGCGGACGATCAAGACGAACTTGTTCTGGGCCTTCGCGTACAACACTGCCGCGATCCCCCTGGCCGCCTTCGGACTGCTCAACCCGATGCTCGCGGGCGCAGCGATGGCCCTCTCTTCGGTGTTCGTCGTCTCGAACAGCCTGAGACTGCGGACCTTCAAGGCCCGCGCCGATGACACCAGCGACCCGTCCCCGGCCGGACCGGCCCTCGCCCGCGAGCCGGTGGCCGCCTGATCCATCCATCTGTCATCACCCAACGAGAAAGGACACACCAGATGACTGCACACGAGAACCTCAACCTCACCGATACCTCGGTCCTCGCGGGAGGAAGATGCTGCGGCCACTCGCCCAGCGACGAAGAACTGTCCGCCTCCCCAGCAACTGAGATGGCTGCCTGCCCGGTCATGGCCGGTACCCCGGTGGTCAAGGCCCAAGCAGAAGCTGCCGGATATTTCTGCGACCACAACGGCCAGCGGTACTGGTTCTGCTGCGCCGCCTGTGGTCCCCTCTTCGATGCCGATCCCGATCGATATGCCAACACCGCCTGACTCCAAACAGTTGCGTGGTCACCCGCTACTAGGGCGGGACCGAACACCCCCCTCCTTCGAGTTCGAGGGCCACACTCCGAAGAAGTCACCATGCGAATGATTTCCCATGCGCTACAGTTTGCGCTTGCCCCCTCCACAGTGACCGTTGCGTTCAGTCGCTGTTGCAACTCGGTGCGCGCGGCAATCACTGTCACCATGTCCCTTCGGTCACCACGAATCTGAACGTCACTCCGGGCGCATCCGCCAGTCACAAGCTCGCGGTCGACAGTTGAGTTCGGCGGGGTGGATGATCCAGATTGCTGTCACGCAGCGTTTTGACGAGTTGCCTTGGCGTGACGGGCGAGTAGCTCAGGTGCGTGTTTCACGAGTTCGTCGTCGCGGCGCTTTCCGATTTCCAGCCGCCGCAGTCGCTGGTAGCGACTGCGGTGAGCTTCGGCGACGAGGGCTAGTCAGTAACACCACCCACGGACGTGCGTAACCCACAAGCGATTGACAGTAGTGATCCAAAGTGACGGACACCGCCTCGCCACTACAGATAAACAGCGCCGGCCCGGTGGAATGATCCACCGGGCCGGCGCCGTAGCGTTGTGCGGGGAGGGAGGTCAGTCCTCGACCTCGACGAGCGGGTAGACGCCGTTCTCGTCGTGCACCTCGGTGCCCACGACGGGCGGGTTGAACACGCACAGCATGCGCAGCTGCGTCCTGGCGATCACCTTGTGCCGCTCGTGGCCGTTGAGCAGGTACATCGTCCCGTCGGCGAGCGGGTAGGTCTTGTCGTTGTCGAGGTCCACCAGCTCGCCTTCGCCCTCGACGAGCCAGACGGCCTCGACGTGGTTGGCGTAGTGGAAGAAGTTTTCGGTGCCGGCCTTGATGGTGGTCTCGTGGAACGAGAAGCCCACCTTGTCGCCGCCCAGGATGATGCGCTTGCTCACCCAGTTGTCGTTCTCGGGGCGGACCTCGCGGTCGGTGCCGGAGATTTCGGCCGTGGTGCGGACGATCATGTTCTGCTGCCTTTCTGGTGTACGGGATTGGCGGATGATCACACAGCCCGGGCCCCGCCAGCGCCGTGCGCCATGCGGGGCCCGGGCCCTGCGGGGAACGTCGTCAGGCCATGACCTTGGCCACGGACTCGGCGATGATCGACAGGCCCTGACGGAACTCGTCGTCGGTGGTGGTCAGCGGCGGCAGCAGCTTGACCACCTCGCTTTCGGGGCCGGAGGTCTCGAGCAGCAGTCCGGACTCGAACGCCGCACCGCACACCGCGGAGGCCTTGTCGGCCTGCTCGAAGGCCAGCGCCTGCACCAGGCCGCGGCCACGGGTGGACACGCCGGGGTAGGAGTCGGCGATGGTGTCGAGCCCCTCGCGGACCAGCGCGCCCTTGCGCAGGGTCTCCTTCTGGAACGCGTCGTCCGCCCAGTAGTTGTCCAGCGCGGCGGTGGCGGTCACGAACGCGGGGTTGTTGCCGCGGAAGGTGCCGTTGTGCTCGCCCGGCGTCCACACGTCGAGCTCCGACTTGAACATCGTCAGCGCCAACGGCAGGCCGTAGCCGCCGATGGACTTCGAGAGCGTGACGATGTCCGGGGTGATCCCGGCGGCCTCGAACGAGAAGAACTGGCCGGTGCGGCCGCAGCCCATCTGGACGTCGTCGACGATCATGAGGATGTCGCGCTCGGCGCACAGCTCGGACAGAGCGCGGAGCCACTCGGGTCGCGCAACGTTGATGCCGCCCTCGCCCTGCACGGTCTCGACGATGACCGCCGCCGGCTTGTTGAGCCCGGAGCCGGAGTCGTCGAGGACGCGGGAGAACCACTGGAAGTCCTCGGCGACGCCGCCGAAGTAGTTGTCGAACGGCATCGGCGTGGCGTGCACCAGCGGGATGCCGGCGCCGTTGCGCTTCATCGAGTTTCCGGTGACCGACAGCGAGCCCAGCGTCATGCCGTGGAAGGCGTTGGTGAAGCTGATGACGGACTCGCGCCCGGTGACCTTGCGCGCCAGCTTGAGCGCGGCCTCGACCGCGTTGGTGCCGGTGGGGCCGGGGAACATGACCTTGTAGTCGAGTCCGCGCGGCTCGAGCAGGTTCCGGTCGATGGACTCGAGGAAGTCGCGCTTGGCTACGGTGGCCATGTCGAGGGCGTGGGTGACGCCGTCGCGCTCGATGTAGTCGAGCAGGGCCTGCTTGAACAGCGGGTTGTTGTGGCCGTAGTTCAGCGTGCCCGCGCCGGCGAAGAAGTCCAGGTACTCGCGGCCGTCCTCGCCGCGCATCCAGCTGCCCTTGGCGGTGTCGAACACCGTCGGCCAGCCGCGGCTGTAGCTGCGGACCTCGGACTCGCGTTTGGCGAAAATGGTGGTGTCGATCTTGTCGATCACAGTCATGGCGATTACCTCATTCAGTGATAGCGGATGCCGCTGTCAATCTCATTGTCGGAATCGTTGGCGTGTTCGGTCAGAGGCCTGCGGTGCCCTTGTACCCGGAAAGCGGCACCTCTACACGCAGGGCTGACGCGGTGCGCGGCGCTACGGCGCGTCGGCCGGGTCCCCGATGATGTAGAGATCCTCCGGCTCGTGGCTGTCCGGAAACGCGTCCGCGGGGAACAGGTCCTCCCGCCGGATGCCCACGCCGCGGCGCCGGGCGACGCCGGTGAACAACGCCTGTGACGCGGTGTTGTCGGGGCTGATCGTGGTCTCCAGCCGGGTGACGCCGTCCGGCGCGAGCCGGTCGAGCAGACCGGAGAGCATACGACCGGCGACGCCCTTGCCACGCTGGGATTCGTCGGTGGCCACCTGCCACACCATGAGCGTGTCCGGGCGGTCCTGGCGCCGGTAGCCGGTGACGAAGCCGTGTACACGGCCGTCGACGACGGCGACGATGGAGGTGCGTGCGAAATCGCGGCACCAGAGGACATAGGCGTAACTCGAGTTGAGATCGAGCACGGCCGAATCCCGGGCGATCTCCCACAGCCTGATGCCGTCCGGTACGCGCGGCGCGCGGAATTCGACAGCATCCGCAGAGGGGGCCTCGGTGGAGGTTTTCTGACGGGGTACTTCGTTTTCTGGGAGCCTCATGCGTCTACCAGACTAACAACGCTGACCAGCAAAATCGCCCCCGCCGGGGAATCGGGACCCGAATTGCCGGGGCTATTGCAGGTCAGCACGTCGGTGTGAGGAGGGTCACTCGCGGGCCGCATAGCAGGATGAGCGGTCGCTCACGAACGGGTGGCGAGGGCCAGCGGGAGCACGCCCCGCGCGCCCGCCCCGCGCAGGGCCCGGGCGGCCATCGTGACCGTCCAGCCCGTCTCTACGAGGTCGGTGACGAGCAGGACGGTGGAGCCGGGCGCGGGCGGCTGCGGCACGGCGAAATCCTCGCCGATCTGGGCCACGCGGAAGGCCGAGTTGGCCGCGGTCACCGGCGGCAGGTCCTGCGAGCGGGAGACGGTGGACAGCAGGTCGAGGCGCCCGATCGCCGCGAGGCCCTGGGCGACGGACTGCACCAGCTGCGGGTGCGACTCGGAGTGCAGCGCGGCGATGGCGTCCGGACGCACCTCCCACCGCCACGACGTGAGCACTGCGACGCAGCCGTCGATCAGCCACTGCGGCGCGGGCGCGTCCGGCTCGGCCAGGAGGGAACGCAGGCGCGTCCCCCAGCCGAGGTCGGTCAGCCGGCCGAGCGCGCGGCCCACGGCCGGGCCGTCAGCGATCCTGCCCTTGAGCTCCAGGCCCAGCCGCGGCAGGCCGGTGGGCCACTGCCGACGTGCCGCCAGGTCCACGCCCGGCCGGTCGAGGCGGTCGCGGGCGGTACGCGCGGCCGCCTGGTCCACCGCCGCGGCGCGGGCGTCGCCGGTGCAGTTGTCGCAGCGGCCGCAGCCGCCGGACTCGCCGGCCAGGAGCGGATCGTCCAGCTGCGCACGGAGGAACCGCATGCGGCACTGGGAGGTGCGCTCGTAGTCGAGCATCGCCTGCTGTTCCGCCCGCCGCGCGCGGGCCAGACCCTCGTACCGTTCCGCGTCGTACTCCCACTCGTTCCCCGTGGCCACCCAGCCGCCGCGGACGCGCCGCACGGCGCCGTCCACGTCGAGCACCTTGAGCACCATTTCCAGGCGGTTGCGGCCGAGGTCCACGCGGGACTCGAGCGCCGGGGTGGATGTCGGCGAGTCGCCCAGGGCGGCGATCACCGCGCGCACCGTCTGCTCGTCGGGGAACGACACGGACGCGAAGTAGCGCCAGATCTGCTCGTCCTCGGGGCCGGGGAGCAGCATCACCTCGGCGCGGTCGGTGCCGCGGCCGGCGCGGCCCACCTGCTGGTAGTAGGAGATGGGCGACGATGGCGCTCCGACGTGCACCACGAAGCCCAGGTCGGGCTTGTCGAAGCCCATGCCCAGGGCCGAAGTGGCGACCAGGCATTTGACCCTGTTCGCCAGCAGGTCCGCCTCCAAAGTTTCGCGCTCTGCCGGGTCGGTGCGGCCCGTGTATGCCGCCACGGTGTGGCCTTGTTCCGAGAGCACGGCGGCGAGGTCCTCGGCCGCCGAGACGGTGAGCGCGTAGACGATGCCGGAGCCGGGCAGGGATCCGAGGTTCTGGGCGAGCCACGCGGCGCGGTCGCGGGAATCGGCGACGTGCACCACCGACAGGCGCAGGGAAGCGCGGTCGAGCCCGCCGCGCAGGACGAGGGTGGAGGTTTCCCCGTCGGCATCCGCGTCGGCGCCCACGCCGAGCTGCGCCGCGACGTCGGCCACCACACGGTCGTTGGCCGTGGCGGTGGTCGCCAGTACGGGGGTGTCGCGGCCGAGGTCGGCGACGAGCGTGCGGATGCGGCGGTAGTCGGGGCGGAAGTCGTGGCCCCAGTCGGAGACGCAGTGCGCCTCGTCGACCACGACCAGGCCGGCGTCGTCGGCCAGGTGCGGGAGGACGTTGTCGCGGAAGTCGGGGTTGTTCAGCCGCTCGGGGCTGACGAGGAGTACGTCGACCCCGCCGGCGCGGATCTGCTCGTGGATGCCGTCCCATTCGGTGATGTTGCCGGAGTTGATGGTGGCCGCGCGCACCCCCGCGCGCTCGGCGGCGGCCACCTGGTTGCGCATGAGCGCCAGCAGCGGCGAGACGATCACGGTGGGGCCGCGTCCCGCCTCGCGCAGCAGCTTCGCCGCGATGAAGTAGACGGCCGATTTGCCCCAGCCGGTGCGCTGCACGACCAGCGCCCGCCGCCGGTCGACCACCAACGCCTCGATGGCGGACCACTGGTCGTCGCGCAGCGTGGCGCCCGCCCCGGCGAGGTCCTGCAGCAGCTCATCCGCACGCGATCGCGATGCCGCGCGCCGCCGCGCGTCCGCGGCGGCGTCGTCCTGGACTTCGGCGTCGTCCTGGACTGCGGAGCCGTGGTCGTCGGCCCAAGCGATGCGATCCGCGGTGGAGGTTGCCGGTGCGTTCAGATCTGTGGTCCCCATGGGTTCCATGGTGCCTTGCCGGACCGACGCACCCGGCCGGAGTGCGCGGGTTATCCACAGGCGCAGGGCGGGGGTCGACCCGGTCGACGGTCGGCCGGCGGTGTGCTGTCATGGACCGATGAGCAACGACAACGATCCGCGTTCGAAGTCAGGTGGGGGGACGACGGAGGAGCCGGAGACGGCGAAGTCCCGCGACGTCGACCTCGTCGTCTACGGGGCCACCGGGTTCGTCGGGCGGCTCGTGGCGGGGCACCTGGCGGAACACGCACCGGAGGGCGTGCGGCTCGGGCTCGCCGGGCGCAACCGGGGCAGGCTCGCGGAGATCCGGGACGGGCTGGGCGCCGGCGCGGCGGACTGGCCGATCCTCGTCGCGGACGCCGCCGACGACGCGTCCCTCGACGCTCTGGCGCGCTCGGCACGGGTGGTGATCAGCACCGTCGGCCCCTACGCGCGCTACGGGCTCCCGCTGGTGCGCGCGTGCGCGGAGGCCGGGACCGACTACGTGGACCTCACGGGGGAGGTGCTCTTCCACCGCGAGAGCATCGACCGCTACCACGAGACGGCGGTGCGCACCGGGGCGCGGATCGTGCACTCGTGCGGATTCGACTCGGTGCCCTCCGACCTGGGCGTGTACCGGCTCCATCGCCGGGTCGCCGAGGACGGCGCCGGGGAGCTGACGGACACGACCCTGGTGGTCTCGGACCTGCGCGGCGGGATCAGCGGCGGCACCGTCGACTCGCTGCGCATGCAGATCGACGCGATGAAGAAGGACAAGCAGGCGCGCAAGACCGGGCTGAGCCCCTACTCGCTGAGCCCCGACAGCGCGACGGAACCGGACCTGGGACGGCAGTCCGACGCGGCGATCGTGCGCGGCACCGACATCGCCCCGGGCCTCGGCGGCTTCCTCGCGCCGTTCTTCATGGGCCCCTACAACACCAGGGTGGTGCGGCGCTCCGCCGCGCTGCTCGGCCACGCTTACGGCCGCCGCTTCCGTTACCGCGAGGTCATGGCCGTGGGCTCGTCGTCGCTGTCGCTGGTGCCCGCCGCCGCGGTCACCGCGGGCATGGGCGGGCTCGTCGCAGGGCTCGGCTTCGGCCCCACCCGCGCGCTGCTCGATCGCGTGCTGCCGGCGCCCGGCGACGGCCCGGGGGAGAAGGCGCGGGCAAACGGCCGTTTCGCCGTCGACGTCTATGCGACGACCAGCACCGGCGCCCACTACCGCTCGCGCGTCGCGGCGCACGGTGACCCGGGCTATGCGGCCACCGCCGTGATGCTCGGCGAGAGCGCGCTGGCGCTGGCGCTGGACCGGGCCGCGGCACCCGAGGCGGCCGGGGTCCTGACCCCCGCGACCGGGATCGGGCAGCCGCTGGCGGAGCGTCTGCGTTCCCGGGGGTTCACACTGGACGTCGAGCGCCGCTGAGGCCGCCACGGCGTTCGCTACCCTGGAGCGTATGAGCATCAGCACACCGGTGGCAGAGGGCGGCACTGGGCAGAGTGGCACTGGGCAGGGCGGCGCCGCACGGGACGGCGCCGGGGTACCGGACCCGATGCGCGAGGCCGTGCACTCCGCAGCCCGCGCGGCCCGGACTGCGTCCCGGACCCTTGCATTGCTGTCCGCGGCGGACAAGAACGCGGCCCTGTCCGCGGCGGCGGGCGCGCTCGAGGACGGCGCGGACCGCATCCTCGCGGCCAATGCAGAGGACATCGCCGCGGCGGAGGACGCCGGCACCGAGGCGAGCCTGATCGACCGGCTCCGGCTCGACGCGGACCGCATCGCCGGCATCGCGTCCGGGCTGCGGCAGGTGGCCGCCCTGCCCGACCCTGTGGGGGAGGTGGTGCGCGGCAGCACGCTGCCCAACGGCCTGGAGCTGCGCCAGGTGCGGGTGCCGCTGGGCGTCGTCGGCATCGTTTACGAGGCCCGCCCCAACGTCACGGTCGACGGGTTCGGCCTCACCTTCAAATCCGGCAACGCGGTGCTGCTGCGCGGCTCCTCGTCGGCGAAGAGCTCCAACGCGGTGCTCGTCGGGATCATCCGCGAGGCGCTGGCGGCGAAGGGGCTGCCCGCCGACGCAGTCCAGTTGCTGCCCGCCGAGGACCGCTCGAGCGTGCGGCACCTGATCCAGGCGCGGGGGCTGGTCGACGTGGTCATTCCGCGCGGCGGGGCCGGCCTCATCGCCGCCGTCGTGCGGGATGCGCAGGTGCCCACCATCGAGACCGGCTCGGGCGTGGTGCACATCTACGTGCATTCCGCGGCCGACACGGAGATGGCGGAGAAGATCGTGGTCAACGCCAAGACCCGGCGCCCCAGCGTGTGCAACACGGTGGAGACGGTGCTGGTGGACCGCGCGATCGCCGACGACTTCCTCCCGCAGCTCACGCAGACCCTGCAGATGCACAGCGTCACCGTCCACGGCGACGGGCCGGGCATGGTGCCGGCCACCGAGGACGACTGGTCGACGGAGTACCTCTCCCTCGACGTCGCGGTGAAGGTGGTCGACGGTCTCGACGCGGCGGTCGAGCACATCGACCGCTTCGGCACCGAGCACACCGAGTCCATCGTCACGGCCGACCTGGCCGCGGCCCGCGCGTTCACCGCCCGCGTCGATGCCGCCGCCGTGATGGTCAACACGTCGACGGCGTTCACCGACGGCGAGCAGTTCGGCATGGGCGCCGAGATCGGCATCTCCACGCAGAAGCTGCACGCCCGCGGCCCGATGGGCCTGCCCGAGCTCACCTCCACCAAGTGGATCGTGTGGGGCGACGGCCACACCCGTCCCGCCTGAGCCGCCGACGCAGGCATTCCTGCGCGCAGGCAGCAGTGATCAGCAACGAGAAAGGCGTCCGCGTGGATCGCGCAGCACCGGCCATCAAGCCCCGCTTCGACAGTGTCGACGACGTCGTCGACCGCCTGGCCGACACCGGCTACCTGGCGGACAAGGCCACAGCCACGACGGTGTTCCTCGCCGACCGGCTCGGCAAGCCCCTGCTCATCGAGGGACCGGCGGGCGTCGGCAAGACGGAACTGGCCCGTGCCGTCGCACAGACCACCGACTCGCAGCTGGTGCGGCTGCAGTGCTATGAGGGCGTCGACGAGGCCCGGGCGCTCTACGAGTGGAATCACGCCAAGCAGATCCTGCGCATCCAGGCGGGCGAATCGGAGGCCTGGGACGCGACCCGCGACGACGTCTTCGGCGAGGAGTTCCTGCTCTCGCGGCCGCTGCTCACCGCGATCCGTGCCGAGGAGCCGACGGTGCTGCTCATCGACGAGACCGACAAGGCGGACGTCGAGATCGAGGGCCTGCTGCTGGAGGTGCTCGCGGACTTCGCCATCACGATCCCGGAGCTGGGCACCATCACCGCCGAGGCCCGGCCGTTCACGGTGCTCACCAGCAATGCCACCCGTGAGCTCTCCGAGGCGCTCAAGCGGCGCTGCCTGTTCCTGCACCTGGACTTCCCCGACGAGGAGCTGGAGCGCCGTATCCTGCTCAGCCGGGTGCCGGAGCTGCCCGAGGCGCTGGCCGAGCAGCTGGTCCGCACCATCCGCGTGCTGCGGGACATGCAGCTCAAGAAGGTGCCGTCGGTTTCCGAGACGATCGACTGGGGGCGCACGCTGCTGGCGCTGGGCCTGGACACCATCGACGACGACGCGGTGCGCGCCACCCTCGGGGTGATCCTCAAGCACCGCAGCGACCAGGAACGCGCCGCCGCCGAGCTCCGGTTGAACTGACCGAAAGGCACCAGAGCAGTCATGTCGAACCCCCGCCCCCCGCGGTCCCGGCCGCCGTCCGGACCGCTTGCCCCGCACGGCATCCCGGGGCATCTTGTGGGATTCATCGGCGCGCTGCGCGGCAAGGGCATCGCGGTGGGCACGTCGGAGACGGTGGACGCCGGGCGGGTGCTCGCCGTGCTCGACCCGCTGGACCGCGAGGCGGTGCGCGAGGGGCTGGCCAGCGCGCTGCTGCGCCGGCCGGTGCACCGCGACACCTTCGACGTGCTGTTCGACCTATGGTTTCCGTCGGGGATCGGTGCGCGGCGCGGAGCGGGCGACGGCCACGGGGGTGAGGGCGACAATGCGGATGGGGCGCCCACCGAGCTGCCTGTCGACGAGGACGGGAACCTCGACCGGCAGGCGCTCGAGGAGCTGCTGGCGGACCTGCTCGCCGATGAGAGCGAGGAGGGGCGCGAGCGGATGGACCGGCTGGTGGCGGACATCGTCGACCGGCTCGGCCGCTACGACGGCTACTCGGGCGAATCCTTCTCCGCGTACCAGGCGATGCGCGGCTTGTCCGGCGACAACATCCTGCGCCGGATGCTCGACGGCATGCTCGGCCCGTCGCAGGACGAGTCCGGCCACCGTCAGGTGCATCGCAACGAGGTGGCGCTGCGGACCGCGCTCGAGCGGATGGACCGGCTGCGCCGGATGGTGCAAGGCGAGACGCGCCGGCGCAGCGCCGAGCGGCTCGGGCGTGACCGCGTGGCGCAGTACGGGGTGCCGCAACTGGCGGAGCAGGTGGACTTCCTGCGGGCCTCGGATGCCGACCTGCAGTCGTTGCGTAAGACGATGGTGCCGTTGGCCCGCGCCCTGGCCACCCGGCTGGCGGCCCGCCGGCGGCGCTCGCGCAGAGGCGAGATCGACGTCCGGCGCACGCTGCGCAAGTCGATGAGCACGGGAGGGGTGCCCATCGACCTCGTGCTGCGCAAGCCGCGGCCCGCGCGTCCCGAGCTGGTGGTGCTGTGCGACGTGTCCGGCTCGGTGGCCGGTTTCAGCCATTTCACGCTGCAGCTGGTGCACACGTTGCGTGAGCAGTTCTCGCGCGTGCGGGTGTTCGCGTTCATCGACACCACCGACGAGGTGAGCGGATTCTTCGAGGCCGGTTCCGACCTGGGCGTCGCGATGTCGCGGATGGTGCGCGAGGCCCGGCTGATCACCTACGACGGGCACTCCGACTACGGCAATGCGCTGGGCGGATTCGCCGAGGAGTACGCTCACGCGCTCACCGACAAGTCGTCACTGCTCATCCTCGGCGACGCCCGCAACAACTACCGGGACCCCAACCTGGCCGCGCTGCAGCGGATGCGTCAGGCCGCGCGGCAGACGCACTGGCTCAACCCCGAACCGGCGGGCCAGTGGGGCACGGGCGATTCGGTCGCCACCGCGTACGGGACCGTCGTGCCGATGTACGAGTGCCGGACCGCCGAGCAGCTGACCGGGGTGATCTCGCGGTTGCTGCCGATCTAGCAGTCCGTAAGCTCGTCATCCATGGAATCCTCACCCGGCGGACGCAGGCGACGGCTGGGCGTCATGGGCGGCACCTTCGACCCGATCCACCACGGCCATCTGGTGGCGGCCAGCGAGGTGGCCGGCCTGTTCGATCTCGACGAGGTGGTCTTCGTGCCCACCGGCAACCCGTGGCAGAAGGCGTCGCGCCGGGTCAGCCAGCCGGAGGACCGCTACCTGATGACGGTCATCGCCACCGCGTCGAACCCCCGCTTCTCGGTCAGCCGCGTGGACATCGACCGCCCGGGCACCACCTTCACGGTCGATACCCTCCGCGACCTGCGCGCCCAGCACGGCGACGCGGACCTGTACTTCATCACCGGGGCCGACGCGATCTCGACGATCCTGACCTGGCAACGTTGGGAGGAACTGTTCGAGCTGGCCAAGTTCGTCGGCGTCACCCGTCCCGGCTACGACCTCGATGTGGGTCCGCTCGAGGAGATGCTGCGCGGTCGGCCCGAAGACACGGTCAGCGTGGTCGAGGTCCCGGCCTTGGCGATATCCTCGACGGAGTGCCGGGAGCGTGCGGCGCGGTCCCGGCCCGTCTGGTACCTCGTGCCCGACGGTGTCGTGCAGTACATCGCCAAGCGCAACCTGTACCGTCCCGCACACGCCGTCCGCGCGGACGGCACCGCCCGCACCTCGGCACCGCGCCTTGCCGGGCCGCACACCACCGCCGACACAGGGGAGAACCACTCGTGACAGCTACCGCCGAGGCCGCCTCGATGGCGCGGGTCGCCGCAGCCGCCGCCGCGGACAAGAAGGCCACCGACGTGCGCATCCTCGACGTCTCCGAGCGCCTCGTCATCACCGACTGCTTCGTGATCGCGTCGGCCCCCAACGAGCGGCTGGTCTCCGCGATCGTCGACAACGTCGAGGAGAAGCTGCGGGAGGCGGGGCACCGGCCGGCGCGCCGCGAGGGCGTGCGTGAGGGCCGCTGGGCGCTGCTCGACTACGTCGACATGGTGGTGCACATCCAGCACGACGACGAACGCGAGTACTACGCGCTGGAGAAGCTGTGGAAGGACTGCCCCGAGGTGCCCCTCGACGGGACTGCCGGGCAGGTGGAGTCGGCCAGGTGACAGAACGCAGGGTGGTCCTGCTGCGTCACGGCCAGACCGAGCACAACGCCGAAAGCCGCATGCAGGGCCAGCTGGACACTGCGCTGTCGGACCTGGGCGGGCGCCAGGCGCGCGCGGCCGGCGTGGCGTTCGCGGCGATGCGCCCGCACGCCATCGTCGCTTCCGACCTGCACCGGGCCTACGACACCGCGCTCGCGGTGGGCGCGGCCACGGGCGTCGCGGTGCAGACGGATCCCCGGTTGCGTGAGACGCACCTGGGCGAGTGGCAGGGGCGCACCCACTACGAGGTGGACGCCGTGTACCCGGGCGCGCGGGACCACTGGCGCGCGGACGCCACCTGGGCCCCGCCCGGCGGCGAGTCGCGGGTCCACGTGGCCGCGCGCGCGGTGCCGGTGATCGAGGAGTTCGTCGCGCAGATCGACCGCAGCGGTACGTGGGCGGACCGGCCCTTGCTGGTGGTGGCGCACGGCGGGGTGATCGCGGCGGTGACCGCGGCGTTGCTGGGGCTGCCGGTGGACACCTGGCCGGTGATCGGCGGCATCGGCAACACCGGCTGGACCGAACTGACTTCGCGGAGAGGGCGGTCGTCGCCGCCGTGGCGGTTGAACGTGTGGAACGCGGATGCGGGGAGCGGTGCGGACGATGTCGGTTGAGACGATCACGACGGTGGACGACGGGCGGGATGAGCGGCCGGTGCTGCTCGTCCTCGCCGATTCGCTGTCCTACTACGGTCCGCGGGGCGGGCTCGCGGCCGACGATCCGCGCATCTGGCCCAATCTTGTCGCCGCGC